>CAYWCR010000001.1:0-14079 GCA_964456825.1 uncultured Bacteroidales bacterium
CAATGGCTGCAGCATCAATTGACACGGGGGTTGCAGCGTAATCGATATTCTTTTCTGCATCAATATCATGGGTTTCAGTGCCCACAATGGTAGTTACGGGGTAAACAAGTTCCGGTTCCTCGGGTGCATCGCCGATGGTCACGTTGAAGAGGAAAGCCACGGACGTTGTATCATATTTCATAGCTTCCACGATTTTATATGTGGTGCCTGTAACAGGACGGCTGGGAAAGCAGGCAATCTGGAAGTCAAGGGTTGTTTCATCTACTTTTTCGCAGTACAGATAGGCCTGGTCACCCCAGTTGCATACATCTCCGTTGGCATCGAACCAGTGACCGAAGTAATTGGTTGTGGAAGGATTTGCGTACTCATACTTGGTTGAAAAGTTGTAAGCATAGAAGGTGATGTCGTTCCCTGACTGTACTCCATCCGTTAAGGTACCCAAAGCCAATACAAGCTCAGCCACGGTATTATACTCAAATAATTCGAGCAGTTTTGCTGTGTCCTTGTCGGCGACCAGGGACAGGGTAATTCCTGTATAGTCGTCAGTAAGCGGAATGGTTAAATCCTGGGTAAAAATATAATCAGCAGGAATGATCTGCTTCAGGGAATCCTGACGGGCAATTTCCCGCAGTTCTTCCTCGGTGTATTGGTGCTCCTGACTGTCGTCTTTCTCGCAAGAGACGAAAAACAATCCAATCATAGCTAATAGGGCAATGGTGTTAAAAATGATCCTTTTCATAGCGGTATAGTTTTATGGTAAATAATTAAGTCAACAGTAGAATATAAAGTTAAGATTTATTCGTCGTATCCCGGATTCTGTACCAGTTTAATATTGGCATCCAGAAAGTTTTGATAAATAGGATATGCATTTTTCTTCACATCGTCTGCAGGATTAACGGATGATGCATCATAACAGAACCGTGATTTCCCGTTAAAGACATTGCGTGAACCGTCTCTCAGCCTGAAGCGGATGAGATCCTGCCGGCGGTGGTGTTCACCCACGAATTCCCAGGCCAGGTCATCGAGCAGGCCGCCGAGTTCAATGTCGTCACCGCCTTCATAGGTGAAATTCTGCACAGGCTGGTCATTGGCATCAAGCTGTGTTTCACGCAAGCCGTAATCATATACACTTCCGCCTTCCAGTTCTGCTATTGTGCGTATGGCTTTGGCCGTATTGCCGGGGAATGAGCGTTCACGTACCTGGGATACCAGGTCCGCAGCGATTTGTTTATCCTGACCCAACCGGAGCAAACACTCCGCTTTGATGAACATGGCATCGGCCAGGCGGTAGAAACAGACATCGGTTCCGTAGGTTCCGGTCTGGCCTGAGACAATTTCCTGTTTCCAGAATCGGGCCCCTTCCATTTTGTAGGCACCAGGATTATCAATAGAGTGCACAAAAGTTGTATAATTAAGAGGCTCATTGTCAACTTTTATTGGAGTAGCCACCAGTCCATCGGTCTGTCCGGCTTCCAGATAATCGTTATATTGGTACAGGGTTATTGCGGTTCCGTTCTTGGTATAGGAATACTGCGGGCCAAACAGCCATGTATCCGTCTTGCGTTTGTCATCCGGATCATAGGTGTCCATAAACTGTGGCAGGGCACAGCTTCCGTCCCAGGGTGCCGAATTATAGAGAAAAGTTGCTGCGCTGGCGGAGTGCAGGCATTTGTTGCTCAGGTAATTGGCTGACGCATAAGTGCCATCGAGGGGAATAGCAAAAATGATCTCCTTGCAACCGCTTCCATCGGCCATGAATGGATCCTTATATTCCAATGCCAGCTGATAACTGGTATTGGCCAGCACCTCGTTGACTTCGTCCAGGGCTTTCTGGTACCATTCGTTACCGGTGAAGCCTTCAGCGGTATTTCCATAAAACCAGGCATTGTGATTCAGATACACTTTTGCCAGGGTCATGCAGGCCACATAATAATTCATGCGGCCATAGCCAGAGGTTTTGGGAAGATCAGCTTTGGCAGCCTCAAGTTCAGAAACGATAAAATCGAAAACCACGGCAGGGTCTTCCTGTTCAGGCAGGAATCCTGCCGGTATATCGGCTGTGGTGATCAATGGTACATTGCGGAAGATATCCAGCAGAATGTAATAATAGAGTGCTCTCATCCCACGGAATTCGGCCACTTTTTCTTTATCAGCCTTGATCCCGTCCAGATCGAGCAATTTATTACAGTAACCAATACCTACATAGGGATAATACCAGGTTTGGTAAAAATGGCCTATTGAAGCATTGTAGGTATGCTTGTGCATCAGGATATATTGCGCACCCCAGCCGACTCCCGGTCGCAGGGGCGTCATGATCAGATCACCGCTTTCTTCGCACTGGTCGTAGAGGCCTTCCCATGCCCAGTAAGTATAGCGCAAGTTGGTGTATACGGGGCCCGACATGCTTTCAATTTCCTCATCCGTGTAGGAAATGTTGCTTTCAGACAGATCGTTGTACAGGGTTTCCTCCAGGTCGGTACAAGATGGTACAAACATCAACAGACCGGATACCGTCACGATGGATATTATATTCTTCAGTTTCATGATGAATTCCTATTTAAAATTTATACTGGCACCGATTGAAAATGAGCGTATGGTAGGATATTTATCTCTTCCGTCTATTCCGAGACTATAAATATTGTCGTTGCTCAGTTCCGGGTCCAGGCCTTTGTATTTGGTAATGCACAACAGGTTTTCACCCGACAGGTATACACGGAAATTATTCACGAACTTCATTTTTGAAGTGTTAAAAGAATAACCCAGGGTAACATAATCGATCTTCAGAAAATCACCATCCTCGTAATACCAGCTCACGATGGTCTGTGACTGAGCTGTTGACATAAGACGTGAGCTGCCTGTAGGATTACCATTTGCATCTACGATAGGGATGGGATCGGCAGCCGATGTGAGCCTGTTATACGATATGGAATTGTTTTCATAGAACATTCGCTGTTCATTGACAATCTGAAAACCTAACTGTGAACTCATCTGTATCTTCAGGTCGAAATTCTTCCATAGGAATGAATTATCCCAGTTCAGGTAAAGCCTGGGGATGGCAGAAGTACCTGTCCATTGCCGATATGAACTCTCTGCGGTGGCCATAGCAGCAGTAAATTCTTCATAATGCCCGCTATCAGGATTATGTACCATCCACAGCCCGTTTTCAGAAAGCCCTTTTGTTATCAACGTATAATATCTGCCGAAGTGTGATCCAACTTCCAGCCTTTGTGTGGGCAAAGAAACGGGATCGCCAGCCCAGCCGTTATCCTGATAGTTGTCAGTTTCATACAGGTCATTGGAAAGGCTTATCACTTTGTTCGTATTATGATAAGCCGTTATTGTGGTACTGTATTGAAAATTAGTAGTTTTGACAGGAATGGCCCTGACCATCACTTCAATACCACGGTTTTGCATTTTGCCTGCATTGGCATAGGTTGTGGTAAAAAGATTCGGAGGAGACGGAACATTGTAATTGTAGAGCAGGTCACTTGAAACCTTATTGTAGAAATCAACTGAACCGGTTAACCGGTCTTGCAGGAATCCAAAGTCAAGTCCGATGTTAAACTCGCCTGATTTTTCCCACTTAAGATCGGGATTCGGATTGGAAACAGCTTCCAGGCTTGGAACCCATACTCCCTGACTGTTCAGAAAATAACCCCAGGAAGAAGAATTATAATTGAAACGAACCAGGGACTCATAGGAAGAACCGGCAATGATGCCTGTCACCCCATATCCGATGCGCAATTTCAGGTTTGTAATCCAGATAAAGTTATCCAGGAAATCTTCGTTGCTGATGGTCCAGCCGGCTGAAACGGCCGGGAATGTACCCCACTTATGGTTGGCTCCGAATTTTGAAGAGCCTTCGTGACGGACACTGGCCAGGATATTGTATTTATCCTTGTATCCATAACTGATCCTGCCGAAGAAACCGATCAGTTTATTGTCATCTGCGTCAGATCCCATATATGCATCAGGATCTTCTTTGTTTCTCAGTGCTGCGCCTGCACCTATGTTGTAATGACGATAGGCATCAGTCGGGAAGTCATAGTTGCCATTTGCATTGAATTTTCCCAGGTAGTATTGATAGCTGTAACCAGCCAATGCGGAGAAGCGATGAACAGACTGAATGATCTTATCGTAACGCGAAGTTAACTCCAGCTGGTTGGTTTCTCTGAAAGTTCTGCCCAGGTATGCATAGCCCTCATAACCTGAAGTCTGATAGGTATAATAATCCCGGGTGGTATAGGATTCTGTGTTTTCATCAGAACGATTGGTGGAAAGTTTGAGGTTTGTCTGCCAGCCCTTTATGGGTTCAACAGTAAGATTACCTGTCATCCGTGTCCATTCATTTTTAAATTCACCCAGTTGTTCAAAGATCATGGATACCGGGTTGTAATACTGAAATACAGACCAGTCTTCGTAATAACCAAGTTCCTGATCACCATCAATATAGATTGGTTCTGTAGGATTACGGATAACCGCCTGCCGGTAAATATTTTCAATGCCGGCATCACTGGCATTGGTTATATCATTCTTGTGGATGCCTTTTATCAGGTTGAAATTCAGTTTCACTATGTCATTCAGGAACCAATGGCTCAGATCGAACTGCATTTTCAAATCATCACTGTTGGATTTCCGGATAGTCCCTTCTTCCTGACGATAGGCGACATTGGCAGAATAACTGGTTTTCTGGGTTCCCCCGGTAATGCTCAGGCTGTGGTTCTGGGTATATCCCAGCTGCGAAACTGCATTCAGCCAGTCGGTGTCCCACCCTTTGTCTTTGAATGTTGTCTTGCCAAACCGGACATCCCTGGGCCCCATGAAATCAGCCACTTTATAGAAATCCGACAGGGTTCCGTAAGCCGAATAGTTAACATTGGTTTGTTCCATCCGCTTGCCTGTATTGGTCGTGATCAGGATAACGCCATTCGCACCGCGTGTTCCGTAAATTGCAGCTGCGGATGCATCTTTCAGCACGTCGATGGATGCAATGTTTTCCGGGGCAACCATGCCCAGGGAACCTTCCATTCCATCGATAAGGACCAGGGGGGTTATATCAGCCGTCATACTGGTGATACCCCGCAGCCTGATAGTGGATTCAGCATTGGGGTCACCGGAACCTTTGGTTACGGTTAAACCGGCAACTTTCCCCTTTACCAGCTCTGCGGCATCCTGAACGTTCCCGGCCACGAAGTCTTCACTCTTTACACTAACGATGGCACTGGTTACATCAGCTTTTCGCTGGGTTCCGTAACCAATTACCACAATCTCATCCAGCGATTCAATGCTCTCGGTCAGGGTTATGTTGATTTCTGTCCGGTTGCCCACAGGCATTTCCTGTGACTGGTAGCCCACAAAGGAGAATACCAGGATGGCATCATCGGTTGTGGTAATAATGGAATAATTGCCTTCATAATCGGTGACCGTTCCGATATCGGTGCCTTTTATGATCACATTCACCCCGGGCAGTGGTTCTCCGGTTAATTCAGCCTCCACCTTGCCGGTCACTTTCTTTTGCTGTAACAGTGCTTTAGGTGAAATAAGCACAAGGTTGTTCTCCATGATTTTGTATGTCAGGCCTGAACCTTGCAGCAACCTGTCAAGGAGCTGATCGATCTTAAGGTCCTTGGCATTCACTGTAACGCTTTTATCAACGTTTGTCAGCAAATCATTATAGAAGAACCTTAAATCGCTTTGTTTTTCAATCTCTTTGAAAATGCTTCGCATGGATGTATTTTCCATGTTAAGGGTAAATAAATCATCCTGCGAATAGAGATTTGCCTGCAACTGAAAAACTCCGAAAATAATCAAAAATAGCGTTAGTTTCATGATCATTAAGAGTTTAGTTAATGTCTTTTTAACTGAAAAAAGACTCAGGGTTATACCTTTTTTCATAAATTTGTAGTGTTTTTAGACGTTTACTTGGTTTTAGCTTTAAACTGCGGAGTGTTTGCAGCATTCTGCAGTTTTTTATTGGTTCGGGGTTATTTTCCCATAGGCAAAATACTTTATTGCTGAATTGATATATAGAATTTATTTTTTGTCAGGATCACCTGTTTCTGGTTGATATGATATTGTATAGGAGCTGTGAGTTTTATAGCCTCCATCACCTGTTCCAGTGTTTCATCCTTAAGTATGCCGCTGAATACATAGTGTTTCAGGGCTTCATCCTTAAAGGTAAATTCAACATTATAGCGCCTTTCAAGCTTGACAGCCAGCGATTGAAGCTCCTCCCTTTCGATTATCCAGCGCTGATCTTTCCATGATGTATAGATTTCCGGCACTATGTTACGGTCAACCCGGTAAGATTGTAGATTGGCCTGATTAGCGGTTTTAACCGAGTGGCCACCGTTTTTTTGCTGCTGTTCCGCATCGGTACTGGCAGCAGGATTGATGATGCTTTTAACGATAGAAACCTTCTGATTGGCATGTAAAATGATCCGGGAGGATTCAGTGGCATTTTCCAGGTTGTCTATCACCTGCACCGTACCCCTGGTAACCGTTGTTTCAATGACCTTTTCATCGGGGTAGGCTTTAACATTAAAGGCAGTACCCAGTACCTTGACGGCAGCACCGCTCACCCTGACGTAAAAAGGTATTTTACCTTTTATCACATCAAAATAAGCTTCTCCTTCGAGCATTACATCGCGGTTTTTCCGGCTGAAATGCTGATTAAAAGTAAGCCTGCTCCCGGCATTGAGCCAAACCGTTGATCCATCAGGCAGGGTGACTTCCGACCGTGAACCGAAGGGAACATAATACTCAGTGTAGACCTGGCCGGACGAATTGCGGACCAGGTTGCGGTAAGCAAAATATCCTCCGGCGCCAAGCATGATGATTATCAGTACAGCAGCAGCGGCTTGCCAAATCCTTCTGTAGCCTTGAATGATGTTGCGGTGTTGAAACTGATTCTCGCTTATCCGTAACTTGTTCTTCAGGTTATGCCAGGCTGCCTTTTCGTCATAATTTTTCGATTGCGAGGCCCTGGCGGACGCCTGCCATACATCCATATATTCGTCAAACAGCCTGCGATTTTCAGGATCATCCCCGAAAGCATCTTTTAACGCATCAATTTCCGGCTTGGTTATCGTTGAATCAATAAACTTTATGGCAAGATCAATAATATTTTCACTGGAACGCTTCAATTCCTTTATGCTTTTTTGGTTTACCATATGACCTGATGAACAGAAAAAAGTATGACAAGGTGAGGGGAAAAAACTATGGTTGAACAGAAGTATTGTTTCAGGCTGTGGTTAACCAATATTCAATTTTATTGATTTAGCCTTGATTTCAGGGCATTGACTTCATATAACGTTACCTGATCCTGATCCACATCGAATCCGATCGGCGCTGTATGCTGAACATAGTCCAGCACCTGCTCCAGGGTTTCGTCCTTTAAAATTCCGCTGAAAACATAAGCTTTAAGGGACTCATCTTTAAAGACAATCCTTATATTATACCGTCTTTCCAGCTTTTTTGCCAGATGCTGCAATTCCTCCCTTTCGATGATCCATCGTTCATCTTTCCAGGATGAAAAAATGGCCGGCCTGATATTTTCTGCAATGCTGATCCTCATGCCCACGTTCGTTCCTGCCGCTGATGGTGTATTAACCGGGGATGGCTTTGGCACATGCCGACCCGTTGTTCCCAGCCCGCCGTTCAATCCTTCAGTCCGGATAAAGGTGGCCTTTTGATTTGCCCGCAGCACGGTTTTACCTGTCGCAGTCTTACCGGCAGCACTCCGGAATATGTATACAGTCCCCTCTTCAACGGTAGTTTCAATGATGTTTTCCTCGGGATAGGCTTTAAGATTAAAAACAGTGCCAATGGCTTCCACGATCAGGCCAGCTGTCTTAATCCTGAACGGAGCTTTAGCCTTCACCACGGTGAAATGCGCTTCACCCTCCAGTGACAATTCACGGTTGCGGGTCCCAAACTGGTTGTCGATAACAATTCTGCTTCCGGCGTTCAGCCAGACCCTTGAACCATCAGGCAATACCACGGCGGATTTTGATCCGTAGGGGACATGGTATTCGCTGTAGGTCAGTGGCAAATCAGTCAGAGGATAAAGCCGGAAAGCAAGAAAACCGGCAAGTGCCAGCACGAGTGCAACAAGAGCAGCGGCAACGGCACTTCGCCAGGAAACCATGCGGATAAAAAATGATGGCTGCCTTCCGGTCTCGAGTTCAACAATTTTCATGGAATTATGGAATCTTGACCAGGCTTTATGCTCATCATAGTCCCTGGTTTTTCTCCCTTTCAAACATCCTTGCCAGAGGTCAAGATATTCATCAAAGAGCTTTTGATGGCCGGGGTCTTCCTGCAACCATTGATTCAGCTCAGATTCCTGATGGAATAAGGCCGGCTGTGCCAGGAATTCCGGCACAAATTCGGGAACATTGTATGGGTTGTCAGTCTGGTCTTCTTTCATGGTCTTTTGCTTAACATCCTATAACCTTTAATAAAAAACTGAATGTAAAATTAATAACGCAATCAGGGGCAAATAGTTTTTCAGGCTTTCCCTAAGTTTTTGTAAAGCCCTGGCCATCTGGGTTCTCACGGTGTTGACGGAAACATCCAGTTTGGCCGAAATGTCTTCATAGCTCATTTCCTCGAAGCGGCTGAGGCAGAATATCTCCCTGCATTTCTCCGGCAGTTCGCTAATGGATCTTTCAATATCCTCCACAATCTCCTGCGAAATCAGATTGGCCAGAGGATAAGCGTTGGATAACGGAGCCAGCAACTCTTTGCTCCGAAGCCGCGATAATGCGTATTCCTCATATTTCTTCATCACCTTAAGATGCTCAAGGTATTTGATGCACTGATTATGCACACTGGAATAAAAATAGGATTTTACAGGACCTTTTATTTCTATGGTAATTCTTTTTTCCCAGAGGTTCATGAAGAAATTGCCAACGATTTCTTCAGCCATGGCTTTTTCTTTCACGTAATGCTCCGCAAAAAAGCATAAGTTCCTGTAATAGGCTTTAAAGAGCTTTTCAAAGGCATAAACGTCTCCTTTTTTGGTTTGACGAAATAATTCATTTTCAGAAAAGGGAACAGTCATAGCCGCTCTGTATTCTTTGTAATTGCAAATTAACTCATTTTGGAGACTTATTCAAAATAAAAAGACAGGAGGCCAGAATTAGTCATTAGTTTCTCCCAACATTTTCGTTATTTTTAACCGTAAAATATTTAATCATGAATACAAATAAAAACCGATTCTTTAAAGTATGCTTAATCACTATACTAGCAGGGGCATTGACTGCTTCTCAGTCCCTCATTCTGGGCAATGTTAACCTTCCCCGGATCATGGGGAACAACATGGTATTACAGCGGGATACTCCTTTAACCTTTTGGGGGTGGGCTGATCCCCGTGAAAAAGTGACCATTGTCTTTACAGAAAATACCTTGTCTGCCAAGGCGGATAAGGAAGGAAACTGGAAAATCGTATTCCCCTCCATGAAAGCTGGCGGCCCTTATTCTTTGGTAATAAAAGGAAAGAATACAATCAAACTTGAAAATGTTATGATCGGTGAGGTATGGATATGTTCGGGACAATCCAACATGGAAATGATAGTAGCCAATTCAAACGATAGCAGGGAAGAAATCAGTAAAGCAGATTATCCGGAGATCCGTCTGTTTGATGTGCCTAACCGTATTGCTTTTAAACCCGAAAAGGATGTTTCGGGTGGAAAATGGGTGATATGTTCACCTGAAACGGTAGCCGATTTTTCAGCGGTAGGATATTTCTTTGGCAGGAACCTTCATCAGGATCTCGATGTCGCCATCGGCCTGATCAGTACAGAATGGGGAGGCACGCTGATAGAGAGCTGGACCAGTGATGACGCGCTTAGCACTGTCCCTGAGATGAAGGCCGGTATAGAGGCGTTGCGAAACATTGACCTGAAGAAAATGGAAGCAGAACAAAAGCAAAAAAGTGACAAGATCCGCAGTATGATAACCGGCACTTCAGATGGTTATGTTGATGGCCGTGCAATATGGGCGGAACGGGATTATGACGATTCCGACTGGCTGGCCATGAAAGTGCCCGGGTTGTGGGAAAACTCATTGCTGCCAAGCCTTGACGGGGTAGTGTGGTTCCGCCGTGAGGTTGAAATTCCGGAATCATTGGCAAACACCGAAAGTACCCTTGCCCTGGGAAAAATCGATGACAGCGATATGACCTGGGTAAATGGCATATTGGTAGGCCAGATCCATAATAAATACAGTCAGGAAAGGATTTATGTTGTTCCGGCAGGGACATTAAAGCCGGGCAGGAATATTATCACGGTGCGCGTGGAAGATACCGGCGGGGGCGGTGGTCTCTGGAGCGAGGACCATGAAGTGTTCCTGAAAGGACTGCAAAAAACCATTCCCCTGGCGGGCGACTGGAAATTCAAGATCAGTCCGGTTCAATACAGCTTTTTAGATGCCGTTGCCGGTCCAAATGACTATCCATCCATATTGTATAACAGTATGATTCATCCCTTTCTGCCATATAGCGTTAAAGGGGCCATCTGGTATCAGGGAGAGTCAAACGCAGGCGCAGCCTATCTTTATCGCAGATTGATGCCGCTGATGATCAGCAACTGGAGGGAAAAATGGAACAATCCCAACCTGGTTTTTCTGATCGTGCAACTGGCCAATTTCATGCAGCCCATGCCTCAGCCCGGGAACAGCGAATGGGCTGAATTGCGTGAGGCGCAGCACTTGGCTCTTGTGACACCATTGACGGGAATGGCCGTTACCATAGACATCGGAGATGCGGATGATATTCACCCCAAAAACAAGCAGGATGTAGGATACCGGTTGTCACTCGCAGCCAGGAAGATAGCCTACAACGAAACGCTTGTATATTCGGGGCCGGTATATAAGTCCTTTAATATCAAGGGAGACAGGATTGAACTCGAGTTTGATCATACAGGCAGCGGATTGGTAGCAAAAGACCCTTATGGCTATCTGAAAGGTTTTACCATTGCCGGTGCCGATCAGCAGTTTCACTGGGCTAAAGCATTCATTGAAGGCAACCAGGTTATTGTATATGCTGATGCGGTAACCAAACCGGTGGCTGTCCGTTATGCCTGGGCTGACAATCCTGATGACGCTAACCTGTATAATAAAGAGGGTCTGCCGGCTTTGCCGTTTCGTACGGACAGCTGGAAAGGGATTACGGAAAGATAAAAATGCCGGGGTATAAAAAAAACTGTCAGATTCCTTGCGGGAATCTGACAGTTTTTATGGCTGGCTATGGATTAAAATTTTAATGCACTTTTTTACTTTCGAGCTCACGGACTTTTTCCAGTGCCCGTAAATAATAAGCTTTGTATTTAATATAGTGATTCCCTTTCTCAAATTCCCATAAAGCGTTTCCGGCCCTGTATATTTTCCCTATGCAGGCTTCAAAAATCAGGTTATAATTAATTCCGGTGATACGTTCTGCGTCAACTATGGAACCAAACCGTACGCTTTTGTCAGCAAAATGACCGATAACCGGTACGTGATATTTTCGCTGAGATCTCTTATGGATTACCTTTTCGTTCATGCTGAAGGTTGTTTATCGTAATTAATACGTTTTAATTCCCTGTTTGTTGCGGGGAATAATGAATGACCAAATAAAAATAATAAAAAAAGATGAATATTCTAACTGAGTTACTAACAGCAGGAAATGTTAATAACATATGCGAATGCCAAAAATACTAATACTTGAGTATCCTATTCGCATACGGATAATGAGCCCTGTCATCTTATATATATTCTCTACGAGATTCTGATATAAGGCATGATTTGATTCCTTATCTTTGTCATTATTTTCATCAGCGACATGGCATTTGAAATTGGCGAACAAAAGCTTGAGAGATTTATTCTGGTTGGCGACAGGGTATTGATCAAACCCAAAACACCGCATGATAAAACCAATACCGGCCTCTATCTTCCCCCCGGGGTTCAGGAAAAAGAGTCCATTCAAAGCGGTTACGTGCTGAAAGTTGGTCCGGGATACCCGATCCCTGCCATTAATGAGGTTGACGAACCCTGGAAAGATAAAAGCAGTGAGGTCAAATATGTTCCGCTTCAGCCCAAAGAAGGTGACGTGGCGATATACCTGCAGAAGAGTGGCTGGGAAATTGAATTCAACCATGAAAGATATGTCATTATTCCCCATAATGCGATTTTAATGCTGATTCGCGACGAGGAACTGTTTAAATGAAATGGTAGAGACGCGATTTATCGCGTCACCGGTTTTTCCGTTCATAAATAAAAACCGGTTATTCGTCAATTTTTTTTAACCTTATATTTATATCGACGTAAAGATGAGTAGTTAAAACTACTATCGAAATTTTTATTTTGGTCCATGCGCACACTTAAAATCCTTCACGAACAGTCATCATTACTGAAGATCCATAATGATGATCCGCTTTTCAGGGCGGTATTTGATGATTCTCCTGATGCCATCTTTCTGCTGAACAGCAATGACTTTACCATTATCGACTGCAATAAAAAGGCCCTGGATTTATTTCAGGCCCAACATAAAAATGATCTTGTAAGTTTTGAAGTGTTCAATCTTTATGATGCCGAACCTGCTGCATTCAGCAAAAACCATTTTATTGAAACGGTGAACAGTGGGCAGGAATACAGTCAGGAACTGGCATTTAAGACAATCAGGGGTAATATATTCTGGGGAAAATATACCGTTAGGCCTATTGAAACACAATATGGCAAGATTATTGTTTTCAGGGCAAGGCGTGTTGTTGATTATCTGAAAACCACAGAGATGTTATCAATCCTGGTAAAACACACTTCCAGGGTAAGCGGGATGGACTATTTCAAGGCCGTAACGGGTTTGCTTTCCAAAGCCTTTGATACCCGCTATTGCATTGTAGCCCGCCTTGACGAACCAGGATCCCTTAAAGCGTCGACGGTACATTGCTGGGCGAATGGCAACGAAGGCAACAATTTTGCATTTTCACTCGAAGGAAGCGCTTCTCTGAATGTTCTTAAAGGATATACAACATTCTATCCGCGGAATCTGAAAGAAATGTTTCCGGGTGACGAACTGGTGAACATCCTGGGGGCTGACAGCTATATGGGAGCTCCGGTATATGATGCAGAAGGCAGGGTAACGGCGCTGATTATCCTGATGGATGACAAGCCCATGGAAGAGATCCCGAACTCACGATACGTATTGTCGCTTCTTGCTTCGCGTGCAGGCACGGAGCTTGACAGGCTTGATTCGGTTGACCATATGCAACAAAGAATGGAGGAACTGAACGATGCAACCCAACGGAAAGACAGGTTTCTGCGGCTCATTACCCATGACCTCAAAAATCCGTTCAGCACCATCATGGGATTTTCAGATCTGCTGAGGGAAAAGATCCAGGAGTTTGATAAAACCAAGATCGTTCAGCTGGTGAATGCCATCGATGCATCGGTAAGAAATTCTTACTGCCTGCTCGAGAATCTTTCCGACTGGTCGAAAATGCAGCACAATACCATAAAACCGGAACCCGGGAAATTTGATCTTTATGAAACGGTAAAAGATACGCTTGACCTTTATTTTCATGTAGCCGAGGCCAAGGATATCCAGCTCATCAGTTATATATACCCCGGTACGAGCATTTACGCCGACCGGTATATGATGCATTCTGTTTTGCGAAACCTGGTTTCCAATGCCATGAAATATACCGCTGCAGGGGGACAGGTCATTATCGATGCCATGATACTGGAAGGCAGGATCGATATCACCATTCAGGATACCGGCATAGGAATTCCCCAGCAGGATATTGAAATATTGCTGAAGCAGGAGGTCAACATATCCAGACCGGGAACAGGAAACGAGCCGGGTACCGGACTGGGGCTATCCCTGTGCAATGAAATGATTAAAATGAACCACGGCTCACTCGCCATTGAAAGCAGGGAAGGTGAGGGTACCACCCTTACCATCACGTTACCCGGATGCCCGCAGTAAGATTATGTTCTTCTTTGCCTGGCGGCAATCTCTTTCATAATTCCTGATTGTTTTCGATCATTTTTTTTCTATATTTGCACTCCGAAAATCCGGCCCCGTAGCTTAATTGAATA
>CAYWCR010000001.1:14179-34383 GCA_964456825.1 uncultured Bacteroidales bacterium
CCTGCCTGCCGGCAGGCAGGGAGCATCTGAAAAAAGGATTTGAGATATTTTATATATTTGAATCAGGAATAAAGAATTTGGCCCCGTAGCTTAATTGAATACCTGCCTGCCGGCAGGCAGGGAGCATCTGAAAAAAGGATTTGAGATATTTTATATGTTTGAATCAGGAATAAAGAATTTGGCCCCGTAGCTTAATTGAATAGAGCATCTGACTACGGATCAGAAGGTTGTGGGTTTGAGTCCCGCCGGGGTCACTATGAAGCAAAAGGACAGTGTATCACTGCCCTTTTTTTATGTAACAGGTCCGCGACTTGGCCGGCGGGATACCGATATATTCAAAATGGTCTATTGATATTAGTAATGGACACCCTTGAAGGCGTCTGACGGCTTATCTACCACTTTTTCTTTTCACAGCTGACCACATACATCTTGCCATCCCATAAGGTATGATAGGCGGGATTTTTGGCTGTCGGGGGAACCCAGCTCAGCGGATTGATCTGGAATTCTTTGCCTTTAAAAAAATGTTTAAGCAGCAGCAGTTTCTGATAACTTCCCCTGATGATCAGTTCCGTTTCATCGCCATAAAAAACCCTGGTTCCCGGCTTGGCAACTCTTATCAGTTCACGGACAGCCTTTTGCGGCGAATTAAAGAAATTAATGCCCCCGAACGAAAAGACCGTATCAAAGGCGTTGTCATTAAACGGCAGATCTTCCGCTGAACCTACAAATAAATCGATGCCGATATTCCATTTATTAAATTTTTTCCGGCATTGCCTGACCATGCCCCCGGAAATATCAAGGCCTACAATGTGCAGGGTGGAAAGCACTGCCGGGGGAATGGTTTCAAAATCCCCTCCCGTGCCGCAGGCCACGCTTAAAACACTGGATCCCGGTTTTATTTTAAGCATGTTGCTTCGCAATTGCCGGGCGATTTTTATATGCTTCCCATACAGTAAAGAACCAATGGCATTTTCTGCAAAGTCATACCCCCAATAAAACCGGTTGTAAAATCTTTTGAATTGCAGGTTATTGCCGTTTATTTCTTCAATAGTGTTGGCATTCAAAGAACGGACCGGGTAAGGAATTTTAATGGCTGAACCGGCAAGCTGACCATCAACACTGATGCAAAGCGGATCAGTGTCAAATTGGTCTTTCAGGATTTGTAACGTTTTTTGTTGCATAGGTAGTTTGATTTAAGGACTTCATAAAGAACATATTCTTTATTAAGTTCAATGATGCATCAAAAATAAACGGAAGAATTGCTTTGCTAAAACTGAATAAAGCAGGCGGCTGAAGGAGATTTACTGAAAATACAACGGTTGTCCGTTCGCCGGATTGCGGAAGATCAGATTTTTAAAAAAAATGCAAATTGACTGTTATGAAAAGTATATTATGCAAAAAAGGACCGGCAATAACCGATCCTGTTTTGTCTAATCATTAAAATTCACATTTTTAAAAGCAGCCAGGTCCATGGCCTTTTTGTAGTAGCTTTTGCTCAGTTTGATTTCATCTCTTTCCTTCATGATCCTGCTTAATCCGAAATAGGAATAGGCAAGGTATTCGTTGGCAAAATCCCCTATGGTAGCAGCTTGCTTAATGCTGGCTTTATAATAAGCTTCAGCCAGCTGTCTGTTACGGTTCTTTTTTTCGTACAGGATGCCTTTAAATATGTTTGTCTGAAACTGAAAATAAAAGTTCTCGGGATTTCTGTTCTGGTTAAGGATCCTTTCCGCCTCATCATACTGTTTCATCAGCAACAGATTTTTTACGTATGCCGACAAAAATTGATTGTTGCGCGGGTACTGGTCGTTAAGTGTTTTACTGTATGCCAGTGCAGCCGGGTAATTGTTTTCAAAGCTGATGTATATGCCGGTAAGAAAGGTATTGGCTTCAGCTTTCATAAATAAGGAATAACGGGCAGCCTGTTTAAGCTCTTTAAGCCCTTTTACCTTGTCTCCTTTTGGAAACAATATGGCAAAGGGTTTATACACAGGATGGGATTCCGGGTAAGCCTCCCGGTAATATTTATACAGTCCGGTAAAAAAGAAAAAATCAATATGTGAACCGGTATAATCAAGGGCTTTCATGACAAGCTGGTATGTCTTGGAAGCCAGGGAAAAAACATTCATACTCAGGTCGTTGTCGGCGTAATAAAGCAGGAGCAATCCCCTGGCCCCCAGATCGGCCAGCACATATTCGGCCTCTTCGGAGGTGGCGCGTTTCTTTTCACAAAGGTCAATGCAGGTGAACAAATCCTTTTCGAATTTTGGCACCTCGGGAGAGGAAGGGATCAGGGGAAAATACTGCCAATAGGTTGTCATTCCCCTGAACAAATAGTTAATGGGATGATCGGGATAATCTGCTTTCAGTTTCTCATAAACGAGGCTGGCTTTGTCAAACTCATGGTTATAGATGTGGTTGACGCCTCTTTTGATCAGGTTGAAGGTGGCCGTATCCCTGAGTACCTGGGCATCCAGCATGCCGCTTGACAGGATAAGCAGGAAGATGATACCTTTATATTTACCAAACCGATTTTTCACCTGAGTGATTATAATTTCCGGAAAATGATTTATTAAGCCTGTTAATTTAGCATTACAAATGCAAGGTACTGTTTTATACGTTAAAATAATAATGATGTTTTTGTAATTAATTGCAAATCCATAACGGATATTGTTCTAAATTGGAATGAGAAATTATAGCAAGAAACGGATTGCGTGAAAAGATGATCCGCGGTATTTTTGTATGAAAAACAGGTTATGAGTACACAGGCATGGATCAATTTCAACCGGATCAAAAAAGCCATCGAATACATTGACGAACATTACAGAACACAACCTGACCTGGATGAAGTTGCAGCGCATGTTCATCTGAGCCCGTACCATTTTCAACGGTTGTTCACCGAGTGGGCAGGCATAAGTCCCAAGCGCTTTCTTCAGTTCATCAGTGCAGAACATGCAAAAAGAATGTTAAGGGACCGTCATACGACCCTGTTTGATACAGCTTATGAGATTGGCCTGTCGGGCACCGGACGTCTGCATGATCTCTTCATCCGTGTGGAAGGCATGACACCCGGCGAATATAAGAACGGTGGAGAAAAACTATCGGTCAATTACAGCTTTGCAGAAAGTCCCTTCGGTAAGGTTATTGTCGCTTCAACTCCCAAAGGCATTTGCCATATGGCATTTGTTGAAAGCAGGGACGATGCAGTGGATCATCTGAAGGGCCTTTTTCCGAAAGCTGATTATCACAATTCCTTTGATCAGATCCAGCAAAAAGCCATCAGGATATTGGCCGGCGAACCCGACCCGGTAAAACTGCATATTAAAGGTACCGATTTTCAGCTGAAGGTATGGGAAACCTTACTGAGGATTCCGATGGGGCAACTTGCAACCTACGGTGATGTTGCCGGATTGATTGATAATCCCAGTTCAAGCAGGGCAGTAGGATCGGCCATCGGCGAAAATCCTGTCGCCTTTCTGATCCCATGCCACCGGGTCATTCAATCAACAGGCGCTTTCGGTCAATACCGCTGGGGCAGTGCCCGAAAGACTGCCATGATCGGTTGGGAAAACGCACTGGTCAGCAAAGCAACTGCAACGCCGTAATCTGTGGTTTACGCACCACAATTAATCCAATCGATGATACAAACTATATCGGTGACCATTCCCGGAATTAAAAATAACGCTGCAATTATTAAGGTTATAATTCACGGTTTTTTTCTATTTTCATCCCCGATTAGAAAACTGAGTTATATCGAATTAGTCTATGACAAGAAAGTATTCGCTTAAAAAGGAAAAGATTAAAATTCTGTTGCTTGAGGGGATTCATAAGAGTGCTGCCGATTTCTTTGTCAGCAATGGTTACACCCATATTGAGTGTCTCCCGAATGCGCCTGAAGATGAGGTGTTGAAAGAAAAAATCAGCCATGCCAACATCATTGGAATTCGCTCCCGAACGCATCTTACCAAAGAAATGCTTAAGGCAGCTGAAAAGCTTTTTGCCATCGGTTGTTTCAGCATTGGTACTAATCAGGTTGATGGCCATGAGGCTAAATTGCTGGGAATTCCGGTTTTCAATGCCCCATTCTCCAATACCCGTTCGGTAGCAGAACTTGTCATAGCCGAATGCATTCTCCTGCTGCGCAATATCCCGGCGAAAAATGCCGCCGCGCATCAGGGAAAATGGCTAAAATCAGCCAGCAATTCCTTTGAGGTCCGTGATAAAAACATTGGGATTGTGGGTTATGGACATATCGGGTCGCAGGTTTCCATACTGGCAGAGGCCATGGGTATGAACGTGTATTATTATGACATAGCAAAAAAGCTTAGCCTGGGAAAGGCTGTTGCCTGTACTTCACTCGACGAGCTTTTATCGGTCGTCCATATGGTGACACTGCATGTGCCTGAAACGCAGCACACCCGCAATATGATAGGGGAACGTGAGCTGGCGATGATGCGTAAAGGGTCGTGCCTGTTAAACGCAGCCAGGGGCTCTGTGGTGAACATTGCCGCCCTGACAAAAGCGCTGAAATCAGGACATATACTGGGCGCTGCCCTGGATGTATTTCCGGAAGAGCCTGCTTCAAACAATGACCCTTTTAATTCCGACCTGCAGCAGTTTGAAAATGTCATTCTGTCGCCTCATGTCGGGGGAAGTACCATGGAAGCCCAGGAGAATATAGGGACCGAGGTGGCCGAGAAACTGGTTAAATACAGTGATACCGGGGCAACCATAGGGGCAACCAATTTTGTTCAGATCTCCCTGCAGCCTAACCACAACGTGCAGCGTTTCCTTCATATCCACAAAAATGAGCCGGGTATCCTGAAGGAGGTGAACTATGTATTTACCTCAAAAGGCATCAATATCGCTGCCGAATACCTGCAAACGGATCCCGATATCGGTTATGTAATCGTTGATACGGATAGCCAGCTTGACAGCAGCATTCTCAGGAACCTGAAAGCCATTGAGGGGACGATACGGGTGAGAATGCTGTATTAGTCCCTTATTTCTTCTCCTTTTTCAGATCCTCCAGCAGCGTTCCCAGTTTGTTTACGTACTCAGAATATTCATTGGTATATCTGACTGAATCTTCGCGGCGCTGTGGCAGATCTATTTTAAAATGATGTTTTATGGTAGCCGGACCTGAATCCATGATGTAAATATCCGTGGAAAGGAAAACGGCTTCACTTTCGGAATGCGTCACAAAGATAACCGTCGGGTCGAGTTTGGCATGTTCAAAAACGGAACGCAGAAAAACCTGGATCTGCTTCCTGGTAATCGTATCCAGTGCACCGAAAGGTTCGTCCATGAGCAGGATTTGCGGGTTTACCACAAGATTCCGTGCAATGGCCACCCGTTGCAATTGTCCGCCCGAGAGGATGGGATACTTGGCCCATTTTTTCTCGTGTCCGGACAAGCCGACAATTTCTATCATCTCCATGGCTTTATCGTTGGCTTCGCTTTTTGGAACCCCTTTTAATATAAGGGGGAGGGCAACGTTCTGCAAAACGGTTTTCCATTCAAAGGAAGTATATTGCTGAAAAACCATAGGTATACGGTCTTTGTCCGTCCGCTTTTTTCCATAGATATAAACTTCTCCCGACGTTGGTTCCTGTAATCCTGAAATATACCGGAGCAGCGTGGATTTTCCGCAGCCCGATTTGCCCATGATGGTAATAAACTGTCCCTGGGTTTTAATGTCCATGATATCCAGGTTGAAATCCTTGAACACAACATTGGGGGGTATGTGATCGCTATAAATCTGATTTATATTGACAAGATTTATAATATCTCCTGTCCGGCCGGAATATGACTGATCAGAAGGGACCTCCTGGCCTGCCTCAGTATTGCCTCCCGCTATGGTTACGGATTCGACAGGTTCCGGAACCTCACTATCATCTTGTTTTTGAAATACATTCCGCTTCATGATCAGGCGTATTTAAATTTAAATAGTTTTTTATCAAGCAGTTTCAGCAGTTTATCCTGCACAAAACCAATAAAAATAATGAGAAACAACACTGCGTATAACTGATCGACATGCGAACCGCGTGAGGTTGCCATATAAATCATAGAACCAAGCCCCCCCTGCGCGTTTACCATTTCCGCAATGACGATATAGGTCCAGCTCACCGCCACCAGGTTGATCACATCCATGGAAAACCGGCTGAGGACGGACGGGATATAGAAATGTTTCAGGGACATCCAGGGACTGGCGTTCAGAGTCCACATGGTTTGCTTCAAAGCTTTCAGATGATCGTCGGTCTCAATATCCTTTATCCTTTGGGTAATCGACGGTAGCAGATATACAAAGATACCGAAGGCAAGAAATTGAACTTTAACATTCAGCCCAAGGCCGAACAATGCCATAAATATTCCGGTGGTTGCCGGAAGCGGGGTAAAACGTATGGCTTCAACCTGTTTACTGACCAGGTGTCTTAAAAAGGGAACAAGCCCCACCATAAAACCGAGGGGTATTGCTATAGCTATCGCCTGCAGATAACCGCCCAGATTAATAAAAATAGAATACCCGGTGTTGAACAAAAGATTCCGTTCCACAAATAGGGTTTTGTAACACTTGATCACATCGATGGGAGAGGGCAGGATGGTGGATTTAATCCAACCCATGGCTGAAACCAGCCACCACATAAAGAACAGCAGGATCCACCCCGCAATGTTCAGGATCAGTTCGGTTTTTTTATCAACCTCTCCGGCGAACCTGAACAGCTTTTTAATGATTTCCATCATGGTCGGTTGTTTCTTATATTTATAAACAAAGGAGGATGCATTTAATCCTCCTTTATAAAAAGATGATTCAGTTTTTATTTCATTTTCCCAACAGCTGGAATTCCGTACGGCGGTTGGCATACCTTCCTTCTTCCGTATTGTTGTCTGCAACCGGCTTATCGGGGCCGTTGCCCACAATGATGAACCTGTTAGGATCAAAATTGTAAGTTTTTACCAGGTAGTCTGCAACCGATTTGGCACGTTTGTAGGACAGATCCCTGTTCATGGCAGTCCCTCCGACATTGTCTGTGTTTCCTTCAATGCGGACTTTCATTCCGGCAAACTCCACCGAAAGCTGTCCAAGCTGATTTTCGATCTTATCCTTCATTTCGCGGGTCAGTGCCCACGAACCTGTTGCAAAATTGATGATAATGGGTTTTATGGCTACAGCCGGTGCTTTTTCATCTGCTGCCGTGGGTGCCTCAAATTGAATCTGTCCTTCGGCCGCGTGTGCATCACCCTGCAGATCAGTAATAGCCTGTACAATGCCTGGATAGGAAGCTTCGGCCCAGGGGACAATGTTGGTCAGGTTATTGCCATACCCTGCCTTGTAAACGCGGGCCATCTTGGTATAGAGTTGCTGTCCGGTAATGCCCGTGTAGTCCGTGCTTAAACCGAAAAAGTTGACATTGTCGCCATAGGTGGCAAAATGGATCTTTTTCATCCCGTCAAGGATTATGCTTACGTCGTCGGGAACTTCAAATGCAACTTTGTAGGTTTGTGCAGCAGCAGCCATCCTGGCAGGGTCACTCATTTCTGAATTAGCCACAAGCCAGGCCCTGGACAGTTTTATAAAAAGGTCTTTCTTCTTTTCAAGTACTTCTTTCCGGGCAATAAAACCATCCATAATAATATTCGGTAGCAGCTCGGTGCTGGTCAGAACTTTGGCGGCCCTTGATTTCAGACATTCTTCATCATCGGGCGACCAGACCACTGTTGCATCTGCATTTCCGGTAGTAAATGCGGTTTTGGCTGCAAAAGGGTCTCCCATGGGCAGGATCTGTACATCCTTTTCAGTAAGGCCTCCGGCTTCCAGTGTGGCATGAAGCAGCGTGTTGCTGGGCCAGCCCAGGGCACAGGCTATCTTTTTGCCTTTCAGATCGGCGACTGAATTGATGGATTCATCAACGATAAAAACATCAGCGCCCCGGGAATCGTCAATTTTCAAAAACTGGACAACCGACATCTTGGCCAGGTCGCTGGTGCGATCCATCCCAATGGGTGAAATATCGGTAGTGGTAAAAATAAAGTCCAGGTCCCCGTTTTTCAAGGCGTCATTGAGCTTTTGCATATCATCCATCCTGATGGCCTCGAACGTGAGGCCAAAATCCTTATACATCCTTGAATTTTCATTGGGAGCTGCACCCCCGTTCATATGGATACCAGGGGCAAAGCCTACAAAATTATTAAATCCGGCACGCAGGTCAGCTTTATTATCCCCGCCGGAAAACTTTTTTAAATATGGATAACCAAAATACACACCTGCTCCGATAGTAGCAAGGATTAACAAGAGCACGATCAGTTGAAATCCCAATGTCCAGCTTTTGGGAAAGCCGGGAATTGATCTACCTTCTTTGTTTGGATATTCAGTTGCCATAGTATTGTTGGGGTTTAATTATTGATTGTTTTAAAGACATATTCAGAAAATATCACCAAGCGGGCCGGTCGTGTTCCTTTCTTCCCGGGTCAGCTTGTGGTTGGGATTGGCAATTTTCGAAGGATTTGGAATATCTAACTGTCCAGCATCCAGCTTATTGCCTATTTCGAGTAACTTTTCATAAGCCTCATCGCTGTCGAAATTGAATGCCGTGGTATTCCTGTCCAGGTCTTCAAGGTTCTGAGCTGTCATGGCCAGGTCTTCCTGGATACGTCCGGCTACAAATTCAAGGGCATATTCAAGTTTCCAGTTCTGTCCGCCCGGGCCGAGAATTTCATTCAGTATGGCTGTCGCGCCGCGTGATGCTGCTGCCATCTCCCAGTCCTTTTTCATAATATCAATACTTTCCTCAAAATCCTTGATCTTGTTTTCAAGAAGGGTTGCACCAATGGCCAGTTTACGGTCGAGGTTGGCAAAAATATTGGAACGGGCCGCATATTTGGTTGTCCATTCAATATTCTTTTCCAGGTTAGTATTAGCCCGCGTCCCTGCAGATGTTGCATTGATAAACTGCTGCTGCAGGTCTACATAATCATCGGTTTCCTTTATTCCTTCCCCTTTTTCCGCAATCAATTTGTTCATCATCGCCTTTATTTCACCGGCTTTTTTGGTTTGGCGCTGAACTTCGCTTTTGGAGCTTTCTGCAACTTTCCGGGTATCATTGGACATCTGCTCGAAATCGTTACGAAGTTGTTTTATTTTCGATTTATGCTTTAGAAATGAATCGTGTGTCTCCCACATCTTTTGCTTTTGCTCATCAAGTTCATCGAAAGGGTTCCAGCGGATGATGGCTTTATGAAACCAGCGGACGATCCTGCGGAAAAGCTTGAAGATAACGGGCAGGAGAAATATGACGAGAATGACTGCCAGAACGGATACCACAACGGCAAGAACCTGACTCAGGGCACCAAAAACGGCCGGGATTATCCATTTGACGGTCCCAAAACCGGCAACTCCGAGGAGTATCAATCCGATAATGGCACCAATCGGTTTTTCACCTCTCCGCCATTTTCCAATGGCCTCTTTTCCTGTCTGAACCAGCTTGGCATCATCGAAATACTTCATAATGGGCAGCTGGGTAATAGTTTTAGTTTCGGTTTCCATATGCTTAATGATTAGTTTTTAAGAGAGATTGGATTTAATTCCGGCTTCAATATCAACAATGCTTACGATAACCTGCTCCTTTGCATTACGAATAGCATTTATCTTCCTGTCGATATCGATAAACTGGTCGCTGTATTTCTGATCGATTGCCAGGAGCTGGTTGTTCAGGGCGACTTCCTGGTTCTGAAGTTCCTGGATCTGCTTGTTAAGTTGTTGTATTTTAGCCTTTGTATTTTTGAGGTTATTGTCAAGATTGGTTTTTTCCGTGTCTTTCTGTCCTTTTAATTCCTGTTTTTTCGACTCTCCCTTGGCTGTTTCAGCATCGGCTGTCCGTTGTATAAGGTCTTTATAATATATAGCACTGTCAAGCAGCTTGGATGGAGTCAGCGATTTATCAATTTTTTGTGCAATCCTGAATACGGTTTTGAAAACTTCCGGACCTGGATTTTGTTTTTCTTCAAAAAGCGATTCGGTGAATTCAAGAAAATCAAAACCAGACTGGTTGTTCTGATTGATCAAATTCTGAAGACGCTTAACAAAATCCTCAACCAGTGCCGGTTCCTGAGCTCCGTCAGCTGGCTGTGATGGGTCATAGCTGATATAATCATGGGGTGTTTTCTGGTCTGCACGTTCGGTTTTTACAGGTTGCCCTGCCGGCGGGTTGGTTTTTAAATCCCTGATGAATAATTTCCTGAACTTAAATCCTTTATCTTTTTCTGCCATTTCCCTTAATTTATTATTGATTCGGTATATATGCTGAAGTATGATTACAAAAATAAGAGTTTTTTGACTGTTTGTTTTATTCCCTACGAATTTAAATAAGATTAATTACACTACAATAGGTCTTTAGAAATAAACAGCCATTAAAAATACTAAGGCAGCGGAACTGGAAAAGCCGTAATCGGTAAACGGAGTTTATTAATCGGTAAGCTGTAGGCCTTAAGCGGTAAGTGGTTCTTCTATCAATACTTCTCCATCTCTTTCTTCAGATAGGCCATTTTTATAGCGGTGACAGCCGCTTCATCCCCCTTGTTCCCGTGTTTGCCTCCGGCGCGATCCATTGCCTGCTGGAGGTTTTGTGTAGTCAGGACGCCAAAAACAAAGGGAAGATTATGTTGAATATTGAGTTGTGTAAGGCCTTGCATCACGCTATGGCATATGAAATCAAAGTGCCGCGTTTCACCCTGAATGATACATCCCAGGCAGATTACGGCATCCACTTCCCGGTTCCTGGCCATCAGCTGTGCCCCAAGCGTGAGTTCAAAACTGCCGGGAACGTATGTGATCATTATATTTTCAGGCTTTGCCCCCTGTTTAAGCAGCGTTGAGCGTGCTGCTTCCAGCATGGCCCCGGTTACTTCATGATTCCATTCCGAAACGACGATACCAAACTTGAACACAGATGCATCCGGAATGGTATCGGGATTGTAATCCGAGAGGTTTTTATTAGCCGTAGCCATAGTTTCCCGGGTTTTGAATAATCAACGTTATCCGGCTCAGATTTTCATTTTAACGGCAGCAATAAGCTGTTCAATATCCCGGCCTTCATCAGATTGAGGATATTCCTGCTGTATGGTTTCATAACATTCCAGCGCTTTCCTGAATTCCTTTAATTCTTCATATACCAGACCTGCTTTTTTAGCATAAACCGGTGTGGTGATCTCATTCTTTTTGCGCTGCGAAGCTTTTACATAAAAGGATGCGGCTTCTTCGAGGTCATCCAGTTCAACATAGCTGTCACCAATGGCTCCCAATGCCATGGTAGCATACAGGACATCATTGGAATCAAATTTCTTGAGATATTCAATGGCATCCTCATATTGCCCCATTTTATAGTAGCATATTCCGGTATATAACCTGGCAAGGTTACCGCTTTTTGTCATTCCGTATTCATCAATGATATCAAGAAAGCCGTAATTGGCACCGTCACCTTCGAGCGCCAGGCGGAAAGAATCCTGTTCGAAATAATGCTGGGCATAAAACATGGCAGCCACAGCTTCGGTATTGTTGGGTTCGAGGTAGAACTTCTTGTATCCCAGGTAACCGCCGACAACAACCACAATAGCGAGGACGATAATCGTAAGACTACGCTGATTTTCCTCAATATATTGTTCTGTTTTGCTTAATGCATTTTCAACTGTCTGAAACCCCACTTCTGTAGTTTCTTTTTTCTTGCTCATTTTTCCTATTTTTTTAAAAACAGAACGCAAATGTAATTTTTTTATCCTTTTCGAAGAAATTATTTCTCAAAAGAATTGAAATTGATTCCGTACTTTTGAGTAATTATTGCTATTTGAACATTTCAACCCATGTATTTAAAAAAGCTTTCCCTGGTTAATTTTAAAAATTATACCGGGGCAGAATTTGAGTTTTCACCCCGGATCAATTGTTTTGTCGGCGATAACGGCGTCGGAAAAACCAATGTCCTCGATGCCATCCATTACCTGTGCATGTGCAAAAGCTATTTTAATGCCATTGATACCCAGAATATTCATACCGGTTCAGATTTTGCCGTTATTCAGGGCTCTTTTGTCATTAAAGACAGGGATGAGGAGGTCTATTGCGCGATACAGCGAATGCGCAACAAGGTATTCAAGCGCAACAAGAAGGAATATGACAGGCTGTCGGATCACATTGGCCTCATTCCGGTGGTGGTAATCTCGCCTGCCGATTCATGCCTGATCACTGAAGGCAGTGATGAACGCCGTAAATTTATGAACAGCGTTATTTCCCAGTTTGACCGGCAATACCTGGAGGATAATATTCGTTTCAACCACCTGATGATGCAACGGAACAAACTGCTTAAAGAGGTTGCTGTTTCCGGCAGGACCGACGAAGAAACCATGGCTGTATATGACGAACAGATCATCCCATATGCCGAACGGATATATAGCCGGCGAAAAGATTTTACTTCCCGGCTGATACCGGTTTTCAGGAAATATTACGACTTCATTTCACGGGAGCATGAAACGGTTGACCTTGCCTATCATTCACAACTTTCCAACGGATCATACCGCGATCTGCTGGTTGAAGCAAGGAACAAAGACCAGATATTACAGTACTCTACGGTTGGGATTCACAAGGATGATCTTGGCCTTACGCTGGACGGTTTGCCTATAAAACGCATTGGTTCCCAGGGGCAACAAAAAACATATCTTGTAGCGCTGAAGCTGGCCCAGTTTGATTTTATCAAAGCAGTAAATGATACCCTGCCGATTTTTTTGTTTGATGATATTTTTGACAAATTCGACGAAAAAAGGGTGACACAAATAATCAAACTTGTTGCTGAAGAACATTTCGGGCAGATCTTTATCAGCCATACCGACCCGAAACGTACCCGGGAGATCATGCATGAAATAGGGGCAGAATATAAATTCTTCCATATCGAAAAAGGAATGGTGGTGCAGGAAGAATCCAATGGCCTGTGAAAAGAAGAATAATATTGTAAGGATAGCACGATGCGCAAGAATGAAACACGTCCTGTCGGCGACATCATCAAAGAATGCCTTGATGACATGAACATCAGCCGCAAGCTGAAGGAAAAGAGGCTTGTGGCGCAATGGGGTGATATCCTTGGCAAGGCTATTGCATCAAGGACAAAACAGGTGTACATAAAAGACAGAACACTGCATGTTCACCTTACCTCTTCTGTTGCCCGCAGCGAATTAATGATGATGCGCAGGACCATCCTGGAAAAACTGAATGAAATTGCCGGAGAACAACTCATCGATGCTATTGTGATACGGTAAGAGGCATTGACACAAAAAAGGCAGCATGCCCTTATCCAGGCATGCTCAATTCCCGAAATTTGAAAATCGTTCGCTTCTGGCAAAGAAGAAATCACACTCGGCTTCGGCATTTTCATCACTGTCGGAACCATGGACTGCATTCCGTTCAATATTCTCGGCGAAGAGCTTCCGGATAGTGCCTTCTTCAGCTTTTGCCGGATCTGTTGCCCCCATAAGCCGGCGGTAATCAGCCACTGCATTCTCCTTTTCCAGAATTGCCACCACCACCTGCCCCGACGTCATGAAACGGACCAGGCTTCCAAAAAAGTGTTTTTCTTTATGAACAGCGTAAAAACGTTCAGCCTGCTCCTGCGTAAGTTTTATCAGCTTCAGCGCGGCAATATGAAATCCGTTGGCATTGATTTTGGCTAGTATGGGCCCGATGTATTCGTTCCTTACAGCCCCTGGTTTGATGATGGTCAGCGTTTTGGTGCCTGGCATATTAAAAGTAATTATGGGAGCCGAATATATAAAAAATTTTAAAAAGTGCTCATTCATGAAAAAATTATGGGGGATCCTCAACACCCATCGATCGGTTGATAATCCGGAAGAGACTCAATGCCAAAATGTTGAAATTTTCTCATAAATTGCCATATCGAAAACCATCAGGGGTGCTAAAGTTGTTTAATTTTGACCACAATGTAAATCACATGGGCTCTAAAGAAAATTCTTCATCCATTAAAAGCCTGGATAAACTGAAAAGTTTATTATGGGCATCTCCAGGAAGAATTGTGCTGATTACCCATTTCAACCCGGATGGCGATGCTGTCGGGTCCACGCTTGCCCTTCAGAAGTGTTTGATTAAGGCTGGTCATGACTGTTCTGTTGTCACGCCCAACGACTTTCCGTCATTTTTAAAATGGCTCCCGGGTGCTGAATCGATCATTATATTGCCCGGTAATGAAAACAAAGTGGCGGAATTGATCAGGTCATCCGACCTGGTATTTTTTATGGATTTTAATGATATCCGGAGGATGCGGGGAATAAGTGAACCTGTATCCCGCTCCCCGGCCTTTAAGGTGCTGATTGATCATCATCCTGATCCATTGGTGGAGGTGGATTGCATGCTGTCGGACACAACCGTGAGCTCAACAGCTGAACTGGTATACCGTTTTATGACGCAGGTTTCGTTGAAGGAAAAAATGGATAAGGATATTGCGGTGTGTTTATTTGCGGGTATAATGACCGATACCGGTTGCTTCAGTTATAATTCATCATCGCCCGAAACCTTTAAGATTGTAGCTGACCTGCTTCTGTACGGGATAGAAAAGGACAGCATCTATGATAAGATCTATGATAATTACTCAGCTTACCGTATGCGGCTTCTGGGCTTCTGTCTGAATGAACGCATGGAATACCTCCCGGACTACCGGACTGCCCTGATCTGGCTGAACCTTAAGGACCAGGAAAAATATAATTTTCAAACCGGTGATTCGGAAGGATTTGTCAATTACCCTCTTTCCATCAAAGGCATTCGTTTTTCCGCTTTTTTTATTGAAAAAGAAGATCATGTTAAAATATCGCTTCGCTCCAAAGGGAAGTTCCCGGTGAACACATTTTCAGCAGAACATTTTAACGGAGGAGGCCACCTGAATGCTGCCGGAGGAGAATCTTACGAATCGCTTGAAACAACACTCGGAAAATTCAGGGATTTGCTTCCCCGGTATCAGGATGAACTGAATGATTATGATGAATAAATATGCCACCCTGTTGCTGGTTGTCCTTTCTGTCGTTATGGCCGGTTGCCGCAGACAGGAGAAAAAGGTATCCGGGGAGGAATACCGGAAGACCAAAGAAGCCATGGTGGGTGTAAACCGTATCCTGGTGAAAAAGGACATGGAGAAAATTAATGCCTACATTAGCCGCCATAACTGGAATATGCAACAGACTGCTTCAGGATTGTGGTATATGATTGTGGAGGATGGACAGGGAAAAACCATAAGCACGGGTGAAACCATTACCCTCAGCTACAGGGTGGAATTGCTGGATGGTACCCTATGTTATACCTCTGATTCATTGGGCCCTAAGCTATTTAAAACAGGACAGGGAGGTGTGGAGTCAGGCCTTGAGGAAGGGGTATTGCTGTTGAAAGAGGGCAGTAAGGCCAGGTTTATTATACCTCCGCACCTGGCACACGGATTAACAGGGGATGGCAACCGGATACCAGCCCGGGCAGTGATTGTATATGAAGTTGAAGATATTCAAATCCAAGATTGAATTAATGGAACTCATTTTTCTGGCATCATGAAACATAAATGGTTATTAATCATCCTGGTGACTATATTTAGCGCCAGTTCATGCCGGTATTTTTCGAAATACCCGGGATTTAAACGTGCCGGTCATGGCATTTATTTCCAGCTCCATACCATCGGCGAGGATGAGATCAGGGCTCAGCAAGGCGATTATGTTACGGTGGATCTTTCCTATAAAACCATGAATGATTCCGTGTTTTTTAAAGCCCACCGTAAATTTCAGCTTACCGGCCCTGCTTTTGAAGGATCGATTGATGAGTGCTTTGGCATGCTGTCGCAAAAGGAATCCGCAACTTTTATTATTTCGGCAGTTGATTTCTTTGGAAAAACCCTCCAGTCGGAACTGCCTTCTTTCCTGCAATCCGGGAGTAAGATGAAGGTAACCATTGATATGCTTGATATTCAGACAGAGACAGAATACAAAAAGGAAAAAGAAGCTTTCCTGCACTGGATTGAGGATTTCGGTGAATATGAAAAGGTAATACTCCGCCAGTATATTGAGGAGGAAAAGCTGCCGGTTGAATTAATGGCCTCGGGGATTTATTTCATAAACCTTGTTCCCGGAACCGGTAAGGAGGTGGAACCAGGCGATACCATTACCATAAATTATGAAGGTCGGTTCCTGAATGGCAAATTCTTTGATTCAACTAAAAAGAGAAACCAGCCTTTCCAATTTGTTTACGGAACTGAGTGGCAGGTTGTCAAAGGATTGGAAGAAGCTATCGGAATGATGAAAGAAGGGGAAAAATCACTGGTGATCCTGCCATCTGATCTGGCTTTTGGAAACGAAGGGTCTTCCACGGGCATGATACCTCCTTTTACTTCCCTGATTTTTGAAGTTGAAATTTTAAGCGTAATTTCGCCCCTTAAAATATAAACGCAACCTTTTACGTTCTTAAACATCCACTAATAATAAAAGTGTAAAAAATGAAAATAATAAACACCCAACGGATTTTCAGGAATGGATTGCTGATAGGTATGGGGGCTATCCTTTTTTCAGCCTGTCTGAAAGACGAATGGTCTGACTGTGAAAAACGATCAAAGGCAGAAATGGATGAATACATCGCCACCCATAATATCACGGATGAGTATAAAAAAGATGGCGGGCTGTATTATATACCGGATACAATCGGAACAGGCCTCTCGCCGGAACTAAATGATTACATAGTAGTTACCTATACCGGAACCTATCTCAACGGGAATATTATTGAAACAACCGATAGCAGCATGAAAAGTCAATGGGATGCTGCCGATAATTTTACCGACTACCCCTATGGCCCTGCAAAGTTTATCTATGGATACAGCCGTGCCGGATTCAACAGCGGTCTTTCGTATATGCAGGAGGGCGGCTGGGCTACCCTGATAATACCTACCGAGCTGGCGTTTTATGACTGCCAGCCGGTGAAATACAACATGCACCTCATATCGGTCATCAAAGACCCTGTAGCTTATGAAAAAGCGATGATGCTGCAATACCTTGCGGAAAATGGCATGGACACCATTACCCATGCATACCGGGATATATACTTCAAGGAATATGCGTCAACTGATGATACCATTGAAGTTGCCGATAATGACACGCTCCTGATCAGGTTCTCAGGAAAATACCCTTACCGGGATAAGGGGAAAATCATGTTTAAGGTGTTTGACTCCAATCTGACTGAAGCGGATCCGTTGAAAATTGTTTACGGGAACGAAAAGGTATTCGGCGGTTACATCAAGAACATGCCTGATGGTTTCACAGCTGCGCTGGATACCATGCGAAAAGGATCGCATGCCATAGCGGTTCTGCCCTATGAAGAGGCATTTGGAAAAACAGGCCTGATCAACTCCCTGTATGGATATTATGTCGTTCCGGCATACCAGACTGTGATCTATGACTTGCAGGTGGTAGATATTATACGAAGGGAAACTAAGTAGAACCAGGTAAGAAAGGGACAAGCCTGCCTGCCGGAAAGGCAGGGGACAAGGGACAAGGGACGAGTAATACAAGAATCAAGAACCCTGCCTACCGGCAGGCAGGCAAGAATCAAGAACAAAGACAAAACTTTTCATTGTTCATTGCTCATTGCTCATCGCTCATTGCTCATTGTTCATCCGCTGCAATACAAAAACCGCCGGCTGTTTATTCAGATCGGGGCTCTCTTTTTTCCATTCCGCTATAGTCCTGGTGGATATCCACTCGTCTTCCAGGGTGAGATTGGCTGCAACGCATAACCATGTATCGGAAGAACAGGTTTCGAGGATCGATTTCATGAGTTGATTGTTGCGGTATGGAGTCTCAATGAATAGTTGTGCCTCATTTTCCTGCCGGGATCTTTTCTCCAGGTATTTTAACCGTGCCACCCTTTCATTCATCTTCACCGGAAGGTATCCTGCAAAAGCAAAATGCTGACCATTCAATCCCGAAGCCATCACAGCAAGCAGAATAGAAGACGGGCCAACCAGGGGCACTATCCTGAATCCGGTCCGGTATGCCATCCGGATAAGATCGGCTCCGGGATCAGCCACAGCGGGAACCCCGGCCTCAGATAACAAACCTATATCAACAGGGCCGGCATTTTTTAAAAATGACGCAATGCTCTCCCTGTCTGTGTGTTCATTCAGGATATAAAAAGTCAACGCATCGACCGGTCTTTCAATGCCGGCTTTTATGAGAAAACGCCTTGCCGTTCTTTCTTCTTCAACAATAAAATATTCAAGTTTTTTGATTATCTGCAGGGTCTTTTGGGGAATAACCTCAAGCGGGGCAATATCTCCCAGGGTTGATGGAATAAGATAAAGAACCGGGGAAGCATTTTTCATGGCTGGTTTATTAAGATCAGATAAAATTGAAGCATTCGGCAACAAGTTTCATGCGAAATTATTCTTTCTGATGTCTTATACCAAGGAATAATAAGCGGAATATGCTGTTATGAAAAAAAAAATTATGTTATTTGTATTTTCATAAATTTGAATTGAATGAATATTAATGGTCTGAAATTCCCCTGCGATGTACTATAGAAACCATCAGCAAAAACTGAGGAAGATCAGAGACGTGGCCGCTGATCTTGGATTGGATTATGATGATATTCTGCCGCATGGTCATTATATTGCAAAAATCCCCATCGACCATCTTTTTACCCGGGATAAAAATCCCGACGGGAACCTTATCCTGGTTAGTGCAATGACTCCCACCCCACAGGGGGAAGGCAAGACGACAACTACCATTGGACTGGGTGATGCCCTACGATCATTGGGATACAAAACGATTATTTGCCTCAGGGAGCCATCCCTGGGACCTTACTTCGGTATTAAAGGCGGAGGAACGGGAGCCGGTGCATCCCAGGTTATGCCTGCCGAGGATATCAACCTGCATTTTGTAGGGGACATGTATTCGGTTAGCAAAGCCAATAACCTGTTGTCTGCCATGATCGACAATCACCTTCAGCATGGCAATGAGCTGGGCATCGATCCCCGCAGGATCGTATGGAAAAGAGTGCTGGATTTGAATGACAGGGCGCTAAGGGAAATCTTTGTGGGATTGGGTGGCGTTCGTCATGGCATACCCCGTCCCGATGGTTTTAATATCACACCGGCTTCTGAGGTTATGGCAATGCTTTGCCTTGCCTATAATTATCAGGATCTTGGCGAACGGCTTGCCCGTACCGTAGTAGGATTCACCTACCGGGGCAATCCTATTAAAGTATCTGATATTCAAGCTGAGGGAGCTATGCAGGTGCTGTTGCGGGATGCCATACACCCCAATCTTGTGCAGACACTCGAAAATACGCCGGCATTGGTACATGGCGGCCCCTTTGCTAACATTGCCCAGGGAACCAATTCTTCCATTGCCACCCGGATGGCGCTTAAACTGGCTGATTATGTTGTTACAGAGGCTGGTTTTGCTACCGACCTGGGGGCCGAAAAATTCTTTCATATCAAATGCCGCTCAGCAGGTATTTTCCCAAAGGCTGTTGTAATCGTTGCTACGGTAAAAGCCATCGTTTATCATGGAGGAATGAACGAAGAAGGCGGACTTGGAAATCTTGCCAGGCATATTGAAAACATACGGGCATTCGGCATTAATCCTGTGGTTTCCATCAACCGTTTTAATGACGACAGGGAAGAAGACCTCAAAAAAATCATAGCCTTTTGCAGCACCCTGGGTGTTGAGGCAATGATCTCTGATTCTTACGCGAAAGGCGGATCCGGCGCAACGGATCTGGCCAGGGCTGTAATCAAAAGTGTTCAGGAGAATGCTGGTGTCAGAGCAAGGTATTTGTATGAGCTGAACCAGCCGGTGCAGCAGAAAATCGAGATCCTGGCCCGGCAAATGTATGGCGCCATCGGTGTAGATTATGACCAGAATGCTATTACCGACCTCGAAATCCTGAGTCGTCACGGTTACGATAAACTCGCCATTTGCGTGGCAAAAACACCAAAATCTTTGTCTGACAATCCAAAACTGACCGGGAGGCCAAGAAATTTCAGGATCACGGTCAATGAATTGAGGCTGTCGGCAGGAGCGGGCTTTATTGTGGCTATATGCGGTAATATAATGACCATGCCTGGTTTGCCCAAGGTGCCGGCAGCTACCCGTATAAAAATACTACCCGATGGCAGTGTCACCGGTCTTTC
>CAYWCR010000001.1:34483-64147 GCA_964456825.1 uncultured Bacteroidales bacterium
TTCCAGTGCCTGATAGATCAGTGGTCTGTAGAGTCGGGTGAACTGCCAGAATACCGTGGGAAGACAATTGGTATAGACAAGGCATACCATGTCTTCTTTGGGATCGATCAGGTAATCAGTGGAATAAATACCTCCCCATTTGAATGAACCAATTGATCCTGGAATCATTGCAGCACCCTGTTCGGTGACAATTTCAAAGCCCAGCCCGAATTTGTTACCGCTGTCCCATACCTTCAGGTCCCCGATCTGGTTGCTCGTCATCATGTCAACGGTCTTCCTCCCCAGTACGCGATGGCCGTTAAATTCGCCACCATTGAGCAGCATCAGGCAGAATCTGCCGTAATCTTCAATGGTGCCAACCAATCCGGCCCCGCCTGAAAAATACTTTTTATAGCCGGCAACCGGAAATTCCTGGTTGGTGGTATTGGCCGACGATACCAGTTTGCTTTCCGGGGCAGGTTTTTCATATAAGGTTACCAGCCTGTCTTTCTTGTCGTCCGGCAGGTAAAAATAGCTGTCCTTCATACCCAGCGGATCAAAGATACGTTCCTTTAGAAAGGCATCCAGCGGTTTGCCTGAGATAACTTCCACCAGACGTCCAATGATGTCGGTATGCAATCCATAGGTAAAGGCTTCACCCGGTTCGTGAACCAGGGGCAATGCTGCCAGTCTGTTAACCATTTCTTCAATGGTGATATTATCCATACTGTTGAGCATGGGAATGCCGGCTTTCACGTATATGGGATGATCATAAGGGTAACCGGCGGTATGATCCAGCAATTGCCGGATTGTGATTTCACTTTTGGCCGGCCGGGTGGTATAGGAAGAATCTTCAGGATCAAAGGTTTCCAGTACCGTTGGACTTTTAAAAGCCGGTATGTAATTTGACACCGGTTCATCCAGCCAGAACCTGCCTTCCTCATAAAGGGTCATTAACGCAACGGTTATGATGGCTTTGCTTTGAGATGCAATACGAAAGATATCGGTGGTTTTGAGGGGAATATTATTTTCTATATTCCGGTAACCAAAAGCTTTATAGTGGACTACCTTTCCTTTTCTGACAATGAAGGTAGCTGCATTGGGAATCAATCCCCTTTCAACAGATTGCTGTAAAAATGTATCCAGCCTGGCAAGCCGGCTTGAAGAAATACCTACTGATTCCGGTTTTGCACTGACAAAAAACATGCGTTTGGTATCACCATCCTGTTCGTTCCTCGATGTACAGGAAAAAAGGAAGGGAAAGACTAAAAGCAATGGAAGGAAGGATTTCGTTTTCATAATTTTTAATTTGATATTTGTGGGGATCAAAAGTTTTTGAAAATTACAAAATATATCATTAATCCTGATGTATGCAACCGCTAAAAAAGCGCTGCTGAAATTTATGCCAGGGAAGTTGGTAATGCAATCCGAATTTCTGCTGCGATGGATATATTCTTTGTTTTATACAGGCTCAGCTGTGAAATGTCCGGTTTGCGGCGGATCTTTTTCCGGTTATATTGTATTGCCATCCGGAGATCTTCTTTGTCCCCGCTGCGGCAGTCTCCCGCGTCACCGGAGATTATGGATGGTATTGCAGTCCAATGATATGCTCAGGAATGGAATGAGCCTGCTTCACTTTTCGCCCTCCAGGATACTCCGGAGGAAGATATCACAAAGGGTCGGTAAGGGCTATGTAACTACGGATTATGATCATGAGACACTTACTGACCGGAATTATGATATTACTGATATTCCACTGCCGGAGGGGAGTTTTGAACTGATAATCTGCTTTCATGTGCTGGAGCATGTTATTGATGACAGGAAAGCGATCAGTGAGCTGTATCGCATATCAAAACCCGGAGCTGTGGTGATGATACAAGCCCCTTTTAAGCAGGGAGAACTTTATGAAGATAATGCCATCACCTCTCCCGCTGAACGATTGCGTTATTTTGGCCAGGAAGACCACGTGCGTATCTATTCGGCAGAAGGCTTAAGCAAAAGATTGAAGGATGCAGGATTCACGGTTGATGTCAATCATTATGCTGCTGATTCCAGGTTAGGATTAAGGGAAGAGATCATCCTGGCCTGCAAAAAAACTACATAGCAAACCTTTTCATGGCTTCGTTGAAAAAGTCCTTTTTTCTTCGGGCAATGGGTATCTGGCTACCGTCAGTCATTTCCACAAATCCTCCGTCCTTCCTTGAAAGCGATTTGACATGTTGCAGATTGATGAGAAATGAATGATGAATCCTGAAAAACATCTGTTCATCAAGGATTTGCTGATAGTCATTCAGGCATCTTGAGACCAGGATCTTTCTTCGGTTGGTCAGATAGAACATGCAATAGCTCCGGTCGGCTTCCAGATACACAATTTCATCAACGTTAATATATTCATAGCCGGAAGAAGTAGGGATGGCAAGTTTATGCGGCCTATCCGCTTTCATATTATCAAGCAGGATATTAAAATCGAGCAGATGGTCGCGTGAAACAAACTGGTTAACTTTGCTGACAGCTGAAATCAGATCCGCTATATCAATGGGCTTCAGGATATAATCAACAGCACTGTAACGGAAGGCCTGAATGGCATAATCATTATGCGCAGTGATAAAGATTACTTTAAAATTCCTTTGCGGTATCCGGTTCAATAGTTCAAAGCCGGTACCGGGGGACAGTTCCACGTCGAGCAATACCAGGTCGGGATTGGTTTTAAGGATCACATTGATGCCGTCGGTGACGGTTGTTGCAGTTCCCGCGATATCAGCAAAAGGACAGTTCTTTTTGAGAACATCTGCCAGGAAAAGAATGCAATCCGGTTCATCATCGATAATCAGGGTTCGTAGCATGTCAGGATCAGTTTAGTATGGGTAAATGAATCTCTACACGGGTTCCGGTTGATGAATTAAGTTTGTTTTTCAGATCTATTGTTTTAATATCAAGTTTTTTACCGTACAATTCCCTGAGCAGTCTCATTCTGTCCTGGGTGATATGGGTTCCAAGTGAATGGTGGCTTTTATGGTATTCGCTTTCAATGAGAGCGGCCTTAAAGCGTCCGACTCCGTCATCTTCTATGCTGCAAAAAAGGAGGTCTTTGTTGAGCTTAAACTCAATATCGATATGCCCCTTGCCGGATTTATTCTGGATTCCATGCTTTACAGAGTTTTCAACAAAAGGCTGAACCAGCAGGGTAGGGATCTTATAATATTCGCAATCAATTTTATCATCCACTTTTATGGAATAATCAAATTTGTCCTTGAACCGCATAGCCTCAAGTTCGAGGTACAAGGTCAGCAACTCTGTTTCATCATGAATGGACATATATTCATTTTGGGAACTCTGCAGAATCCTTCTCATCAGCTTGGCGAATTTTGAAAGATAAACAACAGACCGGTCCGTGTCGTTCTGAAAAATATAACACTGAATTGAATTCAGGCAGTTGTAAACAAAGTGGGGATTCATCTGCTGATTGAGATTCTTTTGCTTAAGTTCAATGACCTTGTGCCTTATCCTGAGCTTCTGATACTGCATCAATAAATAAACGATTACCAGGATCAGGGAAAACAAACCAGCAATGAAATAGAGCATGTTCCTGCTTTTGTTGATTTTTATACGCTGCACCTCATTTTCCTTGGACAAAAGCTCCAGCTCCTTTTCTTTCCGCTGAGACTCATAGGCTATCTGCAATTCATTGATCCGCTTGTTTTTTTGAACATCAAAAAGGGTTGATTGCAGGTTGTGGAAGCTTACAAAATTTTTAAGGGCGCTTTCTGTCTTCCCTTTGGCAGAATCAAACTGAAACTGATAATAATGGTAATCCTTAAGAATGTCCATATTCCCTGTATTATGGGCAATATCGAGGCATTTATCAAGATCTTGTTGAATATTACCGAACTGTTTGGTTCTCAATTGCATGCGAACCCTGCTGAAGAGTGCATTTGCCTTGCTGGGCAAGTCTTCCTCATGTTCCAGTAATTCCAGCCCTTTGTTAAGATAGATCTCTGCATTCTCCATTTTATCTCTTCCCGCATAAATTTCTCCAAGGGTTTGATAGTTTACCCCTATCCCCAGGCGGTTGTCAATATCTTTATTGACTTCAATGGCCCGTTTACAGAATTTTAAAGCCTTGTCGTACTCCTTGGTTTCTGTATACAGTCCTGCCAGTTCATTCAGGTAGTAGGCATAATAATATTTATTTTTGCCTTTTTCAGCATACTGCAGCGCCCGGTTGTAGTTATTAATGGCATCTGTGTAATTGTTATATCGCGCATGGATCCTGCCGATATTGGCATACAGGTGGTTAAGCATCTGGTCCGCGGTTTTATTCCCCATCTGAGAAACAATGACGGGGAGTCTGCCCTGCTGGTATAATATCTCGGCCAGCAACAATCCCTGATGATAGTGTTCCAGGGATAGCTCATAATTTCCGGTAAGAGAATAAGTATAACCAAGGTTATTCTGCAGCCTGACCATCTCAGCAGAATCTTTTCTCTGCTGATAGATTTTCAGTGACCTTGCATAATATGATTTTGATTCCTCATAGTTGCCGAGATAGAGATTGACTGAACCATAGAGGTTGTAGTACTCTGGCAAAAGGCTGCTGTTTTTTTCTTCGCCGATATAGATCAGTTTTTGAAGAAGGTTTTTGCTGAGAATAGGATCGATGCGGATATAATATTTTGCCGAATCGAGAAGTGTATTCAGCTTCAGGGAATCAGTGTGAGATTCAACGAAGATATTTTCCGCCGTTTTATCCAAGGTGACCGTACATAAACAGTGGATCACCGGACCCAACAGGATCATTATAATGCAGGTGCGACTGGCCAGGGTTCTCATAAGTCTGTATTAGCAGGTAAAAAATCACTACCCGTTTCCGGATACTGAAATTCTCATCCTCTTTCCATACAATAGACCGTTAAAAACAAGAAAGTACCATGACAAATGAAATATTATTTTTATTTTATCATATTATATGCCAGAAATTAGAACGGTAACATTACCTGTGTTTTATAAGAATATGCCTACGCTATATTATTGATTCAGTGTTCATTTCCGTACCCGAACCGTGCGATTCTGAACACCATTTCAAAGGCCTTATATCTCCAGGTTTAACCTTTGTTACTTTTTGGAATTAAAGGGTGTTCATGTATTATAGCAGGTACCGTCACCGGATTACGATAAAAGCAAAAGGCTATCGGTATAACCGACAGCCCTTTGTTAAAAAAGTTGAGCAAATCTTTATTTATTATCCCACCACAACGGGTCAGAAAGCCAGTTTACGTCGGGTTCGTTCAGGGAATTGTTTTGTTTAACATCAGCAGGGTACATGAACCGCAACGGTATCGTATTATAGGTCGGATTGTCAATATCAGCTGCCGATAGCACAGGATATCCTGTCCTTCTGTAGTCATTCCAGACTTCGGTGGACAGAAAATTCAGCATGTATTTTTCCTCTATAATCATTTTTTGGGCTGCTTCAAAATCAACGGGTAAATCACCCATTCCTGCTACGTATGCATCGATGTCGGATTGATCTATGCCAAGCCGTAACATGTTTGCATTAATGGCTTCCCTTAAAGCCACCTGGGCGTTATCGTGCTGACCTTTCCACAGGTATGCTTCTGCTTCAAGTGCTTTGGCCTCCTCATAGGTGATCAGATAAACGCTCTGGTCGGCAGCCGTTATGTAATCAGAAAGATAAGACGTACTGTCATACTTTTCGACCAGCAAAATGTTGCCGGTGCGATGTCCTACATAATCACCCGTTATCGTCGGAGCAAAATAAATGCTTCTGCGCGGATCGTTCTTGCTGTTCATCATATTGATCATGAATTCATTTGCCCAGATATTAACGGCTTCCCATTTAACAAGCCATTGATTCCATGGGGCTTCCGAACCTGTCTCGGCGCTGAATGCCACTCCCGGATTTTCATCATTGGAGGTCAGCCCGTTGGCCAGGGATGCGAGGACAATGTCAGCCTGAGCCGAACCTGTTTTCCCGGGAGCATAGGTTAATCGCATAGCATAGCGGGCTTTCAGGGTATAGGCAAATTTTATCCATAATGCGATATCTCCGCCAAATAAATAATCTTCTGCCCCGGGTCTGGCATTCTGACCTTCGGAAGGCCTGTTTAAATCGGCTATTGCAGCATCCAGCATGCCGAAAACGGCGTTGTAGATACTTTCCTGGCTGTCAAAAGCGGGAAAAGGATAGGTTTCCGGCTGAAAAGCCTGTGTCAGGGGTATATCGCCCCAGCAATCCGTTGTGATGGACACAATATAGGCGGAAATAATTTTGCCAAGGCCGGCATAATGGAAATTCCCGTTATTTTCGGCCAGATCCGTCATCTTTACGGAATTCTTAAGGGCTGCTGTATAAACGGTATAGGTCCACGTATTGTTCACATCAGACTCGTCAATATCATACGTGGCAAAATCGGGTGCCGGTGCATCGCGTCCAACCTGCAACATCCAGTAGTTGGGGTACCGGGCGGGAAACCCTCCGGTTAATTCAAAGGCCACCTGCGCCAGGATGCCTGGCAGGTAAATGCTTTCCGTCATTTCCGCTTCGGAAGGTGAATTCGGGTCGGTGTTGATGTCAAGCCAATCCTCGCATGATGTGAATATGAAGCACAACATGGCAAAAAGAAAAGGCAATATGGTTATTTTTTTATTTCTCATAGCGCAAAAGTTTTAGAAATTAAAATCCGATATTCAGTGTAATGCTGTAACTCTTTGTTGAAGGCATCTGAAAGTTCAGAAAACCTTGTCCGTTATTACTTCCATACAGGCTTAGCTCGGGGTCAGAACCGGTAAAACTGTCATCCGTCTTCATCCACAGGTTTCTACCGGTAAATACGATACTGATATCCCGTATGAAAAAATTGGCCAGCATCCTGGATGGAAGTCTGTATCCGGCCGATACTTCCCTGAGCTTGATAAAGTCACTCTTTTGTACCATAAACTCGTCAGCAAGTGTCGGAACCACCGTGTAATAGGTAAAGGCGTCCAGTTCGATATCGTTGGCTGCACCATCCGATGCTTTCACACCTTCAACAATAATGGGCTCATCGCGGTTTTCTGTCTGAATGGAAGAGCCGTAATAAGTAGCGTAGTATTCATCAAAATTCATAAGGTCACCTCCTTTTCTGATATCAATTAAAGCGCTTAGCGATAATCCTTTGAACTCGAAGGTGTTCCTTAGTCCTCCCATCCAGTCCGGTGTTACCACGCCGATTTGTCCGAGATCCTCATCTATCAGTGGCATTCCGTATGTTGAGCTGGCTTCATCATCGTCGACAATTACCTGCCCCTGTTCATTTCTTAAATAACGTGTTCCCCATATCACGCCATAAGGTGTGTTTTCGCGGATAAATATACCCGGGCTGGTAAAGCCGGCAAGCCTTATACTTTCAACCCCTTCAGTAAGTCTTACAACCTCGTTCTTGTTGCGGGAATAGTTCACCATAATTTCCCATTGAAAACCATCTATCTTCAATGGAATTGCCGTCAGCATAAATTCAACTCCCTTGTTGCTGATTTCACCGGCATTGATAACTTTCTGGAGAAATCCTGTTTCAGAGGGAATAGGCGCCTGAAAGATCTGGTTGGAGCTTTTCTTTGTATAAGCCGCAAAATCTATGTTGAACCTTCCCTGAAGAAAACGAAGGTCGAGGCCTATTTCACCCTCCGAGGTTAATTCCGGCTTTAAATCGGGATTCCCCATAACATTACTTTCAATATAGGATCCAAAGCCCTGGAACGGGAAATCGATATTGCCACGCTGGCCGTCACCCGGATTAGCCGGGATGAATGATGTCTTGGTGGCATAAGCAGGCGGATGGTTTCCTACCTGAGCATACGACATCCTGATCTTCCCAAACGACAGTATTTTTTTTGAAATATCAAAGGTCTCTGTGAAGATATAGCTCAGGCTTACCGATGGATAGAAGTATGAATTATTTCCGCTTGGAAGGGTTGAAGACCAATCATTTCTTCCGGTCACTTCCAGGTAAAGCATGTCTTGCCATCCAATTGTTGCACGTCCATAAGCTCCCAGGGTACGGTCCCGGGATGTGCCTTCAGCATGGGCAAAGCTGGTGGCATTGGAAACATCATAAAACTCGGGGATCAGCAAGTCCGCAGCGTCAATCCTGTCAAAGGTATAGTACATATCCAGGATGTTCTGGCCCACAACGGCCGATACTTCAATATCATAGGCAAACTTTTTATTGAAGGCCAATGTCACATCCGAATTAAAAATCCGGTTGGTACGTAAGGTCTGGTCAATACGGCCGGTTGGGTAGGAACCCTGGAGCCCCACATTTTGCTGGTATTTCGCCGTGCTGTTGTAATAGTCTATCCCGGCTCTTCCGTTCAGGGTTAACCAGGGTCTGATTTTATAACCAGCGCCGACCATGGGGATAAAACGTTCACGGCTATCGGTAAACAACATATTATCGGCCAGATGGAAATGGTTATTTCGGGTAAGGGAACGATAAAGCCGCTGGTCGCCATTTTCATCCAGTGCCGGAAGGAAATTATATGTAATGGGTCCGTTCAGAATAGTCCACATGACCGATTCAAGGTTATTCCCCTCATTCAACCGGTCATTATCGGTCTTGATATACTCCATTTTGGCTTCAACACTTAACTTGTCCGAAAGCTGGGTTGAAAACCGTGCCATGAGATTATTTCTGACCAGTTTGTTGTGGGGAACAGTACCTTTCTGGTCGAGATTGGAGTAAGAGAGAAAATAGGAAGACTTTTCATTTCCTCCCTGGATATTAAAAGAATTCTCCCAGTTATTACCGGTTTTGAAAAACTCATCAAAATGATCGTACGTTGTAAGATCGGTAGTATCCAGCCTGGGACCCCAGATGAGCGATGTTTTCTGTGTCTCCCCGTCAAAATATTCACCCCCTATTCCCTGCCCGTATTTACGTTGCACCGGAGGTTTAATAATATTCTCCCAGCCATACCTCGAGGTGATATTTACCTGGGGTCTCCCGCTCCTTTTAGCGGATTGTCCTCCCTTTGTGGTTATCACTACGACACCGTTTGCCGCTCTTGAACCATAAAGTGCAGAGGCGGCAGCTCCCTTAAGGATGGATACGCTTTCAATCATGTTCGGGTCGATGTCTATTCCCGTATTGGAGGTGTTTCCATTTAAAAGTGCCTGATCTACATTGCTTTCGTTTACATTAAACTCACTATTGTCAAAGGGAATTCCATCAACAACAAACAACGGTTGGTTGTCATACAGCAGCGAACTTGTTCCGCGGATTGTTATACGGGATGAACTGCCAGCCATACCGCTTGAATTGTTTATCTGTACGCCGGCAACTCTTCCCGATAACGAATTGATGACATTAGACTCTCGCGAGGCTGTTATTTCCTCATTATTTACCTCCGTTACCGAGTAACCCAGGGCTTTTTTCTCCTTCCGGATGCCCAGCGCCGTAACCACCACTTCGTCTACTTTCACAAAATCAGTCTGCAGGACTGCATCAATTTTAGTTTGCTCGCCTATCGCAACTTCCTGCGATATCATGCCAACAAAACTAAACTTTAAGATCTGTCCGTTTGCCGGTACTTCAATGGAATATTCTCCATCTATATTGGTTATGACACCGGTTTCGGCTTCTTTTACAATCACTGTAACGCCGGGAATCGGATTACCGTCATCCGCACTGGTAATCCTGCCGGTTACAGTTTTAACCTGGGCAATGGTATATGGAATACACACTGCCAGCATTAAGGCCAGAAAAAAAATTTTCTTCATAGGTATTTTTTTAGGTTAATTACTGCGGTGTATTGCCGCCAGACCGCAACACACCAATCAGTTTATGGAAAAAAGAAAGCCTGATGTGTCATAGATTTGAATAGAGTAGATGGAGTTTTGAACCTATTATAAACCTAAAATTTCCTGACACAACAGGCATTTCCCTTTTCCCTGGCAGCATAAAATAACAACATCCTGTCGGGGTAGAAAAGCACCAATCTCCGAATGGCAGGGTTGACTTTTCAACCGGTATTCATAATCCGCCTGATGAGGTTCGCGGGTGTATCTTCTTCATTCTCTGGACGGATTGTGAATTCTACTGGAAACTTCCCAACCCAAGGTGACTTTTCGGTATGGACTTTTAGTTTATTTTTTTGATTTCATTAGATTTGTACCCTTCAATAAACAATCAATTTTATTTCAAATACAATTCAATGGGGATGAATAATACCGCGATAAAAAAGCTGGCAGAAACCTTGCAGGGTGATGTTCATGATGATCTTACCATACGTACTCTTTATTCTACCGACGCTTCAGCCTACAGGGAGATGCCGTTGGCTGTTGCAAGACCGAAAAGTGCTGATGATATAAAAAAACTCATTGCCTTTGCCCGTGAAAACCACATAACGCTGATACCCCGGACCGCAGGAACTTCGCTCGCCGGTCAGGTGGTAGGCAGTGGTATGATCGTGGATGTGTCGCGTTATATGACCGGCATCATCGAACTTAATGAGCACGAAAGCTGGGTGAGGGTTCAACCCGGTGTGGTACTGGATGAATTGAATATGGTACTGAAACCTCATGGCCTCTTTTTCGGTCCGGAGACTTCTACTTCAAACCGTTGCATGATCGGTGGCATGGTAGGCAATAATGCCTGCGGTGCTCATTCCCTGATATATGGGAGTACCCGTGATCATCTGATAAGTGTTAAAGCATTGCTTAGCGACGGGTCCGAGGCTGAATTCAGATCCCTCGACAAAAAGAGTTTTTTTCTGAAATCCGAAGGCCTTGATCTTGAGGGACGTCTTTATAAGCATATTTATGAAATTCTGTCGGATCCTTCCAACCAGGAAGAGATACGAAAAGAGTTTCCTGATCCTTCACTGGAACGCAGAAATTCAGGATATGCTCTGGATCTGCTGCTGGAAACAGATCCTTTTGCCGGGAACGATAAACCTTTTAATTTCTGCAAGCTGATCGCCGGTTCAGAAGGTACCCTTGCCTTTATTACGGAGATTAAGCTCAACCTGGTTCCCTTGCCTCCCAAACAGAAAGGATTGATCTGTGTGCACCTTAACACCCTGGAAGAAGCATTGCAGGCAAATCTTATCTGCCTGAAGCATAAGCCTGGCTCAATTGAACTGATAGACAGCACCATCCTGGAATTGACAAAAACCAATATAGAGCAGCGCAAGAACAGGTTCTTTGTTAAAGGTGATCCCGGTGCCATTATAATTGTTGAATTTGCCCGTGAGTCAATGGAAGAAATAGAAGCTATCAAGGAAAAACTTGTGGATGATCTCAGCGCTGCCGGATATGGATTCTATTTTCCGCTGATCACGGGAGATGACATTAATAAGGTATGGGCACTCAGAAAAGCCGGACTGGGGATTCTGGCCAACATACCCGGTGACGGGAAACCGGTTTCCCTGGTAGAAGATACTGCTGTTAGACCCGCATTGCTGCCTGACTATATCAGGGATTTCAAAATGATACTCGCCGCCTATAACCTGAATTGTGTTTTTCATGCCCATATTGCAACCGGTGAGCTTCACCTGCGCCCTGTGCTGAATCTGAAGGATCCAAAAGATGTTCAGCTGTTCAGGAAAGTCGGGGAAGAGGTGGCACATCTGGTCAAGAAATACCGGGGATCACTGAGCGGAGAGCATGGTGATGGAAGACTGCGCGGAGAATTCATACCCGTTATCGTTGGGATGAAAAATTACCAGTTGATGAAGGATCTGAAAAAGATATGGGATCCCGAAAATATTTTTAATGCCGGAAAGATTATCAATACTCCTCCCATGGATACGAGTCTGCGTTATGAACCGGGTGTAAGGGTTGAGGAATTTAAAACCGTTTTTGATTTTTCCTCCACCCAGGGCATACTGCGCATGGCTGAAATGTGCAATGGTTCCGGTGATTGCCGGAAATCATCTATCATCGGAGGCACCATGTGTCCCAGCTACCAGGCATCATTGGAAGAAAATACGACAACCAGGGCCAGGGCCAATGCCTTGAGGGAATACCTTACCCATCCAGCCAAAACAAATCCCATCAACGCTGAAGTACTGAAAGGAATACTTGACCTGTGCCTTTCATGCAAAGGCTGCAAATCGGAATGCCCGTCGAATGTCGACATGGCCAAGATGAAGGCAGAATTCCTGCAGCATTATTATGATAAAAAGGGAGTGCCTGTTACAGCATGGCTGATTGCCAATCTCGCTAAAATTCAGCAGATCTTTACGATAGTTCCGTGGTTGTATAATGGATTTTTAAAGAATAAATACGGACAAGCCCTGCTGAAAAGTTTCATGGGGTTTGCCCAGCAGCGGACCATGCCCTTATTGTCCAACATGTCATGGAGAAGATGGTTGAGAAAAAACCTCACGGCCCTCAATGCCAGCCTGAAAACTGAGGATAATAAGAAAGAAGTGGTAATCTTTGTGGACGAGTTTATCAACTACCTTGAATCGGCAATAGGGATAACGGCTGTCAGACTGCTTCATCAACTGGGCTACAAAATACAGGTGATCAACCATAAAGAAAGCGGAAGGACCAGCATCTCCAAAGGCTTGATCCGGAAAGCAAAAAAACTGGCCTGCTATAATGTCAATGCTTTCCGGCCGTATGCCGACAATGGAATTTCCATTATAGGTATTGAGCCATCTACCATTCTTTCCTTCCGCGACGAATATCCTGATCTGGTTGGCCCTGAAATGCATGAGCTTGCACTGAAACTTGCTCCCAAATGCATGCTAATTGATGAATTCCTGGCAAAGGAAGTTGAAGAAGGACGTATCGACAGGGCATTGTTTACAACAGAAGAAAAACGGGTCAAATTTCACGGGCACTGCCAGCAAAAAGCCATAACATCAACGGCCCACACCCAGAAGATGCTTTCCATCCCGGTCAACTATAAAGTCACTGAAATAAAATCAGGTTGCTGCGGAATGGCAGGGGCTTACGGACTTGAAAAGAGACATTACGAATTGTCAATGAAGATCGGTGAATTGGTACTTTTCCCCGAAATACGCAAGCGTTCACCGGGCACCATTATCGCGGCTCCCGGGTACAGCTGTCGTGAACAAATACTGGACGGCACGGGGGTGCACGCACTTCATCCTGTTCAGGTGCTGTACGATGCATTGGTGAAAAAGCCCTGATCAGGCAATAATAAATAAATCACTGCCTGGGGCTTTTTCTTATGTCCGCTTAATTCCGCTTAATGATCAATTGATCAACCCGGGGGATTTGCAAAATATCAGGGCTGCTTTGTCTTTATCGAGCACCCGATCGCTTTTGTAAACTCGGGTTCCGGTGACTTATCGGATAAAACAGCTTCTATTGCATTCTCCAGGTACTTTTGCGTTACCTGCGAAGGATCTTTGTAGTTATCATCAATCGCCCCGACATATTTGACAATAAGGTCACTTCCTTCTTTCTTTAGCAGAAAAATATGCGGAGTCCTTTCTGCCCCATACATTTTATAGACTTCCTGTGTTTCATCGAACAAATAGGGGAAAGGATATTGCATTTCCCTGGCCCGTTTTTGCATTTCCTCGAATGAATCACCCGGAGATACGGACGGATCATTTGGATTTATGGCAATGACCGGTATGCCTTTGGACCTGTATTGGTTATCCAGGGCAATCAGCCGGTCCTGGTATGCCTGGGCATAAGGACAATGATTGCAGGTAAAAACCACCACAAAGCCTTTAGCTGAATGGTGATCACTTAAGCTCAACAATTTCCCGTCTATGTTTTTGAGTTTGAAATCTGATGCTTTGTCTCCTGGCTTGTATCCGCCGGCAAAGAGGTTTGTCATGATAAAAATACCCAACAGTGCGATAATCATTAACTTTTTCATGGCTTCTTCATTATTGGTTTAACAATATTTTCAAGTTCTTCATAATGCGTTTTCCGGTTCAGGAATATTCTTGTCTCTCCATTATATATAAGGGTTGCAGGAATGCCTCCGCCCCAGGTGCTGTCAACTTTATTGATCCAGCTGTCAAAATCAGGATCATCCAGCAAAACAACATCGGCCGTTATGTTATTTTTGACCATAAAGGGTAATAATCTGCTTTCCATCTGATCAGGCATATCCAGGCTGACCAGTATAACGTTGAATTTTTCGGAACCATAAGTCCGGTGCAGTTTTTCAAAATCAGGCAATTCTTCCCTGCAGGGCGCACACCAGCTGGCCCAGAAATTGATGACATAGGTTGTATCATTGACAAGATGCAGTCTTGGCTCAAATGTATCAAAGTCAACTACAGGGATACCGCGATCGTTGACAGTTTCGAGCATACCAAGCAGGGACAGCAAGATGATTATATTCATATCGCTTTTTTTATATTAACAAATACGGTTGAGAAAGGTTCTTTGGAATTAACTTTTATCTTTTTATTCATGCGTTGAAAAAATGTATTAATTTGACCAGAAAATAGAAAAGGTCATGAACAAAAGAGGATTAGCCAGTGACAACAATGCGGGCATTCATCCTGTATTATTGGATGCAATACAGGAAGCGAATGAAGGTCATGTCATTGCCTATGGTGATGACCGGTACACAGCCAGGGCAAAAGAATTGTTAATGCAGCATTTCGGTGAAAATGCCGAAATATTTTTTGTGCTGACGGGGACGGGTGCCAATGTAACAGGATTATCAGCCCTCACGCATCCGCATAATGCCATAATTTGTTCCGATACGGCTCATATTGAACTGGATGAATGTGGCGCTCCCGAAAAGAATACCGGATGCAAGTTAATTACCGTGAAATCAGCCGATGGCAAACTGAAGCCATCTATGATAATGCCTTTTTTGCATGGAATTGGATTTGAACATCACGTTCAGCCCCTTGTGATTTCCATTAGTCAGCCAACGGAAATGGGGACTGTCTATAAGCCTGCTGAAATAAAAGAACTGGCTGATTTTGCTCACGGCCATGGCATGTTCCTGCACATGGACGGGGCCAGACTTGCCAATGCTGCTGTCAGCCTGAATTGCAATTTTAAGGACATAACAACGGATGCAGGTGTGGATGTCCTTTCTTTTGGGGGTACAAAAAACGGCATGTTGTTCAGTGAGGCGGCGATATTCTTGCGTCCCGGACTAGCAAAGGATTTCAAATATATCAGAAAACAAAGCATGCAGCTGGCATCTAAAATGAGGTTCATGAGTGTGCAGTTTATCCCGTATCTGGAAAAAGAGATATGGAAGACGAATGCGCTGCATGCAAATCGTATGGCTCAACTGCTGTATAAGAAGGTGTCCGCGCTTCCCGGCGTTCAAGTCACCCAGCCTGTGGAAGCAAACGGTGTTTTTGCCATAATTCCGAAAAAGATAATAGAGCCCTTGCGGGAAAGGTTTTTCTTCTATACCTGGGATGAACAAAAGTCTGAGGTAAGATGGATGACTTCATTTGATACCCGCGAGGAAGATATTGTTGATTTTGCGGAAACACTGAAAGGATTGTTATAGCGGTGCTATTCCCGTGATTCAGGCATTAGCAGTGAACTGTCGCCATAACTCAGAAACCTGAAATCATGATGAAGGGCGTAATCATAGACCTTCTTCCAGTCTTCTCCGATAAAGGCTGCAACCAACAATAGCAATGAACTCCTGGGCTGATGGAAATTGGTTATAAGCTGATCAACAACCTGAAACCTGTACCCGGGGACTATCATCATGCGGGTAGTAGCAGTCAGTTCCTTTAAGTTATGCCGGATCAGATGGTTTATCAGGTTTTCCAGCGATTCCTTTACGTTCATGATTTTGCGGGACTCATAGGGCTCCCATTGGTCAATGAATAACGTAGCAGATGATGCCTGCTGCAGTTTAATGCCAAGCCAGAAAAGACTTTCCAGTGTTCGCATGGTGGTTGTCCCAATGGATGTTACAGGTCCTGAATGGCCCCATAATTCCTCCAGTGTTTGTTGTGAAACGGTAAACTGTTCAGCATGCATGGTATGATCTGCAACCCTTTGAGATTTCACGGGCAGGAAAGTCCCTGCTCCCACATGAAGGGTTATATTGACCTGACGAATGCCTTTTGCATGAAACTGCCTTAAAACCGCATCCGTAAAATGGAGCCCTGCCGTGGGCGCAGCAACAGATCCATTGTGAATGGCGTAAACTGTTTGATACCGGTCATTGTCAGTGGCAACCGGTTGCCTTTTTATATAAGGAGGAAGGGGAACAAGGCCAATCCTGTCCATAATTTCACCGAAAGCCATTGTTTCGTCATCCCAGGAAAACCTGACAAGAAATCCGTTCGCGGTTGCTGAGAGCCGGGTCGCCGTTAATTGTGACAGGCTGGTCCCCTTTACGATGGGATGTTTTAGTGGAGCATCCTTCCATTTTTTCAGGTTCCCGATCATGCATTCCCAGATGCACTCGCCCGAAGCCTTTAACGAATTTTCATAGCCAACCGGATTTACCGGCTTCAGACAAAATACTTCAATCTTGCTGCCGGTTGTGACCTCAAATATAAATCGGGCATGGACGACCCGGGTATTATTGAAAACAAGAAGTGCTTTGTCAGGAATGTATTGGGCTATATGACTGAATTCAGCCTGTTGGATAGGCCGGCTCCCGTCGTATATCAGCAGTTTTGAATGATCTCTTTCCACGACCGGAAAGTAAGGAATCCTGTCCTCCGGAAGAGCATAATTAAAATCTTCTGTATTTAATGGGCCGATCACCAATGTTTTTTTGAATAAATGAATGCCAGATGTGAAGGGTAACGCAGTTGAAGTAATTAAAACCTGTTTTCCCGCAAAATTAACTAATTTTGCCCTGCATGGGAGGAACAATAAATGAAATTTAAAATTGGCGATATTGTCAGGTTTTTGAATGAAACAGGAGGAGGGAAGATCACCCGGGTGGATGACAAGGGATTTGTTTATGTTATGTCGGCGGATGGTTTTGAGCTGCCGGTTTTGGCGAATGAGCTTATCCTGCAGCAACCAGCCAGAGAGATACCCGACCCTGGGATTTTTACCGGGAGCGGAATTGCCCTGGCGGATAAGACAAAATACCGGCCTGCGGAACCTGTCCCCATCCCCGAAATAACCCTGTCACAGATACCCGGCAATTTGCCCTCAGAAACTCAGCCAAGACTTCTGCTGGGGCTTGTCCCTGAGAATACCGACGCGGTGTTCAGCAGCACAATAAACAGCTACCTGATAAACGACAGTGAATATTTTGTTTATTATATGGTTGGTTATCAGCAGCAGGGGAAGTTCATATATCTGAAGAGCGGCGAGATAGAACCCAATACAAAAAGTTTTCTGGGTGATTTTAACAGGGCCAGGCTAAGCAAGATCTCGCTGTTTCATATTCAGGCGCTGACAGTTAGTAGCGGTCAGTATTATAAAAGGCTCCCGCTGGACAGGGAACTCGACATAACACGGTATGATTTTCTGAAAATACACACCTATAAGGTAAATGATTATTTTGATGAAAAGGCATTGATTCTGGGAGATAAGGCTGAAATTAGTCCCCGGCAGTTAAAGCCCGATGATTTTCCTGACGCAGAACCTGTGTACGGAATATCAGGAACATCACAAGGCAGAAAGCCGGCAGCCCCGGTTTCAGATACCATGGAAGTTGACCTGCATATAGAGGCTTTGCGGGATGAATACAGTCAGTTATCCAACGGTGAGATCCTGCGGATTCAGATGAACCGGTTCAGGTCTGCTCTTGAGGATGCCATAAGTAATAAAACCAGGAGAATTGTCTTTATTCACGGGGTAGGGAATGGTACCCTGAAACTTGAGCTGCGAAACGAGCTTAAAAGAAGCTATCCTGAATTTACATACCAGGATGCTTCATTTAAGGAATATGGATTTGGCGCAACCTTGGTACATTTAAAATAATTCAGCAGACCGTCCTGTCGCGCTATCCCGTTTTCGGACGGGATGGGGAGGAAAGTCCGGACAGCTTAGAACACTGCACTTCCGAAAGGGAAGATGTCCGCGAGGGCATAGAAACAGAGAAGAGAATGACTGCCACCGTTTGCCAGGCGAAGCCAGCCTTCGCTAAAGCTACGGCCGGCGATGGTGAGAAGGTGGGGTAAGAGCCCACCAGGGCATGCGGTAACGCGTGCTGCTGTCTGCCTTGCAGGCTGAAAGATCATGTATATCCCGGTATAAAAAGGCCTTTGGCCCGATTATCCATTGTTGTTCGCAATGCCTTCGATACCGGCAACGGTATTGATATCCGGGAGGGGTAGATCGATCAGATAAATGACAGGAAGCCCGGTTTACCGGGCTACAGAATCCGGCTTACAGGTCTGCTGTTTTTATTTGTTGAATGAATGAGCAATGAACAATGAACAATGAAAAGTATAGTCTTTGTTCTTGGTTCTTGATTTTTGTATTACTCGTCCCTTGTCCCTTCTTCAAATAAAGAAAGCCTGCACTAGATGGCAGGCCTTCTGCGAATATGGGTCCAATCGTTAGGGTTAAGGATGTAAATTTAACAAAAATGTTGATACGTGCAACACCCGGTTAATCTTTTAACATTTCAGGAAATATATTTTATTGTATTATAATAGATTATAAAAAGCAGGTTGCTGCATTTACTTTTCGAAATCCAGTATTACCTTTCTGATCTTAACCAGTTTTTCAAGCAAATTCTCCATCATATCAAGCTTTAGCATATTGGATCCATCCGATTTAGCCAGCATGGGTTCGGGATGCGTTTCAATAAAAATGCCATCCACACCAACAGCAACCGCTGCCCTTGCCATGGTTTCAATGAGTTCCGGTTTGCCTCCTGATATTCCCGACCGTTGGTTTGGTTGCTGGAGGGAATGCGTTATGTCAAGCACTACCGGAAATTTAAATTTCTTCATCTCGGCCAGGCCACGAAAATCGACTATGAGGTCGTTGTATCCAAACATGGTACCCCTGTCGGTCAGTATGATGTTGCTGTTGCCTGATTCCATTATTTTCTCCACAACAAATTTCATGGATTCCGGAGCGATAAATTGACCTTTCTTAACATTGATAGCCTTGCCTGTTTTTGCCGCAGCAACAAGCAGATCGGTCTGCCGGCACAAGAAGGCCGGGATCTGGAGGACATCAGCATACTGGGAAGCGAAATAAGCTTCTTCAACAGAATGAATGTCGGTAAGGACGGGAATTTTGAAATGTTTTTTGACATCCCTGAGTATCTCCAGTGCTGCTTTATCTCCGATACCTGTGAATGAGTCAAGTTTGGAACGATTGGCCTTTTTATAAGAACTTTTAAAAATAAAGGGAATTTCAAGCCGGTCAGTAATGGCAACGATCTTTTCAGCGACTTCAAAGCAAAGCTCTTTGCTTTCGATTACACAAGGCCCGGCAATCAGAAAAAAATTACGGGCGTTGATATGTCTCAGCTGGGGAATGTTCTCGAGTGTTTTCATGGCTGACGGGGATTTTCAGGTTGAAGGCCGGATAGCCTGTAAATTTTCAATATTCATATTTTCCTTTCCATAAGGACTGAAGTTTAGCCCTGATTTCTTTTTCGCGTTGATTTTCCTGAGGATCATAGATTACCCGCTGGCGGATCTCCTGTGGCAGGAACTCTTCCTGCGCAAAATTTCCCTCATAATCATGGGCGTATTTATATCCCATGCCGTATCCGAGTTCTTTCATCAATCCGGTTGGCGCATTACGGATGGCGAGGGGAACTGCCAGGTCTCCTGTTTCCTTAACCAGGCCCTGGGCATTTTCGATGGCCAGGTAAGCGGAATTGCTTTTAGGGGAAGTGGCCAGATATATGGCAGTCTCGGATAGAATGATCCTTGACTCGGGCCAACCTATCAGATTAATGGCGTCAAAGCATGCAGTTGCCAGCAGGAGGGCATTGGGATTAGCGATACCGATATCCTCAGCAGCCAGAATGGTCATTCTGCGGGCAATGAATTTCGGGTCTTCTCCTCCTTCGACCATCCTCGCAAGCCAATAAACTGCAGCATTCGGATCGCTGCCTCTCAGCGATTTAATGAAAGCTGAAATAATATCGTAATGTTGTTCACCACTCTTGTCATAAAAGGCCATTTTTTCCTGCACGCACGACAGCACGAATTCATTGGTGATCATTACAGGATTTTCCGGTTCAGCATCGGATGAAGCAATCACCAGTTCCAGTATGTTCAGCAGTTTTCTGGCATCCCCGCCGGAGTAACGAAGCAATGCTTCATACTCGCGGATTTCAACCTTCCTTTGCCTGAGGTAAAAATCGTTCTGAAGGGCATTTTTCAATATCTTCATCAGGGCATCCTTATCCAGAGGTTTTAATATGTAAACCTGGCAGCGTGACAGGAGCGGGCCGATAACCTCGAAAGAAGGATTTTCAGTGGTAGCTCCTACCAGTGTTACCAAACCCTGTTCAACGGAGCTCAACAGTGAATCCTGCTGCGCTTTGTTAAAACGGTGGATCTCGTCAATGAAGAGTATGGGGGCAGGTTTGCTGAAGAATTGTTGATTCTTTGCTTTTTCGATGGTTTCCCGAACATCTTTAACCCCTGAACTGACAGCACTAAGCTGATAAAAAGGCCGGTTCAGTTTGTTGGCTATAATCCTTGCCAGGGTTGTTTTTCCAACGCCCGGTGGCCCCCATAAAAGAAAGGAAGGCAATACACCTGACTCAATGCTTTGCCTGAGAATGGCATTCTCACCCACCAGATGCTCCTGTCCGAAATATCCATCAAGATCTTTCGGACGCATCCTGTCTGCAAGCGGTTGATTTGTGCCAATCATAGGAGATATAAAAAAAAGTCTGTTAAAGTTAGGTATTCCTTTCAAGAATTTTTCTGCACAGTTACTTTTTATTACTTTTAGCCGTCGTAATCCTAATTTCATGCTATGAAGGACAAAGTCGTAATTGTAACCGGTTCATCTTCGGGGATTGGACTTGCTACAGCCACGAAGTTCGCCGCCATGGGGTCCAGGGTTATCCTGGCTGCCCGCTCCTTTGAAGTAATACAGTCCATTGCGGATGATCTGAATGCCTCGGGTTATACTGCAATTGCCTGTAAAACAGATGTAACGAACGAGAACGATTGCCGGAACCTGATTGAAATGGCTATTGAAAAATTTGGCCGCGTTGATGTCTTGATTAACAATGCCGGCATTTCCATGAGAGCGCTTTTTAAAGATGTGGATGTTGCGGTAATGAAAAGGCTTTTTGATGTCAACTTTTGGGGAGCCGTATACTGCACTAAATTTGCTTTGCCCTATCTGGTTAAAAGCCGCGGTTCGGTGGTAGGTGTATCTTCCGTGGCAGGAATTATAGGCCTTCCGGGCAGAACGGCATATTCCGCATCAAAATATGCCTTGCATGGTTTCCTTGAAACATTGAGGATAGAGAACCTGAAGAACGGATTACACGTGTTGATTATGTGCGCAGGCTTTACGCGTTCTGATATCAGGAAAAAAGCGCTGACGGCAGATGGTACGCCACAAGGCTTTACGCCCAGGGAAGAAGAAAAGATGATGACGCCAGAGCAGGTTGCCAATGCCATATACAGGGCTGTAAAACACAGACGCAATTACAGGATCCTCACCCTGGAAGGTAAAATGACCGCTATGGTCAAACGTATCGCCCCTCGTTTACTTGAACATGCCGCCTATCTGAAAATGAAACGCGAACCTGACTCACCCCTCATCTGATCTGATATGTTTTGTACCGAAACGAAAATAAGGGTCAGATACGGTGAAACAGACCGTATGGGATATTTGTATTATGGCCATTATGCCGAATATTTTGAAGTTGGCCGTACTGAAATGCTCCGTTCCCTGGGAATGACCTATAAGTCAATGGAAGACAGTGGAATTATTCTTCCTGTGCGGTCCATGGCTATAAATTTCAGACATCCGGCCCACTATGATGAGCTGCTTACGGTCAAAACCTGTTTAAAAACCTTTCCTGAGGTGAAACTTGATTTTCATTATGAGATCCTGAATGAAGAGGGATTAATCCATTGCAGCGGCAATACCGTCCTGGTTTTTGTTGATGCTGCCACCAAAAAGATCCGTAAAGCCCCCGAATATTTCAAGGAGGCTATCAGGAAATATTTTTAGTGAGGTTGAATCAGGAGTTGAATTTTAGCGTAAATGTTGATCGTACATGGATATTGAACCTGAAAAAAAGCTTGAAAATGAATGGCTCATTTTCAAGCTTTTGAAGTGAGAAGGGTTTATAAATCTTTTCTTAATGAACCTCTTCGCATAGGGTCTGGATATTATTTTGCCGGTTCCGGAAACTTGAATTCTTCATCAGCAATATCCGCATTGATCGTCACCTTTTCAAAAACCATCGACTGTACAACTTGTCCGGCCATTTTGACCTCAAAGGAGAAGGGCATAATCATTCCACCTTCAACTTCCTGATAATCACTAAGGAATGTTTCAATTTCCTGGCCTGCCTGATCCCCGGCCTTAATGGAGGTCCTGATCATAATGGGAACAAAGTTCTCTTTATCAAAATAATAGTATTGGGTGGATTCCTTATCGGGATTTCCTTTGTATCTGATCAGCTTTACTTTATTGCACTGAACACCCTGTATATCTTCAGTGCCTTCCAGGGTCACTTCATGGCCTTTTGCTGCATAATCAAGGAAAGGATCCTCAAGTTCGGCATCATCAATGAGCGATTTTGCCTGATCATCGGTCAGTTTCTGTGCCGTTTCTCCCATAAAAGGATTGAGCATCCATGCGGTTTCCCCGTCATAAGCCTGGGCAACCATTTTCTTGCCCATGATGTCTATCACTACTTTTATTTTGTTGGGTTTCTTCTGGTACAGTTCGAATGGAAAATCACCCTGCGGCGTAGGAGCTTTGCCAATGGCTATTGTAGAGGTGTGTGATTTTAATTTATCCGCTCCTCCAACGCTCTGGATGTATTTACTGATGACTTCATCAACGGTCTGGGATTTTACACCAAGCAAGCAAATAGAGAAGGCTAATAATGTTAAAACGACTTTTTTCATGGTATAAATTTTAAAAGTTAAAGTAAAGTTTGGAGGCCTGAAATTAAGGTAAAAAAATTAATTGCTTCAACCAATTAACTTTTTTTTTGAAAATTATTGTGGATCGTGTAATGATTTTTTCACCGGTTCGTCTATAGGGTATACTGATTGATCAGATGCATAATATCGGGAATAACAAATCACAAAAACTTAAAAAAAATGAAAAAAATAATGGGTTGTTTTTTATTGGCTGTAACTTCGGTTTTTAGTACTGTTGTGATGGCTCAGCAGGATCCTGTCAGCAAACTTTTTGACAGATATGCCGGTAAAGAAGGATTTACCACGGTTCTTGTAACGGGAGATCTGCTCAAGATGGCAGCGAAATGTGATCCTGAGGATAAGGATCTGAGTTTTCTTTCCCGTCTTACGGAAGTAAGGGTGCTGGCCCAGGAATGCAAGGAAGGTAAGGCAAACGGTATCAATTTTCATGCAGAAATATGGCCGGATATTGATCAGTCAGCTTATAAAGAATTGCTGATTGTGAAAGAAAAAGATCAGGATGTGAAGATGCTGGCGCGTGAAAATGGAAATACTATCAGTGAATTTCTTATTATTGTAAGCGGAATTGATGAAAATGTGCTGGTCCAGATTAAGGGAAACCTTAAGATGAGTGAAATGGATCAACTTTCTGAATCGTTTGACTTTAAAGGTTTTGATCAGTTAAAAAAGCTGGAAGAAACCCATCATTGAACCGGGGGGAGGTTCATCCCTCCCTTCCTTTAAACAAGCATGATTCTCTATGGATGCAGCGGAATTCAAAGAAAAAGTCATCCCGTTAAGCGGTAAGCTTTTCCATTTTGCCCGGTTGCTCCTTAAGGATCATGCAGAGGCGGAGGATTCAGTGCAGGAAATTTTTCTGAAATTATGGAAATTGCGGTTCAGCCTTTCAACATATGACAATCTTGAGGCCTTTGCCATGAAGGTGACACGCAATTGGTGCCTGGACAGAATTAAAGCCAAAAAGCCGCTTTATATAGAAAGTTATTCACCGGGATTTGACCGCCATTCAGAAATGGATAGCCCTTTGGGATTGCTTGAAAAAGCTGATCAGATGAAAACGGTGCAGCAAATCATTCAGGCATTGCCTGAACAACAGCAAACGGTAATTCAGCTGAGAGATATTGATGGGTACGAATATGAGGAAATAGCAGAACTTATGAACATGAATGTTAACGCCGTCCGTGTGACATTGTCACGCGCCCGGAATAAGATCAGGGAACATTTAATTAATTTCGGGTATCATGGATATTCAGCAAATCAAAATTCTGCTCGATAAATTCGACAGGGCAGAGACCAGCCTTGACGAAGAAAAGGTGTTGCGTGAGTATTTTTTGCAGCATTCCGAAATTCCGTCCGGATATGAATCCTATAGGGCTCATTTTCAGTATTGTGAATCCGCACGCAAAAAAAATTATCAGAACCCTGAACTCGAAAAAAGGCTGGAAGACCTGATGGAAGACCAGGAATCATCGGGGAAGAAAATTGCATTGGACAGCAGAAAGATCTTCAGCTGGATTATTGCAGCCGCAATGGTAATATTGATAGGGACTACGGTGCTGTTCCTTAACCGGAACCAGAAACCAGACCTGGGAACCTTCGATGATCCGGAGCTGGCCTATATTGAGGCCAAAAGAACGATGATGTACATTTCACAGACGCTTAATTACGGAACCAAAGAATTATCCAATATATCAAAAATCAACAGCGGAGTTGAAAGCCTCAGGAATCTTGAAAAACTGAATTCGGGCTTATATAAACTTAAAATGCTGTCGAAAATAAATGAAACAACAACAGAAGAAAAAAAATAAAACGATGAGAAAGATGGTATGGTATTTCGCATTGTTCTGCATCAGTGCAGCAACCAATGCCCAGACGGTAGCGGATAAGATTTTTGATAAGTACTCCGGAACAGAGGGTTTTACAACGGTATATATTACCAAGTATATGTTTGATCTGTTCAAGGGCGCTGCAGAGGATGCCAAGGAAGATGAAGATATGGCCAAAGTCCTCAGCAATCTTACCAGTATAAAAATTCTTGCCGCAGATGATGATCCTGCAACACCGCTTACGGTGAACCTCTATCAGGAAGTCATGAAACAACTTCCTGTAAGTCTGTACAAGGAACTAATGGTGATCAGGGAAAAAGATCAGGATGTGAAATTCCTGGTGCGCGAGGATAAGGGAAAGGTAGTCGAACTGCTCATGCTGGTGGGGGGAAAAAATGAAAGTGTATTGATTTGCATACAGGGGATCATCGACATGAAAACCATCGGTAAATTGGCCAACGGAATGAACATTGAAGGAATGGAAAACCTGGAGAAAATAGAGGAATGACCATCAAAAAAAAGGGTGATCCCTGCAGAAATCAGGATTATAATCCAGGGAACTGTCCAGTTCCTGTATCCAGCCGTTGCAAAATCCCAGGGATTGCATTTCTTCCAGCACACTCTCATATTCCTCTTCCGTTAATCGGCGATGCAATGGGGGAGGACAGACGATACCTTGCGGCGGATTGTATTGTGCCATCAACGAAATATGCACCTTTGGTGATAACTCATCTGCAATCCACCTGAGGACACTTTTGCTTTCGTCTGCATGTCCGGGCAAAACCAGATGCCGGATAATCAACCCCTTCATGGCAATACCCGTTTCACTGAGTACAACGGAGCTTCCCTTTTGCCGGTACATCTCTTTGATGGAAAGCTTAACCCCCTCAGGATAATGGTAAGCGTCCGAGTAGTTTCCGGCAAGTTCAGCATTTACATATTTAAAATCCGGCAGATAAACATCGATTTTTTCTTCCAGCCTTTGCAGCATGTCTGTCCTGTCATAGCCATTGGTATTGTATACGGTTACAGGATGAAGCCCTGCTGAACGCAATTCATCAATAATCGCATTGACGTGCGGTATATAATGTGTCGGGCTGACAAATCCGACAGATTCACATCCCGTTGCCAGTATCCCTTTTACTGTTTCCAATATCCCATCCAGCGTTGACAGATTTCTTCCCTGAACCGATGAGTTTCTGCTGATCTGGTAGTTCTGGCAAAAGATACATTGCAGGTTGCAATGCGGGAAAAAAATATTGCAGATCCCATGTTCACCGCTTATTGACGGTTCTTCTCCCCGGTGGATGCATATGGATGCTACGGCATACGCGGCATCACTTTTACAGTACCCCGTGCCGCCCTCAAAACGGTTGATACCGCAATCACGGGGGCAAAGGCTGCAGCTATTTAACAGGTAAAACATAAGGCCGGATAAACTCCTTAAAAAACATAATTAAAACAAGAAAAACCAAATTGGTAATTTACCTTTTATTTTTATCTTTGCACCGCTTTCGGTCCGTAGCTCAGCTGGTAGAGCACATGACTCTTAATCATGGGGTCCAGGGTTCGATCCCCTGCGGACCGACAATACCCCGTCAGGGTTTTGAACACACCGGCGGGGGACTTTTTTTGTGCCTCGTTATTATTCCTCCATTTTTCAGTCATCCACACTGTGCTTTTTATCCAGATTCATTTTACGGATGAAAATATCCTGGAAGCCAGCATAGGTCTCCAGTGAAACATGCCGGATCCTGGATATAATGCTTTTCTCATAATCTTCCTCCCGGAAAAGCAGCATTTTCGCTCCGATTAAAGCTGTATTGCCCGATTTGACAATCTTTTCCTCGGGGAATTCGATCAATCCCGTGACAATGGCATTGCTCACCGTGATGAAATAGCCAAATCCTCCGGCAATGAATATCTTTTTGATGTCATGGCCTGATTTTCCCAGGATGGATAACAGAATATGAATACCGGAAGCTATGGCTGACTTTGCCAGGATATACTCATAGATATCTTTCTGTGTCAGTTTGATTCCTTCGGTTATCGTAATTCCGGATTCTCCGGACAGGATCTGACCCGTTTCATTGATCTTGCCCTGATGCAGAAACACCGACACCGCATCGATCAGACCGCTTCCACATATTCCCTGCGGCTTTTCATTTCCGATGACATGGAATTCAACCCTGCTGTTGCTGAGATAGACCCCTGAGATCGCACCGGTAACAGCCCTCATTCCCTGGCTGATATGGGTGCCTTCGAAGGCAGGACCGGCTGCTGTTGAAGCCGTCAGCATAAGGTCGCGGTTGCCGACAACTATTTCACCATTGGTTCCCAGATCAATCAGGGCCATCAGTTCTTCCGACGTGTCCATCCCTGTTGCCAGAATGCCTGCCAGTATATCACTGCCCACAAAGCTTCCCAATGCGGGCATGAACGAAATTGCTGTCTCCAGTGGCAAATCCCATCCGACGTCATTGGCCCTGTATTTTCTCTTGCCCCCTTTGCTGGTCTCAAAGGGAAAAAAAGAGAGGGACCGGACGTCAATGCCTGCAAAGAGATGATGCATCACCGTATTTCCGACTATAATGATGTTACGGGGAATCCGGGTGTTGTGTTTAATGATGCCGTAAATCATCTTTCCCAAATGCTCACGGATCAGCCGGCATAGCATATCCAGACCAGCAGGATCCAACGCATAGGTAATTCTCGAAATGATGTCTGCCCCGTAACGAATTTGCGGATTGGGTGATGCTGCAACATCCAATATATGTCCATTGGCCAAATTGACCAACTGCATCACGATGGTAGATGTGCCAAGATCTATCGCCAGTCCATAACCATGCGAGGGTTCAAAAGGGAAAGAAGTATTATCAGCCAGCATTAATGCATCCTGCTGTGCAACTTCAAGGGTTACATCCTGATCGATGGAACTTTTGCATGCGAGCCTCCAGGATGAATCCATTCCTTCAGCCTGAAGAACTCCTTTGTAAAGGGGATCACTATCTACATTTCCGCTCAGGATCCTGACCCTGCAGTTATGACAGGTTCCTTTTCCGCCGCAGGGAAATTCAATACCATACGCATGAAGTATATCCATGAGCGGCGTCCCTGGATTAGATTTCAGGACAATGCCAAGGGGTTCCAGCCTTACCTTAAGTTTCGCTGACATTGAAATTATAAGCGTGGTGCTGTTTATAAATGGCGGCCAGGTTGTGTGTTGCTTTGGTTATGATTTAACAATGGCCTGTTCAATATCATGAATAATGTCATCTATGTGCTCCAGCCCCACGGATACCCTGATCATACCATCCGTAACACCTGATTCCAGCCTCTCCTCAGGAGATAACTTTGAATGCGTGGTGGTGGGCGGATGCGTTACCGTGGTTCGCGAATCTCCCAGATTTGAAGTAAGCGATAACATCTCAAGGGCATTTAAAAACTTCATGGCCTTTTTAATGCCGCCTTTCAGCTCAAAGGTTACCAATCCTCCACCCAGCTTCATTTGTTTTTTTGCCAGCTTATACTGGGGATGCGAGGGAAGAAAAGGATATTTCACCCATTCAACCGCCGGATTTTTCTCAAGGTATTGAGCCAGTTTTAAAGCGTTTGAACAATGCCTTTCCATCCTCACGGCAAGCGTCTCTAGGCTTTTTGATAACATCCAGGCAGTGTGCGGGTCCATGGTTGGTCCAATAATCCTTGATAACATCCTGACATCTTTGATATTTTCCCTGCTCCCAAGAACAGCCCCTGAAATAGTCCTTCCCTGACCATCTATAAATTTGGTTGCAGAATGGATCACCAGATCTGCGCCGGATTTTAATGGATGCTGAAGATAAGGTGATGCAAAACAATTATCGATCACAACATACAATCCGTGTTTTCCGGCCAGCTTGCATAGCCATTTCAGGTCAATCAGATCAAGTCCGGGATTTGACGGCGTTTCTGCATAAATCATTTTGGTGGTGGGAAGGATATTCTTTTCCCAGGAATCCGTATCATTGCAGTCAACGAATGTGTGAGAAATTCCCCACCGTGATAATACCTGGGTAATCAGTAAATACGTGGTCCCGAAAATCTGCTTTGGAGCCAACAGGTGATCACCGGGTTGCAGGATTGCGATCATGCTTAAAAAAACCGCAGCCATGCCAGAGGAAGTGGCGATACCGTCTTCTGCACCCTCCATGGCACAAAGCTTTTGAATGAATTCATCTGAATTCGGATTGGCGAAACGGGTATAGACCATCCCTTCGGCTGTTTCAGCAAAAACATCACGTGCTTCTTCAGCACTGTTGAAAACGAAACTGGAAGTTTCATAGATGGGAACACTGTGCTCTTTATGAAGCGATCTTTTGGCCTGAATCCGAATGGCGTTGGTTTCAAATTTTCGTGATTTGTCCATATTCCAATGATTCAATTAGTACTTATAAATATAGAACTTATTCATGCTATTTCCCTTTATCTGCCTGAATAATGTTCAGCAAATAAACAATCCCGGGCGTTGAATGACTAATATGAAGTCTTTGAACACACCTTGCATAAGCAAAGACGATGGGAATTAAAGAACAGAAAAAATCCGGACTGTGTGAGGTCCGGATTAGCTGTATTATGCTTTCTTTTTTGCAGGCTCTTCAGCTTTTGCCTGTTTTTTAGCCTTTGCCTCTTTTTTAACGGCAGGTTTTTTGGTTTCTTTTGCAGGGGCTTTGACCGGTACCTTTTCTTTTACCGGAGCCTTTTCTTTTACCGGAGCCTTTTCTTTTGCCGGCGCAGTTTCTTTTACCGGAGCCTTTTCTTTTGCCGGCGCAGTTTCTTTTACCGGAGCCTT
>CAYWCR010000001.1:64247-95193 GCA_964456825.1 uncultured Bacteroidales bacterium
TTTTCTTTTACCGTTGCAGTTTCTTTTACCGGTATCTTTTCCTTTATAACTGCTTTTTCTTTTACCGGAGCCGGTGCTGCAGGAGCTGCTGCTTTTACCATTACGGCCTTCTTTTTCCTGGAGCGTGGCCGGGTAACTCCGTATGATTGAATAGTGATTTTACCTCTTCTTGTTTTCTTATCTCCTTTTCCCATGTTTTGTATTTTTAGTTTATTATATATTATCGGTTTAGTCAAGTTTTGGAGGGCTAAAAGTATAAAATCCCCGGCAATTATCGATGCAGTTTTTTCAGGATTTTATCGGCTCGTGAACGAAATCCCATCGAACCATCCGCATAGCACTCCTCCAGGATGGAGATCAGCTCATCTTTTATGTCCGCCTCATGCAGGGATGTATTATATATGATCTGCATAGCATGTACCCTGATGGCCACCGGCTTTGACATATCTGCGATCCAATCAAAACATAAGCCCAGTAAGATCCCCTCGTTCTTTTTCGTCAGGGTTACCGCATTGTCCGCTGCAATTTTCAGAACATTCCGGATGACACCTGGTGACTTTACTTTATGCAGGTTATGGATAATTTGATTTTGCCGCTTATCGAATAATTCCGGGAACTGCTCCGAGCAAAGAGCCACAACTCTAGATGCCCGTGAAGAAATCGGATCCTGATCCTCCATCATGATTTCCGTCAGCGCTTTGATCCTTTCCGGCTCCTCCAATACAAGTGAGGTAGCTAATTCCGCCAGCTTCCTTGAGCTGTCAGCCAATATTTTGCTGAAATCAACCAGCATAATGTCAAAAGGTTTGTTAAAAGGTACATTTATGTTTAACAGAAAACTGTAAATTTAACAACTGTTTAAATATATGCATTATGATGAAAGTAAGAAAACCATCAGTCCGGGAAACCGGTCAGGCTGCATCATGGGACACCTGGATAAAGGAACCCTCAGAATTTACATGGCACTATGATGAAAAGGAGACCTGCTATATCCTGGAGGGAAATGCGAAAGTAACGGATAAGCAAGGTAACAGCATTGAATTTGGACCCGGCGACTGGGTTGAGTTTGAGCAAGGCCTTGAATGCCGCTGGACTATTACAAGAACCATCCAGAAGAAATATCGTTTTGGATAATCACAGGAAGGTTTTGATATAATAACCGGAATAACAGGCCGTTTAATTTAAAATCTACCGGGTGCAACAACTTTTAATCCATACCGAGCAACTTTGTTTTTCTTTTGGAACTTTCAGGGTATTGAACAAAATAAGCCTGGCCGTGCCCCAGGGAAGTATTTATGGATTTCTGGGACCCAACGGTGCCGGAAAAACCACTACCATTAAAATCCTGCTGGGTCTGCTGCAAACCGTCGAAGGCAAAGTATTCCTTTTTGACCATGATATTGCCCGGGATCCGCTGCCCGTTTTGGCCAGAACCGGAAACACCGTTGAAACACCAACCGTATATCAGCATCTGTCAGGCAGGGAAAATGTTGAAGTTGTTAGAATCCTGCGCAATCTGCCCCGCGAGAAAACCCGGGAGGTATTGCAGCAGGTTGGCCTTTGGGATGATTCGGACCGCATTGCCGGTAGCTATTCCAACGGGATGAAACAAAGGCTGTCTCTGGCCGTCGCATTACTGGGCAATCCGGATCTTCTGATACTGGACGAGCCCATGAACGGGCTTGATCCTTCCGGAATTATCGAGATCAGGGAGTTTTTAAAGAAAATCAATGAGCAATCAGGAACCACCATATTGCTTTCAAGTCACATTTTGGGAGAAATAGAAAAACTGGCCACGCATATCGGCATCATAGACCATGGTATCCTGAAATTTCAAGGTGCAATGGGTGAGCTTCACAGCAAAATTCAGGAGTCCAAAACCATATATATCAGTACCAATAATAATAATGAGGCCATGAGCATTATCAGCGCCCGGGATTTTCAGGTGACCATTAACGGCAAATCCCTGGTAATAACTGTGACGCAGGACAGTCAGGTTGCAGCAGTGGTCAGATTATTGGTAGGGAAGGGCATCGATGTTTATCAGGTGCAACATCACCGGTCTGATCTCGAAGAACTGTTCCTGCAAGTACTTAATGAATAAAAACCGCATCATGTTTTTACAGTTTATTCATACGCTGCACACGGATTGGATCAAGTACCGGAAATCCCTTTTACCCTGGGCCTCCCTGGCATATGTATTGCTGGTCACCTTTCTGGTTTTTATTTTTACCATAGGGGATAAAAGAAATCCGGAAAACGCGATCTTTCAATTTACCAGGAACATCATATCGGTAGGTGCATTTTTTCTCCCGTTCTACCTGGTTCTCATCATCAGCCTGCTGGGCTATATCGAGCATCGAAGCCAGGGCTGGAAGCTGATATACACGCAACCCGTCGGAAGAGGATATTTTTACCTGAGCAAGCTTTTTTTGCTACTATTGATATTGCTGGCCGTATTTATTCTCAAATTTATATTCTCCTCTATAGCAGTTAAATTAATAGAATTATCTAAACATCAGATTAAGCTGATTGATTTTCTTGAAATAGTTCCTGATTTTCTCCTTCCTGAACTGAAGATTTTCGTTTCCTGTTCGGCATTAATTGCTATCCAGTATTGGCTGTCCATGCGCTTTAGAAATTTTTTATTGTCCAGTGGCATCGGCACGGTGGCCATCATTCTGCCCTTGGCTGTTTTCATGATCCTGGGTATAGCAGGGATAATTGCCACGCCCGAAAAACTTAACAACTTTCTGAAACTGGATCCATACTCATTGCCTTATTCTTTTATTTTTGATTTTTCACAAATGAAAAGCAACACTGTCCTGGTTCAAATACCTGCCAGATTTGTTGTGGGCAGTTTGCTGGCCGGAATACTTATTTTAACAGCAGGCTTCTTTGACATCCGCCGCAGGAATATCCACTGAAAGAGAGTCCGATATTTACCACCCTTCCACTTTTTCACTTTTCCACTGTTCCACTTTTCCCCTATATTTGCTTCATGGAAGCTTACTTCATACTGGTCGAACCAGCTGTCCCTGAAAATGTGGGTGCTTCAGCCAGAGCTATTAAAACGATGTCTTTTAGTAATTTACGGCTGGTCAATCCATGTGATCATTTAAGTTTGGAAGCCAGAAAGCTGGCCCATGGAGCGGGTGACATACTTTTATCGGCTGCCGTATTTTCATCCCTGGATAAAGCAACGGAAGATCTTGACTTCGTCATAGGTACTTCAGCCAGGGTCAGGAGGGTAAAGCATGATTACTACCCGGTTGATCAGTTAGTAGACCTGCTCATGAGAAAGGGCAGCTGGGTAAAGAAAATCGGAATTGTTTTCGGCCGGGAGGAATCGGGGCTTTCCAACGAAGAAATCCACCGTTGTGACCTGATCGCTTATATTCCGATGGCAGGCAGCTATCCTTCGCTGAACCTGTCCCATGCCGTTATGATCGTCGCTTATGAACTATCGGCGATGAACAACGGCAAGCAGAAAGAACCGGTTCAGCATCCGGACCATCTCACGTTGAAAGCTGCCCGGACGCAAATTGAAACGATTTTGTCGTCACTGGGTGTGAAAAGCAATCAAACCCTTTATAACCGGATAATGGAAAGGATCAATATGGCAGGAGAAAAGGACCTTCACCTGCTTTCTTCCATAGGCAAATATTTCAGGGACAGCCGCGATAAAAAGCAGGAAGGTAAAGAACAAGAGGATTTATTGTGAAATCACGGGTATGAAACCCCAAAGTCCCGAGAACTCGGGAGAAACTTATTCCGCAGCAGACCTGCCCGACAGGCAGGCGGGGCTACGGGGTACCTGACTTGCCGGCAGGCAGGTTATACCCTCCGACTTCGTCGGGATTGTTCGACTTACAAATTTCAGCCTGCCTACTGCAGGCAGGTTCGCTCACTTCTGAAATTTGAGTCTCACGAATAAATCCTCTTGTTCAGACATCAGGCAGTCTTTTCGATATTCCAGACAAATGCCCTGATCCCCACCTCGTGGTTGATGGCATCCATTTTTTTCACTTTATCCAGCACCGTATCGACCAGCTCATCGTTTACCATAGTCATTGTGGCTGAATTGATCTCGGGCCAGGTGTGGGTTCCCTCGCGTGGTTCACCGTCGGTCGTACCGGCTCCCAATACGGTAGGGAATTTTGTGTAACCCCGTATACTCAATTTTTCAAGCATATACTCGACCTTTTCAGTAAGTGCCTGGTTGTATATAATCATTATTGCTTTCATATTCAGATAGTATTTAGGCTTCCATGAATTCCAGTTCTTCCGTTTCCCTTGATTTACGGCTTTCGGACCTTCTGACAACAACCCTGTAAACCACCGGCACAATGACCATGGTAACAAGGGTTGATAAAGTCAATCCTCCGATTACCGCAACCCCCATCGGGCTCCAGATTTCAGAGCCTTCACCTTTACTTAATGCAAGGGGCAGCATACCCAGGATGGTGGTGGCGGTTGTCATCAGAACAGGGCGTAACCGTGATCTTCCTGCAAGTTTGATGGCTTCATCGAGTTCATAATTACGGTCACGCATCAGGTTGGTGAAATCAATCAGCACAATGGCATTCTTCACAACAATACCCACCAGCATAATGGCACCAAGTGCTGCAATGATGTTCAGGCTGGTCCCTGTGATCAGCAGGGCCAGGATAACACCGGTAAAGGCAAAGGGTATGGACACCATGATGATCAACGGCATTTTCAGCGATTCGAACTGCGCAGCCATAACGATATACACCAACAGGAGGCTGAGGAGCAATAACAATCCCAGGTCGCTGAATGTTTCCTCCATATCCTCGTAGGATCCTCCGATATCGACCAGTATACCGCCTGGGATATTGGTCTTGTCAACCTCGGCTTTCATCTTGGCAGCCAATTCTCCTGTAGAAACCTTATATGGTGTGACAGAGACCGTAACGATCCTTTCTCGTCTTTTCCTTTCCACATTGGGTGGTGACCAGAATTCTTCAATTTTTGCAATCTCTGATAACCGGACTATACCTGTCATTGTTGGTATGGCAATATTATTGATATCGTCGATGGAATTCCGGTAGTCTTCGGTAAATCTTACCACGATGTTATATTCATTGCCTGCTTCACGGAATTGCGAAGCCGTCATCCCAACCACCCGGTTACGGACCATGGTGGATACGGTGGCTGTATTCAGCCCGTTCTGGGACATTTTTTCCTGGTCGAGCAGGATCCTGAGTTCGGGTTTTGATTTTTCACGGCTGATGGTAACATCTCTTGCTCCTTTGATTTTCTTGACCTTTTCAGCAATTTCATTAGCCAGGGCCGTAGTTTGATCAAAATTGTATCCATAAATTTCAACATCTACCGTATTGCCTTGCGTCGCCATACCTCCTTGTCCTGCTATACAGCTGAATTTTACTATTTCGGGTATGGTGGCAAGGTAAGACCTCAGGTTATCCGCAATTTCGACATCCGAACGTTCTCTTTCGGAAGAGGTAACCAGCGCCAGTGTAATATTGATGATATTGGAACCTGAATTGGTAAAGAGTGCGGCAAACCCTGCATCATCATAAGATCCGGCGGAAGTCGATACCAAATCCTTTTCGGGGAAGTTTTCTTCAATATACGCATCTATCTTTCGGGCAATTTTCATCGTTTCATCTACCCTGGTTCCAGCCGTCAGTTCGATTTCCACCGTGACCTGTCCCTGGTCAGCCATGGGCATGAATTCGGTTTTTAAAAAGAATCCGGCAATTATAAGGGAAAAAACAAAGATACCGATAGCTCCAAAAATTACTGTCTTTCTGTGATGCAGGCACCAATCCAGTGTTTTTACATAGAAAGCATCGAGTTTATTCAGCCAAGGAACAACAATCCGTTCGTGACTGAAACGGCCAGGTTTTTTCCGCTTGGATTCCAGCTTCAGCATTTTCGAGCTGAGCATGGGCGTCAAGGTGATAGCAGCAATAGCTGAAGTGACAATGGTAATGGTTACGATCCATCCGAGCTGCTTAAACATCATTCCTGCCATGCCACCGACCATGGTCATGGGGAAAAATACAGCCACGATGGTGAGGGTAGTGGCAATTACGGCAAGCCAGACTTCATTCGTGGCATAAATAGCAGCTTCCCGCGGTGTGCTGCCCCGTTCTATGTGCCGCGTTATGTTTTCCAATACCACAATAGCATCGTCAACCACCATACCAATCGCTATGGATAATGCTGACAATGAAATAATATTGATGGTATTACCGGATACTCCAAGGTAAATAAACGCCATAATCAGCGAGATCGGGATGGTGAGTATAATAATGAAAGTCGCTCTCCATCTGCCAAGGAAGAATATCACCACCAACATTACGAAAATAAATGCAAACAACAGTGTTTCCGACAGGTTGTTGATGGAATGGGAGATAAAATCGCTGGTGTCAAATATGGTCATGATCTGAATATCGGAAGGCAGGGTCTTCCGAAGTTCAACAAGTTCATTATTAACTTCATTGGCGATTTTTACGGTATTGGCTCCCGATTGCTTCTGGACTATCATGGTCAGCCCTGTCTTGCCATTGACCTTTTCATCAACGCTCATTTCCTTGATTGAATCATTGACCGTGGCAACATCTTTTAAATAGATGGTTTTACCCTGGTAGTTCCCCAGCACGATGTTTTTTATCTGATCACTTTCCTGGAACTCGCCCTGGACACGCAAGGGATAATTCATCATGCCCATTTCGACATTTCCCGAAGGCATATTCAGGTTTTCTGCCTGGAGAATTCCTCCGATTTGCTCAATGGTGAGGTTATAGGCTTCCATCCTGCGCGGATCGATATTCACCGAAATTTCACGCGTGGGTGTTCCAATGAGGCTTATCGTTCCGATCCCTTCAATCCGGTTCAGCGGATTCACAATTTTTTCTTCCAGCTGATCACTGATGCCTGCATAGCTTTCTTCGGCTGTGACAGCAAACATCAGGATCGGCATCATATTCGTACTGAATTTGAACAGGATGGGATCTTCAGCCTCCTCAGGCAAATAGGCTGTATAGAATGACAGGGCCTCCCTGATATCGTTGGCTGCTGCATCAAGGTCCGTGCCATACTCAAATTCCAGCGTTATCAGCGAAACATTATCCCGGGAGGTCGAATAAACCTGTTTTATATCGCTAACCGTGTTAAAAGCGTTTTCCAGGGGTTCCGAGATATTCGTTTCAATATCCGAAGCATTTGCCCCGGCATAACTGGTGAATACCATAATGGCAGGAAACTCCATCTCGGGATAGAAATCAACCGGCAGCTTGACAAAGGAATAGATTCCGAAAACAATCACGGCCAAAAAAAGCATGATGGTCGTAACGGGTTTTTTTACTGCACTTTCATAAATGCTCATATCTTAATTCTTTAAATCGTATTACATACTTAATGTTAACTTTAAATCACCGGTTATTTCTCGATTGAAATACGGGAGCTTTCCATGAGCTTGTCCTGCCCGGCAATGACCATCTGGTCACCTTCTTTTATCTCGCTTGAGATCAACTCCAGCTTGTCATCGAACCTGGTTCCGATTTCAACCAGTACTTTGCGGACTGTATTATCGCTGTTGGCAAGATAAATATAACGGTCATTCGTACCTTCCAGTTTAACAACGGCCATGGCCGGTACAATTAACGCATTGACTTCACCCAGGTTAAGTGTCACCCTGGCAAACATACCCGGACGCAACATCTCTCCGGGATTATTGATAACCAGTTCAACCGGAATGGTGCGGCTCTCTGCACTGATGGTCGGGTATATCCTGAAGACTTCTCCGGAGAACTGTTTATCCGGAAATATGTCGACCTTTACGTTGGCTTTCATTCCTCTTTTGATCAGGGGAAAATAGCTTTCGGTAATGTTGATTTTAGCTTTCAGCGGACTGATTTGCATTAGTGTAACAATAGCCGCTTTGCCGGCACTGGTGTTGGGAGCACCGGAATAAAGTTCACCGCTTTCAAAATACTTGCCGGTAACGATACCATTGATGGGCGAAACAAGCGTTGTATTGCGGCTCAGAAAATCAGCATTTGCCTTAAGCACTTCGTACTGTGTTTTTGCCCCTTCGTAGACCTGTTGCGATATACTGTTCAGCTTGTATAAGGTATCCATGCGCTCAAAGTTGGAACGTGCGTTCTGCAGCTGCTCGTTTACCTGCATAAGCTGGGTTCTGTCCATCCGGGCAATAACATCGCCTTTGCTGACACGGCTGCCGACTTCCACGTTGATTTCTTCAATACGACCGGGGGCAGCGGGTGCATAATGAATCTCTTCAAACGCCAACAGACTGGCTGTGTATTCGATGTTCCGGGCTATTTTTTGTTTCTCCAGCACCATGGTTTTTACACGATAAACAGTGGTATCAGTGCCGGTAACATTGGCTGCCTGCTGGGTGGTTTTACTGCATGAAGCTATTACAATGGTTACCAGCAATAAAATAAAAGAAAGCCTTTTCATTATTTTCATTTTTTTATGGGTTATGCAATTTGATTATAATTTGTTATACAGTTTGTCCAGCGAGGTTTGTGCCTGCAGCAAGGTCAGTACCGATGACATATAATTATTCTCGGCATTTAGATAATTGCTGTTTGCCTGGGTAAGGTCCAGGCTGGAAGCCAATCCCTGCTGGTATTTGTTTTGTATGCTTTTGTAAACGCGTCCGGCAATGACAACATTTTCTTTTTGTGTGGTGAAATTTTCCAGTGCATTCTGGTAATTGAAAAGCAACTGCCTTTTCTGGGTTTCCAGCTGGTCTTTCACCATTTCCTGGTTGCGCTGCGATATATTGAGGTTTATTTTTGCCTGTGCAACCTGCGCCCTTCTCATACCGCTCGAGAAAATCGGTACCGAAACGCTAAAACCTGCCAGGTGGTTGGGTGTTAGGTCGAAGGCCGTGGAAATGAACTTTTCGGTATAACTGTAAAATCCGGCTACCGTTGGTGCATAGGCCATGTTCTGTATACTGAGCAGTTTTTCGTTCAACATAACCTGTGATTCCATCATCGCATAATTTATATTCTGGGTAATATCATAGTCGGCCGACAATGCTGACTGGCTGTCGATGATCTCCATTACCCGGTCGAGATCGTCCGTCAGTTCAATATCAGCATCAGGAGCGACACCAAGCTGAAACTTCAGCATGTTGTAGTTCAGCTGGTTCATCCTTTCAAGGGACTTTTGTGTGTTTTTAAGCTGGCTTACCGTAATCTTCAGCTGATCGACATCGGTCTCTTCGGCGACGCCGGCCATATAAAGATTATTGGTGTGATGCTGGATTTCATTCAGATTACCAAGGTTTTCACGCAGTATGCGCAAGATTTGTCCGGTCGTAAGAATAAGAAAATAGGAATTGGTAACATTTTCCTTGATATCCAGCTCACTGGCCGCCACACTTTGATCGGCAAGCGTCCGGGCAATTCTGGCAGCTTTGATGCCGTACAGATACTGACCGCTGAAAATCAGCTGTGAGACCTGAAACTTCCCGGATAACTGATCATCCATGATGATTGGTTCGGAACTGAACATCTGTCCGAGTGCTAAAAATACCTGCTCGTCACCGGCATCCAGCAGTGAACGATCAATATTGGGTGGCTCGGAACTGCCCATACTGAATTCAAACTCATAGTTGAAATAGGTCATGTAATCAAGGGTGCCGTTTATCTGAGGCAAACCCTGTGCAATGTTCTCCCTGACCTTTTCTTTCGATGATGCCGACTGGTCTCTGGCATTTAACAGGGATTTGTTATGCTGCAATGCATATTCACGGGCCTGCGCCAGCGTCAGTTTGTAAGGTGGCTCCTGCGCATGTAAAATATTGACGGCCATTACAAGGCCTCCCAAAAAAATAATCCTAATCACTTTCATATGGATATTAAAATTAAGTTCTCAATGGTTCATTTATTTTAAAACTAATTAAACTATATTCTTTTTATTATATTGCTTTTATTACCTGGTTAAATACTCTTTCTTAAATTCTTCAAATTTATCCAGGAAGAAATTCAATATATCGACAACGTTGTTAATGAACAGGGCATTTTCAGAATCCTTATTGGCTTTCAGCTCCATCACAGCCTGCAAATAGTCGCGGGCTGACTTGAGTTTGAACAGGTGTTCGTCAACCAAAGCAAATTTGTCAAGCTTCCTCAACTGGAAATATCTTTTACGGTCACCCGGCCTGGTAATATATTCGATGAATTCACGAATTTCCAATAAACGTAAAGCATTACTGGCAGAACTTTTACTGATCTGCAGTTCTTCCACGATCTCATCGAAAGTGAACTGCTCCTTATCCATGATAACGAGCAGGCCAAGAATTCGACCTGCAATAGGCTGGAAACCTTCTTTTTCATATACCCTGCCCATGGTTTCCACCAGTTCTTTTTGCCGTTTGATCCTTTCTTCTGATGTCATTTCTTCTTTTTTAAGGGCGCAAAATTAACATAAGTTTTTTTAGTTCATAATTAAAAGAACCAATTTCTTCATTTTTTAACATTTTTTGTTTCCAATTTGCTGAACAAAACTACGATCTGTTGTGCAGGAAAAAAATCCGAATCGGTAAACCAACATAAAAATTCGGTGAACAGCGAATTAACCGGTATGACCTGCAAAATCATTTTTTTTATTACCTTTTTCGGATGTAAACACATGAATCCATATAAAGTTCATAGATAAAGGCATGTGAGTTTTTAACAATGAGCAATGAACAATGAACAATGAACAATAAACATAATTCATACCCTATAGCTCCCTGACTGCATGACTGCAAGACTGCATGACTTCAAGACTGCAAGACAGCAAGACCTGCCTTCCGGCAGGCAGGCTGGAAGACTGACTAATTGATTTTCTGTAAATCGTGGGGGGGTAGACCGTTGGATGGTCGGATTATTTCCAGACTCCTGCTATAGGCTCATTGCAGAATCTGCACCTGGAGTTTACCACATGGTTCGACACAATGGTAAATCCCTTTCGTTCCATGACGGCTTTTTTACATTTTGGGCATATCGTGTTTTCTGCCTGCAATCCCGGAGCATTTCCGATATAGACGTATTTCAATCCGGTTTTTTGAGCCATTTCACGGCATTTCGCCAACGTATTTACGGGCGTTGCCGGCAATTGCGTCAGCTTGTACTGGGGATGAAATCGGCTGAAATGAAGCGGATTATTACTAAAGCCATTATCCACCAGCCATTTGCACATTTGTCCGATCATGCCCAAATCATCGGTCCAGCTGGGAACCACCAGGTTGGTTATTTCCAGCCATACATTCATTTCCTTCAGTATTTTAAGTGTGCTGAGAATGGGCTGCAGTGCTCCTCCGTTGAGTTTTAAATAGATATCCTCGCTGAAGGATTTCAGATCGATGTTGGCGGCATCAATATATCGGGCCAGTTCACGCAATGGTTTTTCATTGATATAGCCTGCGGAGACCAGTATGTTTTTAATCCCCTTGCTGCGCGCGATCTTCGAAGTGTCATACGTATACTCATAAAAAGTAACAGGTTCCGAATATGTATAGGCTATAGATGCACATTTGGCCTTTATGGCCTCTTCCACAACCCGCAGTGGCATCAGGTCAGAATTCCTGGTTTCATGGGGACTTGTCTGGGAGATTTCCCAGTTCTGACAGTATAGGCATGCCAGGTTGCATCCGGCCGTAGCAATGGAATAGGAACGGCTTCCGGGAAGAAAATTGAACAATGGTTTTTTTTCTATGGGATCGACATGAACGGCACACGGATTTCCATAGGCGATCGAATATAATTTTCCCTTGATATTCATCCGGTTGCGGCAGTCTCCGGCAGCTCCTTCTTTTATGGAACATTCATTCGGGCATATCAAACACTTCACACCGCGCGGAGTGGTTGAATAAAACATGGCTTCCTTCATGAAACGGTCGCTATCATCTCCTGTTGACGGAACAGGTTCAAACACCGGGGAAAACAGACGGGAGGGATGCATCAGACAAACGGCTCCGCCTGCTCCCAGCAAACTGGTCTTAATAAAAGTTCTCTTTTTCATTTTACAACATAACCAATGTATGGAACTGAATACCAAAATTACTAAAAACGAATGTAGTTTGCACTATAATCCGTTTCTTTCAACATGCCGTCAGTTAGCTTGTTTTCGTCTCAGAAAAAGATTCAGCGCGTATAGCAGAAGAAGTCCGCCAATAAGATAAGAAGTATTCATGATGCCCAGCAACGGGATGAGAAAAATGGAGGTAAGCAATGCACCCAGTGCTGAACCGATAAGATCAGCACTGTAGAGGACGGCAATATTATCCGTAAGATTGCCCGACCGCAGATGCACAGCCATTGAAAACAGTACTCCTGAGGCGAAAGATATGATGAATAAAAGCAATAAGACAATCAACAAGTTATAGGCAATACCTGATTGTACCATGTTAAGGACAAGCAATGTCGGGATCAGCAAGGCCAGTATTCCGGTAATAATCTGTATCAGCATGAACTGCCTGTAATTAACATTACCGAAAAACAGCTTCCGGCTCAGTGCTCCCAATGCCAGTCCTCCCATAAAAACAGCCATGCATATGCCGATAACCTGGTAGATGTAACCTGAAAGAATCTGCAAGGCAAGCAAAAGGATAATTTCCAGCGACGATGCCGAGAATCCTGTAATCATCAATGCCGAAGTCAACGGCTTGAAAAATATACCGGCAGCCAATATGATGATAATGAGCAATGCAAATATCACCCATAAGAGATTCTTTCCGGTATTAAACTGGCTCAGCCAGTAACCCAGGTAATAAAAATAGGAGACAGGTTTAAAATCTTTATTCGTCAATGCATGAGGATCCAGATGCTCCAGCAGATAATCCGAGCGTTCCTGCAGGGAAAGGGTATCTATATAGTTTGAGTTTAAGTAATCATTTTTAATATTCTTTTTATCAATTAGATGTGTAATGTTAATTATTAAGCTTGCGTCTGACGCCAGATAATAATTCTTTTCTCCCGGGATGATCAATACATGAGGGAAGACTTCCCTGCATGTGTTGTAGATGATTGAATTTAAACGGATGGCTTCATCGCTTGCATAATTCGCGGTAGAAGGCATGTTCAGCGCCACAATGCAGTCTGTATTCATGATTTCTCTGATCTGACGGAGGAATTCAACCGTATAGTAACGGTTCAATTGCGCGGAGGACGGCTCTGGCAGATTGATCAGAACAATATCATAAGAATTCAGGGTCTTTTGCAGAAAAACCCGGGCATCCTGCCTGATCAGATGAATGCGCGGATCATTCAGGGAAGATGTATATTTTTTTCCAATAGAGAAAATCACCGGGTTAATTTCGACATAATCAACATGTTCAACATCATATTTCAGTATCTCATTCGTTATCCCTGATATACCGCCTGAAACCAGCAGTATATTGCGGGGATCAGGATGCTGTGCCATGGCAAAATGCACGGCTTCCTCATTGGCGATTTGATTCTCAGTAGAAAAAAGCAATTTGCCGTTATCAAATACACTGAGCTGATCAGCGCTTTTCGTTACCGCCAGATTCCCGAAAGGCGTATCTTTAAAATAGAGGACTTCCTGCCCGGTGAAAAAAATCGTTTTAAGCCGGTAATCCGCCTTAAGTGCAAACAACAAGGATATTCCGGTGACAGTAATCAATACGATGATGATATTCAAAGGATTAGTACCATTTACACGAAGAGGAAAAAGCAACAGTATGCAGGTTAACAGCGGGAGCAACAGCATGATCTGAAAATTTGACAGCAGGAAAAAAAGGACAAAACTTGACAGTATGCCGGCAACCAGGCTTCCTGTTGATTCAATAGCATAGGTCTTTTCAGCGGGAATACTGAGGTTGTATAGGCTGACAACAGCTGACAGGTAGGTAAAAAGGAATCCGGATAACAAACAAAAGGGTGCTATTAAGACAGCCGAGCTGAGCATTATTTGAAAAAAACCAATTTCAGTACCGGGCTTGAATACCTGGTTGCGGAAGAATTCAATAACAAACAGCAGTATGGGAGGGATCCAACCCAGCATGATCATGGCAAAGCGGAAAAAGCGTCTCATATTCCCGGTATGAATGGCTGTTTTTCCGATGTAGGCTCCGATTCCTGTAAGGACCATCCAGTTAGCCAGAATAACTCCGATAATCAGTTCATTGCCTCCGAATACGAACATGAATTCACGCAACATAACGATTTGCACAAGCATGGAGGTAAGGCCCAGTATGAAAACCTGGCCGTATATATGAGATAAGCCATATGACCCGGATGGTTCGGAATTATGCGGCATATGCAGATGCAAAGTTGGATTGCAGGAATAAAATTAAGGATTTACCCTCAAACGATAAAATACAATGGCTAACTTTGCTGAACGATTAAGCTGAAATCTTATGCACGCCTCCGGGAATGATTATATTTTGGTGCTGAGGAACCGGTATGGAATGCTGTTAAGAGCTATCCGGAAATACAGGGAAATCAAAGACCCTGCCTTGCTCAAGAAGGCATTTACCCTGATGCTGGAATCCCTGCAGGATAAAAAGGACATTACCGGCAGTTATATTGCTGATTCAGTTATGAAAATCGCTGTGATAGCCCTGGCTGAAATCGGACTTGGAGTAACTTCCATCACCGGAGTCTTCCTGCAGCACGCTTTTCAGGAAAAGGCCGTCTCCCTTCGGGATATTGAAAAGGGATGGGGGAACCAGGTTGCGGGAATTGTTAAAGGACTGAATTCCATACAACGCCTGGGTGACCAGGAATTATCACCACAGGCTGAGAATTTCAGAAACCTGCTGCTGAATCTTGCCGGTGATGTAAGGGTAATATTGATCAGGATTGCTGAGCGGCTGTATCTGATGCGCAATATGAAAATCCTTCCCCAGGATAAACAAATTGTGCTGGCTGCAGAGGCTTCTTTTTTGTATGCCCCACTGGCACACCGGCTGGGCCTTTATCTCATCAAATCAGAGATGGAGGACCTTTCACTGAAATATACCAATCGCGAAACCTATGACCTTATTGCCCGCAAGCTCGCTGAAACCATGCGTATCAGGAGGCAATTCATTCGTGATTTTATCAAGCCGATAGAAGAATCCCTGACAAAACAGCAATTTGATTTCGAGATCTATGGCAGGCCTAAATCCATTTATTCCATCTGGAATAAAATGCAGAAAAAAAACACTGATTTTGAAGATATCTATGACCTTTTTGCCATAAGAATTATACTGAACAGTGAACATAAAAATGAAAAAGCAAATTGCTGGCAGGTCTATTCAACGGTAACCGATATATATCAGCCTAATCCGCTCAGGTTGCGCGACTGGATTTCAGTCCCGAAGACCAACGGTTATGAATCCCTTCATACGACGGTTGTCGGACCCGGCGGACGATGGGTGGAAGTTCAGATCAGGACACGGCGCATGAATGAAATAGCCGAAAAAGGCCTTGCAGCCCACTGGAAATACAAGGGCACGGAAGGAGAAAAGGGACTCGATAACTGGCTTTCAAAGGTCAGGGAGGTATTGGAAGCTCCCGAGCCTGATGCCAAAGAGTTTCTGGATGATTTTAAGCTTAGTCTTTACGCAAAGGAAATTTTTGTTTTCACGCCCAAAGGGGATCTCCGGAAATTTCCGGCCGGGGCAACCGTCCTTGATTTTGCCTACGATATACATACCCAGTTAGGATCCACTTGTATCGGTGCCAGGGTTAACGGTAAAAACGTTCCCATACGGCATGTCCTTCAAAATGGCGACAGGGTAGAGATCCTTTCTTCCAAAAGCCAAAGTCCCAAAATTGACTGGCTTGGTTTTGTCGTTACTTCAAAAGCAAAAAGCAAGATCCGGTTCAAACTGAATGAAGAAAGGGTAAAGATTGCAGAAAACGGAAAAGAGATCCTGCAGCGTCGCCTGAAAAACTGGAAGATACCGTTTTCTGATGAGAATGTCCGGAAACTGATGAAACAGTACAAGCTTAAAATTGCACAGGACCTGTATTACCTTATCAGCACGGACAAAATCGACCTGGCCGGGGTAAAGGAATGCCTGACTGAACCGGAGATAGTTGAAAAACAGGAAGAAAAGCAGGTGATGGAAACCGAAAAAGTTCCTGTGCAGGAACTTGGAAGATCGCTGAAATCAGATGATTACCTTATTATTGATGATAAAGTGGCCAATGTTGAATATAAACTGGCCCGATGCTGCAATCCGATTTTTGGCGACGAGGTCTTTGGTTTTGTTACCGTGGGCGAGGGAATAAAGATACACAGGCTGAGTTGCCCCAATGCCGCGCAACTGGTTTCCCGTTACGGGTATCGGGTGGTAAAGGCACGCTGGAAAACTTCGGGCAAGGAAACCCTTTTCCCTGTTGAAATATCGATGGAAGGGGATCATGATCCCACCATATTGAATAACATATCCAATGTCCTGTCCAAAGACCTGAAGATAAATTTGCAGTCGATCACCATGGACACTGCAAACGGAATGTTTACCGGACGGTTGAAAATAACCGTCAGGGATACACAACACCTGGATTCACTAATGGCGCGGCTGTCATCCATACGGGGTGTATATCAGGTAACCCGGCTGCAACGTTATAATGCAAAGGAATAAGAGGGAATACAAACCTGTCGTTAAACCTATGTAATGTCTGTATTTAAGTTTGGTTGACCGGTGAGAGATGTATCCTTATGATTTTGTCAGGAACTTATGAAAACAAGGCCTTCCTTATTAATTTTTAAGGCATTTCAGTATCGTTTTTTTTTGTTTATTTGTATAAAAATTAACCTATGGAAGTTAAAGGAACAGCAATAAAAACCACACGAGATTTTATCAAAGCAAAATTTCCTGACCGGTACAATGCCTGGTTTAATTCTCTTCCTGCCGTGTCAAAATCTTTGTATCAGACGGCTCTTGATGCGACAGGTTGGTATCCGCTTAATGATGCCTATATAATTCCAATCCACAAAGTGATTGAGATGTTTTATCCCAACGATCCAAAAACCGGAGGGGAAGAGATAGGCAAGTACAGTGCGGAAGTAGCTTTGAAGGGTTTTTATAAAGTGTTTTTGCTGGTTGCATCCCCAACCTTTCTTATTCAGCGTGCTTCCAAGATTTTCACTACATTTTACCAGCCCAGCAAAATAGCGGTTGATGTAATGGATTCCAATTCCGCTATCCTAAGGATCCTTGATTTTGAGGGTATCGATGAGGCACTTGAATACCGTATTGCCGGCTGGATAATAAAAGCACTTGAGCTTACCCATTGCAGGGAACCTGAATATGAAATAAAATCAGCCATTTCCAAAGGCGATAAGGAAACGGATATTTTATACCGCTGGAAATAAATTCAAATTTCTACCAGTTTGTGTTTTACCGCATACACTACAAGGCTTGCGGCATTATTGGTGTTGGTTTTGGTCATCAGGCTGGCACGATGATGATCGACCGTACGTTTGCTGATAAACAGCTGATCCGCAATATCCTGATTGGATAATCCTTTGCAGATCAGTATGAGAACCTCTTTTTCACGGTCAGAAAGCGTCACTACTGTATCTTCCGGGACAGCCTGTCTTGTTTTGAATTTGTTTACAAGCTTATACAGGATTTCCTCCGTGAAGTAGTTATTTCCCTGCAAAACATTGGTGACAGCTCTCCTGACCTCTGAAAAATCAGAGTTCTTCATCAGGAAACCACAGGCTCCGGCATCAATTATCCGCTGAAAATATTCTTCATCACCATACATGGAAAGGGCAATGATCTTCAGGTTGGGATACCGGGCAAGAGCCTGGGTGGTTGCATCGATACCATTTAACACAGGCATCTCAATATCCATGAGTACAAGGTCAGGATTCTGCTCCGACAGTCTTTTCAGAAACTCCTCTCCGTTTGAAGCTTCCCAGATTTCATTTACCTCTTCAATATTCTTAAGCAGCAGTTTTAAACCCTCCCTGAAAAGCTTATGATCATCAACAAGAAAAATATTAACCTTTTCCATCATTTGTGTTTTTGACATTGGTTTTCAATGTGATATTGGTCATCATACCCTGGGGTTTGATCCTTTTGAATTCAATGTTCCCCTTGATGGTCTTCAGCCTCGATTGCATGTTTGAAATGCCCATGCCGGTTTTATTCAGCAGGTTCTCCGGATCAAATCCGATCCCATCATCAAAATACTGGGCAACAAGACGGTTATCTGCATAATGTATGAGCAGGGACACTTTTTCAGCCCTGGCATGCTTAAAGGTATTGTTGAACAATTCACAGATGACACGGTATAAATTGATCTCTGTATGGGTATCAAAACGGCTGTTTTCTATATTATTGCTAAAGGATATATCAATTCCTCCCAGGGCATTGATCTTTTCAATGAAGGAATTGATAGCACTGGCAAGTCCAAAACTTTCCAGGATATGGGGGCTCAGATTGTTGGAGGTTTCTTTCAACGATATAATTGATTCATTTATAAGGACATGAATATTATTAATTATATCATTATTAAAACCGCTTATCGAGGACTTGTCAATGGCAGATACAGACATTTTAATATTGGAAAGCAATGGACCGAGGCCGTCATGCAGATCTTTTGCCAGCTGTCTTCTTTCCCTTTCTTCCGTTTCCATAACCGCTTGCAGAACCTTGTTTTCCGATTCAACCCGGACATCCTCAATCCGTTTCAGATAGCGGAACAATTGTTGGATAAAAACAACACCGGCCAGCAGAAAAACAGAGGTTACAATTCCCAGAATCCTGTCTATTAAAGACATTTCTGTCTCAAGTTCTTTGAAATAAACGGGTATCAGGTCTATGATCCGCCGGATGGCCATCAGCAAAAAGGCAATGGAGAGGAAGACCCAGCTAATGTTATACTTGGTTTTACGGGTCAAACCCAGGGCAACACCAGCAGCGGTTATCTGCAGCAGGATAGATAGCAGCAAGGCAATTTTCATGCAAAAGAAGGCACTAAATTGAGTAAAGATATCAAATGGATTTTACACTTTCAGTATTTCGCCTTCTGATTTTGCAATGATCACGGCACCGCAGGTATCACTTAGCACATTGACTGTTGTCCGGCACATATCGAGAATAGGATCAACGGCTAAGATCAGTCCCACAGCTTCAATGGGCAAGCCAACCACCGAAAGGACGATGGCCATCATAACCAGACCCGCCATCGGTATTCCGGCAGCGCCTATGGATGCCAGCAGTGCTGCCAGCGCCATCTGAATCTGCTGGCCTGCTGAAAGGTCCATTCCATATACCTGGGCAATAAAGAGTGCTGCAACGACCTCAAACAATGCTGTGCCATCCATATTAATGGTTGCCCCCAACGGAAGGGTGAAGCTTGAGATCTTGTTGGAAACTCCGGCCTTGTGCTCCACAGCTTCCATGGTGAGCGGCAGTGCAGCATTGGAAGAAGCCGTAGAGAACGCGGTAAGCAAAGGAGTTGACATGGCTGAATAGTGTTTTAAAGGATTGATCCTGCCAAACAGGTAAAGGATAATGGGCAGGGTAATCAAGGCATGAAAGGTCAATGCTCCGATTACTACAAGCATATATATGCCGAGTCGCTGGAAAAGCTCCGTAAGATCGTGCTGCTGAGAAACCAGTCTGGCGACAAGTCCAAATATCCCCAGCGGAGCTAGTTTCATGAGGAAGAGCGTGACTTTCATGCTCAGTTCAAAAACACTGTTAAAAAAATCGGTAAGCAAAATCCGTTGTTTATCCTGAAGCCGGGTGATAAAGAAACCAAATAACAGGGCGGTGAATATGATGGAAAGCATTTCCCCTTTTGCGATCGATGCAAATATATTTTCGGGTACGATGGACAGGAAGGTATCTTTGATTGAAATTCCTTTCAGGTCTGAAACAGCGGGTGTTCCTGACAGGTTCAGGTCAGCGCCAACGCCCGGATGAAACAGGTTGATCAGCAGTAATCCGGTTACAATAGCGAGCATGCTGGTGACCAAATAATAGGTTATGGTCTTCAATCCGATCCTTCCAAGGCTGCCGGCACCGTTGATAGATGCCACGCCGGTAATGAGGGAGGAGAGGACCAGCGGAACCATGATCATTTTTAAGGCCCTGAGAAAAAGCGTTCCCATCCAATCAATATAAATCACATAGTCTTTTAGCAACAAAGCAAACAATATTCCGGCAATGATTCCCAAAATCATCATCCAGGCCAGCGATACTTTTTTCATAGGATGGGCATTCATTTCTTTCTCAACAAATATAAAATAATACAGAGAATTCAGCGGAGATCAAATCAATTATCAGAAAATATGCATGTTTACGTTTGTAAACATTAAAAATGATGGTTTTCCTGAGTCAAGAATATATTATTATAATACTGTATACCAGTTAAATAATATGCTTATTTAAACCATCAGTTCAAATATTTTTTCAAATTTTGTCAAACAGGTCTCATTTTGGTTAAAATTTTGAATATATATTATTAAAAAACAATATATTATAAATATTAATTACACTTTTAATTCATATAATTTTAATCCTGACAAAGAATGATAATTTTTCCTGGTTTATAATGGCAGATCATAAGAATACTTACATATAGCTTGGTATTGCAATTAATACCAAAGCAAATATAACTTTTACATAAGTGAAATCCATTTGAAAACTAATTTACATAAGTAATTTACAGTGTAAATTATTATAATTACATTTGTGATATATGAAAGATCAACTGATTAAAATATTAACCCATTTTAATATTTCTGCAACCCGTTTTGCAGATGAAATAGGCGTTCAACGCTCCAGTATTTCCCATATCTTAAGCGGCAGGAACAAACCCAGCTATGATTTTATTGTCAAAGTACTGGAAAAATACCCATCCCTGGATCCATTATGGTTATTGACGGGGAAGGGAGAGATGAGGGCGCATGGAGATGAATTATCAGCGACCGGCAGCACCGAACCTGTAAAAACAGCGGAATTATTCGGGGATATCAAAAAAGATCCTGTCAGCAACTTAAAGGCTGAAAAAAAACAGCAGGAAAATAAAATTGACACAGGTAAACAAATACAAAGTATTACAAATGTTAACAATATTGAATCAGTAATATTATTGTTTACAAATGGCACCTTTGTTCATTACAATAGAAATGAATAAATAATTACATTTTGATTAAAATCTGCCCCTGTTTTCTTCTGATTGCTTAAGAACCGGTGAAAGGCCTTTACAGGAATCAGGTTGGTTGCCTGTAAGTATGAATTGTTTCAGGATTGACTATGGGCCTTACCAATTAAATTCTCCAGGGTCTCATTATGCTTATGGAGGTATTCCTTTAAATCGTTATGAATCTCCTCAAAAACAGTATTATTGATGAACCACTGTGTACCTATTCCGGTTGCGGTTGCCCCGGCCAATATATATTCCAGCACATCATGACAGTTTGAAATGCCCCCGATCCCTATAATGGGGATCTCCTTCTTGTTGCATTCGGATATTTTTCTAAAACATTCATATACCATATAAATGCCTACCGGTTTAATGCATGGTCCTGATAAGCCTCCAATCTGATTTCCCAGGATGGGTTTCCTGTTTTCCGTATCAATGGCCATTCCCCTCAGGGTATTAATCATCGATAGCGCATCAGTACCGCCATTTATGGCCGCTTTTCCAATTTGTGCAATATCCGTAACATTGGGACTAAGTTTCGTGATGATGCATAAAGTATCCTGAACTTTGGATTTGACTTCCTTAACAACCTGCTCCACCAGGAGCGGATCGACTCCAAAAGCAGCACCTCCCTTTTTTATATTGGGACATGACACGTTAATTTCCAGTCCGCTTATGGCATTATGCTTATCCAGATTCCTGATGGTTTCAGCCAATGCCCCGAATTCACTGACAGAACCTGCAGAAATATTCACGAAAATGGGAAGTTTGTACTGGCATAATGACGGAACATCTTCTTCAAAGAACTTTCTCACCCCTTTATTCTGCAAGCCTATGGAATTTAGTAACCCGGACCTGACCTCAACAATTCTGGGCTCCCTGTTTCCCAGGCTTTCATTCATTGATACGCCCTTTGTCACAAAGGCACCCAATGATTCCAATATCTTCTTCCTGTTTTGCAGCAGGTTCATTTCATCCTTGCTTCCGGATGTGCCGGAGGCCGTTAAAAGAGGGGTCTTTAATGAAATGTTCTTTATGCGAACGCCAAGACTTTTATTCATTCCAGTTTATTTGATTTGATTCAATAATAGGACCATCAATACATACACGTGAGTAATGCTGCTTACCATTCACCAGGGTCCTGCAAACGCAGGAGAAACATACTCCTATTCCGCAAGCCATCCGTTTTTCCATTAAAACATAGGCTTTAATGTTGTATTGAGCCGTGAGGTGGTGGACTTTTTCTATCATGGGCAAAGGGCCGCAGGTAAATGTTTGAATCCTTAAATGGCGGTGTTTCTTCAGGTATTCAGCATAGGGTTCAGTAACAAGGCTTCCTTTAAACAGGTTTTTAATGCCTATTAGTTTTTCTTCAGCCGTATTGCACAGTAACGACACATATATATCTGAAGCTTCAGATAAACCCAACATCTTCAGATCGTCGATATAAATTTTAGCATTTCGGAGGGCACCAGTAAAACCCTTGTTATTAGCGTTTTTATAGACCAAAGTATGGATATCTTCAACGCCGACGAATGCTTTTACCTTGAAATTTAAATATCTTAATACCTGTACCAGATAAACCAGCGGTGCAATACCAACCCCGCCACCAACAATATGGATCTCATCAAGTTCCTCTTTTACAAGTTCTCTGAAATCAAATACTTTACCGAGAGGTGCCAGAATCTTAACGTGATCACCTTTAACCAATCTGGTTAGTTCATTCGTACCCACTCCTTTATCCAATACTTTATAAACGATCTCAAAGGTATCGGGGATGGCAGTATATAAAATGGCAGCAAGCCTTCTGTCCAACTGCAGTTTTGAATAAAAATCAGGGCCGAAATTCCTGACATATGTCCTGTAAATTCCAAACGGACGCTTCAGGTATGAATGTTGTTTTGCTTGCAGATCATTATGAATGCCGGGTTTAATTTCCATCATGGAATTCACCATCCTGGGTTTAAATTCATCTTTTTCCTTGGAAGTCGATATCATAACAAACTGACCAGGTGTGATATCTATGGGATAATCCGTCTTGAATGCCAATTTATACAATTTGAAACTCTCCTTGCCAACCGGTATGTTATCCATAATTTCAATATTGTGCAAACTTGCTGTAGTATTGTACTTTAGCATTGTTTTACCAACGTCCCGGCGAATAGAGAATATTTTCTCATAGGATTTTTTGTCCCATTCAATGGCTTTCCCACAAATCTCGATAAACGATGTAAAAAAGCACCGATTGCAGGCATTGGCCTTGTTTACCTGCCTCGCTTCATGGAGTTCCTGGGTGTTTCTGAATATGATGATATGGATATTTTTATACGTATTCTTATCTATCGAAACAATATGATCGGACAGCTTATGCAGGTTCTTTGTTCCCTGATGACCAAAGCTAAAAATCAGGTTTGTCGTTTTGGTTTTTAAGATGAAAGCACAATGGTCTGTTATTGTTTTATCCATCACAAGGCTTAATTGCCCATTTAACCTTGATGACAAAAGAGTTGCGGGAAAACAATCTGGGTTCAGATAACAGGTTTTTATCTCAAGCCTGCGGGCAAGAATATTTAAAACAGCAAAGCAAAAGGCATTGTAGGCTTTCTTATCCGGCAGTTTCTTTTTAATTAAGGCACTGTATTCTTTACCAGCAGCGTACTTTGCCAATTCTTTCCTGAGACTGCCGGGAAGCATGATCCGCGTTTTGCGCATAACCTCATCGATGTTTCGGGGTTTGCGATGGTCATGAAATTCAAAATACTTAATAAATTCAATGTATCTGACTATTTCCTTTTTCGCCAATTTTTGCTTTTCGGTTGCCAACATTCAGGTTTTTTATCGTTTTAATGATTGAAAACTGGTCATTTTATGTCTTTAAATCCAGGATCAAAGTTAATCTTTTAAGGTCAAAATTGCTTGATAAATTTCTATTGTGAGGTTAATCTGTTACCAATATGTTTATAATGCAACCTATTCTTTTCGAAATTTTCCATAATTTTATGCTTAATCAAAGTACCTGTTTTATGTACTGTTCGAAAAGGATATTCATGCTTTTGTTGGCTGCAATCCTGAATATCATATCCGCTGCCATTCTTTTTTCACAGGCTAAAAACCTGGTCCCCAATTACAGTTTTGAAAAATATGAAAAATGTCCGGAAGACTACACACCGCAGGATATGACTCATAAACTGGTTCCGCAGTGGTCATATCCTACAATAGCCACGCCCGATTATTTCAACCGGTGCAGTCCGCGTAATGTCGGAGTACCTTCCAATTTTGCCGGAGTAAGTGAGCCCAAAACTGGTGATGCATATGTTGGAGCCATATTAAGTGGAACAGAAGAAAGCTACCGTGAATACATCCAGGGAATGGTATCTCAACCCCTTGTGCAGGGAAAGAAATATTGTGTCCGTTTCTCCTATAAGCTTGCTTCCTATTCCAGATTTGCTGTTGATCAGCTTAGCCTGTACTTCAGTGATGTTGAAATTAAAAACACCATCAATGTAAACCTTCCCTATGCACCTCAGATCAGCAGCAAAGAGGGACTTTTTCTTGACAACATTGATGAGTGGGAGGAATTCTGTACGGTTTATACGGCGGCTGGCAATGAGAAATTCTTCACCCTCGGCAATTTCAAGAATTATAATAATACCAATTATGTGGTCACCGACAAGAACGTGGTTAATTTGCGCAATAAAGCTTATGCCTATTATTATATTGATGATGTCATTATTGTCCCGCTTGACAATTGCAGGGATTGTCCCTGCATACAGCATGACTTTGAATCCCGTATCGTTGATTCATCCTATACCGGAGGAAGGGATCCATTGACCGGTGATGTCGAGAGGATCATCAACGACGGACGGATCAGCATTAACATGGTAGGGGGGACACCTCCGTATTCCATATCCTGGAACAACGGGATGACGGGCCGGGAATTGAAAAATCTGCCCGCCGGGACATACATCTATAAGGCTGCTGATGCATTCAACTGTATTTCATCGGACACCTTGCATTTCAAGGAGCCTGTAATCAAACACCATGGATTGGAAGATAAACTCAATAATATCGAGGAGGGGTCTGCTATTGTGCTTGAAAATATATTCTTTGAGTTCAACAAAACGAACCTGTTATCGGCTTCCTTTGCTGAACTTGACAAGGTAGCCCTGTTTATGATTGAAAATGATATCAAATCGATTGAGATCTCAGGACACACAGATAGCGAAGGAGCTGATACGTATAACCAGAAATTATCGGATGGACGTGCCAAATCAGTAGTTGAATATCTTATCAGCAAAGGCGTCAGCCCTGAGAGAATTAAGGCTGTAGGATATGGAGAATCCCGTCCCATCGAATCAAACCAGTCTGATAAAGGAAGGGCGCAAAACCGTAGGGTTGAATTCATGCTGATAAAAAAATAAAGTATGAGAAGGATTACAGTCATTTTATTATCATGCTTATGCCTTTATGATTGTGTCGTTGCGCAAAGCACCCGGAAAGGCTATAAAATGCTTGAAAAGCTGGATTACGATAAGGCCAGGTCGGCGTTTAACGAGCTCAGGGCGTCAGATTATCAGAATCCTGCCGCGAACTTCGGACTGGCATTGGTTTATTCCGATGATAGATCGCCTTATTTCAACCTTATTGAAGCCTGGCAGCATTGTCGGATCCTGCTGCAAAATATAGATAAATTGTCGCAGGATGACCTGGAAATCATGGGGGAGTATTTCGTGAATACCGAACAAAGGTCCATTCCAAGGCCTGTTAAAAAAAAGATTGAATATGCGGTTAACACCGTTGAAGCACACCTGATCAAATATATCCGGGAGGAAAATAACCTGGCGCTGACCTACGAGGTTCTGGAAAAATTTCCGGATTTCCGGTATTACAAAAATGTAATCCACATAAGAAATCAGCTGGAATTCCGTAAATATGAAAAACAAAATACGGTAGAAGCATTCCAGGAATTCATGGAAAAATTTCCGGATGCTGCGCAAATAGACAAAGCCATCAGAACCCTTAATAAGCTTGCATTCGAAAAGGCTTCCGAAACAAACACCGTGGAATCATACAATAACTTTATTCTGGCGTATCCTGATGCAGAAGAGTATAACCTTGCGGTCAAAAAACGGAATGCTGCAGCCTTTAACCGGGCCAGGTCCATTCATACCATGCAGGGTTATGAGGAATACATTCAGCACTATCCGGGATCTCTTGAAGTTGCCGAAGCAAAAGCATGGCAAAAACAGTTGCTCTATGATTATGCAAAGAAGATCAAAACCCTCGAAGCATACGATGAGTTCATCAGAAAGTACCCTGAAGGGCAGCAGTACCTTGATATTTTTAATCTTAAGTCATTGGACCTGGGCATGAAATATTTATCTTCTTCAAGTATTACTTCAAGTAATATCCAATGGGCAAGAAGCTTTGACCTCGGAGGAGCTGTGGAAACCACCTCCACACTTGAACCGCTGGCAGACAATCGTTTTATGCTGGCAACAACAGCCAGGAAGAACGATACTTCATATACCGACATAGGATTACTTTGCCTTGATGAAGAAGGGAAGATGATTTGGAATAAAACCCTGGGGGAGCATTTCAACGACCAGGTATATGGTTCGTCCGTTAATCAGAAAAATGAAGTTGTATTGGCTGGTTACAGCTGGGGTGGATCTGATCCGTCAGCCTATGAGGTATGGTTATTCAAGCAGTCCCCGCTGGGAAAGAACATCTGGAGTCAGAAGCTGGGTAAATGGACCATCCATGCTCTTGCCACTGACCTCAATAACAATATCCTGCTGGGAGGTTATCAGGTAAGCGATTCACTTAGCAGGAATTACCGCATCATGGTATTGAATGACGCAGGACGCAGGTTATGGAACAGAACCTATACAGGTGCAGGTGAAGTGATGTTTTTGGGAGCGATGCCTGACCAGGCCATCCTGATGGTTGCCAATAATTGGGTCTGTAAAATGGATGATAAAGGTTATATACGATGGGAATATCTCCCATTGCCCGATTGCATCTATCACTGCGGAATGGTTTCAGACAGGGGAGAATGTTATTTGGGTGGAGTCGGGGAAAATAAACTGTTCGTCACCAAATTGAGTGCTGATGGGAAAAAGCTGTGGGACAAGCAATATATGTTGTCTGACTCGCTGTTCTCCATCCCCAGGATGCTGGCTGTGGAATCTAAAACGCTGTTGTTGGCATCCTACAGGAACGGAGGAAATGAAATGATATGGATACAGAATTTAACCGGCGAGATATTGAAGAAATCAAGGATAGAAAAGGGAATTATAAGCGATGCATTATGGGATGGCATGAAAAATCTGTGGCTGTTGATTGAGGATGGGAATACCATTCTTATCAAGAATGCTGGAGCCGATTTTTAGGTTCTTTTTTCTTCCTGGGTTTGGGAATTAATGTGCCGTCTTCTTTCTCAATGTACTCCGGAGCCCTGTGGATAATGATAATAAATATCACAAAGCAGAAGATAAAAAAATACAATATTCCAAGTAATATATAATGTACCACTTCCTGTTAGGCTCTTAAAAAAAAATACATTGCGTAAATTTGCGTTAGATGAATCGGAAAAGAACTTCGTTTATTATTTTCTGCCAAGTTAAGGATTAATAATTGCATACAAAAAAAGATGAAAGTTAATATTCCAATGCAAAAAAACAAAACAGGCGTTTCTGACCAGGACCTGGCCAGAAATCGAAAGGAGATCAATGAAAGCCTCAGATATGCAAGTTATATCCAGAAAGCTTTACTCCCTTCGCCTCAAACCATGAAAAAATCGTTAACTGAGCACTTCCTTATTTTTTTGCCCAGGGAGATAGTAAGCGGTGATTTTTATTTTCTGGCACAAAGAAAAAATCAGCTGTATATTGCAGTAGCTGATTGCACAGGTCATGGGGTTCCGGGAGCCTTTATGAGCATACTGGGATTGACATTTTTAAATGAAATAATCCATCACGGGAATCCACCCAGTGCGGCAGCAGTACTCAACCAGATGCGTGAAAAGGTGATGAATGCCATGCAGCAAACCGGGGATGATGAAGAGCAAAAGGATGGTATTGACCTGGCGCTGGGCGTAGTTGACATCGAAACCAATCAGTTCAATTATGCCGGGGCTTTTAATCCGGTTTACATTGTAAAGAAAAACCGCTTGCTGGAAATGCTGGGTGATAAAATGCCGGTAGGCATTGCAGCAGATGAAGAAAAGCCATTTACCGACCATTACTGTGAATTGGATGACGGTGATCTGGTATATTTTTTTACAGATGGTTTTGTTGATCAATTTGGTGGTCCGCATGGCAAGAAATTCAAATATCAGCCATTCCGTTCGCTGATACTTACAATTAGTTCATTGCCAATACATAAGCAAAAAGAAAAATTAATGGGGATTTTTAATGACTGGAAAGGAAACCTGCAACAGCTTGATGACGTATTATTGCTAGGTTGGCGTTACCACCGGAACAATTAACTACTAAACAAACCGAGAAAATGAGATTACGGGCATTTCGGATCAGAAATTACCGGTCGATTATTGACACAGGATGGTGTTTTCTGGCATTTGACAACATCACTTCGCTTATCGGTCAGAATGAATCAGGTAAGACATCGGTGCTGGAAGCATTAAAGAGCTTCTCTGAGCGAAGAATATCCGATGATGTTCTCCGGAGTGACCTTAGTTATCCCATCATTGAATGTACTTTTGAACTGGAGAATGAGACATTCCAAAGTATTCTCAGCAAGGACAGACTGCCTGATGCACTAATTGCACAGCTGGAAAATAAAAAGGAATTTAACCTATGTTGCGAGTGGATTGATTCCAAAACAAATAAGCTGACCATTGCAGAACCATCCATTATTAATTTTTTCGAAACTGCAGAAAAAAAGAAGGAAGAGGAAGAAAATAGGATCAGTAAGGCCATCGCTGATCTGTATGACTCTACCAATGTAGTGATCCATGAAATGGAAATTGCGGACAGGGCTAAACAGGAAGCCCGTAAAACGCTGAATGACGTTACACAGCTGCTTGAAGATGCCCGTAAAGCTATCAATAAAGCTAAGAAGCCTGATTTTCAGATCATCGCTCAGCAGGAATTTGAAAAAGCCAAAATGCTGTTGGAAGAAAAAGAAAAGGACTTTAATGATAAGCTTCAGATATTTGATGATAAAAAAATGATGACCCAGGAAATATCTGAAAAAGTCAGCGTTTGCAAGACCTTCACTGAATTAAATGAACATGCCAAACAGCTGGATGATCAGATAGCGCGGAAATATAGCCAGCTTCGTGATGCCGAGCATTATCATGATCTGTGTTCCAATGAAAAGGAAAGAAAGAATAGTGCACAACGCCTTGAGCAGTTGAGATCTGAATATCAGCAAATGCAAAAGACCTCAGCTGAATACCATGAACAGCTTATCATAAAAAAGAGGATAGCTTTTCTTGTTCTGGAAGGCAAGAAGTTTCGTGACGCTGAAGTTGAATCTACTGTGGAGATTGAAAATGACAAGCGATATATGACACTGGAAGATATTGCCAGAACCATGTTTGATTATATCCCGGTTTTTGAGTTCTTTGAGGATTTCAGCAGCCTTCTGCCCAATAAAATTGATCTTGAGGATTTGCTGCATGAAAGTGGTGCAGTCGAGGGATACAAAGCAGCGCAGAATTTTCTTACCATCGCCGGTCTCAACGCTGATTTCTTCCGCGAAAAAAACCAGCGTATCCTGAAGCAGAAGATCGAAAACCTAAACAGTGATATTACTATAGACTTCCAGGATTACTGGAGTCAGAATGTAGGAAAGGACAACAAGATCAGGTTAAATTTTGAACTTGAGCATTATGATTATACGGTTCCTGAAAAGAGCGGCAAGCCTTATCTGGAATTCTGGATAAAAGATAATACAGAAAGGCTTTATCCAAAGCAAAGAAGCCGCGGTGTCAGATGGTTTTTATCCTTTTACCTTGAACTCAAAGCTACCGCAAAGAGCAATCATTTTAACCGCGTATTGCTTATCGACGAGCCCGGATTAAGCCTGCATGCCAGGGCACAGGAAGATGTTTTAAAGGTTTTTGAGGACCTGAAAGATAAAATGCAGATCCTGTACTGTACCCATTCTCCTCATTTGGTCGACCCTTCAAAACTTTACAGGGTAATGGCAATACAACGTGCCGATGAAGATGATGAAAGAAGTGAAACCATTGTTATGGATGCAAAATCATTGCACGAAGCCTCCTCTGATACCTTAACCCCGATTTATTCACTGATGGGTGCACGGCTTTATGATGAACAGCTGATTCAGCAAAAGAATAATATACTCGTCGAGGATTCTGTTACTTTTTATTATCTGACAGCCATTTCAAAACTGCTGGACTTTGAAGGGAAGGTGTTTTTTATACCGGCAACCAATGAATCAAGTATTCCTGTTTTGGTAAACATCCTGATCGGATGGAAACTTGATTTTATGGCGCTGATCTTTGACACGCCCGAAAAAAGAGAAATAGCCGATTGGATTAAGAAATCAGCTTTTATACCATCCGAAGAACAGCCTCAGAAAAAGATCATGCTGGCTGAAGGTTTCCCAAAAATTGAAGACCTGTTTTCCACCATTGATTTTAAAAAGTTCATACTGCAAAAAAGAACAGGCATCACCGAATCGAATTCAACCTATATTGAGAGTAACGGCCTTTCACGAATGATACTTGTCACCAACTTTTTGAACTATCTTCGGACTGAACAGACCGACCTTTCCGGTTTTGACGATGAAACACGCAAGAACTT
>CAYWCR010000001.1:95293-104996 GCA_964456825.1 uncultured Bacteroidales bacterium
CGTAAAAATAATTGACGAAACATATTATATTTGTGACGAACCCTAATAATAATCCCTTATATCTCATCCAATGAGTACAATTTTACTAATTCTGCTTCCTGTCGCTTCCCTGCTGGTATTGTTATATCTGGTATTTACAGCACCTGAAGCAAGGGATGCGTGAGATTTTTGCATGTCAACAATGCATAAGGCCGGTGAAATCCGGCCTTTTTTTATACTAATTGTCTATTGCATGTTAACCTGGTGTTTCTTCTTGAATGAATTTCATAATTTTGATGGCACAACATTTGTCTTGGTAAGATCTATGATTTCCTATAAAAAGAAAAGCATGATGGTATTTCTGAAAAGATTATGCATTGCGGCAATATTCATGCTGCCTGTTATTCAGGTGACTGACCTGAAGGCACAAAACAGTATGAAGCAATATACCGAAGGATTGAATTTAAAGTTTGACCTGCTGGAAAGCAAAAAACTGGATCGTGCCATAAGTCTGCTTGACCAGGCTGATGCTGAATTTGAAAAAGCCAATCAACGCTATGACCAGCTGAACACGCTTGAAAAGAAGGAAAGGATCACGGATGAATATCTGAAGGCATTAAAATCTTTGTTTGAAGCCTCAGAAAAATACAGGGAAGCTCATACCATTATCTTTTCCGTTTATCAGGCGAAGGCTGAACTATTCTGGAAAAAGATGTCGAGGGTCAACCACCATGCTGCAGGAATGGATAAAGCGCATTACTATGAAGGCAAAGCACTGAAAGTACATAACAGAAGCCTTATCCGAAGAGAACAGGTGCTTGAAACAGATCGTTTTGAATACGGATTGATCATCATGAAGGACGCGATCAGCCTTGAAAAACTTTCCATCAGGGATGAGGGGAGGGCAGTACAGATTTGTCAGGATTACCCTGTTGAATACAATTACGGTTGGGATGATGACAAAACCCTGGAGGAGATTGTGGCCCTCATGAGGGATCCTGCGTTAAATGAACCCCCGCAAGATATCTTTGCCACCGTGGACAAGGAGGCTAAAGTTGATTCCATGTTATTAAAGGAAATCATTTTTAAGGTGCAGATTGCCGCTCATACCATACCGTTATCAATTGAATACCTGGAAACTTTATACAAAGGTGATCTGAAAATTGATATGATATTTGAGGATGATTGGTATAAATACTCTATCGGGCGCTATTTCACTTTTGATGAAGCTGAGGCCACCCGCCGGGAATGCAATATTAAAAAGGCTTTTGTTGTTGCCTATGAAGGCGGTAAGCATATATCCACCCAGGATGCCCTTAAGATCCTCGATGAACAGGCAGCATTTCAGTAAGACATTGAAAAAGTTTATTGTTCCTGCCGGTTATGGGTTGTAGATAACATCCCGCATGCTGCAAAAATATCCTGCCCCCGGGATGCCCTTATGGTGGTCAGCATTCCTTTTTCGTTCAGCCGGTTTTTAAAACTGAGTATGGTTTCATCTGAAGAAGAACGCAACGGGGTATCCGGGATCTCATGAAAACGGATCAGGTTAATCTGGCATTTTAATCCGTTCAGCAGTCGGGTAAGACCATTAACATGGCGCATGCTGTCATTCAGGTCCCTGAACATGATGTATTCGAAGGAAATTCTTCGCTGTCGCTTAAGCTGACTTTTCTTAAGCAATGCAACAACTTCTTTTATGGGATAAATCTTTTCAACCGGCATCAGGCTGCGTCTTTCCTCGTCAAATGGGCTGTGAAGACTTACCGCGAGGTGACAATGGGTTTCCTGAATCACTTTTTCAAGTCCGGGCAGCATGCCAACGGTTGATAGTGTGATACGGGTGGGACTCCATCCAAAACCATAGGTTGAGGTCATAATATCGATGCTTTTGATGACATTATCGGTATTGGCCAGCGGCTCTCCCATTCCCATAAATACAATATTGGATAACAGATCCCTCTCGGGCAGGGATGCTATCTGATTGATGATTTCTCCGGCAGTCAGATTTCCCTGAAAACCTTGTTTCCCTGTCATACAGAAGACACAATCCAGGGTGCATCCCACCTGAGCGGATATACAGAGTGTATTACGGTTCTTCTCAGGAATGTAAACCGATTCAATGGTTTTATCCACGCGGGCCGGAAAGAGGTATTTCTTTGTCCCGTCTCCCGACACCTGCACTTTTATCGGCAGGGGTTTGTTCAGGATATAATTATCGGATAGTTTTTTGCGTGTTTCTTTGGAAAGATTTGACATCTGATCAAACGAAGCTGCATTCTTCCTGTACAGCCAGTCGCTTAACTGATGGCTGGTATAACCAGGCAAATTCAGTGCTGCTGCTATGGCTTTCAGTTCCGGGAATGTATATCCGAATAGATTAACAGGACTCATGTGTGCGATATTAATAATCCCATGACTGCAATAATAGGATGGCTGCAAAATTATCAAATTTAACACAGTTTCAACATGCAACATAAGCCATGTAAATTTCCTGCCAAAAAGTCAATAATGGTTTAGTAGACCGGAAAAGTATTAATTTTGTATTTTTACAGATCAAAACAGCATGCTATGCCACTGAATATACCTGATCAATTGCCTGCGGTTGATATACTGCAGGAAGAGAATATTTTCGTTATGCGCGAAACCAAGGCAATCCACCAGGACATCAGGCCTCTGAGAATTGCTATCCTCAATTTAATGCCGGTAAAGATCACCACAGAGACACAAATACTGAGAATGCTTTCAAACACTCCTTTGCAGGTTGAGATCGTTCTGCTGTATACCCGTGATCACCGGCCCAGGAACACACCGCCCGAGCACCTGCAGTCATTTTACAAAACATTCAGTGATGTAAGCCATCAAAAGTTTGATGGGATGATTATCACCGGTGCACCTATAGAGCATCTCGAATTTGAAGAGGTCAATTACTGGAATGAACTTAAGGAAATAATGGACTGGGTGCGGCACAATGTTATGTCTACCCTGTTTATTTGCTGGGGAGCGCAGGCCGGTTTATTTCATTATTATGGAGTACCCAAGTATAAACTCAGCAGAAAAATGTTCGGCGTATTTACCCATACTGTCAGCAATCCCAGGATTCCGCTTATCAGAGGATTTGATGATGAATTTCTGGCACCTCATTCCCGGCATACCGAAATCAGAGGCAGCGATATCAGGCACATCAAAGATCTGATTATCGTTTCTGAGTCCCGGGAAGCCGGAGTGTATATTGTCATGACCAAAGACGGAAGAAGCATATTTGTTACCGGACATTCCGAGTATGATCCCTATACCCTGAGGGATGAATACCTGAGGGATATGCAAAAGGGATTGCCCATTGATATTCCCAGGAATTATTTTCAACAGGATGACCCTTCGAAACCTCCCGTTGTTCGTTGGAAAAGTCATGCAAACCTGTTGTATTACAACTGGCTGAATTACTATGTTTACCAGCAAACTCCTTATGATATCACGGCTATTGCGTGATGATCTGCGAATAGCATAGACTGCAGCCCTGCATCATCTGTATCTGTGACCTGTAATCCCTGAGCCGTCATTCGACGTTTTTTAAACGGTTAGTGGAATTCAGCGAGCCGTTCATAAAAAAATGCGGCAAGTTGGAAAAATCAGGACAACATATTGATGAAAATTGCGTAAATTTAAGTAAATTAAGTAACTGAAAAACAATGGGCGTCATGAATAGGTTTTTTGCTGATGAGGAAAGAATTAAATTTGAAACGGACGATCAGGAGCTTATCGATAATCTTATCATTGATACGAGAAGGATCAGTAATGGCTTGCTGACGGGGCATAAACATGGTCTGGAGATCTTTGATGTTTTTTTTGATCTGCTGGGAGGGACCATTTGCCCGGAAGCTTTTTCAACGAATCTGCCATATTGCCTGTCTGCTAATGACAGGAACATAAACTTCGTTAGGGAAGAAGAGGGGAATGCCAGGAAAACCTATAATTGGGAAGACAAAACCATTCTTATTGCTGAAGATGAGGAAACCAATTTCCTTTATCTGAAGGCTGCCTTATCGCGGACCGGTGCAAAGATATTACGTGCTAAAACAGGAAAAGAGGCCGTTGCCGTTGTAAAGGACATCGATAAAATAGACCTCATCCTTATGGATATAAAAATGCCCGAAATGAATGGCGTTGAAGCAACCATAGAGATTAAGTCCTTCAATCAGAAAATGAAAATAATCGCACAGACTGCTTACGCTATGGAAGACGACAGAAAGCTATACTTTCAGGTTGGCTGCGTCGATTACCTGGCCAAGCCTATCCACCGTGACCTGCTTTTAACAACGATTTCCAAATATATATGAGTATTACGCTGGCAACACCTGCCTTATTGTTCTCAGCCATTTCCTTATTAATGCTGGCCTTTACGAACCGCTTCCTGGCCCTCGCCAATCTTGTCCGGTCACTTCATGCGCAATACAAGGAAAAGCCAAATGAATTGCTTTATGGACAGATCCGTAATCTTCGAAGGAGGCTCGTGCTGATACGGAATATGCAGATCTATGGGATATCAAGCCTTTTGCTGTGTGTTTTGAGTATGTTCCTGATCTATATCCAAACACCGCGAATTGCTGAAATTGTTTTTGGCATCGCCCTGTTATTGCTGATCATATCCCTTGGGCTTTCCATAAAAGAAATCCTTATATCCGTTCATGCCCTGAATCTGCATCTGAGTGATATAGAAGACAAGCATGAGCAATGATCTCTTTTATTTGCGCCTTTTTTTCCGCATGATTATCTGCTCCTTCACAAAATCAATTAATTCATAATCCATTTTCTGCCAGGGCATTGGCTTCCTTACCTGCAGATCAGCATAAGGCAGTCTCCCGTCAACAGCTTCCGTATGGGATAATCCGGTTTCCGTGCCATAATAAAGAATGGGAGGCTGGGGGAGGGTGAATTGAAATGCCAGGGCTTTCCTGAGTTTTTCCTTGTCTTGTCCGGCATCAAACATAAACCGGTTCATGTCATGATTATCCACAAAGGAAGGTAAATAATATCCAGCCGGAAACCTGGCATAATGAGCATTCATAGAATCCTGCAATGATTCCAAATGGATTTCAGGAATATTCTTCCAGGCTATAAACTCTGTGATGCGGTGACGAAAGAAAAAGTCGAGGACTCCGTCGAAAACACTCCTGTAATCAAGCTGGATATCCCACGGATGGGTGCCATTGATCCAGCGGAGATATTTGTGTCGAACGCCTGATGTTTTGAGCTGCCTTAAGCTAATACCTTCCATCCATGCTTCACCGATCAATACGGCTTCTCTGTTGGTTCGTTTCACTTCAGCGGAAAAGACTTTCCAGAAATCAAGGGAGGGGCCAACAGCATGATCCAGCCTGAAACCGTCAAATCCCAGCAAAAGCCAGTATTTTGCTGCATCGATGATGTGATGGCGTGTCTGGGGATGGTTAAGATTAAGCTTCGGAAGCTCCCTGTAGTGAAGAAAAGTCGAATATCTCCCGGTCAGGGAATTAAAATAAAACCAGTTGCGGTATTTGCTTTTACGATCTTTCAGGGCCGCCTGAAAAAAAGGATGGTTAACCGAACAATGATTGGGAACAAAGTCCAGCATTATCCTTATATTCTTTCGGTGAAAAATCTCCAGCAGATCCCGGACATCTTTCAGGGTACCAAAATGAGGCTCAGGCTGATAGAAGTCTGTAATTTGATAACCGTGATAGGCGTCGGTTTTGAAAACCGGGGATATCCACAGTGCATTGATCCCAAGATCTGATAAGTAATCGGCCCTGGCAATAATACCTCTCAGGTTGCCTCCCATGAATAAAGGCTTTTCCCAGTTTTTCTCCGGATCATAGCCGGCAAAACGGTCAATGAAGATATGGTAAAGGATAGCTTCTGAAAACCAGGTGACAGGCAATGAATTCACAGTTTGACCCGATAGGATTAATGGTCTTTTCCTTTTTCAATCCAGTTTCTCGCATTTACAAATGCTTCAACCCAGGGTGATATTTCGTCGTGCTGCCTGAATTTCGGATAAAGAGCCCAGTTCCACGGGAAGATGGCCCTTTCAAGGTGCGGCATAATGGCCAGGTGACGACCATCGACTGAACAAATGCCGGCGACAGAGAAATCAGAACCATTTGGATTTCCAGGATATTCGTTATAGCTATAGCGCAAAGCAATATTATAGTCCGTTTCTTTTCCGGGAAGAAAAAAACGGCCTTCTCCGTGGGCTACCCAGATGCCTAAACGGGATCCGGCAAGAGAATGGAACATGATCGCATTGCTTTCGCTTACATCAACATTCAGAAATGAAGATTCAAATTTCTCCGATTGATTATGCAGCATCGCAGGCGTATTCTTTCCATGACTTGTAATCAATCCCAGCTCAACCATTAATTGGCATCCATTGCACACGCCCAGGCTTAGTGTATCGGTACGACTGAAAAAATTCTCCAGCGTAATGCGGGCTTTTTCGTTGTACAGGAATGCGCCTGCCCAGCCTTTGGCACTACCAAGAACATCAGAATTGGAGAATCCGCCTACGAAAACAATGAAGCTTATATCTTCGAGGGATTCTCTTCCGGCAATCAGGTCGGTCATGTGCACATCTTTAACGTCAAAGCCTGCAAGATGCATGATATAGGCCATTTCACGATCGCCATTGACTCCCTTTTCGCGAATAATGGCAGCCTTGATTCCGGTAGGGGCCATTCTTGTCAGGTTAATGCCAAGTGCATCAGCTTTTCCTTTAAATCCGTCCGGAAAACGAAACCATACCGGCTGTTTTTTGTAATGATTATATCGCTTTTCTGCAAGTTCGGGACCGCATTGATTACGGTCAAGCAAATAAGAAGTTTTATACCATAGATCCCTGTATTTTTTTATGTTCATTGATGTTTTCCAATCCTTCTTTTCCAGGGTAATGGAATCTGATTTGACTGGTTTTCCCAGAACATAATATTGGATACCCCTGTCATTCAATATTTCAATGGCCGGAGAGGCTTTATCAACCTGGATAAGAATGCCAGGATTTTCACTGAAAAGGATCTTCATTACGTCCGGTTCCGGCAAGGCCGACAGATCGATTTCAAGTCCGATCTGTTCGCATGAGAACGTCATTTCGAGCAGTGCGACGATCAATCCTCCTGCTGAGATATCATGACCGGCCAGTATGTGGCCCGAAGTGATCAGTCCCTGAACCGTATTGAAGATGGTTTTAAAATAGAGAGGATCAGTGATGGTTGGGGTAGTGGTGCCCAAAGCATTCATGATCTGCGCGAAACTGCTTCCGCCGAGGGAGAATCCATTGCCGGACATATCGATATAAATAAGGCTGGAGCCCGGGCAATCCTGCAGAACTGGCTCGACTGCTTTACGGAAATCGGTGACCTCTCCTGCGGCAGTAACTATAACGGTACCGAGTGAATACACCACCTCGCCGTCAGGATATTTCTGTGTCATTGAAAGAGAATCCTTGCCAGTGGGTATGTTTATCCCCAGGGCCATAGAAAAGTCGCTGGCTGCCTTAACGGCAGCATAAAGACGTGCATCCTCACCCGGGTTTTTGCAAGGCCATGCCCAGTTTGCGCTCAGTGAGATGCCTTCAATTCCATTTTCGATCGGTGCCCAGATAATATTGGTGAGGGCCTCGGCAATAGAGAGAACAGATCCGTTTTCCGGGCTCACCAGACCAGCGGCTGGAGCATGCCCCAGTGCGGTAGCTATGCCTCTGTGGGATGAAAAATCAAGGGCCGCAATAGCCAGATTGTTGAGTGGCAACTGATACATGCCACATGTCTGTTGTTTTGCGATCCTTCCGGTTACGCAACGATCAACCTTGTTGGTCAGCCAATCCTTGCAGGCAATACTTTCAAGCTGAAGCAGGTTTTCAAGATATTCCCCGAAATGATCTAATGTATATTGCGGTTCAGGAAAAACCAGTACCCTTGTTTCATCACGCAATATCGTTTTCGGTGGATTTCCGAACATATCCTTAAGTTGCAGGTCAATGGGTTTTGAACCATCCTTATCCACAAAAGTGAACTGATGATCTCCGGTGATTTTGCCGATGACATACATCGGAGCTCTTTCGCGCTGGGCAATTCGCTTAAGCAAAGGCAAATCATTTTCTTTCATTACCAAACCCATGCGCTCCTGGGACTCATTTCCGATAATTTCCTTGGCCGACAAAGTAGGATCGCCCACCGGAAGCTGTCCGATTTCAACCATGCCGCCCATATCCTCCACCAGTTCGGAAAGGCAATTAAGATGGCCTCCGGCACCATGATCATGGATGGATATAATAGGATTATTATCCGATTCCGCCAACGCGCGAATAGCATTATAGGCCCTCTTCTGCATTTCAGGATTGGAACGCTGAACGGCATTGAGCTCAATCTGATTGCCATATTCTCCTGTAGCAACAGAAGAAACAGCACCGCCTCCCATGCCAATACGGTAATTATCACCTCCCAGTAAAACGATGCAGTCTCCTTTCTCCGGTACTTTTTTTTGGGTGTATACGGTATCTCCAAATCCGATACCCCCGGCAAGCATTACAACTTTATCGTACGCATAAAGCGGATGATTATTGTTGTTCTCAAAGGTCAGGACGCTCCCACAAATCAAAGGTTGTCCGAATTTATTACCGAAATCGCTGGCCCCATTGGAAGCTTTAATGAGGATTTGTTCAGGCGACTGGTATAGCCATTTTCGGGCAGGAATGCTTTTTTCCCAATTCCGGCCGCCCGTGAGCCTGGGATAAGACGTCATGTACACAGCAGTACCGGCCAAAGGGAAAGCCCCCCTCCCTCCGGCAATCCGGTCACGGATCTCACCACCAGTACCCGTGGCTGCTCCATTGAAAGGCTCAACTGTGGTTGGAAAATTATGGGTTTCTGCTTTCAGGGACAAAATAGCGTGAATCTTCCGCAGGATGAAAAAGTCGGGTTTATCCTGCGTTGCAGGAGCAAAAAGTAGTATTTCAGGTCCCTCCAGGAAGGCACAATTGTCCTTATAGGCTGAAATTACACGATTCCGGTGTTTATGGGTTGTCTCCTTGATCAAATGAAAGAGTGAAACATCTTTCTTAATTCCATTGATAATAAAAGAGCCGTTAAAAATCTTATGCCTGCAATGTTCGGAATTGACCTGTGAGAATCCAAATATCTCACTGTCGGTCAAGGGTCTCCCCAGTTTCTGACTAAGTTCTTCAAGATACCTGATTTCTTCAGGACTTAGGGCCAATCCCTCCTTATCGTTATAAGCATGGATATTGACAATAGGAATAATAGACTCCGGTGTTTTGTTGATGGTAAAAACCTGTTGGTCCAGTCCGTTATATACTGCCTGAAGCATGGGGTCAAAATGGATTGTGTCGCCAGGGGATAACAGAAACTGTTCAATCCTTTCAATCCCTTCTGTACCCATGTTTTGAGTCATCTCAACAGCATTGGTGCTCCAGGGAGTAATCATCTCTTTACGAGGGCCTGTAAATACTCCGGATATTGATTCCTCCGGACATAGGACAGCATTGTTTAACAACCAGGAGAGTTTTTCAATATCCTTATCGGGAAGGGGTTTTTGAATCTTTACTGCAAATACAAGCTTTTGTTCTTTCCTGAAAAATAAAATCATAATTTTCCTGATATTACTTATGTTACAATCCTGAGTCAGGCCAGTACAAAGGTAGGAAATAACAGGAAATAAAACAGTGAACAAT
>CAYWCR010000001.1:105096-106725 GCA_964456825.1 uncultured Bacteroidales bacterium
ATCCCGGTTATCATTGTAATGCCTGATGTATTCATCAAGCCCGGATAACGTTTGCATATCCGTATATACAGGGAAAAATCCAAACCCTACAAATCTTCCATTCTCTATTTTGATGACAGATTTCTCTTCATAATTCCGTCCCTTATCAATGATATAAAAATTCTCCCTGCCATAAGAGAAGGCAGACAAAACACGCTGTGCACGTTTATTATATTCTTCCGCACTTTCTTCTTGAATACAGGCACCCTTACAATCATTCATCGGATAATAAAAGCAAGCCCCTGCTGAATCATACAGGCCTGAAAGCTTCTGGCAGAGTTGATTGATTTGCACCTGCCGGTGCATTTCCTGCTTTGCTTCCCTGAGGCTCCTGAAACAGGCAACAGGCAATCCCGATGTTTCAGTATTTTTATCAATTTTAAAGCAGGTATACCCATTGATGTCGGAAAAGGAATACAGACCATAGGTAAATGAAGACCATCGCTGAGCTCTGTTATATAATGGTTTACGGCGCTTTATTTCATCTGATTCTTTAAGTAAAGCGATTAGTTCGCTGCCGGTCGTTTCAGCACTGATAGTGACGATACTTTCCTTCATCTGCAATGATCTTCTGCTGGAATTATTGCTTAAGTGGCTCAGTACTCTTTTGTGCAGATTGGTGCTTTTCCCAATGTAAATTACTTCGTTATGTTCGTTCATAAAATAGTACACTCCTGTATCTTCGGGAATAGACATAAGTTGTTTTTTGTTGAAATCAGGATGCAGGCCACGCAATAAGGAGTCTTCATTGTTTTCAAACAACTGCCCGCTCTTTTCCAGTTTGATCAGATAATCAAGCAACCTTGCCGTGGCCAGGGCATCGCCGGTTGCCCTGTGACGGTCCTTAATGCGGATGTTGAGATCATAACACAGGTTGCCCAGGCTGTAGGATTTAAGTCCGGGAATCAGCTTTCTGCTAAGTCTGACAGTACAAAGCTGATCCCTTTTAAATTCATATCCCAGTTGCTTAAATTCGTTTCTGAGAAAACTATAGTCAAAACTTGAATTATGCGCAACAAAAATGTTATTTTCAGTCAATTCAACAATATCCCTGGCAACTTCATAAAATTTAGGTGCTGTGGCCACCATTTCATTGGTGATACCGGTAAGGGCTGTAATATAATTAGGGATCTCTTTTTCGGGATTAATCAATGTGGCAAATTCATGCACTATATTTTGCCCGTCATACAGTAAAATGGCAATTTCCGTTATTTTTTCCCTTTGCGGGCTTCCCCCTGTGGTTTCAATATCAACTATGGCATACATATTTATGGAGAACAAAAAAAGTACAAACCAAAGATAAAAAAATGGGTCAAAAAATGTCGAAAAATTGCAGCGATGATTGTTAACAGGAAGGATGCGGTACAGCATAGAAGAACCAGGAACCAGGAATCCTGCCTGCCGGCAGGCAGGCAAGAATCAAGAACCAAGAACAAAGAAAGTACCTTTCATTGTTCATTGTTAATTGTTCATTAGCAGGCAGGTTTAATGACTCATGGAGCTTTGGAAGCTGAAAACAGCTTACATCAGAAGGTTGTGAGCAAGCTGTATTTTTCAAGTATTTTATTAATGATTTGCAGTATCTTGCTT
>CAYWCR010000002.1:0-21680 GCA_964456825.1 uncultured Bacteroidales bacterium
TTTAGGAATTCCGGGCATTAGTGGGCTTATATTAAACCTAAACAGCTAAACACCTAAATACCTAAAAACCTGAACCACCATCTCCCTGACTGCAGGACTACAAGACTGCATGACCTGCCTGCCGGCAGACTGCACGACTTTTCATCATTCAAACTCAATCATCGCCTTCATCACGCCATCCCTGTAATCCGCCACCAGGTCAAAGGCATCCCGGGTTTTTTCAAAGGAGAACCGGTGGGTGACCATGGGATTGATGTTTACGGCCCCGGAGGCGATCATTTCAAGGGCTTCTTCTGTGCAGTGGTTCTGTCGCCTGATGTTTTGCAGGGTAATTTCCTTTCTTCGGATATCACTGGCATCCAATGTCCATCGGTCAAATTCCGGTATCCCTACGATCATCAGTTTTCCTCCAGGCTTCAGCAGGGCTACCGCCTGGTCGATGGCTTCCTGCTGGCCGCAGCATTCAAACACCGCATCCAGCAGCAAGGGTTCCTGTCTTGTTATCTCCTGGACCATATCCTGACGATCAGGATTGCCTGTAAAATATGCACCTGTTCTATCAGCCATCTGGAGCCTCCCGGGTATTTTATCCGTTACAAACGCTTTTTTTACACCCCGGTCCAGGGCTGTCAGCAATACGCTCATCCCTATCGGTCCAAACCCCAGAATACCTATACTGGCATTTTTCAGCGGGATGGACTGACTAACGGCATACAAACCAATGGCCAGGGGTTCGGAAAGGCTGGCATGATCGAGCGTGAGATTTTGGGCAATGGGGATACAGCTTGTTTCGGGCATTACTATAAACTCCGAAAGGCAGCCGTCTGCCTGTCCGGGGCAACCCAGAAATTTCAGGTTACGGCAGGTGTGCGGCCGGCCGGCAATGCATTGGTCACAATTCCCGCAAGGCATGGCAGGCTCAACAGCAATGCGATCGCCCGGTTTTACACGGGTAACGCCGGCCCCGGTCTTTTCGACAATGCCGGCACCTTCATGTCCCACCGGAAATGGATAACTGACTATCTGTGACCCGATCCGCCCCGTGGTATAATAATGGATATCACTACCGCAAACACCAAGCCTTTTCATCCGGATCAGCACTTCGTTATCCCGTTTAATTTCCGGCATGGGGATATCCCTCATTTCCATCTTCCGGAGGCCGGTCAACATCATCGATTTCATGGTGTCAGGCATAGCAGTTCGTTTTTCATAAAGCACAGGAGAACAAATATAGCGAAATTGCATGTGAACGTTAACTAGCCTTTTAGCTATTTAGGTTTTTAGCAGTTTAGGCTGTAGGCTGCAGACTGTAGGCTGTAGCCTGAATTCTTCAAAACTGCAGGACTATACTAATAATTGTTAATTGTTAATTGTTAATTGCTCACTGTTCACTTTTAGTTTTTCTCTGTTTACTTTTAGTTTTTCACTGTTCACTGTATTCCGCCTTCTTGCAGCATGATATAAAATTTCCTACCTTTAATCCTGTAAACTAAAAAAAAACTTTATGGCAAAAAGGACCTTTGCCCTCAGTCTTACAGCCCTTGTGCTGGCGGTTCTCGTCGTGATTTTCCTGTTGCTGTCGCGTAACCGTTTTTATAACAACCAGTTCAATAAAGGCAAAGCCTTTATCGAACAGCAGCAATACAATAAGGCTGCTGATGCCTTTAAGAAGGCCACACAATGGAAAAAAAAGTCGGCTGGTGCCTGGCTTGGGCTGGCTCAGTCCAGGTATTTACTTAAGCAATATGATGATGCGCTGGAACCGGTCAGCCGGACCATCGGACTGGACAGTCTGATATCGGAAGCCTATCTTTACAGGGGAATGATCTTCGCCAGAAAGAATATGCATCCTGAAGCCATAGATAATTACAATACTGCCCTGAGGATGGATTCTCTTTTCGCGCAGGCCTATTATCAAAGAGGGGTATCGCGTGCCGGCCTGGGAGAGTTCAGGGCTTCGGTTGCCGATTACAAAAAAGCCATGGAACTGGATAAGGATAATATTGAAGCCTATCTGAAAAGCATTGAAGCAAGGTCAGCGATGGAGGATTTTAAGGGGGCCCTGGGGGACTATGACAAATTGCTTGAAGTAGATCCCGGAAACTATGAAGCATTATTTAACCGCGGGTACCTGAAAGTCACGCTGGACGATACGGAAGGAGCTTTGAGCGATCTGAACAAAGCTATATCGATACGGGGCGATGACCCCGAACTCTTCCTTCAGCGTGGTGTTGCTCTGGCAAAGAAAGGGGATTATGATGCTGCTGTCAGCGACTTTACCTTGTGTATTGAAAAGAAGCACAGCCTTTCCAAGGTTTTATATAACAGGGCTCTTGCCTACCTCCATATGCAAAAGCTGAAAGAAGCCTCTAATGATCTCCAGCAGCTGGCAAAGATTGAACCTGAGAATCCTAATGTGTATTATACCCTGGGTGTGATAACTTCTATAAAACAGGATTATAAAGGCTCTCTTGCCTTTTATGATAAAGCCATTCAATTGAATCCTTCCTTTGCAGATGCTTATTTTAACCGGGGAGTTTCCCTGGGAAACCTGGATCTTCACAGAGCAGCTATTATATACTATGACAAGGCAATTCAGCTCCGGAAGGATTATGCCGAAGCTTATTACAGCCGGGCTGTATCGAAGATAAGGACCCAGCCTTCGGCCAGGGAAGGATGTGTTGATCTGAAGAAAGCGCTGGAGCTTGGTTACAAGCAAGCCCAGGAGCTGATAGCCATTCACTGTAATTAAGCCTGAATCATTTACATGATATAACATCTATTCAGTATGAAAAGACCATTTGTCAAATTGATTTTCGCAGTCATGATTAGTACGACCGGTCAGCTGCAAGCTCAGGAGGACAGCATTAAAATTCAACAGATCAATGTTCATATCATTGAGAACGGAAAACAAACCGCATCCTATTTCACCAGAAATCAAAAAACATTGACAATGGATGAGAAACTTATCCGTGAGATCAATTTTGATGATTCAACAAAACAAATCCGTGACTATACCTTTTACTTCTACCGTAACGACTTACTTTACACCGAGGAAAATTATGATGCCCAGGATTCACTCCAATGGATCATCAGACACATTTATAATAACACAGGACAGGAAACAGAAAAGGCCAGGCTTTTAATGGCCGGAGGAAAGCTCATGCAAGAAGCAAAAATCCTTTATACCTACGATATAAATGGGAATCTCTTGTCAGAAAAAGATTTTGGCACGGGGAAAAAACCTTATAAAACTACCTCCTTTGAATATAAATCAGGAAAGCTGGTAAAGGAACAAAGCAGGATCAGGAAATCCCCGGATAATGTTATCCTGCGGACTGCGGATTATCAATATGCTGCATATGGCAAGCTAAAAATAAAAATTGTGATTGAAAAGTCAAAGGATAAGAGTATAAATAGCTTTACGGAGTCCTACTTCTATAATGATCAAGGCAACCTTGAAAAAATCGAAATTCGAGATAAGGATGGAGAAATATCATTAGTCAAGCATTATGTTTATTACCCTGTTGGAGGATTATACCGATATTATGAGCAAAACAAAGAAGGGAATATGCTTTGCTATTATACCTATGCATACCGGAAGTATAGGATTAATCTTGGCACACAAAAGAGTTATTTTGACAAACCATAGGATCGGCTAATACCGGTTCAGCCATCTGTATCGCCGGGCAGTATCGCCAAACTTGGCCGCCACCGTAAATTCATGAGATCCCCATGTTCGCTTGCCAATGGCACTCAGTGTATAATCAAAGGCGTATCCAATATAATATTGATTGACTCTTACACCACCCATTACAATAATGGATGATCCGATACCATCGATGGATTCCTCTGAAAGGCTGTAACTGCCACCTGTCCGGTAAGAAAGGCCAACCCAGTATTGTTTGCTGAACAATGCCTTAACATTGACATCCAGCTGGCTGACAAATTTTTCTGTCATTTTGAGCAGTGCCGAGGGTTCTATGACAAGATCAGGATTTATCTCAAACCGGTAACCTCCCATCAGGAAGTAATGCCTTACCATTTTAAATCCGGGCCCCAGATCTCCGTCAGATAGTTTAAGTAAACTCTCAAACAATTGCATGGCGGATAAACCAACATACATATACCGGTCGGTATAATATGCACCGAAATTGGCATCCGGTATGAAAGCTGATTTTCTTGTATTCAGCATCAGTTCATCATCGGCATCGTGCAATATCATTTTGTCTTCATTCATCCTGAACTGAAATCCTGTAACCGATAAGCCAAAGGACAACTGCGACCTGTCGAAAGGAATATGATAAGCATAGGTAGCCTGCATACCGGTACGGTTAAAGGCACCGTTGAAATCGGTAAACACATAGCCTGCCAGGCCCACCCTTCCCGAGCGGGAAGCTATCTGACGGCGCTTGCGGATGGAGGCCGAACGTGAGATAAAGCTGTTTTTTAGCAGCCGGGTTTGCGCGCTGAATGCATAGGTGGACGGGGCATCCTTAAGCCCTATCCATTGTTCCCTTGCGACGAGGCTCAGGGATGTATATCCCTCATGACCCGCCACAGCCGGATTCAGTAAATAGCTGTTCATCATATATTGTGAATAAACCGGTAATTGCTGAGATTTTAAACTTGTTAAAGTAATGGGAAACAGAATGAAGACCAGAAGCAGGAAAGCTATTCTGTTCTTAAAAACCCAATGAGAATTATCTGACATTTTAATGAGTTCGCTTGAATTATTTGATTTGACCGCAAATATCATATTTTCATTTCCTTGCATTATGTTCATTTTTTATCATTCGTTCTTCCTGTTTATTATATCGTAAATCCTTTGATTTTGTTCATTTCTTTTTATCAACAAGCTAAATTGCTTGATTTATTTCTGATTTTGTTTGATTTAAATATTTTCCGGAATAACATAAAATATTCAGAGAATTGATTTAAATCAATACAAAAAGCATAAAATAAATCTTAGAGTTCCCCATGAAATTCTAAAGATCATTTAAGCGGAAAAATGAAACAATCAGATTACGGTATAATATGCCCGGGTAACTACCTTCATCAGAAACGGTAATTTTATATATCGATCCGTTTTTCCTGTTGTGGCTAATTCAATAGGGCATATCCTTGCAATCCGGTTTACGATCAAGGCCAGAATGTAATCTGTAATCAGGCGTGATCTTAAAACGGATATTGCGGAGAGATGGGAATTCTTCTTTGCAATGAAACGGTATAAAATATAAAAAGGACTTAACATCATAAATTTAAACGCAATATCAAGGTTAACATTTTTTAAAGCCTATAAGCAATCCTAACCGCTTTTTAATAAAATCATCGTACAATATTAATATAGCCTACAATGGGCTCAAGCCCTCTGTAGTTAAGCTCAATGACATAATAATACGAATCCATGGGCAGTTCCCTGCCCGACATTGACTTACCATCCCATACGTTCAAAGGATCGAGGCCCTTTGCATGATAGATAAGTCTTCCCCAGCGGTCGTAAATATCCAATACGGCTTCGGGGAAAAGATCGATATTGTCAATCTGCCATACGTCGTTTTTGCCGTCAACCCTGCTTGGGGTAATCGTATTGGGCATACCGGCAAAGTATTTATAGAAATCGCATACCACCAAGACCAGGGAATCTGACCCGGTGCATCCGTTGGCATCGGTAACGGTTACCCACAGGGTATCATTGGCTGTCCGGCGTCCATCAACCACAATAGGATTGATCACATCGCCCGTTGACCACCGGTAGAATGAATAACCTGATCCCGCGTCGAGCACCAGGTTTTCCGTACCGCACAGTGCAGTATCCTTGCCCAGGTATACCATGGGAAGAGGATTAACCGTCAGATAGGCAGAGTCGTAATCGGTGCATCCGTCAACACCGGAAACCTGCACCCAGACAGTGCCTTCCTCCTTTCCGGTATAAGCAGGCTGAGTTGATCCATCACTCCAGGTGTACAGCAGGGGAGTGAAATAATTGGTCTCGGCATCGAAAATAACGCTGTCACCTTCGCAGATCTCAACCTGGTCACCGATGCTGGCAACGGGAGAGCTGAGATTCACAAAAGCCTGGACCGGATTGCCCATGCAATTAAATTCTGTCATTTCCACGACTTCCAGGCGATGGGACCCTCTCCGGGCATCCCACTGGACAACAATGGTATCATTGTCTGTACCGTTAATGATAGATCCGCCCTGGATATCCCAGATAAAAACGGAGTTCTCATACCCCTGCACACCATAACTCTCCATGCTGCCGGTACAGGCGTATGGCAGTATCTGCCCGTACCCCAGCATGGAGTATATGGTAAGCAATAGGGTTAATATGCCTGATCTTGTAACCAATGGATGTTTAAATCCTGAATATTACAATTCCTCTGTCTGACACAATTTTTCAGTTCAGATTCTGAATTCCGGCAAGGAACATCCCTGTCGGTTGATAAGCTGAACCAGATTAAGCTGATAGTTTTCAGCCAGTCAGCCAATACATATGATACCCGTCTGGCAACTAGTTGTTCCAGTCGTTGGGTATATGATAGATAGGACCGGTAACCGGAGCCGGGTTAATCCTGATGACAATAGTCTCAGCCGTGGTATCATACCATGTCCAGGACTGGGCTGCTGCCGTTGGATTGAGCAGATAATCAGATTTCCGCGAAATCCTGTCGTTAACACCATTTATTACATAGGTATAAACGGTTGCCTTTTTCGGACCTACGCCGGGATCAATGGCCGTATAATCACCGTCATTAGGTCTGTCAAAATCAAAAGTCAGCGCATTGATACCGGATTCCTGCGGATTAGCCAAAGTACCTGCCCTGTTGATGGCAAAGGCCTGTGCGGCGCCGAGAGATACCTTGTCAAGGTCGAAGTATTCATCCTTTGCAGCGCTTGCGTTCAGGGTTGCGATTTCCAGCGTCCACTGCAGCTGCAGGTTGGTGATACCGGTTAAGGTAGCCTGGACTATATCGGAAAGCCTTGCATCACCTTCGCAAACGGTAAGATTGGCACCGATAATGGTTCCCGGATTGTCAGCCGTATAAGTTGCCGTAGGGGTAGCAAGAATGCGTACATACACGTTTGTATCACCTGAGCATCCGCCATAGCCTGCCGGAGCCGTTTCGGTCACAACAACATTATAATTGGCTGCATTAGCAGCTCCCCAGAGTACGTCAACCGTCACATCTGTATTGACTTCACCCTGAGGCGTACCAGCTGCCACAGGTACATTCCATGTCCAGGTAAATCCTCCTGTTAAGGTCCAAAGGCCAACCGCTGTGTAATTCGGATGATAATAGACATCGGGTTTAACATAAAGCCGGGTTGTGGTACCGGTTGTTACCGAGTCAATAGCCACTGCGACATCACCAGGAATCGGCTGATAATCAGCACCTCCCTGTACCTGACCAAATACACCAGAGGTTACAAGCATCGCAGCCGCAACACTCATCACAGTTCTTAAAATGTTCATCTTTTTCATGTTACGTAATTTTTGTTAAACAAATTTAAAATTTTTACTCTATTGCTTACCTGTCGCTTTTCAACAACAGGTTTATATATATTAATTTATATATATCCACATCTTCCATTATATCGTAAAATTCGCTTTCAGGTTTCATTTTTTTTATCAGAATACAGTTTTCATACATCAATGAAACATATAAATCTCAGGGTACATTATCATTCGGGATATGATAAGCCGGGCCGGGTTCGGGCGGTTTGCTTACCCAGATGTCCAGTTCGGTCGGGGAAGCTGCCGTACATCCATCCTCCTCATAATTGACGCTCACCCTGTGGTCTTCATACCCATCCCAGCGGATTATGATTGTATTGTCGGTTGCCCCGCCTCCTGCTATAATGGTATGGGCGGCTGTGGGGCCAAAATCAGAAACGGTCCAGCTGTAATTGCTCATTCCGGCTTCCGTTGAATACACCAGGGTAGTGCCCTGGCATATGGTATCAGAGCCTGATATGGTTGGAACGGGAAGGGGATGAACGGTAACGGCTATTGACCTTGGTGCACTTGTCCCGCATCCATTGGTGGCAGTTACACTCAATGTCCCGCTGGTGGAGGTTGCATCAAAATCCACAGTAACCGAATGAGTCGTATTATCGTTAATCGTGGCACCTGACCCTGTATAAGTCCAGTTGTATGTAACAGAAGGGTCGTTAGGCACGGTATAGACAACACCTGTCTGTCCCTGGCACACATTGGACGAACTACTGGTGAAATTTGACGGCTGAACCGGTAGCAGCGGGAAGGAAATGGTTACGTCGTCAGTCGAAGTACAGGTTCCATTGCTTATGGTCCATCGCAGGTTATACGTAGAACCGTTGGTACCATTAAAATCGCTTGTGGCCACTGTCGGATTGACAACCGTACCTCCGGTTCCGCTGATAATACTCCATAATCCGGTTCCGACCGCCGGTGTGTTCGCTTCAAGGGTTGAACCGGTAGCACCGCATAATGACTGATCATCACCGGCATCGGCGGTCGTTGGAACGGAATACGTAGTGACCGTGGTTATATCCACAACACCTGTCTGAGGTGTACCGGCAGGATAATTATAGGTAAAACCTGTAAGCTGGTATATTCCGCCGGAGGTGCCTGTGGGCATGGTTGTCGGGAAAGATGCAGGCGTGAGTGGTGTTTGTGCTGCTCCATCAACGGTATAGCTGATTGTATAGGGTGAAAATATGGTATAAGAGGTCGACAATGTAACAGGAATACTGGCCGCACCGCAAACGGGTCCGGTTGGAGCAAGCCTGATCCTGGGTTTCGGCGTATTTATACAAGCCAGTGTATAACTTTTTGAACTCCCTGATGATATAGTAACCTTTGAAGTTGTTTCAGCACTACCATTATAATTATCACCCGTAGCGGTTGATGCCAGTTCAATCCAGTTGGTTCCGTTGTGCTCGGCTACCCTCATATCCGAAAGACCATTCTGTGTCATAAGTGGAGTAAGGTTGCTGGCCGGATCCCACTGAATATTCACATATGCCCTGCCACCAGAAGGGGTACTGATATTCCAGTACTCATCTTCATTCACAGCAGTAAGGGGTGAAGACACTGTATTCAATGCGCTGGGATTCACATATTCTGCAGTCCAGTACAAAGTTCCCGTTTCAGTAGCCCTCAATGATAGCTTATTGCCAAGGGTGGAAGCATTACCGATCGGAAACTTAAAATAGGTATCGCCCTGATTCAGTTTTTTAATCAATGGTCCGTTAATATAAGAAGATGAGCTTCCTCCGGAAGGGATTACACAATTTACCGAACTGTTCTCAAGTGTCAGAGTATTGGCAGACGTGGTTGTAATAATACCATCTGTCAATAATAAGTTGCCGTTTACGGCAATGTCTCCGGTTAAGGTCAGACCTGAGCTGTTATCGATTTCAAGATTATTAAATGCATCGGTCCCGGCAAAACCGGCGACATTTTGTACCGAGGAACCTGCAAAGGTAACCGTTGCTCCCGAACCGGTTCCGCTATTGAAAGCACCGGATGTTAAAATCATACTCCCCTGAATGGTCAGTTTACGGTTATATGTGTTGTTACTAAGGGTCGGTCCATTTATATTCAATTGATTGCAAATGGTCAGATCCTTATTGGGCAATATCCTTGTCCCTGTTCCTGAGACCAAAAGATTTGGGATGTGGTCAAAAAGATCGGCATTTATTGCATAGCTTCCTGAACCGCCATATTCAAGTGTGCTGTTGCTGGCACAGTCGAGAAAATTTGTAAAACGACCCGCCGGGAATGTCCCGCTTTCGAGGTACAGAGTACCTGAACCATCCACAGTGCCCAGGTTGTGACCAGAGTATGGAGAAACAAGTCGTAATTCACCGTTAATGGTTGTCCGGTATGCCTGGCAATAACTGGCATCGGATGTAACTTCATGGTTTATGATGACAATAAATCCATTGGGGCCGCCGGTAAGAATATATGGATCACCTGCAGTTTGTGTCCAGATGGAGGGATCATTCCAATCGCCATCGGAATTACTGGTAAAAACAGGAACCTCATCGGGAATAGCAGGATCATTTCCGGCTGTGTATTCACCATTGAGATTACTGGTACCGGCGGTATAATTAAAAGTGATGTGATGGTTGATTTCATCGACATTATCAGCGCCTGTTGCCCCTTTTGACCAGCTGGTGCCGGGAAGAATAAGCCGTGCTTCCACATAAATGCTTTCAGGGCCGCCGCTCACATCACCGGGTAGATAATGCAGCACGATATTACCTTCAAAACCGGATATTCCGGAACTTTCAACTTCCCAAAAGTACTGAAGCACATTGGCCGGATCGATTACTGCCGGATGATGGCTGTTAATATTATTAACCCTTATGGATCCCACGGTTCCATTCGCTGCAATAGATAAAGTTGCCGGTGTATATTTGCCTGAAACGCCCATCGGATAGGTAAAATCTATTGCTCCGGTGCCAAATACCTTGGTAATACCCACATCGCTGAACACGCCATCGGTGGTTATCATCTTCGTTGTTCCAAAACCTGACCCGCCGATATTACTGTTCTGGCCCAGCGTAAGCATATAACGGTTAATATCGAATATCCCTGTGGTCAGCACCAGATCTTTCTGCAATGTGATGTCATTATTGATTTTTGCTCCGTCGGAATTGTTCAGTTCGAGGCGGCCAAAAGTACCGGTGCCTGAGATCTGTTGCTGGCCCGAAGTACCATTTAATATGACGCCAAACTGTGTATCCGTATAAGTGGCGTTATTCGTGAAATCCCTTTCGAGATAAACGGCATTGTTACCGCATATCATCGTTCCGTACCCCAGTTCAAGATTATTGCCAACGGTTGCATCATGGCTGAGTGTCAGACTTGTCACAGGGCTTACGGTCAAATCATAGAAGCCGGTAGCAGCCGTTCCGTTTATATTTTGCGTGTTGCCGTCAAAAGCAGTAAGGTTAGTACCATATAAATAACTTGCTGTGGTACCATTATTGGTGAGGTCACCCCGTATGGTAAGATTAATGTTATTGGAATTAAAAATACTGTTTGCATTGCTCAGCAATAAGGTACCATTTAAAACCAATGGATTCACCATCAGATCAACCTGTGCATTGGCTGCAGTTGCAGCTGTTCGTCCGGTAATGGTAATGTTGTTTAAAGGTATATTGGCATCGAGGCGATACGTTTGGGCTGAACCGCTGATATTGTGTGCTAAAACAATGGTGCCACCTGTAACTGAAGATGTTTCCGGCCGCAGGAAGAGATCTCCGTATAACGGTCCTCCGCCACCCCGTACAATTGTCAGGGTACCGGATGACATGGTAAACGAACTACCTGTATTGAGCACTTCAAACTTGGCATTGGTAAGATTTGTATTCTGTCCGTTAATAGTTACGGCACCACCGGTTTGGGTATATGTTAAAATGCCATATGAAATAGCCGGATTACGGCGTATCTGACCGTTCACGGTTAAAATACCGCCCTGTATCTCAATCTCAGAGGCACCTCCCCCGGAATATTCGATATCATTGTTAAAAGCCACAGTCGCTATGGGGCCTACATATACATTTCCGTTATTTAACGTGAGCTTTCCATTGAGGAATAAATCACTGTTATTGGCCGACGTGTTTGAAATGAGGACATTTGTGTTACTGGCATTCGCATAATCGATATATAATCCCGCTGTTGACGGAATAGTGAAAGGGGTAGTGGTCGAAACGGTAAAATCGGTTGGCGGATCCGTCCGCATATAACGAAATGTTCCGTTCTGGAGGGTAAGCCAGTTATTTGTGGGCGTATTCAATGTTCCGCCAATATCGCAGGTAAGAGTAGTGGCCTGTGACGTACCTTTATTTATAGTCACATTCTGGAGGGTAGTGGAAGGGGTACCGGATGTGTTGGTAAGGGATGCACTGTTTTCCCCAAAGAAAGTCAATGGTATTAATGTAAAGTTACAGCCTGCATAGGCATTGTTACCGGTACCAAAAGCCGCATTGTTGATCAGATCGCCGCCTATCCGGATACTCTGGTTTGTAGCATTGCTGTATACCATAATACCGGCCAAAGCATTCACTATTAGATCCCCGTCTATTATAATGTTCTGGGCCAAAGCATTGTTTCCGTAATAGATAAGTGCCCCACCCTGCAGGTGTAAGTTTCCCCTGATCGTAATGGTTTTGGCAGCCCTGGCTGTTGGCACAGTCGGGTAATTACTATTCCAGGTGGGACAGAACCATGATCTGGAATTCTGACCCCTGGTGATCAGATTGCCGTATATTAAAAGATCTGTGTTTGGGAAAATAACATTCGAACCGCCCAGAGGTGAAATAATCAGATTACCATAGGTTGAAATATTGTTAGGAAGCCAGTAGGTAGTACCTGCATCGGGATTGGTAGTATATAATTCCGTTGTCCCGAGATTCTGATTGAAGTCAGAAAAGTCACCTGCCGGAAATGTATAGGTAGTACCGGAGGCAGAAGAGGTTGTCACCCTGAAATTACCGTTTCCGTTTGGGTGTGAAAGTACCATGCTGAAAACACTATTGGTATTATATCCCATATCAAGAGCGGAACCGCTTTCTATTTGCAGACTGGCACAACTTCGCGGATCCACATTATTGGTGGTCCAGGGATCCGTTCTGTCCCTATCCAGATAAATCGAATCATTGCCGCCAATAATAACAATATCATTTACGCCGGGAACCGATGTACCGGTATTTGCCGGACCTGTATTGCTTGTATAGGACCAGTTGCCGGCGGTGCTCCATAGCCCGCTTCCGGCTAATGCCCCGTTAATACGGCTATAAAAAATAACAGGTGTGCCAAATGGATTTGTAGGATTATCATCACCGGCCGTATAATCGCCGTCGATAAAGGCTGCATTCTCAAGGAAGCTGCCCGTCCCCGGTTCTCCGATTATATTGTTCGTTTCGTCCACATCGGCAACCACTCCCCTCGTCCATGTAAATGTCGTCGGATTGTATCGTGCTGCAACATATTCGTCCTCGGTAATACCAGCTCCTGTAACCACATTACCCTGGTTATATGTATATCCATGTGTGACCGTGGCCGCGCCCAGAGTAAATCCGGAAGACCGGACACGCCAGAAATAGGAGAGGCTTCTTCCGGTAGTAGTTACATTAGGATGCGCATAATTAACAGGGACGACCGTAATCGAACCATATACAGAAGGAGCGGCGCTTAATCCTATGGAAGCAGGTGTATAATTTGAAACGCCAACCGGAAAACCAAAAGCTGCCGCGGAAAAATACACCTTTGTAAGTCCGCCATCGCCGGCATTACCTCCTGTCTGTATATACCGGTTTGTTCCTCCGTTCACAATTGAAGCGGATGAACCAAGGGTTAAATTATAAGTATGGATATTGAACAGCTTGTTCTGTGAAAAGGTGAGAGCACCGTTAACTGTTGTGTTTGCAGTCAAAGACACAGGTGCTGCTGCAGCATTGGTATTATTGAGTTCCAGATTGTCGAAAACACCGTTGCCATCGCCTCCGATGATTTGGGTTGCAGCGCTGGTGAGCTGGATCTTCCCGGTGCCGGTATGCGTGCCTGAATTGGTAAGATTTCCGGCAACAATTACTGTTTTACCACCATCATCGAATGTTCCTGCGGTTAAATCAAATGTTCCCTGCACCGTAAGTGAGGTTTGAGAACCGGCAAGGGTCAGGGTATCGGCAGTTTTATCAATGGCAAGATTTGCTAGTCCTGCTGCCCCGTTGTTTATTGTGCCGTCAATGGTAAAATTCTGACCGGCACTACCATTAAAAGTAGTCGTATTGGTTCCGGAATGATAGGTAGTACTGGTTGAAACGGTAAAATCACCACCGATGGTAACATTCAGGTTATTCGCCAGCATGGAGCCTGAAGTTAATGTAAGGTCATTCAGGACGATCAGCGGATATGTACTTAATTGCAGTGTGGTAGTACAACCTGCACCCCTGTTGATTGCAATATTCCCAAAAGATGCCGAAACGCTGTAAATCAGGTGCGAAGTTGCGTCCCCCAAAACTGTCCCGGTTAAGGGCATGAATTCAAAAGTGCCCCCGGTTACGCTGGTATTTGCGGCCGATGAAACAATATTGACTGCATTGACAGAACCTGTGGTACACACATCATATATCCGAATGATACCACCCGACATGGAAAAGACATTGCTTGAATTGTTGATATTGAAGGTGCCATAAGCGCCACTGGTGCCGTTTGCAGCTCTCGGGCCCAATGCACCGGAAATATCGGTTAAATCGCTGATACTTCCCGTGGCCACAGGACGGACGAACCGGCCCCGGAGTATCAATATGCCGGCGGTTTGTATGTAAGCAGAACCCGATCCGGTTGTTCCGTATTCACGGAACTGCTTGGAATCGATTACACCTCCGTTCACAACAACCTGGCCTGATGCCACATTGTTGTATAGTAACCCGGCTGATTCGCGGGTAGAAAAGTAGCCATCATTCACCTGTAGCAACCCATAAACCACCATTCCCTGATAGCTGGCGCCAGCTGTATTTACGCCACTGGCAGCTCCTACCCCGTATCCGATATTCACTTCACCCGCGTCATCGGCAGTAGACATAACAATAACATCAGGACCATCCAAAACCAGGGCACCTTTGGCCGGGATGTAAAAATCAGCGCCGGCGGCAGTGCCTTCCGTTAAAGATGGTATTATGCTGGTGCCTTTTAAAACAAGGGTCCCGGTACGTATCCACAAGGCTTTCATTAAATCAGGATTAGCCACGGATACAGTGGCTGGCGCAATGTTGGCGCCAAACAACCTGAAATTACCGTAGGCCGATGGCTGAATAGTCAACTTATACGTCTGGTCAGTACCTTTATCCAGAATCAGGTTATAAAAATCGGTTGTGCCGTTACATATCAGGGTATTATCGCTTGTGCCAAGAAAATACACCGAAGCTGCACCCGATGTAGCGCCTGAGCCCAGGGGAGGTAACAGATTATAGACCGGAGAGCCGAGGTTTGTAAACTTTACGGTACCATTATTGGTGAAATCGCCAAATATTACCACCCGGTGGAATTGTTCATAATAATTAAGATACGGAGCGGTTCCACCGGAAAAACCAACCGGATTCGTGGTGGTATTCGTAGAACCGTTGCCAACCGTAATAAAAGCCCCCGCATCCACGGTCACATTTCCAAGAATGGTAAGGTTTAGTTTAGTAGTGGCTGTATTGCTGTTGATCTGGTAAGTACCCTGTTTAATATACAGATTCCCATTGAGGGTTAATGATGCTATCAGCTGCGTGGCTATGACGCCTGGGGCATTAATAGTTAAATTGTTGTATGTGGACTGAGAAGGTAAATTAAAACCGGCAGCGTTATAATATTCGGTCGTACCGCCGCCTGCATTTACAAAACTGTTGGTGGTTACGGTAGGAAAATAAGCGGATGCAATTCTTAACGTTCCCTGCCCGCTCAGCGAATTTATTGCGGATGTAAACTGATAGGAAGACAGGTCCAGGAAGCCACCTTCGTTAATAGTAATATCATGACCTGTGGTGGCGATAGTTGCCGGAAGCGTAATGGTGCGTCCGGTAAGAATAACCACATAATCACTGTTTCCGGGTATGGTAGTACCAACCTGTGTGGTTCCTCCGGGGTCGGAAGTCCATGTTGCAGGATCATTCCAGCTTCCCGACTGATAGGAATAATAGGTATTGGGAATTCCAATAGTCCACCATGTGCTTGTGGTAGTAATACTTGTAGTACCGGTAACTGTGGCCGCATAAGTTCCTAAAGAAACGGTTCCGGTCGGAGGCGGTGTCTGCCATGCACCGGCACCTTTAAACCATACATTATTTGGTATTCCTCCTTCAGACGAACTGTACGTATAGGTCGCGGTGATGGTTTTTCCCCCCACGGTCGTATATACATCCCAATATTTAGGAATATATCCTGTACCCAAAGAAGAAGTCGATACGGCCCGGGCATAAACCTGTCCCGTTGTCCCACCGGCAGTTATTGACAGAATAACCGGTGAATAGTATCCACTACTACCAATCGGATAAAGTGTTTGTGCGCTTGTTGCATTTTTGTAAAGATAGCCGGTGCCACCGGTGGCAAGCATGTTTGAAGTGCCAAAGGCTGCGCCTGTTATGGCAGCAGCAACATCATAATTAATATATAAATTATAATTGCCAAGCTCCAGGATCCCGGTATTCAAAGTCAGGGTACGATTGACCTGCGTTGCACCCTGCAACGATTTGGTTCCTCCGTTAGAAAGGGTAAGATTGTAATAGGTTGTTCCTTTTACCTGCTGGTTTGTACCGTTATAGGTAACTGTACCGGTTCCGCATGTGAATGTACCTGAATTTGAAAAATCACCGGCAATACTGATTGTACCACTGCCTGAAGTAATGCTTCCGCTGCCGGTAATATTTCCGGTAACGGTTGCTGAAGTATTGTTTGTGCTTAATGTAGCTGTTCCTCCTGAAATGTCCCAGTTATTCGTAACCGTAATGGTTCCTGCAAGCGTGGTTTTAATTCCGGCACCTGAAAATGATAAATTGTTGTATGGTAAAGCGCCCACATTTTGAGCAGCAGCACTATTATAATTCACCGTTCCTGTACCGGCAGTAAATGTTCCGCCTGTGGTACTAAAAGATCCTCCCACATTCAGATAGCTGGATCCGCCGTTTAACGTACCGTTTGTCAGTGTCCATGCACCTGTATAGGTATGGGTCAATCCGCTTCCCAGATTTAATGTTCCGCCTGCCCCGTTTACCGTCAGTGATCCTCCTCCGGTATTCTCTTCCAGTGTTGCAGTACCTCCTGTTTTCGTCATAGAAACCATTCCCGTGGTGGCGAAACCGGCAATACTTTGAGTTCCTGTATTTGCAATCGTAACATTTGAACTGCCGCAGGTAAAAGTACCCCCGCTGTTTACAAAATCACCGCCAAAGGTTATAGCGTAATTGCCTGTATTCAGGGAAGCTCCGCCTGAAATGCTCAGCGGAGCATTGAGACCAAGAACCTTGGCTGCATTCATTGTTATCTCGCCGGTATTGGCAATAACTAGTCCCCCGGTTCCGTTAAATGTGGCGGGCCATTCAACACCCGAGGTACGTGAAGTACCGGTATTATACCGTAGGGTGGCCGCAGCTCCATATGTCGGTATGGCGGAGGCTGTTGCTGTACCCTCCATCGAAAGAATATTATTAACTGTAATTCCTGTGGTTGTTTTTGCACCTGATCCCGATAAAGTGAGGTTGTAGAAAGTATAAGCACCCGTGGTCTGAGCACCGGTGTTCGTAAAATTTATGGTTCCGTTGCCCTGGTTAAAAGTAGTCGGAACAAAACAAGCGCCGGCACCGGCAACATTTATGGTTGCTGCTGTTGCACCGAATTCAAGTGTTCCGGTAGTTAATGTCCCACTGACGGTTATTGATCCGTCTCCTGTGAATGTAATATCATTTCTGTTTGCATTGGTGCCCATCGCAATATTACCGGAAACAGAAAGCGAGCCACTGCTGATACGAACTTTGCAGTCCCTTCCGTTATTTCCGGAGTTCGAACTTGCTAACGAAGCACAGGAAACCGTTCCTGCATCCACGTATATTCCGTTATTATTGGTGCCCCCGGATGGAGGATTAATCGTTATTGCGCCGGTTACATTTAATGTATACAGGCCGGAAATGGACACAAGATTGGAAGCATTGGCACCGGCAAATGTTAGCGCTCCGATAGCGTTGGGAATGGAAGCGTCAATGGTCATCGTTCTGTTTCCGGTAATAGTTACCGTATTGGCACCTGCATTCTGTCCCGGATATCCCTGAGCGGGATTGTTCACCCAGGCTGTTCCGTTATACCGGTCCCAATTGGCAGCATCATTCCAACTTCCAGCTGTGGCGGACTGATAATCACCGGCAACCTGACCAGCGACCCGGATTTGAATCAGCAAAAAGATACCTGTCAATATAACCAACCGTAAAAGACCAGAATATACAGCCAGAGCATGAACGATCCTGTTACAGGTTGTATTGCGAATATGGCATCTAATCATATAGCCCGTTAACTTAATAGATAATAGGTTTTTATGTGAAATAAAAAAGAAATTGATTTTTCCCGCAAGAAAAACAAAACAATGCTCCGGAAAATTTGTACGGGTGCAATTTATCCGCGTTATAACATAATATCGTTGAGATATGCAATGAAATAAAAATATCTACGTTAGTTAACTTACTAAAGTTACTACAAAATACCAAATTATCCAGCATAAGTGATGAATATCATCTCTTTCATTTACAAATCCGTATAAATATAATTTAAATTATACTCGCCATCAAAAGGCAGATGTGCAAATCATATGGTAAATAAAAGAAATACAGTAGATTAAATATGAAGAAGTTGTTGATAAAAAGTCAGGCACAGAGAATCCTGATATCATTTTGACTATCCTTAAAATCCCTTAAGATCCTGTTACAGGTTCTTTATTTCACTGACTAATTTCTGCAACGTATCCTTTGCATTGCCAAACAACATACGGGTTTTACTGTTATAGAAAAGATTGTTCTCGATAGCGGCATAACCCTTGCCCATTCCACGTTTCATGACGATGATATTTTTGGCTTCATGGGCATTGATGATGGGCATGCCATAGATGGGGCTGCAGGGATCGTCGAGCGCGGCCGGGTTGACCACGTCGTTGGCACCAATGATAACGGCAACGTCAACATTCGGCATCGAGGGATTGATGTTTTCCATCTCAACCAGCTTATCATAGGATATATCGGCTTCTGCCAGGAGAACGTTCATGTGACCGGGCATGCGGCCTGCCACGGGGTGAATGGCGTACCTCACATCTACACCGCGTTCGGTTAATAATTTGTCAAGATCGCTGCAGATATGCTGTGCCTGGGCAGCCGCCAGTCCATATCCGGGAATGATCACCACTTTCTGGCTAAAGTTGAGCAGAACACTGGCATCACTAAGGGTAATCTCCTTAATATTGCCTGCAATCTCTTTTGCGTCACCTGCTACAGAACCGCCAAAAGCACCCAGGATAACATTGCCCAGGGAGCGGTTCATGGCCTTGCACATCAATATGGTAAGGATCGTTCCGGCCGAGCCTACGAGGATACCACCGGTGAGCATGGCCTGGTTGTCATACAGGAACCCTCCCATGGCAGCGGCAACGCCCGTGAAGGAGTTCAGCAGGGATATCACCACCGGCATATCGGCACCTCCTATGGGCATCACAAAGAAAACGCCATATACCAAAGCAATACCCAGCAACAGATACATCCATGGCATTATCCCCCGCGGATCAACTTCCCCGCGTGACATCACATATACTGCAAGTGCAATGATGACAAGCATAAAACAAATATTAATGATCCGGATGACCGCTGATTTCCAGTCCCTGATCCGCCCATCGAGCTTTCCAAAGGCAATCATGCTTCCGGCAAAGGAAACGCTGCCGATGACCATGGCTACTATGATGGCCAGCACTTCCCCATGGAACATATCAGCCATATGGGCTCCACCGCCAAGGCGGGGAAACTCCATGAGTGAAATAAGGGCTGCGCAGGCTCCTCCCATCCCGTTGAAGAAAGAGACAAGCTGCGGCATGGCGGTCATTTTTACCCGAACGGCAATCACCCATCCCACCGTAAGGCCTGCAACAATAGCGGCCAGAATATACCCAATGTTGTGAATTCGTTCGTTATTTTGCCGGTGCCACAATAGGGTCGCAACGATGGCAAAGGTCATCCCAAAAGCTGCCAGCAGGTTGCCACGGCGCGCCGTGAGGGGATGGCTGAGCATCTTAAGGCCCAGGATGAACAGAACGGAGGCGATAATGTAACTGATCTCAAGGATGTAAGCGCCGATGAAAGACATAATGCATTTCTATTTTATAAAGATAAAAAACCGAAAATAATGACGAACAAGGAACATCGAATGTTGAATTAATAAGGGGTTTATGGCCTGGATGAGGGTTTCTTTTTAAACATATCCAGCATGCGGTCGGTGACCACGAATCCTCCTACTACGTTAAGCGTACCCAGGAAAACTGCCAGAAAACCAAATACCAGGGCGAGTGTCCCTTCAGCATGCCCCATCACAATTATGGCTCCGATGATCACCACGCCATGTATCGCATTCGCGCCTGACATAAGCGGCGTATGCAGGATGGCGGGAACATGGGAAATAATTTCTATGCCCAGGAATACAGACAGGATCACCAGAAATATCTCCTGCCTGTATGTGAAAATAAATTCAAGAATACGCTCCATTTTATTTGTTGATTGGTTGATTTGTTGATTTGATGATTGGTTGTTGTGATGCCTGCCTGCCGGCGAGGCAGGGTTATGATTGTTTGATTCTTGACTCTTGACTCTTTACTCTTGGTTCTTGCATTACTTGTCCCTAATCCCTTGTCCTTTGTCCCTTTTCACTCGTCACTTGTCACTTGTCACTACATTCCTTATCCTCTCATTCATGATCTCCCCTTTATGGGTAAGGCATGTCCCTTTTATGATATCATCATTAAAATCCAGGTTTAGCTGCCCCTCTTTTGTGATCAGCAGCTTTAGAAAACTGATCACATTATTGTTATACATCCGGCTGGCATCCGAAGGTAAATCAGAAGGAAAGTCGGATTTTCCGACGATAATAACACCGTTCTCCTCAATTGTTTTCCCGTTTTTGGTGTATTCGCAATTTCCTCCGGAGGCGGCAGCCAGGTCTATGATCACAGATCCCCGCTGCATGGCATCCACGGTTTCCATTTTCACCAGTATGGGTGCTTTTTTGCCAGGTATCTGGGCAGTGGCAATGATAACATCTGATTTAACCGCATGCTGATGAATGAGATCGCCCTGTTTCCTCAGAAAATCAGCTGATTGCTCAACCGCATAACCACCGGCTGCTGAATCTTCCTTTGCTCCTTCAACCTCAATGAATTTTCCACCGAGGCTCGTGACTTCTTCTTTCACGGCTGACCTGACATCAAAAACTTCAACCACAGCACCGAGTTTACGGGCAACCGCCAGGGCCTGAAGGCCTGCCACGCCCGCACCCAGGATCAGCACCTTGGCAGGTTTAATAGTACCGGCTGCCGACATAAACATCGGAAAGAACTTGGGCAGTCTTGAAGCAGCCTCCAGTACTGCTTTATAACCTGCAACGGTTCCCATGGAAGAGAGAATGTCCATAGACTGCGCCCGGGTAGTTCTTGGTACAAGCTCCATACTGAAAGATGTAATCCCTTTTTGCTGCAGTTTTATAACGAATGAAATATTCTGAAATGGATTAAAACAACCGACCATGACGCTTTCGGGACCAATGTCTTCCAGCTCCTTTTCGGGCAAGGCATTGATCATAAGTATCAGATCGGACCCGTTGAGCACTTCCTTGCGGGAAATGATCAGCCCACCGGCATCCTGGTACTGATGATTGGCAAAATAAGCCTGAACTCCGACATTTTTTTCCAGCAGGATATTACACTTTATTGATTTTAAGGATTGTACTCCTCCAGGGGTAAGGGCAACCCTGTTCTCGGGCTGCAAATCTTTTATCAATCCAATCTTCATGGAATAATCATTTTCATAGCGTTAGCAGATATTTCCGGAAGCGCGCCGGAGAAACCGTTCACAAATATAAAAATTCCAATCGTTTATCCTGCATGAAATTTATCAATTAGTAG
>CAYWCR010000002.1:21780-28857 GCA_964456825.1 uncultured Bacteroidales bacterium
GGCAGGCAGGCTGCAAGACCGCAGGACTTTTTTACTGTCCGCTGCTGCTTTAACCTGTTGCCGCTGCTAAACAAACCCGACCGCTGTTTGTTTTAGATATGGTCTGATAATATCTAAATCCGACAAAAAGTTTACTAAATTTAATGGATTGAATTTGGTGAAACCTAACCTTATCCTGATGGATGATTTTTCTTATCTGGGTGGCAGCGAGATCAATTCAATGGAACAGCTTTATCAGCAGTATTTGAATAATCCCGAAGCCCTCGATAAAAGCTGGCAGCATTTTTTCAGGGGATTTGAATTTGCCCGTGTAAATTATTCGGAACCCGCTGTCACCCATGTTGATCTCGACAAGGAATTCAAGGTATTAAATTATATTGATGCATTTCGTAAAAGAGGCCATCTTTTCACAAAGACCAATCCCGTCAGAGCCCGGAGAGAATATTACCCCACCCTCGATCTGGAGAATTCCGGACTATCGGAAGATGATCTTGACATTATTTTTCATGCCGGAAATGAAATAGGAATTGGCAATGCTTCACTTCGCAGGATCCGTGAACACCTTATGCAAACCTATTGTGGATCGGTGGGTACGGAATATATGTATGTACGTACGCCTGAAAGGGTATCCTGGCTTCAACACCGGCTGGAATCAGTCCAAAGCAAAACCGGCTTTTCACCCGACGAGAAAAAGGATATATTCGGTCATCTGATTAAAGCTGTCGGTTTTGAGAATTTCCTCCACCGCAGGTTTGTCGGGCAGAAACGATTTTCCCTCGAAGGGACAGAGACCCTGATCCCGGCCTTGTATTATATTATGGAAAGAGGATCTGAACTGGGTATTGAAGCTTTTTTCCTGGGCATGGCTCACCGGGGCAGGCTTAATGTGCTGGCGAACATCCTGGGTAAACCCTATGAGAACATCTTCCAGGAATTTACAGCAGCAGAATTCGAAAGTAATATCTCACTCGGCGATGTTAAATATCACCTGGGATACTGCAGCCATATTTCACTGCCAAATGGCCGTGAGGTGAGTGTTAATATGGCACCCAATCCCTCTCACCTCGAAGCAGTTTCTCCGGTCAGTCAGGGGCTTGCCCGTGCAACCATTGATCATCAGTTCAAGGGTGATTTTACCAAGGTAGCCCCTGTTCTCATCCATGGCGATGCTGCCATTGCCGGACAAGGTGTCGTATATGAGGTGATCCAGATGTCGGAGCTAAGCGGTTACAAAACCGGAGGTACCATTCATATCGTGATCAATAATCAGGTCGGTTTTACCACCAATTATCTTGATGCCCGTTCAAGCACCTATTGCACCGATGTCGGTAAAGTTATCAAAGCTCCTGTTTTTCACGTCAACGGTGATGACGTAGAAGCCCTGGTACAAATCGTTAAAATGGCGATGGATTACCGCCAGACTTTCTATACCGACGTTTTCATTGATATCTTATCATACCGGAAATACGGGCATAATGAAGGAGATGAGCCACGCTATACCCAGCCAACATTGTACAGGGCAATCGCCCGCCATCCCAATCCGCGTGAGCTATACAGCCAACAGCTGATATCGCAGGGCATTGTCACGGCCGGGGAAGTCAGCCGTCAGCAAAAAAGCTTCGACGGTTTCCTGGAAGAAAAACTGGAGATCTCCAAAACCCTGGGCAAGGTCACCATACAACGATTCCTTTCGGAGACTTGGAAATCCTATAAACATGCCGAGCAACAGGATTTTGACAAACATTTTCCGGATGATGTAACCGTTGAACTGCTGCAATTCATCGGTGATAAAATAAACTATCTTCCGGATGACAGGAAGTTCATCGATAAAACCATTAAACTGGTTGAAGACCGACGAGCCATGATGAAAGCAGGGAAAGCTGACTGGGCCATTGCAGAATTGCTGACTTACGGATCACTTTTATATGAAGGTCACCCCGTGAGAATCAGCGGTCAGGATGTGGTCAGGGGCACTTTTGCCCATCGCCATGCTTCCCATGTCATCGAAGATACCGATGAAACTTTTACGCCGCTGAAATACGTCCACCAGAAACAGGCTCCGTTTTATATTTATAATTCCCCCCTGAATGAGTACGGTGTGCTGGGTTTTGAATATGGTTATGCACTGGCTGCACCGAATGGCCTGACAATATGGGAGGCACAGTTTGGCGATTTTTCAAATGTGGCTCAGGTCATCATGGACCAGTATTTAAGTTCGGCAGAGGAAAAATGGGGGTTAATGAACGGACTTGTCCTTTTCCTCCCTCATGGTTTTGAAGGCCAGGGGCCTGAACACAGCAGTGCAAGGATTGAAAGATTTCTTATCCTGGCGGCCCGGAATAACATGCAGATCGTTAATCCTACCACCCCTGCCAACCTGTTTCATCTCCTGCGCCAGAGTGTGAAACGGAATTTCAGGGTGCCCCTGGTAATCTTCACGCCCAAGAGCCTGCTGCGAAATCATAAATGCATATCAACCCTGAAAGAATTTGCCGGGGATCATTTCAGGGAGGTTATCGATGATCAGGATGTTGATGTGAAGGAAGTCCGGCGGCTTGTTTTCTGCTCAGGGAAGATCTTCTATGACCTGCTGGCCAGGAAGGAGGAATTGAAAGCCCGTGATGTCGCACTGGTAAGGATTGAACAGTTGCATCCCTTCCCAAGAAACCAGGTGGATGCGATCATGCATAAGTACGACAATGCTTTGGTTACCTTATGGGTACAGGAAGAACCCGGCAATATGGGCCCATGGAGGCATATATGGCATGAATTCAAAGGGTTTGAAATCCTTCCCATCTTCAGGCAACCCAGCGGAAGCCCGGCAACCGGACTACTGAAAGTTCATCAGATAAGCCAGGAGGAAATTATCGGAAAAGTATTCAAGAAATGTGTATGCGAGCTGAATAGACCATATTGCGGACTGCAATGCCCCGACGGAAGCCAGAAACAGGATATTCTGAACCAGTACAGGTATTTCGGGGAGAAACATTAAGGAGTGAAAAAGTGTAAAGGTGAAACAGTGGAATATCTTTATGAATGTGTAAAATTCCCCTCCTTGGAGAGGTTAGGGGTGGGTTCTTGAATGAAGGATAAAAATTGTAAAACAATAAAGACAATTAATACATTATCATGATCATCGAAATTAAGATACCCAGTCCCGGAGAATCTGTCACCGAAGTTGCCATTGGAAACTGGCTCGTACAGGATGGTGATATCGTTGACAGGGATCAGGAAATAGCTGATGTGGAAACCGACAAGGCTACCCTTCCGCTTATTGCTCCGGAACCGGGGAAGATAAAAATAATGGCCAGGGCAGGTGAAAAGATACAGGTTGGTGATCTGGCCTGTACGATCGACACCGGTTTCGCGGCAAACCAACAGGAAATCAGGGAGAAGCATGCTGACAACAAACAGGATACTGCCTTGAAGGATATTGCGCCACCTGCAACAAGGACAGACACGACAGATGTCGCTGCAGCTTCACAAGAAAAAACGAACATGGGACAGTCTGATAAACAGCCAGCCATAAAAATCACACCCCTTGCCCGCCGCAAAATGGAAGAGGCCAGACTGTCGGTGGATGATATCATCAGGGGACTCCGGAAAATTACGTCGGATGATGTCGACCTGGTATTGAAAGGCAACAACGTATCAAGATCTGAGACAGGACAGATTTTAAAGGGCGGACGGCAGGTTGAGCGTCACCCCATGTCACCCCTTCGCCGAAAGCTGTCCCGCCGGCTTGTTGCTGTTAAAAATGAAACCGCCATGCTGACCACTTTCAATGAGGTTGACATGACCGGTGTGATCGGGTTACGAAAGAAATACCAGCAGCCCTTTCAGGATAAGCACGGGATCAAGCTTGGCCTCGTGTCGTTTTTTGCCAAAGCAGCTGCACGGGCTTTGCTTCAGTATCCTGACGTGAATTCATCCATAGAAGGTGATGAAATGATCACCCCTTCCTTTGTAGACCTGGGGATTGCCGTGCAGACTGACAAGGGACTGATGGTACCTGTCATCAGAAATGCTGAAACCATGTCCATGGCTCAAATGGAAAAACAGATTACCGATCTTGCCCTGAAAGCCCGGAATAACCGTGTAACCCTTGAAGAGATGACCGGCGGAACTTTTACCATCACCAACGGAGGTATCTTTGGGTCGATGCTTTCAACACCCATCCTGAATCCACCCCAATCGGCCATTCTGGGTATACATAATATCGTCGAAAGGCCGGTGGCCATACAGGGCAACGTTGAGATCCGCCCCATCATGTATGTGGCTTTGTCTTATGATCACCGGATCATTGACGGAGCCACCTCGGTGCGTTTCCTGAAAACAATTAAGGAGTTTATCGAATCACCCCTGACAATGTTTTCAGGAGCTGACCCGGAAAAGGATTTGCTGGGAAATTAGGGAGAAAGACCCGGCAGCGTCCGGCGAACAGTAAAAAACGAAAAGTGAAAAACGAAAAGTGTATGCATCTTAGCGTTTTAGCTATATGGCAATTGAGCGGTTTAGCAAAAAACACCTATATTCCTAAAAAGCTAAATCCCTAAACACCTGAACCGCTAAATTACCGGCTGCATGACTGCAAGACTTTCAGACTGAACGACTAAAATCCACAACAACCACAACAATCATAACCATCACAACCATCACTCCTGACAACTGACAACCGGCAACAACTGCAACTACTACGACAATTGAACAGATTAACACCCTCACCTGAAAAAAATACTATGAAAAAGCTTTTAATGATCCTCATCATCAGCCATATTCTGGTCATCAATTCCCATTCCCAGGACCGGATCACCGGAGCACTGTTTTCCACCCGTTCGGAAGTGATAGCCCGGAATGGAATGGCGGCCACGAGCCACCCCCTGGCAACACAGGCAGCCATTGAAATTTTGAAAAGCGGAGGAACAGCTGTTGATGCAGCCATTGCAGCCAATGCCATATTGGGTTTGGTTGAGCCCACCGGTTGCGGCATTGGCGGTGACCTTTTTGCCCTGGTGTGGGATGCGAAAACAAAAAAGTTATATGGATTGAATGCTTCAGGCCGCTCCCCGCGGTCACTTTCATACCAGTATTTCCCTGACCATCAATTAAACCTAATACCTTCGCACGGTCCCTTATCAGTTTCCGTCCCGGGTTGTGTCGACGGTTGGTTTGAGTTGCATAAAAAATTTGGCATGAAGCCTATGGAGGACCTGTTAAAACCTGCTATTCACTATGCCAGGGAAGGATTTCCTGTCACTGAGCTTATTGCTTACTATATGGAAAGAAATGCCAGGATCTTAAAAGAATATCCGGGTTTTGCTGAAACTTACATGCCGGGCGGACATACGCCGGGGAAAGGAGAGGTTTTCCGGAATCCTGACCTGGCTGAAACCCTTGAAGAAATTGCACTTGCGGGTCGTGACGCCTTTTACAAAGGTGATCTGGCAGGGATCATTGCTGAAACCGTTAAAAAGCAGGGTGGTTTTTTAAGTCTTGAAGACCTGTCAGGCCATGTCTCCGAATGGGTGGAACCCTTATCTGTCAGCTACCGCGGATATGATGTTTGGGAGTTGCCGCCAAACGGTCAGGGAATTGCGGTGCTGCAAATGCTCAATATACTGGAAGGATATGATTTGGCAGGCATGGGTTTTGGCAGCGCTGATTACCTGCATCTTTTCATTGAATCCAAGAAGCTGGTGTTTGAAGACCGCGCGAAGTTCTATGCCGATCCTGATTTTGCTGCTATTCCATTGGATCAATTATTAAGCAAGGAATATGCACAACAGCGCCGCCAGCTTATTGACCTTCAAAAAGCAAGTGCTGCATATGAGGCCGGGAACCTGTTGCCTCCGAGCACTATTTACCTGTCAACGGCTGACAGCGAGGGGAATATGGTCTCACTCATTCAAAGCAATTACCGGGGTATGGGTTCAGGTGTTATTCCCGGGGGACTGGGGTTTATGCTGCAGGATCGCGGAGAGCTTTTTTCGCTTGAGCCCGGCCACGCCAATGTATATGCACCCGGGAAAAGACCTTTCCATACCATCATACCCGGATTTATTACCAAAGACGGGAAACCCTGGATAAGCTTCGGGGTGATGGGCGGTGACATGCAGCCACAGGGTCATGTTCAGATCATTAATAACCTGATTGACTTCGGCATGAATTTGCAGGAGGCGGGTGATGCACCGCGCATACGACACGAGGGAAGTTCAGAACCAACGGGTGAAGACAGGCAAGGCTCAGGCAACATTTTTGTCGAGTCAGGCATACCCTATGATATCGTCAGGGACCTTCTCCGCCGGGGTCATAAGATCAGTTATAGTCTGGACGGATTCGGTGGATACCAGGCCATTATGTGGGATGAGAAAAACAAGGTCTATTATGGCGCTTCTGAGTCCCGAAAGGACGGACAGGCAGCCGGATATTAATGGTATATTTCCGCAAATGCCCTGACGGGAAATGATCCCAGTCCCTTTATTTTTGGCGGCACGCAATAAAAGCGGAAACCATTTACCGGCAACAGGGAGAGATTGCACAAATGCTCAACGATCGGTATTCCGGCCAGTAATAATGTGGATTGAACGGGACGAATGCGGGTACGGGTATCATCAATATTGAAAGTGTCGATCCCCACCAGTTTGACTTTTTTCTCAGCCAGCCATTTTGCAGCAATATCTGTAAGATAGGGATGTCCCTGGTAATATTGTTCTGTTTGCCAGTAAATATCCCAACCCGTGTAAATAAGCACCGCCTTTCCTTCGACATTCAGTCCTTTAAAATAAGTCTCATCGATAGCGTTAGTTTTGCTGACCGGTATTTCTATGAGTATACCTTCCAGGCCTGTAAGGGTTCCCAGATTGATCTCTGAAAGATCAGCACCATCAGCATAACGGTGAAAGGGTACATCGATGGAAGTTCCGGTGTTGGAAGCTATTTCAATAATCCCGATATGAAATTCCGTGCCTTCTTCATAGTTTTGCTTAGAATCCTCGCGGGAAAGGAAATCCCTGATGACCGGTGCGGGAATTCCCTGATATGTGTTCATGCCATGCGCGATGGTATGGCTCAGATCGA
>CAYWCR010000002.1:28957-103011 GCA_964456825.1 uncultured Bacteroidales bacterium
CTTCTTAATGACAGTCTCCCCTGCTCTTTTACTTATGGGCATTCCTGATATTCGTTCATAAATTGCTTCATCCGGGTAAAATGGGATCCTTCCCAATAGATCTTTTTACATCCCGTACATTGATAAAAAACCGAAAAATATTTTCGGGTCAATGGCTGAAGCTGATCGGTTATCTTATCCTTTTCAACCTGTATGATGCCCTCATTGCATCCGGTACACCGGGTAAACGGATGAATGAAATTTTCAAGCTGAAGCCTTGCGATCACCTCACCGAATTGCTTTTTGGGAGAATCTGACCACACAAACATACCCCGGCTTACCTTTCCGTTTTTCAGAATCCCTTTGTCGCGGGTAAGGATAATACGTTTTTGTTTCAGGGAAAGCCGGATAATCTCAGGGTCGTTATAGTATTTGTCATAGAGACAGTCAAATCCGGCCATTCGCAGATACCGTGCCAATTTCCCGAGATGAACATCCAAAATAAATTTTGGCTCCCGCAAAACCTTTTTGCGCAACAATTGTACCGGTGAGATGTCGAGGCTTTCATAAACCGGGTAGACAGCAATGGTATCATTCTCCATGACCCGGTAATTAAAATCGACCGGATTGCCGTTCACGGTTATCAGGTCAATTTCAGTATGCGGCACACCCATGGATTCAATGGCATCTTTAACGGTGGTAAGTCCATTAAAGGTGTGCATAAAAGCTTTTTTGCGATATGGCTTTTTCAGAAAGTCATTCAGCTCTTCATAAAAGCGGAATGTAGCATTAACGGCCATCGGTGCTGCAATTTTGAGCAAATTTAAGCATTATTTTCGCTTCAGGGTAACCTCTGATGAACACTCAGTCTATCAGGAATTTTGCTGCGAAAAGCAAATCATTTCTTTCTTAATGGGTAATTATGATATTTATCTTGCCGGGAATTGAGCAATTTAACTAATTTTATTATCAACCAATTAAAACATCAGCATATGGCAAAATTTACCCGTGATGAAGCCCTCCGTTACCATTCCTGTGGCAGGCCCGGAAAGATTGAAGTAATACCGACAAAACCTTATAATACGCAGTATGATTTATCCCTGGCCTACACGCCGGGCGTTGCTGAGCCCTGCCTGGAAATTCAGAAGAATCCTGAAGATGCCTACATCTATACCGCCAAGTGCAACCTTGTGGCCGTTATCTCAAACGGTACGGCGGTGCTGGGATTAGGAGACATCGGAGCCATTGCCGGCAAGCCTGTTATGGAAGGGAAAGGCCTGCTTTTCAAAGTATTTGCGGATGTGGATGTTTTTGATATTGAAGTAAATGAGAAGGACATTGATAAAGTCATCAGTACGGTGGAAGCCATATCGCCAACCTTCGGGGGCATAAACCTGGAAGATATCAAAGCGCCTGAATGCTTTGAAATTGAAGAGCGGCTGAAAAGTATGCTGGATATCCCCGTTTTTCATGACGACCAGCATGGCACGGCGATTATTTCAGGGGCAGGATTGCTGAATGCGCTGGAAATCACCGGGAAAAAAATAAGTGAGATCAAGGTGGTCGTAAATGGTGCTGGTGCTGCAGCCATTTCCTGCGCAAAGCTTTATAAAAGACTTGGTGTAAAAGGCGGAAATATATTCATGCTCGACAGCAAAGGTTTGATAACCACCAAAAGAACCGACTTAAATAAATACAAGCAGGAATTTGCCCAGGACGTTTCATTGACAACCCTGGCCGATGCCCTTAAAGATGCCGATGTTTTCCTGGGCTTATCGGTAGGCAAAATTCTGACCCCTGAAATGCTGAAGACCATGGCTCCCGATCCGGTAGTATTTGCCATGGCGAATCCCGTGCCTGAAATTGCATATGACGAAGCCGTGGCAGCAAGGCCTGATATCATCATGGCTACCGGGCGGTCGGATTATCCCAACCAGATCAATAATGTACTGGGATTCCCCTTTATTTTCCGCGGAGCGCTGGATGTAAGGGCCAAAACGATCAATGAGGAAATGAAGCTGGCCGCTGTTCAGGCGCTTGCCAGGCTGGCCAAGGAAGATGTTCCGGAAGCTGTTAATCTTGCCTATAAAGTATCTAATCTTTCATTCGGAAAGGAATATATTATTCCCAAGCCTCTCGATCCGAGGCTGATCACCAGGGTTGCACCCGCTGTTGCAAAAGCGGCCATGGACACCGGCGTGGCAAGGATGCCCATTACCGACTGGAAAGCTTATGAGATCGGGCTGATGAAACGCATGGGCATATATAATAAACTGGTGGATGATATCCGCATCAAAGCCTGCCAGCAGCCGAAACGTATTGTTATGGCCGATGCCGGCAACTTTAAAGTGCTTAAAGCAGCCCATCTGGTGCAACAGGAAGGCATTGCATTACCCGTACTGTTGGGAGACGAAGAAGGGATCCGAAAGCTGGCCGCGCAATATAGCCTGGATCTGAATGGAATAACCATTATCGATCATTACAGCCCCAAAGAAGAAGAACGAAGGAAAAGGTATGCACGGTTGTTGTTTGAGAAGCGTCAGCGAAAAGGAATGACTTATGACGAGGCGCTGGAAAAAATAAGAGACCATAATTATTTTGGCGTTATGATGGTGGAAACCGGTGATGCCGATGGTTTTCTCTCCGGATTCTCAACGCAATATGCGAATACCATACGTCCTGCCCTGCAAATTGCCGGCTCAAATAATACCCAGCACCATATTGCCGGGATGTATATTATCACGACAAAAAAGGGACCATTCTTTTTTGCCGACACAACCGTGAATATTAATCCTTCTGCCAGGGCGCTTGCCGATACCACCCTGCTTGCAGCCAATGTAGTAAGAAGATTCAATATGGTGCCCAGGATAGCCCTGCTTTCCTTCTCAAACTTCGGGTCAAACCGTGCCGAGAGCCCTAATAAGGTCAGAGAGGCCATTGATATTCTGCACCGTGATTATCCTGACCTGATCGTCGACGGCGAAATTCAGGCCAATTATGCTTTCAACAGGCAATTGCGCGTGGAGAAATTCCCGTTTACAAAACTCGCCGACATGGAAGTTAATACCGTCATATTCCCGGATCTTAATTCCGGCAATATTGCTTATAAAATGATGCAGGAACTGGCCGGGGCCGAGGTTATCGGACCTATTCTCATGGGCATCATGAAACCCATAAATGTATTGCAGATGGGTAGTTCGGTAAGGGAGATCGTGAACATGACGGCTATCACGGTAATCGATGCACAGACGGCGTCAGAGGAGATTATAAGGTTGTAAGGTGGGAAGAGGGTAATCGGTATTCGGTTATAACAGGAGTTACCGATTACCTACTTCAACCCCCCTTGTCACTTCCCAAATCCCAGCGGATACCGGTTACCCTTTATGTCAATCAGTGTTCCACGCACTGAACCCACAATGATAGGAGACTCAATATAAACCGGAATATGGTTTTTATCATTGGTCACCCACAGGAACATTTTTTCGCCACCCTTGAAAATACTGCCCTGAATAAGCATTGCACTGAATTTCATACAGTCTGTCTCGCCCATACTTTTTATCTTCTTTTTTTCGGTCCCGAGGTACCTGAAGTAAATATTATAGATCTCATTATCCAGCAGTATGGTGACAGGAATGGTATCATTGATCCTGTACCGGGAAAAATCAATATTTCTGACATAGTACAAAATAGAAACGATATCAAAGGTACAGTCAGGTATTGCGATAGTATCTTTCTTCACCGGTTTGTCACTGTTCTGCGTTTGCATATAGGCTATTCCCTTCCGGTGGTTGAAGACATAATGGTGTTTAAAGGTATATCCGCCTTCGTATACGTCCCGGCTGAAAACAATCGGTTTGAGTGATTCGGGATAAACCCATGATTCATAGCGGTCACGAACCTTGAAGAACCAGTCCCAGCTTTTATAAGTGGCCCCGACAGCGAGCAGGTGCAGACAGGGTATTTCGTAAACACTGCTTTCCTTTACCGAGAACCACATTTCACCGACATCCGTCCACCAGACAAACCAGTTATAGGAAATCCGGTAACGTGCCTCTTCGCCAGCCTGAAAGGAAAAATTCTGCATGTTGCAATCCTTCATCTGGCAATTGGTTGAAGGATATATGCACAATGCTGCAAGGAGCAGGATGGCTTTGTATGACATTCGAACGTACATGAAGATTGATAAACAGTTTGAAATTCAATATCCCGTTGGTGTAATTAAACCAATTAACCTGATACTAGGTGCAAAAGTAAAGATTTTGTAATTTTATAGCCAGCAAAACTTACATCTTAACGAATGAGACGCAAATATCCCTTTGGATTCCGGCTTACTTATGTATTGCTTTCCATAATCCTTTTGATTTATGGCCTCATCCTGGCAAAAGACTTTCTATATCCGCTGGCTTTTGGTATACTGCTGTCTTATCTGCTCTATCCCATCGTTAATTTCCTTGAAAAGAAAGGGACACCCAGGATCCTGGCAATACTTGCCGGAATCCTGCTGGGGATTGTTGTCATTGCATTCATTGCTGCCTTTGTTTTTAAAAGGATAAGCCTGTTTACCGATGAACTCCCCCTGTTCCGCCAAAAAATGATCGCCCATATTGAGCAGTTTCAGTACTATATAAACGAGGAATTAGGGATTCCGGGAGACAGGCTCAAGGAATTTCTCCTCACCCATATTATGGATCTGGGTTTACAGTCAGAAAAGGTATTCTCGGCAACAACCGGTACCGTATTTAAAGTCTTAATGCAGCCGGTGTATATATTCCTGTTTTTATATTACCGAACCAAATTTGCTTATTTTATCCTTAAGATAACCGGACGGAATAACAGGCCTATCGTAGTTAAGATCCTGAAAGAAATTGCTACGGTTGTGACCCGGTATATGTTGGGCGTCACGACGGTAGTCCTGATTCTGTGCATATTTAATTCCATAGGCTATCTGATCATTGGCATTCAATACCCATTGCTGCTGGGTGTTGTTTCAGCATTATTCAGTTTTATCCCATACTTTGGCAATTTTATCGGAGGCGCCATACCATTCCTTTTTACTTTACTGACAGAAGATTCCATGAAATATTCACTCCGGATAATAGTATTTGTTTATATCGTGCATGTTCTTGAAAACAATTTCCTTTCTCCTAATATTGTAGGCAACAATGTCAGAATCAATCCATTCATTGTTATTATCGGGCTCATTGTCGGAGCTATGATCTGGGGTTTGCCAGGAATGCTGGTCGTCATACCTTTCCTGGCTATGCTTAAAATAATATTCAATGACGTCCCGTCCATGCAATCTTACTCCTATTTGTTTGGGTCGCGTGGTACAAAAAGACATGCACTGACAATTGAAAATATAAGGAATTTTACCCGGAGGCTAAGAAGGACAGGGAGAACGGTAAACGGTAACCGGTAATCTGTATTTCCACTGTTCCACTATTCAACTTTTTTCACCCATTTCTTTGGAATTGTAAAATTTTCTCATTTACTTTGTATCTCAAAGTACTTTTATATATGGATTCAAATCAGGAACAAATACAGAACCTGTCAGAAATCAGGAACCTGATGGAACGGTCATCAAGGTTTTTGTCCCTCAGCGGTCTTTCGGGGATATCAGCCGGGATCATCGCCCTATTGGGTGCCGGTGTGGCATTTTTTTACCTTGATTATGACGAGCGCTATTTTAGTATCAACCGGTACTTTATCGATAAACTGGATCTGTTTTTTCAAAGTAAAATCGGTTTCCTGATTGCAGATGCCCTTATCGTCCTTGTCCTTGCTTTGGGATCGGGCATTTATTTCACCACGAGGAAAGCCCGAAGGAATAAGCTGAAAGTATGGGACAGCACAACAAAAAGAATGCTGATCAATGTTTTTATACCCCTTTCTGCCGGAGGTATTTTCTGCCTGGCCTTGCTCTATAACGGGATTTTCTTTCTTGTTGCCCCGGCTACCCTCGTTTTTTATGGATTAGCGCTGGTTCATACCAGCAAATATACCCTGCCCGATGTCCGGATATTGGGTATTTCAGAAATCATTACGGGACTGGTTGCTTCGTTTCTGGTGGGTTACGGACTGCTTTTCTGGGCCTTCGGTTTCGGCATTCTGCATATACTATACGGAGCCATCATGTACTACCGGTATGAACGGAAAACAAATCTGTCCGTCCACAATTCATGAATTCCCGTGAAAGAAATAATATCAGGACTGAATAAAATCTTTGACAGCCGTATCAGACTGGGCATAATGTCGGTACTGGTCGTGAATGACCGGGTGGATTTCAACACCCTGAAGGAATTGCTGGATATCACCGACGGGAACCTTGCAAGTCATATTGCTGCCCTGGAGAAAAACGGCCTGATTGAAATATTAAAGCAATTTATCGGGAAAAAACCCAATACCCGGTATGCTGTCACAGAGAAAGGCAGGATTTCCTTTCGGCATCATCTTGATTATCTTGATAAACTGCTGAAGAGCCAGGGAGTATAGAAAAAGTAATTATGTAGTCAGTCTTTAAATTTGTATAGAATGAAAAATAAAAGCAAAAAGTTCTCTGCAACGTCAAGATTGAAAAGCTTCCATTACGCGTTCAACGGACTCGCGTCGGCTTTCCGGCAGGAACACAACTTATGGATACATACGCTGGCGGCTATAGCGGCCATAACCATGGGGTGGATCCTAAACATAAGCACCGGTGAATGGATGGTGATTATATTGGTAATTGGTGGTGTTTTTATTGCCGAATTGTTCAACTCAGCCATTGAAAGCCTGGTAGACATTGTTTCACCGGAATTAAATAAAAAGGCGGGTATGGTGAAAGACATGGCGGCCGGAGCTGTTTTGGCAGCTGCCTTGGCAGCGCTGGTTTCAGGATTGATCATTTTTATCCCAAAATTGTTATAATAAAGTCATGCAGCTTTGCAGCCTGTCTGCCGGCAGGCAGGTCTTGCAGTCTGCAGCCTAAATGCTAAAAACCAACAAGTCAATGAAAAAGACAATCTTACATATCACTTTTATGATTAATAAGCTTACATGGCTGTATAAGAAGCTGGGACAGCTCAATGCTCTGTTGATCTTTCTCACTTTTTTCAGCATCACCCTGGTTGCTTTCAGAATTATTAAAACAGGGGAGCAGACCTATATTTTCATGTTATGGAATTTATTCCTGGCTGCTGTCCCTTTATTCCTGAGCCGGTTTGTCATTGCTCCCCTGGCCCGTCGTGGTGCGGGACTTGTTTTCTATGGCTTTGTCTTCCTCTGGCTGATGTTCCTTCCCAATGCTCCATATATAATCACTGATTTTATTCATCTGGTGGAGGGTGGCAGTATGCCCCTGTGGTATGACTTGTTGCTGCTTGCATTCTTCGCATGGGAAGGATTTTTACTGGGATTTATTTCAGTAGCCGAAATGGAAAGGTTGGCATCCCGGATGTATTCTGCCCTGGCAGGCAAATGGTTTGCGCTGATGTCACTGGTTTTATCCAGCCTGGGTGTTTATATGGGCCGTTTTATGCGGTACAACAGCTGGGACATATTCATCAGCCCGGGAGAAATTATAACCGGTGTTGGCAGCCGTCTGTTAAATCCCCGGGCTTACCCGGGTTTGTACGGTATGATCATCATCCTTTCCGTATTGCTGATCACCCTGTATGGTTTTTATAAAAGGGCCGAACCGGCTGTTGTTAAAACACCGGCCAGGATATAAGAACCAAACTTGGGTTTGAGACCCTGGCAGGGCTTAGCATATCAGACTACTTGTTCTTCTTTGGGAAGGAGGTTCCTGATCCTTTCGATCTGCATTTGCTTGTTTACTTCACGCAGATTACGGGCTGTCTGAGTGAAATACTGATGGCCTGTAATAAACTTGATCTGCATGCGATTCCAGTCATTGATGGATTTTATCTTATCCCTTTCCTGGAGTTCCATATAAAGTGTATTGGAAACCGGGATCATATCGCTGCGGCCCAGGTAATCAAGATCGGCATCACACATGATCTCCTCGAGCTTGTTCCTTGGATTGGGAGGAAGCGCTGTGCTCAGGATCAGCTCACAGATAATATCAATCTGTGACTGGGTATAATAAAAGTCAGGGAGTATTTGACGTGCAATCAGCGTGCTATAATGCTCATGATTGTCGTATCCAATAGAGTGACCGGCATCATGAAATAATGCGGCCGTTTTCAGCAACAGCAGGTCTTCATCAACCATTCCTTCACCCAGGCCAATCAGCTCCACCTGGGTTACCACATCCACCGTATGCTTCACATTATGATAATATAGGTTCCTGGTCAGCTCCTTTTCAAGTTTGTCCAGTATAAGTTCCTGAAGGTCCATAAATTGAATAAGCCCATACCGGATGCTAAAACGTTTATTAGGAATAATGCGTTTTTGCTGAAGCGAGAATTCGGCCTTTATGCCCAGTACGGTATACAACGGTATATCCCCCTTATATTTGACGGGCATATTCCCAAAGAATTCACAGTCAAACAGGTCCTTTACCAGTTCATAGGTGTTGGCAGATATCAGTATTTGTCCGTCCTCACAGAATTGCCGTATGCGGGTGGCCATATTGACGGTATCACCTTTCACCTCGTTGATTTGTTTCTTTCCGCCTTTAAAGGTTGCCACCAGAGGGCCGGTATGTATACCAATTCTCAGTTTCCACACTTTGTCGTTATAATACGACCGCTGGATGTCCTTAATATAATACTGCATTTCAACGGCGGCCTGCAATACCTCGATCGGATTTGTCAGCCTCTTTTTAGGGATCCCCCCTACACACATGATAGTGTCACCGATGGTCTTCAGGCTCTTGATCTCATATTTGTTGATAATGTTCTGAAGCTGAATAAAAATTTCATCCAGACTGTCAACCAGTACCTTGGAATCAAGATTAGGGGATATATTCTGAAACCCTTGTGCATCCGCAAATAATACGGTGGCAGTTTTATACTTGAAAACGTTCTTGCTTCTGTCGGCCGTAGTTTTCTTGGGAAGACTTTGCGAATTGAACTTGGCAATCAGTTGTTTGTAATTCTCCACATCGTGGGAGAGCACTTCATTTTGGCGGCTCAGTTTTTCATTTTCCGCCGTAAGCGCTTTATTTTGAATGATTAACTCGGCAATATGCCGCAAGAAACCTGATTTACCTTTGCTCATAGATATTTAAAATGCGCATGGCCTTTGATGCCGTTATTGATTATCAAATAATTTCCCATTTCCAACATTATTTACGATTATTTTCGTCAAGTGTTTCCAGTTTTTTATTATTGTTTCACATTTTTTATAACATCCTGCTCCGATGTGGTGTTAAAATCCCTGTCGGGGCATGGAAATCATTGTTTTTTCTTATCGGATATCCCGGGTTTCAATTTCTGATTCTCCTGTTTCAATGCTTCAATTTGTTTTTCAAGTCTGACCTTAACCCTTTCTGATTCCTCCTGGGTGGCTCTCATTTCTTCCATATTTTGCCGCAATTCTTCTTCCTGGGCCTGCAATTCTTCAGATTGTTCCCGGGTTCTGGCATACATTTGTTCCACCAGCATGTTGGCCTTAAATGAAGCAATGATGGGGACTATCATCTCGGCAAGCTTCTCAATGAAATGGATCTTATAGGATTCAATTTCTTTAAAAGAAGCCAATTCTATGACGCCTTCAATATTGGTATCAAACTTTATCGGAAGCAATAAAAGATAATCCGGTTTTAGAGAACCCAGTCCCGATGATATTTTAAAATAATTATCCGGCACATCCCTGATCTCCATGATCTCCTTTGATTTAAAGCATGCCCCTACAAGTCCTTCACCCGGCAATATGGCATTATTTTCCCGGTTCCCGGTGTTTATTATATCACCTGCGGCCAGCTCAAGGAATATATTCTCGTGGTCGTTGTTGTTCACTATATATAGCGCACCCTGAATCGCCTCAACATAGGATGTAAGGTTTGAGATCACATCCTGACAGAGTTTAATAAGGTTGCTTTTCTCCTTGCTGAGAATCTCAGAGAACTTTGCCAGGCCATCGTTAAACCATCGGCCTTCAAATTCAGCCTGCTCCTTTTCTGCCAGCATTTTCTGGTGTTTCTCAATTTCGTTTTTACGGGCTGTCAACTCCTCTTCACCCTGTCTGATCTTACTTTCCAGGGTAAGCTTATCGGTTCTAAGACGCTGTTCCCTCCAGTTGATAAAATAGGCTACCAGGGTAGTTAATGTAACCAGTACCAGCAGATAAAACCAGATGGTCCTCCAAAATGGAGGTTTTACAATAATTTTCAGGCTGATAGGTTCTTCATTCCAGACTCCGCTGTTATTGGAAGCCTTTACCATAAACCGGTATTTTCCGGGTTTCAGATTTGAATAGCTGGCAAAACGGCTTGAAGCGTTAACGGTTGTCCAGTCATCAAACCCTTCCAGCTTATAGGCATACTGGTTCTGTTCGGGGGCCACGTAATGAAGGCCCGAAAAACCGACAGAAAAGAGTTTAATGCGATGATTGATTTTAATTTCCCTGGTTTCAAGTATGGATTTCTTAAGGAGCCGTTTTCCACCAACAACTTCATTGACCATGACGGAGCGGTTATTCACCCTGAAGTCAGTAAAAACAAGAAGGGGAGGATAAGGATTTTCTCTGACTTCGGAGGGTATGAATGAGTTAAATCCGTTGACTCCACCGAAAAAAAACTCTCCTTCCCTGCTTACCATCTTGGAGTTTAAGACAAATTGCCTGCTTTGAAGCCCCTCATATTTGCTGTATCTTTTATAATGAATTGAATCCTGGTGTTCGGTAAGTTCATAAAAGCAATATAATCCATCGTTTGAGGAAATCCAAAGGTTGCCTTCAGGATCGTCGAGAATAGCCATAGTGTTTATTTTCGGAAAGCCTGCATCAGGACCAATAAGTATATAACTGAGATCTGCGGGATTTAATCTGATAATCGAATTACCTTCCATGCCAAACCAAAGGTAGCCATATGCATCACAATAAATCTCGCTAAATACGGGAAGGATCAGGGATCCCAGTTTTTGAATGATCGTCAACGTGAGATCTTTGGGATTGATTTGCAGAATTCCCGGTATTCCCGGACCTGCTCCCCACAACAATCCATTTTTATCAGGGACAAGTATTTCAACGTAACCAAAACTTTCAACACTATCTGCCCTTTCAACGGTCCGGTCAGCAGTTAACCGTATGAAGCCCTTATCCTTTGGTGTCTTTAAACAAATCCCGTTGAGGGTGCAGATCCACAGATTTCCATTTTCCTCAAGATATAAGTCATAAATGTTATTGCTGGGCAAAGAATTGGCATTCTCAGGATCATTCAGATAATTAGTAAACTGCTTTGTTGCAGGATTAAAATTACTAAGACCTCCCTGGTTCGTGGCAATCCATAGTTCATTATTACTGTCAATCACTATATCTTTGATGTTGGCGCTTTTCATACTATTGCTGCTGCCAGCGGTAGGAACAAAATAGGTAAATAATCCGGTTTGCCGGTTGAGATAATTCAATCCGCCCTGCTCTGTGCCGACCCAGATATTACCTTCTGCATTTTCTGCAAAGCAATAAACAGTCTTATCATTCAGAAAATAAGGACTTTTCAGATTACTGTATTCATAAAGGGTGATTCCTGCCGTATTCAAATTGGTATAACTGACACCGCCGTTAAATGTACCCAGCCATAAACCCTCATTATTGTCGACCAATGCGCATTGTATAGAGTTATGGCTCAACGCTGAGAAAGGATGATCTGTAAAAGCATACCTTGTGAAAGAACCCAGCTGGGAATTAAACAGATACAATCCGGTCTGCGTCCCAATCCAGAATCTGTTTTTTTTGTCTTCAAAAAAAGCCCGTACCCTGCCACTACCGGTAATTGCACTGTCAGGATAATAACGCTTAAATCCTGCTGTACCATGAACCAAAAGATTTAATCCTTTATTGTAAGTACCGAACCAAAGATTCTGGTTGCGATCCCTGTATATGGATTCAATCCTGTTTTCGCTGATGGATCCCGGGTCGTCAGGGTCATTGCTGTAAGTCATAAACGTGCCCGACTTTCTGTCAAATTTGGCAATTCCCTGATTATAGGTTGAAACCCATGGATTATTGTCCCCGTCAATGGCAATATTGGTCAGATTATCATGGGGTAAAGAAAACAGATCATCAGCATTATGCACATATTTTTGCAGGACGTTATTTACAGGATCATACATTATAAGCCCATTCCAGGATGCTATCCATAAAACACCATTCTCATCCTCGGTTATATCATTGATCCTGCCTAATCCATCAGGACATAAACTGTGTTTAAATAAAACAAATGAATTTTGATCATAATTATAATAGCAAAGCCCGTAATGAGTGCCAATCCACAAAGTCATTCTGCTATCACAAAATATAATTTCAATACGATCACCCGGTATGGTTGTTGAATCACCGTTTATATGATAATAGTTGGCAAGATCATAACCGTCGTATTTATTCAAGCCACCGGAAGTACCAAACCATATAAAACCATAACTGTCCTGACAGATGCTGATCACCATGTTATTGGTCAAATTCTGATCAACCGTAATATGTTTGAACTTCAGTTGATCATGAATCCTGCCGGAAAGCTGTCCTGAAGCAGGACCGTTAATCATAACCAGGATTGAGAAAAAGGTCAGTATCTTTCCGCGCAAATGCATACTGCAAAAATTTATTTATATTTAATAAAGTTATCTAACATGACTGACAAATACAATGAATAAGCTCAACAATTGCCTTAAAATAATGTTCGTTTTGGATTTCAGGATTTAGTTAATTAGCTTTTTATCCGTTTAACTATTCAATCTGTAAACCTGCCTGTTCCTGATGTATCGGGCTTCGGCAGGCAGGTCTGTAATTTTTTCCATCGTCAACCACCTATTTCAGGATGAACTTTAAATCAGCATTTGTGATCAAAAAGTTTTATCTTAACAACCTTGTTATTATACTGACAATGGAATTCAAGCTTACCGCTGCCTATAAGCCTACCGGTGATCAGCCTGAGGCCATCAGGCAGCTTACCCAAGGCCTGCAACGGGGAATGAAATTTCAGACCCTGCTGGGTGTTACCGGTTCAGGAAAGACCTTTACCATGGCCAATGTCATCCAGCAAGTGCAGCGACCAAGCCTGGTGCTAAGCCATAATAAAACCCTGGCTGCCCAGCTTTTCGGGGAATTTAAACAGTTTTTTCCTGAAAATGCCGTAGAATACTTTGTCTCCTATTACGATTATTATCAGCCTGAGGCCTATTTACCGGTGACCAATACCTATATTGAGAAAGACCTGTCGATCAATGAAGACATTGAAAAACTGAGGCTCAGTGCCACCTCATCCCTGCTGTCGGGAAGGCGTGATGTCATCGTGGTATCCTCGGTATCCTGTTTATACGGGATCGGAAATCCCGAGGATTTTCACAGCAACACCATTGAAATAGAGCAGGGACAGCTGATCACCCGCAATGTCTTTCTACGGAAGCTGGTGGACAGCCTTTATTCCAGAAATGAAATTGAATTCAAAAGGGGGACTTTCAGGGTAATGGGTGCCAATGTGGATATTTTCCTTGCATACAGCGACTTTGCATACAGGGTGAGTTTTTATGGTGATGAGATAGAACAGATCTCATCCTTTGATCCTTTTACGGGAAAGACATTGAATTCTTTAGACCGTGTTTTTATCTATCCGGCCAACATTTTTGTCACCACCAGGGCTCGCATGCAAAATGCGCTGGAACTTATACAGGATGACATGATTCAACAGGTTGAGTTTTTCAGGGAGCTGGGCAAATACGAAGAGGCTAAGCGTTTGGAGGAGCGGGTAACCTATGACCTTGAAATGCTGCGTGAGCTGGGTTACTGTTCGGGAATTGAAAATTATTCGCGGTATTTTGACGGCAGGCCTCCGGGTCACAGGCCATTCTGCCTGCTGGATTATTTCCCGAAGGATTTTATCACCTTCATCGACGAAAGTCATGTTACCATACCTCAGATCAGGGCGATGCACGGTGGTGACCATTCGCGGAAGCAGACGCTTGTGGAATACGGATTCCGTCTGCCCGCTGCAATAGACAACCGTCCGCTTAAATTTGATGAATTCGAGCAGCTGACAGGCCAGGCTGTTTTTGTGAGTGCTACGCCGGCTGATTTTGAGCTTGAGAAATGTGAGGGGGTGATCGTGGAACAGCTGATCAGGCCAACGGGACTGCTCGATCCGGTGATTGAAGTTCGTCCGAGCTTAAACCAGATCGATGACCTGATGAAGGAGATCAGGAACTGCACGGAAAACCATGACAGGATATTGGTAACAACCTTAACCAAGCGCATGGCTGAAGAGCTGACAAAATACCTTATCCAGTACAGGGTTAAAAGTCGCTATATCCATTCTGATATTGACACCCTGGAACGGATTGAAATTATGGAAGGGTTGAGAAGCGGCGCCTTTGATGTACTGGTAGGGGTAAACCTTTTGCGGGAAGGCCTTGACCTGCCTGAAGTATCCCTGGTGGCTATCCTGGATGCAGACAAGGAAGGATTCCTGCGTTCAGAGCGGTCGCTGACACAAACAGCCGGACGGGCGGCACGGCATCTCAAAGGAAGGGTCATCATGTATGCCGATAAAACCACGATTTCCATGCAACGTACTATTGATGAGACAAACCGCCGCCGTGAAAAGCAACTGCATTATAACGAAGAGCATGATATTACACCGCAGCAAATTGTTAAAGCAGCTTCGAACATTATGAAAGAGGTAAAGATGAAAACCGGCTTTAAAAACGCATACATTGAGCCGCAGTCTGTTAACGTTGCGGCGGATCCGGTGGTTCAGTATATGAGTCGTGAAGCCCTTGAGAAAGCCATTGAAAAAACGAAGAAATCCATGGAAAAAGCTGCCGGTGAGCTTAATTTCATCGAAGCCGCCCGCTTCAGGGACGAGATGATAGCCCTGAAGGAATTGCTGAAGAAGAGGTAAACAGTAATCGGTAATCGGTGACCAGTAATCGGTACCGATTACCGAATACTGAATACCGTTTACCTTTTATTTATCACTCGTCACTATCTTCACAAACCTGTCCCACACCCCATCCCATTTATCGGTATCAACCGGCTGGAAAACCACTGTTTCACAGGAATTCCGTACAATTTCGCGTATCTCGGACAAGGAACTCACATAGCCCAAACCCATGGCCTGCACCAGGAGATTGCCAATGGCCGTTCCTTCTGCAGGGCCTGCTATCACCTGCAATCCGGTAGCATTAGCGGTCAGCTGGCAGAGGAATTTATTCTGTGATCCGCCACCAATGATGTGGATCTTGTCAATCTTTTTACCGGAGATCTTCCGCAGCGATTCCAGCACGTACCTGTATTTCAGGGCAAGGCTTTCAAAGATACAACGTGCATATTCGCCTGGCTGGGAAGGCAGGGGTTCGCCGTGGGCTTTGCAAAAATCAGCGACAGCCGAGAGCATATCCACCGGATTATAGAAACAGGCATGGTCGGGATTGACCAGGGAACGGAACGGAACAGCCCTTTCAGCCATGGCCACCAGCTCGGGATAGGAATAATCATGCTGTGCACCTGCCCAGCATCGTTTGCATTCCTGAATAAGCCAGAGGCCCATAATATTCTTCAATATCCGGTAGGTATGATTAACACCGCCTTCATTGGTGAAACTATAATTGAACGAATCCTCCGTGATGATGGCCTGTTTCGATTCTATGCCCATCAGCGACCATGTGCCGGAGCTGATATAGGCGAAGTTTTCATCCGTTGCAGGTATGGCGGCGATAGCCGAACCGGTGTCATGGGAAGCCACGGCAATGACCTTCAGATCCTGCATCCCCGTTTCATCAATCACCGACTTATGCAATGGGCCCAATACAGTACCCGGTTCAATGATCTCCTGCATGATGTGCTCCGCAATACCCAGGGCATCGAAAAGCTCTTTCTCCCACTTGCCGGTCATGGGATTCAACAATTGCGAAGTGGTAGCGAAGGTAAATTCGGTTTTTTTGATTCCGGTCAGCATGTAATTGAGCAGGTCGGGAATAAACAACAGATCGCCTGCAACATCCAAAATTGGCAGCTTGTCGCGTTTGGCAGCATAAAGCTGGAACAGGGTATTGAACTGCATGAACTGGATGCCGGTGAGCTTGTATATTCGTTGGAGCGGCACACGCGCGGAAAATTCTTCCATGGCCGTATCGGTCCGGTGATCGCGGTATGCATATGGATTCCCGAGAAGATTTCCTTTCTTATCCAATAGTCCATAATCAACCCCCCAGGTATCTATACCCATGGAAGCAGGGCGTAAACCCAGGGAATTCGTTTTTGCAATTCCTTTGACAATTTCATCAAAAAGCCTCAGGATATCCCAGTGGTAACTGCCCAGGATATTGGTCATGCCATTGTCAAAACGGCAAACTTCTTCCAGGGTTAGCACTTTGTCTTTCAGGTTTCCTATGATACCGCGGCCGCCCGAAGCGCCCAGATCAAAAGCAAGAAAGGGAGTGGGTTTCATATGCGATGATTATGGGTTAAAAATTCTGTTACCAATAACAAATATAAAAGATTTTCGGATAATCCGACACCCTACGAGGGTCCCCCCACCCTCGTAGGGTGTCATATTACCGCAGCAGACTGATGGTTCCTTTTTTGGTTTGTATCCTTCCGTTCCAATTTTCCACCGTCACCGTGTAGGCGTACGTGTCAATGTTCTGGATCTTTCCGCCGTACATGCCATCCCAACCCCGGGCCAGGTCATCGCTGAAGAAGACTTCATTCCCCCAACGGTTGTATATGCGGAATTCAACGAGCTTTTTTATTCCCCAGCCTTTAACATAAACGACATCATTTTCCCCGTCACCATTCGGGGTAAAAGCGGTAGGGACATCGAGGGAATAAGCTTCGGTAACCTCGATATTCAGATCATATTGCCTGGTAAAGCAATGGTAAATATCGGCAACGGTCAGCGTATAACGGGTTGTTTCCAGGGGCCGGGCAACCGGCGAAGCACAGGCGTAACACGACAGCCAGTCGACAGGTGACCAGTTGTAGGTTACATCATTCAGGGAATCAGCATAGATGGAAATGATTTCCCCGATCACAATGTTGGTATCCGGATAAGGCCGCAGGGAAATCTCCGGTTCCGGCTGAATCATGATGGACAAGCTTCCTGAATTACGGCAGCCGGTCAACTGGAACATCGATACGGCTGTATAGACAATGCTGGAAGAGGGCGATGCAACAGGGGAAAAACTATTGGCATCACTCAACCCCTCTGCCGGTGACCATTGGATAACGTCACCACCGCTAGCCCGGATCAAAGCAACATCACCGGCACAAACAAGGGTATCGGGGCTCAGGATAAGGTTGGGCAAGGGATGAATAATAAAAGCCTCCGTCATCGTATCCGAACATCCGATATTATTCTGCACCCTCAGTTCCACGGTATAATTGCCTGGTGTAAACTGCAATACCGGTTCATTCTCAGTGCTGGTTATTCCGTTACTGAAGCTCCAGTCATTCCGTGTATTGCCAACCGACAGGTTACCGAAAAGCAAGTCAACCTGATCACAATAGCCGCTATCCGGAAGTTCTATGCCTGCGCTGACTTCATAAATATAAATGGTATCAACAACAGGCGGCGGGATACAAATGCCGCTGTCACCATATAGTATCAGTTTGGGCAACAAGGTGCCCATCCTTTCATAAGCATAGGATACCGTATCGCCTTTAAGGAACCGGCCATCGCCAAGATCCCATTCGAAATCATAGACATTATCGGTCTGTCCTATCTTCAGCCTGATCTCATCACCCCGGCAGGCCCTTTTACTTTGGGGAATGATGCTGAATGTTCCGGTTGGCCCGGTTATGGTTATTTGTTGTCCGGAAGTATCGCGGCAGCCATATGTGGTTTCAACGCTAAGGGAAGCATAGTATTCTCCGGGTCTTGGATAGTTGAATCTTTTTTCTCCGCCATATTCAGCGACACTGTTATTATATCCGAAATCCCAGATACCGGACATAATGTTGCTGTCAGCATCATTATGGTTAAAGGTAATTTCTTTCGGGTAGCAACTCCATACGGTATCTGAAATATCGAAAGAAGCATCCGCCTCTTGTATCCTGATGTAACCGTCGGGACTGGTGTAGGTATCCGGACAGCCATACTTATAAATAGTGAGGGTAACAAACTTGCTGCCCTTTGACGAAAAGGCATGGGTGATAAGCGTGGTATCCGAATGCGAAACAATGCCATCACCAAAATCCCAGAGCACACTGTCGACGGTTAGATCAAAGCTGTAAAACTTCATGTCCGAACCGACACATTGCAGTGATTTATCAACGGTAAATCCGGCTATTGGATTCGCTGATGAAATAGTATGTGTAAAGGTACCGGCGCATCCCAATGTATCTGTTACGGTCAACCGGACCTCAAAAATCCCGGGGTCGCTGAATACATGGCTAACCGTATCCGCTTTTTCAGTATAGGTAGTGTCGCTTTCATCAGCAAAATTCCAGTGCCAGCTCTCAATGGGATGAATGTCTGTCGTTGAGTTATCCGCAAAATTCACTTCAAAAGGAGAACAGCCATAAGATGTATCCGGATCAAAGGATGCATGTGGCCCGAAAACCCTGATGCTGATCATGGCAGAGTCGATGCAGTAATTATCATAAAAGGTAAACAGCTTTACCGAATATGTCCCCCTTGAAGAAAAAGTATGCGCAATGCTGTCGTTGCGGGTGACAAGGCTTTGAACCGTATCGCCGAAATCCCAGTAATATTTTTCAAAACAATAATCGACCTGGGAATAGGATGCCTTACCGTTAAGCAGGACAGGTTCCCCGGCACAGGCCAGTGTGTCAGCGGCAATGACTGCCTGGGGATTCCTGACTTTTATCTCCTTCCTCAGGGTATCAGCACAAGTTTCTTTAATGGCAATGAGTTCAACCTGGTAATTGCCTTCTGCCGCATAGGTATGAACAGGATCATCCGTGAAATCTGCCGGACTTGCATCGCCAAAAGTCCATTTCACATTCTCTGCGCCTTTTGAAAGACCGGTAAAATGATAGGTAAAAGGGCTGCTGCAGTCAAAAGTGAAGGAAAAGTCGGAAACGGCACCCTTGTTAAACAAGGCATTATCCTTTAACACCGAGGAAATACAGCCGTTATAGTTCACTTCCAGCCCAAGGTCAAGGTAGCCTGTATCGGCATCTACTTTCCACAGCGGGTTATCCTCACCGGGCAGGTTGTTGATGCTCACTCCTTCAACGGTATAATGCCAGCCCTGGATGAGGTCAGGCTCAGAGGAGTTATCGCTGAACTGAAGGATCTCACCCGGACAGACAGAATTCTTGCTGAACGAAAAATCAGGAGATAGCTTTTTCCCTGACCTGACCGGAATGATAAAGGAGGTATCGGTGCATCCCTGGTCGTTGGTGATCACCAGACGGGAAAGGAACACATTATCCATAACATAAGTATGCATAGCAGAATCAGCTGCGCCAGACAGTTTCTGACCATCGCCGAATATCCATTCCCGGTTGGTAATATCTTCATCAGAAAGGCTATGATCAGAAAATTTAATATTCAGCGGAACACAACCCTGTGCAACATCGATGGCAAAGATGGCCGTTGGTTTCTTGATCGTGAAGGGCTTGGTTACAGCGTTCGTACAGCCATTGGCACTGGTAACTTTAAGGGTGGTGTTGAAGACCACACCGGTATTTATTTTATAGGGATCGGATTCGGGCGGGAGTGAATAAGATTTTGAACTGTTGCGTGTGGTTACCTTAGTCCCGTCATGAAAAGTCCACTCCCAGGCGACAGCATTGGCTGCATTTTCGGTAAAGTTCACCAGGGCCGGCGATTTGCATGAATAATCGCTGCTCATGGCAAAGTCAGCTTTAGGTTCCTCTACTACAAGATTCCATATGACAGTATCTGCACAGCTGCTGCCTGGTGAGGCAATCAGCAGTACCGTGTAATTTCCTCCCCTGGTGTACTGATGAAAACCCGATTTGCTGATAGAAGTTATACCATCTCCGAACTTCCACAATACCACGTTCGTTCCGGAAGATGAGCTTGAAAAGTTCATCTGTCCGGCACAAATGGTGCCATTATTTACGACAGGCTTTCCGCCCTGTGAAAGTGTTCCTGCAGCCACCACCTCGCTGGCGAAAAAAGTAGCGGATACGGTATCATAACAGCCGTAATCACTGTTAACGGTAAGGCTGATGCTGTAAACACCAAACTGGTTGTAGGTTTTAGATGGATTCCTCTGTGTTGAGGTGGAATTATCACCAAAGCTCCAGTTATAGGTCAGGCTGCCCTGTCCCGTTGAGGTGTTGGTGAGTGCCACCGTGACCGGCACGGTGCAGGAAGAAACCGGACTGACCGAGAAAGAGGCCGAAGGAGGATTGGCAACCTGAATGTATTGTTGTTTTTCAATATTGCCTTTACATCCATTGGCATCGGTTATTTCCAGAAAAACATCAAAATTGCCGGGCGTGGCATAAATGTTGGAAGGATGCCGGCGGGTATCGATGGTTCCTGTCCTGAAATCCCAATTCCAGTCAGTAATGACACCATCGCCCGGTTCGGATAAATCGGTGAACTGAATGGTATCAGAAATACAACCTTTCGGGTCGGCGGTAAAATTGGCTATCGGATTTTTATAAACAACCACGCTTCTGATGATGGAATCTTTCTGTGTTCCGTTATCCACCACCAGCTTAATATCATATACGCCGGGATCGATGAAAGTGGACTGGGGATCCTTAAGCGTAGATATTCCCTGCCCTCCAAGGTTCCACAGATAAGTAAGCGTTCCTGATCCGGTGCTCAGGTTGGTAAAATTCACCTTCACGGGAGTACAGCCGGTGGATGGATTGGCTGAAAAGTCAGCCGTCACTGGTTGGGCGTTACTGACAAAATCAATAAAAAAAAGAAAAGTTATTAACGGCGGGAGTAAATATTTATTCTTCATAGGAACGAGGAATATCTTAATGAATTTATAACTTTAAAGTAATAATATAAAATTTTACCTATATAAAAATAACAGTTGTCAACAAATTGCAGTTTCCAGGATCGTGATAATGGTGTAACTTAAAGCACATTTTTTTCAAATGTATTATGGTTAGGATGGTTCAAAACAATGGCATAAGGTTTTTTCGTTGGTTATATTCCTTACAAGTGTTGGTAATTTTTTTCCTCCCTCCTGGGCATGCTCAGGATATACACTTTTCCATATTCAATGCCTGTCCTCTTTACCTAAATCCGGCACAGACCGGTAATTTCAACGGGGACTGGCGGGTAGCCGCCAACTACAGGAACCAATGGAATGCACTTTCAGTCCCCTTCAGCACAGCGGCCGTTTCGTTTGACAGCAAATTCTATTTGCTTCATCAGGATTTCAGTGCCGGTATACTGTTTATCAATGATGAATCGGGATCAGTCGCTTTATCCATAAACAAACTATACGGATCTTTGGGGTTCAGAAAGGTGATCAATCACAACGTATTCCATTTGGGGATACAGCTAGGCTATGTCTTTAAATCACTTGATCTGAATAAGGTAACCCTGCCCAACCAGTACAATCCGCTTACGGGAACCTTTGACAGCCAGCTACCGGGTAATGAACTCAACATGGGAGAAAGGCTTTCAAACCTTGATTTCAATGCCGGCATACTATGGAAAAAGAAGATCAGGATCCTGGAACCTGAATTAGGTTTATCCCTTTCTCATCTGAACAATCCAAAAGAATCGTTCTTTGACGATAGTCAGCGTCTGCCTGTCAGAAGCACGCTGTATGCACGGCTGAAAGCCGACCTGAGTGATGAATTCTATGTACAGCCTGCCCTATTGTTCATGAATCATAAGGGTTCCAAAGAAACCATCGCAGGGGTCAATGCAGGACTCAATGTTTTTGGGAAGCAATCCACCGTAAAGGAATTGCTGGCCGGAGTTTACCTCCGCAACGGATTCCTCAGCAGTTCGGATGCGCTGGCCATTCTGGCCGGTGCAACCATCGGAAGGATCGACCTGGCCATCTGTTACGACATCACCATATCGGGGCTTAAAACAGCCACACATAATAACGGTGCTTTTGAGATCACCCTGCAATATAAAAGTATCAGTACAGTCCTGAACAGTTATTCCATACCCTGTGAGAGATTTTAAATTAATAACAGGTTTGTTGCTGCTTGCTGTTCTTCCTTTCGGCAGGGGAACCGCACAGATGACCAATATCGATGAACTTTCAGCCGGACAGCTGCTGAAATTCGGCAAAAATGCATCCCGCAAAGGAGATGTATACACTGCTATTTTCTTTTATGAAAAGTACTATGCAATCCGGAACAGCAATACAAAAGTGAATTATACGCTGGCGGAGCTGCAACGTAAAGCAAGAAATTACGAAAAGGCCAAAGAGCTCTACCGGCAAGTGTATAAAAAAGCAAAGGGCAAGTATCCCTTGGCGCAATATTATTATGCCTCGATGTTGAAATCAACGGGCAATTATGATGAGGCCATCAGTGAATTCAACAAATTCAGGCGCGGTATAAAAGGCGATAAAGAAGAAAAAGAATACAGCCGCATTGTCAAAATGGACATTGAAGGATGTGATTCAGCCAAAGGGATCATTGCAAATCCGGTCAATGTTACCATTGAAAGCCTGAATTCTACTGTTAACGGGCCCCATATCGAGCTTTCCCCGGTCCCCGTCAATGATACCCTTTTCTTATATGCCTCCCTGCGTATTGATTCTCTGGTATATTTTACCGAGGAAAATGCCGATACCGGGATACCGGTACGCCAGTATTACATGGCCATCAGGAAAGGCTTTGACTGGCAGGGGGGGACTTTGCTTCCGGAGCCAATCAATTTGCCCGGCGTTGAAACCTGCAATGGGGTATTGTCGAGGGATGGGACAAGGTTTTATTTTACACGTTGCGCAAAAAACTGGCAGGAAGAAACCATCTGCGGTATTTATATGAGCCAGCTCAGGAATGGTACCTGGCAGAAGCCGGTACCTCTTCCCGCGTCCATAAATGATCCGAATTATACTACCACCCAGCCTGCACTGGGGCGCACTGCCAAATCAGACCGGGAGATCGTTTATTTCGTTTCCAACCGGCCGGAAGGAAGGGGCGGACTTGACATATGGTATACCGTGTGGGATGATAAGAAAAATGTATACAGTAAGGTCAGAAACCTGGGCAGTAAGTTGAACACCTCAGGCGATGAAATGACGCCCTTCTATGACCTGCCTTCCCGTATCCTGTATTTCAGTTCAACAGGCCACCCGGGCATTGGCGGACTGGATATCTTTAAAGCATTTGGTGAAAGGAATAAGTGGACCCATCTGAAGAATGTCGGTTACCCCTTGAATACCAGTTATGATGATCTGTATTTCACTGTCAACAGATCCGGGGAAGAAGGATTCCTGGCCTCAAACAGGCCCGGTGCCAATTCCGTCAACAACGAGACCTGTTGTGATGATATTTACCACTACCGGTGGAATGAATATACCCGAATTACCGTGACAGGCATCATTTATCCTTTTGAAAAGGACAGGTTCGGGAGGAAAAAGGATCTTTCGAATTTCGATTTCATGAATCCCGGGGAAAATATCCGGCCCCTCGACAATGCTATCATAGCCTTGTATATGCAGGACAAGGAAACCAATGAGTACGTCTTCATGGAACGGTATGTCACCGGGGACAACGGAATATTTTATTTTAACCTGCAGCCTGACCAGGATTACCAGTTTAAGATGGAAGGTTCTCAGTACTTTGACAGTGAAATGTATATGTCTACCGTTGGATTTACTTTTTCCGACACCATTGAGATGCCTCCCATCTGGGTGAATGTGATGACCGATAAACCTATCGTGCTGGAAAATATCTATTATGAATTTAACAGTGCCGAACTGAGTGAACGGTCGCGGAATGTGCTGGATACCACCCTGCTGGTGCTGCTGAAGGAAGCTCCGGAATTCATCGTTGAGATCGGTGCACATACGGATAGTATCGGGGAAATAGATTACAACCGCCAGCTTTCACAACAGCGCGCCGACAATGTAGTGAGTTACCTGATCAGCAAGGGCATCTCTTCCGGCAAGCTGGTGGCAAAGGGTTATGGAGAAGAAAGTCCGGTTGCTCCCAACACCCTGCCTGACGGCTCAGACAATCCTGCCGGACGCGAGATGAACCGGCGCACCGAATTCAGGATACTCGGTACCATAGGGCAGATGGAAGAGGATGAAATCTATGATGATAATTGAACACATTAACGGATAAACCATTGCAGCATGAACAAAAGGCTCTTACTATATACCCTGTTTTCATCATTTTTTTTACTACTGGTTACGCTCACTCCGGCGCAGCAATTTCCCTGCGGGACAACCGTATCAAAGGAACAACAGGATTTTGAACTTGCCCTCACAGACAGCGTTTACCAGGTTGTTGAACTGAACCGGACCTTCCATATTGCAGTATACATAACTAAAGACAGCAATGGAGATGCCAATATAGATCAGGCTGATATTAACACAGCCATCGGCAATTTAAACGCCGCCTTTGAGAGGATTAAAGTAAGCTTTTCGCTTCATTCCGTTTCTGATGTCAGCTATTATCATTTCGATGAGATCCATATGGGAACTAATGAACAGGACATGATTGCACAACATTACCTGCGCAACGTGATTAACCTGTATCTTGTTCTGCATCTTTACAACAATGAGGGGCAGGAGATTTGCGGCTATACCTGTTTTCCTGGTGATTCCGCTGATGTAATCCTGATCAGCAAGGGCTGCCTGAACGGGACTTTTCTGATTGAACAGGTCGGGCATTTCTTTAACCTTTATCACACCCACGAAACAATCTTCGGGGATGAAATGGTTGACCGGACCGCATGCAAAACTACCGGGGACCGATGTTGTGATACACCGGCTGATCCAGGCCTGACGCAGAAAGTATCATCGGATTGCCAGTATACAGGCACCCAAAAGGATGTTATGGATACTTACTATTTGCCGACCACGGCTAATTTCATGTCATCCAGTCCCCTCGACTGCCGCTGTTATTTTTCGGATAAGCAATACCGGAGGATGATCAACTGCATGCGGAAGGTGAAAGGATATTTGTGGTAGGAGTTGCGGTTGAATGCAGGTTTTAGTGTTTGTTGTGATTGTTGTGATTGTTGTGATTGTTTTGATTGTTGTAAGTTGGTTGCAGCTTTCCCTTATCCCTTATGCCTTATCCCTTATGCCTTCCGCCTACCCCCTTTTATCTTTCGTTTTTCCGGCAGAATCTGTCATTTTTTATCAAATCTTTGCTAGTTTTATCCGTTGATAACAAAAAGGTATTATCAATTTACTGGTTTTATAGCAGGAACAAGATGTACAAATTATTACTGGTCACGCTGGCTTTGCTCTTTTTGCTGAACCCGGGGAATGATCTCTCCGGGCAGGATGCGCTTATGACATTACTCGACAAAGCATTGTTAAAGATACAGGATGACTATGGCAAAAAGGAGCATCCTCCCTATTTCATGGATATGCGCGTTCATGATATCAAGTCAAGCATGCTGCAATACTCTTCAGGAATACTGATATCAAAGCAGCAATCACAAGACCGCATTGTCACCTCCGGAATGAGGATAGGGAATTACAAAACCGACAACACATCAGCCCCTGATGATGCATTAATGACAGAAAACCGAATTCCGGTTGATGCAGGGATATTGCCCTATGAAGATGATTCCATGGCACTTTGCCATTCCCTTGCGTGCAGCTTTGAGACAGCCTATGAACAAACGCTGCAGCAATATAAAACCTATCTGAAAAACGAAAGTCTTTCTGATAAGAAAGAGTCCCTGCCGGCCTTTTCGGTAGAAAAACCTTCGGTATATTATGAAGAGCCTGTTGCATTTCAGCTGGATGACAAGACATTTTCCACCTGGAAAGAAGTCCTCAGGAAGGTTTCTGAAAATATCAGCAATGATACTGATATTGTTACCAGTGATATAGCGCTTTTGGTTATTGACGAAAGGATTTATTACTTAAATTCGGAAGGAGCACGTATTGTTCAGAACCGTCCGCAATGCCAGATACAGCTGATCGTCGGAATTAAAACCAGGGATGGCGGCATGGCCCCCATGTTCAAATCCTATATCGGACGCGATCTGGCATTTTTGCCCACAGCCGAAAAACTTGAGAGAGATGTTCAGGAACTCCGGCAAACACTTAAAACCCTTAAATATGCGCCCCTGGCAGATCCCTATGCCGGTCCTGCTATTTTATCACCGGAAGCGGCCGGTGTCTTCTTTCATGAGATCTTTGGCCACCGCATTGAGGGACAGCGGCTGAACAGCGCGTATGATAGCCAGACATTCAAAGATAAGGTTGGCAGGCAGGTCATTAATGAATCCATTACCATCATATCCGACCCGACGCAAAAGATCTTCCATGACATTCCGCTCTTCGGAAGCTATTTATACGATGATGAAGGGATTCCCGCGCGGCCTGTCACCGTTGTGGATAAAGGCATATTAAAGGAATTCCTTATGTCGAGGATCCCGGTCAGGGGGCAAATGCAATCCAACGGGCATGGGCGGGCACAGCTTGGCGCTGCCCCGTACAGCAGGCAGTCAAACCTTTTCATACAAACAACCCGCAGCATAACGGAATCTGCTATGCGTAAGATGTTGGTGAAGGAGTGCAAAAAGCAGGGAAAATCTTACGGTTATTATATAAAAGAGGTCTTCGGGGGTTTTACATCCACAGACCTGTTTTCCCCTCAGGTATTTAATATCCTGCCAACTGTCGTTTACAGGGTGTATGTCGATGGCAGGCCCGACGAGCTGGTAAGGGGAGTTAGTTTTATCGGCACGCCCCTTACCGTGTTTTCAGAGATCATAGCAGCCAGTGACCAATATAAAGTTTTTAACGGCTTTTGCGGTGCCGAATCAGGGAATATTCCCGTGTCGACTATCAGCCCGGGACTGCTTATTAAAAAGCTGGAAACACAAAAAATGCCGGAAGCCAAAGTTGTTGTCCCCAAGTTGCCTTCACCGGTCACAGAAAGATAATGCTTAACACAGCCTTCACAAAAATGACAAAAAAGATAATGATCACTGGGTTGGCCCTATTATGTTGTCTGTTCTCCTTTAAGGCAACCGGGCAGGAAATATCGCAGGGTGAGCGTGACAGTATTTTCATAACAGCCATCCGGGATGAGCTGAAAAGAAGTTTGGCCGGACTTGAAGATGCAGAAGCCGGCAAACCTTTTTTTATCAGTTACTCCCTGCTCAACGGTGTTATGACCAATTCCGAGGCAGTTATGGGATCCCTCACAAAATCGTCATCCGATGATGCCGGAGACTGGTATCTCAGGCTAATGATGGGGAACTATGACTGTAATGATGAAAATTTCATTGATCCCCTGGCCGGTCCGGAGAGGTCAAGCCGAATCCAGATCGCGTGTCCGGTTGAACCGGATTACTGGGGTATACGGAAAGCCTTCTGGTGGAATACCGACAACGTATTCAGATCAGCCGTAAAAAATTATAAAAACAAGCTCCGGGCCCTGAAGGAGTTTCCCCTGGATGAAGAAACCGAAAAAATTTCTGACTATACCCGGGCCGATCCTGTTAAGATATCCATTCCGGGCTCCATTGTTAGGATATCAAAACAGCAAACCGAAAACCTGGCAAAGGAACTTTCATCTGTTTTCAGGAATGCCGAAGGGATATACAGGTCAGAGGCATCGGTGACCGCTTTTAGTTCCACCGTTTATATGGTAAATACAGAGGGCTCGGAAGTGAGGATCCCGTTTAATCTTTGCATGGTAAATATTATGGCTCAGGTTAAAACCGAAGAAGAAGAGATCCTCAGTGATCACCTCACTTTCTTCGCACCCCTGCTTGCTTCCCTGCCTCCGGTAGATACCATGAAACAAGCGGCGGTCAGGCTGGGAGAATATCTGGTTCAGCTGAAAAATGCAGCGGAAAGCAGGGAAGAATATAATGGTCCCGTTCTGTTGTTTAACCAGGCTTCATCAAATGCCTTTTTATCTGGCCTTTTCGGGGGTGAGAACAACCTTATAGCCTCCCGCGAACCCCTCGTATACAATATGAAAAAAAGCATGGTACCCAGGGAAAAGATAGCTTTTGAAACCAAAATTGAAAAGCGGATCATTTCCAGGGATCTCTCGGTGACTGCCCTGCCCAGGCTGGAACGATATGACGGTGTTGATCTGATGGGAAGCCTGCAGGTGGATGCCGAAGGAATCATTCCACCGGAAGAGATATTGCTGGTGCAGGACGGCATACTGAAGAATCTGTTGTGCAACCGGGTTCCGACACCGAAAATAGCACACTCCAACGGTCACCATCGTATCGGTTTCAGGATGGGAGGATTTGCATTCCAGGACGCCCCCAGCGTAATCAGCATTAGCCCGGCAATTGCTTATGACCATGCCAGGCTTGAACAACAGCTGATCAGCCTGGGCAGAGAAAAAAGTTTTGAATCTGTATACATAATCAGACCACTGATCCTGTCCGCCAATTACAGTCCCCTCTGCTTTTACCGTCTCGACATTTCCTCAGGGGAAAAAACGCTGGTCAGGCCCCTTCAGCTCAACAGCATCACCATGAATGACCTAAATAAGCAGATTTATGCAAGCGATAACCGTTATGTGACCAACACATTTTTTGGTTCATTTTCACAGGCCGGAGGGAGTTACATGAACGGTGTACCGGTTTCCATGATCGTTCCGGACGCATTGCTGTTGGAAGATATCACCCTTGAGCCCGCTGCTGGCGGAATGGATATGGGCTTCCCCATGCTGGAATAGCCTCTCCTGTTCATCAATCTCCTCTTCATTAGTGCCAGGAACATTAAAGACGGCACAATGGTACACTAAAGTTGTATCACAACGCAGTTGTCCTGCTGATCCAGCATCGCCAAAAACTGATCAGCGGGAATAACAGCGCCGCCCTGCCGATATTTGTTTTCTTCAACCCTGAACCCGATATCTTTACCATTAACCGATATCCCTTTGGGTCCATAGTTACTTGTTTTCACTTTATAAGTAAATGTTATAGTCCGACCCTTAAAATTCATTGAAGCAGCAAAATCATCTAAAGAATACGGAATAACGGGATCAATAATTATAGATCCGGATTCAGTCCTCAAACCAAGCAACCGTGAAACAATCAGGCTGATAAAAATACCCGGCCCGCTGGAATAAACCCGCCATCCCCCCTTTAGCGTAATTTGTCCCGTTTTTATTTCATCATAACGCTCATCCGCCTCATAACGATTTCTGAATGTTACATCTGAACTGCTGTAATAACAATTTGCCTGGCGAATATCGCCACAGGGTACAATGTCCCTGTATGCAACCGGGATGGCCTGACGAAGGGCTTTCAGAAACGCAACTGCCCTGCCTGTAAGAGCGAGAGATTCTGCATAACGGATATGTTCATGCATATACATAAGGCCGATCTCACGGCCAAAGAATGTACTGCTTTCGGCTCGCTGAAAAAGGCTTTGAATACCTCCTTTGTATTTGAGGGGACGGTTCATCAGACGTGCGCCATCAGGGCCTTTCAGGTGCGCTTCAATGAGGTCCTGATGGTGCCGGGCCTGTTCCCTGGTAAATATTTCACTGATAATGCCCCGATTCATGGGCAATATGCTGTAATGAATATTGGTTTTGTTGTCGCATGGGTGAAGCAGCAAACTGATGGTGCGGTCTTCCTCTACCAGGCCATATCCTGCAACCACCCCATCCCTTATCAGGTATTGGTTAAAATCCGCCTTGATCCTTTTACATATCGCTTTTAATTCTTTGGCCTTTCCGGTATTGCCTGTCTGCTCATACACCAGCTGATATTGTGCAAAGGACTGATAATTCATTTCTACCGTCCAGCTTGAAATCATGCGCTGCGCCAGCTCCCTGCTGACCGGTTGCAGGGAATCGTTCCAGTCGCCGCCTCCGAATGGTACCAGAGCAGTGCCCCCGATAAATGAATCAACGATCTTTTTAATGAGCCTGTCAACGTGTTCGCTGAGCATAGTTTTTTCAACCTTGCCGGCATCCTTTTCATAATAGGGCAGCATTTCGTTGAGTATTTTCAGATCGCCGGTGACCTTTATATAATTGCTCAGTGCAATAATGCACCAATAAAATACATCTCCGTGGGAACTGTCAGCCCTGATATCTGAATAGCTGTCGAACATCCACCATTGCGGCCATCCGCCATCCGGATTCTGGTTCGAGAACAGGATGCATAAGACCCTTCTGGCTTCATCATATTTTTCCATAGCAAGGAGCAGGTCAAAAGGCCCCTGGGCTACATCGCGCGTACCCCAGGCAGCCCCGCTGAATTGTTCCAATCCGTATGGTGTTAAATAATGGGTAATGGCATTCATTCCATACCATGGGAGGATCTCCCGGATGGCAGCTGTATCAGCCTGACTTCCTTGCAGGGACAGGTTCTGGCACAAGTCCCTCCACACAGTCTGTGCGTCCCGGCAATCTGAATGCCACTGGTTATCCGCGTCCGTAATCTTGTTTGCGTTGGCAAGAGAACATACTTCACCAATAAAACTCATGCAAAAATCATTGGTTTTACGCACATCAAAAATAAACAAGGAGCTGCCATGATTTTTATTATCGTTATAGAGCACTTCATCTCCGGCGGTTTTGTAATCACCATTCACATGGTTGACCATTATCCTGAATCGCGCCTGTGGAAACTTGCCGGCCATCATGCTATCTGTTTTTGGTTCAGCCACATATTCACCGGCCCCGTCACCCGGGAAGATTTTCCAGCCGTTGTTTTCATCAAAATGATGGGTAATCATCAGTCGTACATTTTTACCGCTGACAACTTTGAAATCCATATTAACCCGGGGTGCTTTTTTGGATGTCCAGGTGCGGACCTGAAAGCAGGAATCACCATGTTTATAGATCCACCGGCAATGATTTAAGCCAATCTCAAAAGCAGAAGGAACTCCAAGCAGATACTGACTTCCTTCAATCTCCACAAAGATCCGTTGTCCTTTTTCCAGGGCGAGATTAAATGGGCTTGAACAAATGGAAAGCAGTATATTAAAATTGGTATTACCCTGGGTAAGATGTGAATTGAAAACACCAAATGCAAAGGTATTTGTTGATACAATATTCTCATCCGGCACAAATCCTGCCTGAGCCTGCATAATATGTCCATGCGGGCGGTCAGTCATGGTTTCTTTGACACGCAGCATGACATGATTGTTTTGCCGGCTGAAAAAGGATAACAAATGACCATTTTCAGTTTCACCATGACGCCTCTCCGTTCCAAAGTAAGTGCTGAGTTCTGCATCACTCAAATCATCCACGGGTAGAAATTTCGCTGTATTGAATAAAGTTCTTACCGGAAGCATCAGTTCATGTGCATCCCGGGACCATATTTCCCCACCGAATTCATATATAAGATCAGCGATCCGGTTCAAATCATCTTCTGAGGTTGCCTGCGGGTGATCGGGTAAGTAAGTTGCGATAAAAGCACTTTTATGATAATTACCGGAGGACAGGTTAATTGGATTTTCCTGCAAGGCAAGAACTGACGATTCTCCCGAATATTCTCCTCCCGGTGAGTCTGCAAGCAGGCCTTCCGGAATGCCGGTTTCCCTGAATGATTTGCCATAAAACTGCATGCCATCAACACTTGCTGCTATGGCCCTGTTTTTACAAGCTATCATTATCCACGGATGGCCAACTGATTCCTTCATATTTTGACGACAGCACAGGACGGAGCCATGATGCTTATCTTCCAATATGCGTCGTTCAATATACTGGCTTATATAATATTCATTGATCAATCCGGAAGTCACCGGTTTTAGCCCGACATCCTGCACATAAATCAAATCGAGTTCCCCTATATTGTCAGTATTATTCTTCAGTTCAATACTCCATTGCCAGCTAAGGCTTTTTTCTGAGAGCTGCAATTCACACTTATAATCAATACCAGACCAACTGCCTTTGGCAATCATCCTATTTTCTCCAATGCTGAACCGGCTGTTACTTTCCGGCCCCAGCAGGGCAATGTATCCGAAGGGTTTCGTTCTTTTCCGCAGCCACAGGTTTGCTCCTGATTTTGAAAAAGGGGTGGCAGCGGTAAGGCTGACGCCGATCGGGTCCGCTATAATTTGCTGAACCGAGCCATTTTCCATAAAATCAAAAGAAAGGCCCAGGGAATTCCTGATATTCATATTTTTATTTTCAGTCATCTTCATTATTTTTCAATTTGTCGGTATTCCCGATCAGGGGTAACAGGGTTTGACCCATATTACCTCACAGCTGCCCGTTGGAAGGAATGGGTGAGGTTCAGGCCAATGTAACAGCCAGCATAATTTCTTTTTTATATTCGTGACTGTAACGCAATACAATTCGTTTATCGTCACGAATTATTTCAACTGATCTGCCGGCAATAGTTGCTGCATTGATTTTACTGACATCCGGGCCTTCAAAGACTATCTCACCGGTCAGATCACGATCTCCGAAAAGGGAGATCTCAAGCTGACCATCCCTGTTTATTACATGGAGAATATCAGAGGTGCAGTGCAGAATTTTTAGTCCATCCGTTATTTCCATGCCCACCGGGGTCAATACCCCATATAATGCAGGCCAATGCATCTCTTCCTGCAGGTACGGGATGGTGATAATTTCGCCGGTTTCAGGATGCGTATAGGCAATTTTGACGGTTTGTTCTTCATTGTAGTAATTCCCAATGAAAAGAACTGCCGTATTGTTGTCTGTAAAGCGTTCCCTTACCGTGATATGATCATTGCCGGCAGATGCGTGTCTGAGTTTAGCGCCTGATCTTTTCAACAATGATCCAAAAACTGCTTTATGCCCTTCGGTATCAAATCCTGTCCATGTTCCCAGGTGAATCAGGGAGCCTTTTCCAAGTTTCACAGAAAATCCACACGCTTTGTCATGCAACGTCCTGGCAATGATCTCCGCGCCATAGAGGGATTCTTCAGCAAAGGTGAACTGAGGATTTGCGCACTTGATATCTTTCAGGTCAAGGATATCGATCAACGGAGAATCGATGATCTCTTTTCCGGAGGGCGACAATAAAAGAGCATCCCGAATGACTGTGCATGTTCTCTGTGACATTTCGCGATCGGGCAGATAAGGAAACAGAACAACATTACCGCCGGCTCTGGCATAATCAACAATGGTCTGCTGATCCCCGGCATTCATTTCGTCCGTGGTGAATGCCCACACCTGTTTGTAAGCAAGCAATGCATCCGCAGCAGTCTTGCTCAGGTCAACCATATCATAATCGGTATTCAGCACCTGAAGTACTTTCAGCAATCCGTCAAAGTAAGCCGGCCGGCGGATTGCAGAAGGCGTGAATTGAAGTTCACATGCTCCGTCAACAGGTCTTTCCAGTTCGGTTGCATAATAGGGGGGATAGAAAAGTACGCACACTTCAGCCTTGGTTTTCGCATTAACGATAAGGCTTTCGCAGGTTTTTACCAGGTTACTCATTCTGTTAATCAGTGAAAAGGCGCCGGTTCTTTCACCTTCAGCGGTAAGGGGAGTGAACCAGTAAAAGGTTTCTCCTGAATAGCCTTTATGCCTCGCATTGCGCCCCTGTGAAAACATATAGTAGTTCCAGCCGGTCAGGCCATTGGCAATGCTTGCCTTGTAGAATAGTTCCATCTCACGCGGATTGGGTACCACATGATATTCACGGGAACCGCTCTGAAACTCTGCTGCAAAAAGCGGTTTGTTCCCCTGCATGGCCTTTGTAATATCATTAATGATCCGGTCATCGTGCATATTGCGGTATGATAAGAATTCCGGAATATGATCGACACCAAAGATGATCTCACTCCTGTCGCGGAACAGATCTTCATACATGGTGATGTTAACCGGAAATTCATAACCGTGACCATAGATCCATCCGGGAAGGTTATGGTACAGCGGAACGGTTACCCCTCTTTCTCTTGCCATCCTGCTCAGTTTTCTCAGGTAGTCGCCATAATAAGTTCTCCAGAAACAGTGCCATTCATAATCACGGCCACGATCCTCCCTTGATGCATAGGGAATCTTGCCATCCGGAGGCAGTTCCACCCTGGAAAAGTCCTGGTATGCTGTTCCCCAATGTTTATTCAATTCAGCAATACCTGCAAACCTGCCGGATAAATAAGAAATGAAATGCTCCTTCACGGCGTTGCCATAGTCTCCCTGCTTAGCTAACCAGGAGAATACACCGATCTCGTTGCATATCTGCATCATAATGACCGGACCACCGGCTGATATCTGGCGTTCACGGATAATGGGTATTATCTTGTCATACCACAGGGTTACCTTCTCCAGATATTTTTTATTGAACAGGCTGACTCCGTCGCTTTGAACTGTTTCACCTTTGCGGTTGCGCATTTTAACCTCATCGCCATACCGATCCAGGAACCAGTCAGGAATTCCTGCCCCCCGGAACTCAGCCAGAATAAAGGGTCCTGGTTTTACAATGCAAAACAATCCATGAGCCTGGCATCGTTGAAGCCAGCCTTTAAGATCGCATTCCGGGGATGAGGTGCCTTCAAAATCAAAAACCTGCTCTTTGGATTCGTGCCATGCCCATGGAACATAGGTGCTGACTGTTGTTAAACCAGCCTCCCTTGCAGCCTCCAGATGCCTGTCCCATAGCCCGCGTTTAATCCTGAAATAATGGATTTCTCCTGAATTAAGAAATACCTTATGGTTGTCAAGGTAAAAACTGCCGTCCTTTATATGAAATGTCATTTCAGTGTTTTTTCTATTTAAGCAATTGCGGATTCTGTTGTTTTTCCCTAATTCTTTATATTCTCCGAGTTCCTTTGCCGGAGCTGTTCCTTGATTTCATGGCTTCGTTTTTCGGTAAGGGAGTACCGGAGGACAAACAATAAAGATAAGAGCATCAATAAAAGCGGTAGTCCTATTTCAACCACCCGCATCATTAAAAGGGTATAAGGTGTTTGCTTTGTAAGCAGTTTGATTTCGCTTTCAATCACTCCGAACTCCTGATCCAGTGAGATTAATGATGAGGTGGTTCTCAGTTTTGCTAGCTTGTCATTTATCGCTGTGATTTTCTGCATGAGCAGATTGTAATGGCTGATACTTTTCATTTTTTTCATCATTCTGCTCCCACTGGATTTTTCATGCAGGTGCAATCTGAGCATCCGGGAATTAATCCTTGCCTTTTCAAGTTTGGTTTGGAGTGTCAGGGGGATCGCTTTTTCAACGAAAGCATGAATAAGGGAATCAGGGGTAGGCTCCGGGCCCGGATTCTCAAAGTCTGACTTAAGCTGTGTCAGGCCGGCAACAGCTGACTTTGTATTGGACAGTGCAAGTAACAACAGGTCTTTCTTCTGGTTTACAACTTCAGTCGGGTCTGCCTGTTCCGGTTTTTTAGCCAGTTCCTTTTCAAGGTAAATCGCATATTCTTTAGACTCCTCAAGCGCTTCACTGGTCTGAATCCCTGCTTCTTCAAACCATACCTTATTGGCGGTGGCGATTCCCTGATAGCCTTGCCAGTAATGAACCCTGCTGCGTATTTCCCGGATACTACCCTGCAAGCTATCGACTTTGGTGACCTGGGTTTCGTCAAACATGGTAAAAACGATCAGCGCGCCTGCTACAAAACTTGCCAGGGCGGTACCCATCTTTATGAACCACCAGAATATGGCATAATAACTTCCCTCGGACCGGTGGCCGGTCTTTAATTCATCTTCATCACAAATGTCACCCACCATGGAAGATCCCAGCGTAAAAAAGAAAAGCATGCCGGCAGAAAGAAGCATGGTAGGAATAATGATCAGGTAAGGATGTTGAGGGTTGTAGCATATTATCTTGGAAAGCTGTGCCAGGCACATCAGCACCATAGCCGTAATGAGCGTATTCCGTTTCCCCATTTTAGGGCTTATCCAGTTCAGCGGAAAGACTGCCAGCACTCCCGTAATGGCCCATACCGTGCCGTTAATGCCAAGCAGCCTGGCACCGGCAACTTTGTCCCCACCAAAGACATAAAAAATAGGGATATAAGATCCTAGCAGCTGTACAAAATTAAAACCCATGGCAAGGGTGAAAATAGTTAGCGTCAGCATAACAAAATTCTTATTGGATATAACTATTTTCATATCCTTCCAGAAGGGTGTTTTATCCTGCTTTTCAACTTTAATGAATCCTGGTTCGCGCAATTTGAAGAACCACCAGAAAGAGAGTGGAATGATGATGGCCGCGATCATTATAGAAACATAGCGCATACCATCGGCCTCATTGCCACCGGTACCTCTGAATGCTTCTGTGCTGGCCAGTGCAAAAAGCCAGGGAGTGCTCATGGCAAAAAGATTACCAACAAAGCTCTTGGCGCTGAAAAGACGGGTGCGCTCGTGGTAATCTGTTGTCATCTCCATGCCAAGCGCACCATGAGGTATCTCAAAGATATTAACGGCGGTGAAAAAGAGCAGGAGCGAAAAAAGAATATAGGAAAGCTGAAACCATTGAAAGCCTGATTCTGTCGGAAACCATGTACGTACCATATCCCCTTTGGGGATCCACCACATGACGACAAAAAACAGCGCAACCAGTATTCCGCCTACCAGCAGATAGGGACGCCGGCGCCCCCAGCGTGTCCGGGTATTATCAGAGAGATGGCCAATGATGGGATCAGAAAGGGCATCCCACAAACGGGGTATAATTAAGATAACACCCAGCCAAAAAGCACTAAGCCCCAGGCTTATGTTTCCCATTAATCCTACGAGAATCCCGGCTATATTAAAAAGGGCAATGGGAATAATGCCTCCTGCTCCATATGCAGCTAACTGAGAAAAAGAAATACTGTTTTCCCTTTTTGTTTTTTGATCCGTGCTTTTTTCCTGGTCTTTCATGAAAGTAATTGTTGATGCATAACTCAATAGGAAATCAATACCACTGCAGGAAATTCATATACCGTAATTTCCTTTTCATTAAAATCACTTATTTCATTTCCGTTAACGGTCACTTTTGCAGGAAGCCTTGACCCGTTAAAGTTTTTGATTTTGATCCCTCCTGCAGGAAGTTCTAAATCCCCTGAAATTGAAAAGAGATATTGATTGAACTCTTTTTTTATCGAGTATGAAATCTCACCGTAGTAAGTTGGCAGGTTCTCAACCGACATTCCTTCCTGCGCGTCAATCCAGTCCTGATAAAGTGCAGAAGCCAGCACAAGTGAATGATCGTATTCGTTTTCATAAACAAACATATTCCGTATGGCATTTATAAAATCACTGCCACACCAGGTATGCGGCATATCTCCGATATAACGGGGAATGCGGTAATCTTTCCAGACAACCTCAGCCCAGTGATGCCATCCTTTCGGACGCCGGTCGTTCAGAAAATAATCCATTAACGCATGCGCTCTTTCGGGTTGATCCAGCATAATAAATGAACCGATCAACCGGTTTTCATAAGGAGTGTAATTGGTCCATTCAGTTTTTCCATCTCTCCTGTTTAAGAAAAACTCATAATACTTATCAAAGGTGTTGTACACCTGTGGCTTTGGCAGGTTATTGAGTTCGTTGCAAGGGGTCAGTGCTATGGTGGTTGAGGTTGCATCGAAATCTCCAAGCTCCACACATCCGGGAATGTAATCTATTTTCCGGGTCTTCATGGCAAGCTGCAGCGAGCTGTAAAGATTTTCCCTGAATGTATCGCGGATCTTTTTTAATCTTTCATAAGCTTCGGTTTCACCCAGTATTTGTTGAATTTCAGTGGCATCTTTCAGCCCTTTCATCGTAAAGAAATTATCCCAGTATGAGTGCATCGGTTTAGCGGAATATCCTTCATGACTGATTGATTCCGTAACCAGACCATAATAAGAGCGCACACTGTCGTTCCCGGATTTAAAATGATCGGTCGATCTTTCGGCTATCAATGATTCGATGTAACCGACAGCCATTAATATATGGTTGTTTTTTGATCTTAAAAAAGCCGTATCCTTCGTGAAGTTGAAATATTCCCGGATCAGATAGATCAATTCCCCATGGCTGTCGTTTTCGGGCACGGGATCCGGGCCTCTGAAATCAACCACGCAGGGGACTTTGCCGTTTTCATACTGATACCGGGTATACCAGTCAATGAAATCCTTAACTTCCTCCACGATGCCGGATTTAAGAAGCGCAGACGAGGTCAATGCACCGTCGCGTATCCAGCTTCGTTCGTAAGAGCGCGATCCGGGTTGTATGCCTGCATTATCTCTGTTGATCAGTATATATACAAGATTGGATTTGTAAGTATGGATAATCTGGTCTGCTGATTCCGGTAAATTGAATTTGATATGATTTACTTTCTCTCTCCAGAAATCAGTTGCTATAATGCATTCTTCCGAAGAACTTTCAAAAACAGGGATTGCTGCTGTTATCTTTTTTTCATAAAAGGGGACAACCACAAAGAATCCGGTATGTTCGTCCGGATTCAGCTGTAATGAATATTTCATCACGCCCTGAGCCAGTCCGCTTTGATCATAAGCCATTTTGTCCCGGGGAATATTTCCGCTGCGCAAAAGGTCAACTAAATTTCCCTGATCAAAATTACCGGCCCCGAAGGCATCATATTTCCTTTGAGGCAGCACCATTTTATCATCGACCAGCAAAAATTTGCCATCCTCTTCTTTAATGGAATGTATTTTGCCAACACCCCCGGAAAGATTCAGAAACTGGTAGGTAGGATTAACCTGAAACGGGCGAATCAGCAAATAAAATTCAAAATCAATGCGACGGTCAGCAAGATTTTTAAAGGTATAGCCTATATTAAGCTTCGAATTCGCGTTTGCCTCTCCGCCCGAAATTACGGATATGGTAAATTCGAAATCGTCACATTGCCAGGTAACAGCGGGAACAAAAGAAAATTCATTACCATATTCAGGGGTGCCCATGGATTGAACTGATTTCACATTGTTCCAGTGAATGAGAGAATCGCCTGTTTTTATCATGGGTTCGATGGAAAACAAGGCTTTGTCAACCTCAACCATCCCATCTTCGTTTATCAGTGCTTCCTTAACGTCATTGTTAACCCCTGTAATTGTCCAAAAAGAAGCCTGCTCTGAAAAGTATCTCGGATAATTTCCGGCCGGTGAATGCTTGGCAGCATAGATCAGAAAATCATTCTGTGTCAACGAATTGTTGACATTCAGCCATTTCATTTCAGCGATACCGAATCCTTTCTCAGAACAGCTTTCTGTAAGGCTTATCTTTACATATTTTGCTTCCGCTTCGGGTAACCGTATAAAACTGAAATTACTTTTATTTGCCTGTACGGAATAAACTTTATCCCAGGTCTTGCTGTCATCCGATAACAGTATATCAAAGCTTTTGGCATAATAATCCTTCAGCCATCTGATCTGTAAACCACCAAATTCCCTGCGTGATCTAAAGTCAATAATAATATCCTGGACCTTCACTCCATGGCTTTGCCAGCATGTTTCATCGGAATGGTCGGCCATTAAATCGGGTGGATGATGCTTTAAAAATGATGACGCTTTAATAGCCGGATCCGGATAAGATTGTGTTTCGGGTGGAAGCTCTTCAAATTTCAGGTTGTCAATCCAGAGGGTGCCTTTGCCTCCAACCCATGATGCCACCGTAAATTCGATCCTGTCAATTCGCTTTAAGCTTTGATCTGTCGCTGGTCCCCAGGCAAAACTGATATGCCTTTTTTTGATCCGTATTTTTTTCCAGTTTGAAGGGAAAATAAAGTTGCGGTTGTTAACCCACCAGACATTGTTTCCTGTGCTGTCAATAAATTTAATTTCAAAATTGTTGGCAGGTGATTCAGCTTTTACATCAAAAGTAAATTCAAAGTTATCGGGAAGGTCAATTGGGAAAAGCTTCTGTATTCCGCCGTAACCGGTTCCTTTGGTGAAATCATAATCGAAACGGATGGCTTTATTGGTTAATCCTTTCTCAACAGACAAGTCAAGATTAACACCATCGGATCGGATAAAAGTCCAGCCCGCTGAGCTTTCAAATTCATCAAGTGTTTTGGTCTGGGCGCTGATAACGATGGTGGCAAAGGCCAGTATAGCAACTATAGCATTTTTTCTTTTTATAATACATCTCATTGCGATAGGCTATTGTTTTTATCCGGGTTGAATGAAGCGAACATCATGCATCAGATCCATAAACCTTGCGCCACAAAGGGTTGAAATAATTGAAGCGAACAGGTTTTATTTCAGGTATCCGAATCCAAGCCTGTTCAAACCTTCCTGGATGACCGGATCTTTCATCACATAATTCCAGACCAGTCCGGTTCTGAAATTTTCTATCATGATCAGCATCGGGCCCTGATCAATGCCGATAAAATCATCATTGAACCAGGCAGCCGTTGGATTGAAAGCATCATAATAACCATATTTGCCCCAAAGCTTGTTACCATACTTCTCATTCATTGATTTAATGGTCGGCAACACTATTTCAGGGGCAAACGGTAATGATGAAATTGATGCGTAAGGTGCAATTGTCCCATCATCAAAATAATGGTAACCGGGTCCGCTGGTTCCTCTTCCTGCATAACCCAGAAATTCCTTATCATCATAATTATATTTTGCCGTAGGTCCGTCGCTTGCCGTTACGCCCCAGCAAAGGGAATCATAGCCAACCCAGTTTTTCGGATTATCGATAGCATATTGTCGCTGGACATAAGTTGCACGGCGTGAGTTTTCAAAGTAATCAATTCCTTTTTCCTTCATGTAATCATCAGCTATGCCCCTGAAATCTATGAATGCCTGTGAGAACTGATGGCCAAACAACGGTGGGAAAGCCACATGTGAAAATCCCTGGTACGGGGTATACCACTTATAGGATTTTAGCCATGACCGGTATCTTTTTTCAGCCTCTTCCATTCCGCTGCCGGCAGCTAAAATATAAAGGAACAGGGCTTCGTTATAACCGATCCATCCCATATGATGCAGGCCTTTTTCCGGATCCCAGCCCATGGAAATCGAAAAAGCATATTGACCCGAATCGGGCATTTCCATAAAATCCCAGTCAATTCTTTCCAGGATTTTACCGGCCAATGCGCGTATACGCTTTTCTGTGCTGTTATCGAGATGGTAGTAATTTCTCGCAAAGATAATCCCCATCATAAGCAGGCCCGTATCCACAGAAGAGAGCTCACAATTCCATTCACGCGTGCCGGAATCCATTTTCAGAAAATGATAATAAAATCCTTTGTAGCCTGTCACATTATTATCAGGACTTTGAACCGAAGTGAGAAAAAAATTCAGGATATTAAGCGTTATCTGCGCGGCCTGCTCACGGGTTATCCAGTTTCTTTCAACGCCGATGGCAAAGGATGGGATGCCAAAACCGGTTGATGCAATGCTGGCAGGAGCCCAGTCTGCAGTACGGTCTTTTACAATTCCCTTTTCGGGATGATGTTCATTCAGAAAGAAAAGAAAAGTCTTGTGCTGAATGGAGTCAAGCATGGCTCCTTCGTCTGCGGTCAAGGGGTAAATAATCTTGCCATTAGATCTGAATTCAATCTTTTGTGGTTGCTCACAGACAGCCGATGTAAAAATTTCAACTGCAATGATTAACCCTATATAACAATAATTCCTCATGTATTTTCAATAGGTAAATCCCAGTTTATCCAGTCCCTGCCCTATTTCGGGGCATGACATAAACAAATCCCAGAGAAGGCCGGAGCGGTAATTTTCAATCATACAGATTATGGGCCCCTGGTCAATGGCCAGGTATGAGTCGGCCCACCATTGCTCGGTGACATTATAAGCATCATAAAAACCATATTCACCCCAAAGCTTGTCTCCCAGCAGATAATAAAAATAGCGGATGGCATTCATCGATGGTTCCGGTGTATAGGGCAAGGCAGAAACCGCAGCTGTCGGTGTAATAACACCCAGGTCATGGGTCGGGGAATGAGCACTGTATCCCTCATGATTGTCACTGGCAGTCAATCCCCATGATGCGCTGCTGTATCCGGCATAATCTTTGGGATTATCGGCACAATAAGCCCAGTTTATGAGGGTATGATTAACATTTTGCTCCCAGTAATTGGCATATTTATCGCTCAGGTTCCTCGGATCAAGACCCAGAAAAGAATAATGGGTGAAGAATAAAGGACCGCCATAATCAGAACCCAGCGGAAGCTTGTATCCGTAAAATGATTTGCCGTTCACAATTCCGCCGTTCCGGGCATATCCATTGTGATATACCGATGCAGCAATACCATGGGATGCCGATGAAGCGGCAAGAATATAGGTTATCAGGGTTTCATTATAACCCCGTATCTCCATGTTTATATCCCAGTTATAAACAGGTGACCAATGCCAGTATAGAACATCCTGCCCACGGGTATACCAGTCGAATTCAACAGTATTGTAAAGTGAATTGATTTCCCCGATCAGATCTTTTTCTGTTAAGACCGTTGAATCAAGATATTGTCTCATGGTCAGCAATCCTTCCAGCATAAAGGCCGTTTCAACCAGGTCGCCTCCATCATCTTTGGTACCGAAGGGAATTGTGTTTCCTGAATTGCCATCAAGCCAGTGCGGCCATGCACCGTGAAACCGGTCGCAGGTTCTGAGAAAGTCAAGGATCTTATCAAGTTGTGCAAGGCCTTCAGCACGCAATATAAAATTCCTCTCCATCCCGATGATAAGGGCCATGATGCCAAAACCGGACCCTCCTGTTGTAACAATATCTCCGGAGCTGTTTCTTTCCCTTGTCAACCCAGCGGCAGGATGTGCAAAATCATAAAAATACCTGAAAGTGTGTTCCTGGACCAAATCCAGTAATTGTTCATCGGTTATTTCGGGAAATTTATAGGTCGAGTCAATGCTTGTATAAAAGGAATTAAAGAATCCTTCAAAGGAGAAACCGGTCCTGGAGGTCAGGCTGGGTGAAACAGTAAAAAAATAACGGGTAAATCCTGCCAGTTCATCATTATTCGTAAGGATCACCGACTTGTTGTCAGTCAGCAGTGAATACGAAAGCGACAGGTCACCGGATAACCGAATGAAAGACTGATAGGTTGATGCATCCAGTTCTTCTGAAAAAGAAATGCTGATGGTTATCTTTTTACGGTCAATATCAACCATTCTGCCATCGGTGGAAAAATCCTTTCCATTGATAGTAATGCCGGTTATTTTCATCGTCCCGTTGACGGTTGTAAAAGAATATTCCACTCCGGCAAAGGCCTCCTTATTCGCTCCCTTTATCCGGTCCGTTATCTGCAGGGTAAAACCGGTGAAAAAGCTGAGGTTCTGATAAGGCTGAAGGACGATCGTTTCAAAATTATCCATATAGGTTATGGCAATCGGGATGACGTTATTGCCGGAAACCGCAAGCAGGATATTGTCTCTGACAGCATTTGTATCCAATGGATTACTGAACGAGATCACGATGTTTTTATTAACCGCCACATCCATATTAGGCCCCTGAACCGTAAGGTATTGTGTGCCTATTTTTGTGCTTACCAACTGAAGATTCCCATGGGTTGTTCCATTGTCAGGGTCATCTTTTTCACAGCTGATGGCAGACAAAAGACAGGCAAAAACACCTAATATGAGAATCTTGTATCGTTCCATCCCAATAAGTGATATTGCAATTAAAAAGAGTGGATTCCCGGAAAACCGTGGAATCCACTACAGCTATTATTAACCAATGGAATTATTGCTTCCCTGAATTGTACATCAACAATACCTCATTAGCAGCAATGACTTTATGATATATAATTACATCGTCCAGCAATCCTTTGAAATGACTGTTGGCCGGATCGGCAGGATCAGCCCATGCGTCAGATATGGTACGATTCTTACTGCCCTGAATAAAACCAATAGCAAGTTGATTTCCAGCCGCATTGCCATTGTATTTCAAACCTACAACACCTCTTTTGGCTTCTCCTTCAGGCCATAGGTTGAAATCCTGTGACTTCATTATTTCTCCGTTTATATACATGGTACCCACTTTGGAAGCGCTGTTGTATACGCAGACGATATGGGCCCATTTATCCTTAATAATGGATTCCAGTCCGCCTGAACCCGTCAGGTCCTTGCAGTATGTCCAGCCCTGCCATCCAAGATCTCCATTGGCGGGGAACCAAAGATCTTCTGAAGCAGAAGTGCCATCTCCCAGATCGTATTGTGCAGCAAGTTTGCAGGCATCATAGGCGCCATATATTTCAAACTGAAATCCGTTCCATCCGGCCAGGCCCATAACAAAATGGCCTGATGTTTTGTCCGCTGAATTGGTTTTCACCCAGAAACTCAGGGTAAAATCATGCGTATTCATCAACTGATCGCCGTTGGGTACTTCAATGATGGTGGTGGTTCCGTTGAATGAGGCAGCCTGTCCTGCAGCCGCATTGTGTGAAGCAACATAGGTAACATCAACAATATCTGCAGTAGCCGGGTCAAAATCACCCACCACATCGTTTGCATTATTCTCAAATGAAAAATAGGCGATGGCACCTGATGGCGCAAAGGTCCCCTCTGTTGTAAACGAGCGGTTAACTGTGGCAAGCGCTTCTCCCTCAGAGGATAACAGACCTGCACCTAAATCCAGGACATACAAGGTTCCGGTTCCCAGGTATTCATTCGGTATCAGGGTAATGGTATTCCCTGAAACCTGGATATCCATGGGGATGTCAGTATCATCATAATCCTGTGTAAGGGTTATGTTACTGCTGGTAGCAGTTGCTGCATCCACACCGGTCGAGAATGTGATGGTAATGGAAGTGTTAACCGGAACACCTGTAGGTGCCGTTGCTGCGTTAAGATCGATTGCCCCTGCGACTATTGTTTTAAGCGTCAGGGGAGTTGGTTCATCCTCTTTACAACTGTTCATGGTAAGCACAAGAACAGTGGAGCCAATCAACAAGCTGAATAATAATTGTTTCATTTTCATGACGTAAAGTATTTAAAATTAAACAAATAAGATATTTTCATTCCCAATTCGGATTTTGTGTCAAAGTACCCTGTGATATATCAATTTCATTCTGCGGAACGGGCAGCCATTCATTTTTCCCTGTCACAAAGCCAAGCGGGCCAAGCACAACAGGGGCCTTTCCTGTTCTCACCAGATCCCAGAACCTGTGGCCTTCCATGGCCATTTCACTCCTTCTTTCCCTGATGATAATATCACGGAGAGCATCCTTACCGGTCTCGGTAATATCAGGCAGGATTGAAGTATTTCCCTGTCTTGCCCTTTCCCTTACAAGGTTGAGATATAGCAGGGCCTGCCCGGACTTATTATTTTCGTTAAGTGCTTCCGCTGCCATCAGCAACACATCGGCATATCTGATCAGCCTGCGGTTATGAGCGTACTGGGTGATGGTATTATCTCCCGGTACCCAGACTTTCTGATTGTAACATTCAACTTCAATTATATTGTCCCCATTATCCCTGGTTTCATCCGGCGTGGTGCCATCACCCTTTATTTCAATGCCATCCAGTATTTCGCCCAGGTCTATAATGGTCGCCTCCAGCCGGGGATCACCCGTTTCAAATGAATTTCTCAGGTCAAGTGTAGGCCTGTTAAACCCCCAGCCCCGGTTTGGAGAGCCTCTTACACCCTGGGTATTTGCATATTGATTCCCCGGTCCATCGCCACCTTCAACGCCCAAAGCTCCGATCTCCAATACCGATTCTATTCCCTGTTCCCCGTTTATTCCATTGGCATCTGCATAAACCGGTTCCAGATCGTATTCTTCCGAAGCAATAACTTCCAGTGCATATTTTTCCGCATTGGTAAAGTCCTGCTGAAATAAAAAGACCTTTGCCAGTAAGGCTTTTGCGGCTCCTTTCGTAGCGCGGCCATAATCCGTGAGGGGTTGCACACTTTTTTCCACCAGGTGATCAACGGCAACCAACAGATCTTCTTCGATCAGGCTGTAAATCTCCTCCTTTGACGAACGCACAAGTTTCAGCGGCGGCGTGATGGTCGTTACCTTTGGAACATCCCCCCAGGCCCTGACAAGGTCGAAATAGAACAATCCCCGTAAAAAGCGTGCTTCTCCGATGTATCGGTTTTTTAATTCTGTATCCATTTCGATGTCCGGGACTTTTTCTATAACCACATTAGCCCGTTTGATACCCAGGTAAAGGGTCGCCCACCATCGATCAAGACCATCCTGTGTGGTTGTAATGTCGAAATTATCATAGGCGCCGATGGTGGCAATCTGGTCGTTGGGATTACTTCCCTTTATGGCATCATCTGACATGATATCCAGTATGGGATATCCTCCTGAGTGATAATGCCATTCCCGCAGCGTTGAATAAACGGCATTGGTTGCCAGCAGTGCATCTTCCTCGGTAACAGGGAAGGTAGCCTGGGTAAGTTCTCCCTGCAGGTTTTTATCCAGGAAATCTTCACATCCCGCAAGCGTCAATGCTGCGAGCACACATGTATTTATAATTGAATTGGAGGTTTTCATACGGCTTAGAATGTTACGTTTAAACCAAAAGAATACACGGACGTAATGGGATAGATCCCGTTATCGATGCCGTTTGACAGGACATCATCACTTCCAATTTCCGGGGCATAGCCTGTGAACCTGGTAAATGTCAGAAGATTTGTTCCTTTGATGTATATTCTGATATTCCGGGTAAACAGTTTTTCGCCGACAGAAGCCGGCAGGGTATAACCCAGTGTTACATTGCGCAATCGCAGAAAGGAGCCATTTTGAATAAACCTGTCAGAAGGAGTATAGTTATATCCGCCCCAGGAAGGACGGGGTTCCGTATCGCTGGTGCCAGGGCCTGTCCACCGGTCCATTACATGTTGCTCAAAATTATAAGGATCAGGCCTGACGGCTTCTTTTCCATTGAAAATTTTATTGCCGGTCTGGCCTTGAAAATCAAATGAAAAATCAAATCCGGCATATTCCATCTCAGCATTGAATCCAAATATAAAAGTTGGAATCGAAGATCCGATATATGTCCGGTCACTTCCGCTGATAATTTTATCCTTGTTGACATCCACAAACCTTAAATCACCTGGTTCGGCCTGTGATGTATGCGGATAGGCGTCCAGATCTTCCTGCCGCTGGAAGATACCATCGGTCTCATAGCCATAAAAGGCACCGATGGGAAGGCCCACACGGCTCTGGGTAACCGGTATCCCGTTCCCGAGATAACCGCCAAGAAGCACGGAATCAATACCGCTGTTACCGCCTATTTCCAGCACCTCATTATGAACCGTTGAACCATTTACCCCCAGGTTATAGATAAAATCTGATGCCCTTCCTTTGTAACTCAGCATGAATTCCATACCCCGGTTCAAAACCGATGCGGCATTATATCTGATCTTCTGCCCCTGTCCATTCCCAAGGTATCCCGGAGTTGAAAGCTGTACCAGTATATCATCGGTAACACGCCGGTAATAGTCAAATTCTGCGGTCAGCTTGTTTTCAAATACACCCACTTCAAGTCCGATATCCGTTTGCTTTGTATTTTCCCATGTCAGATCAGGATTCCCGCTTACGCCATAGGATACAGCCGGATTTGAGGCTTCAGCCTGACCGAATACAGCAAGCAGATCCTTTGTTCTGGCAAACCTGTCATAGAACTGAATTTTTTCGTTTCCGATCATACCCCAGCTCCCCCGGAGTTTCAGTTTTGAGATCACCCCTATATTTTGCATGAAGTTTTCTTCAGAGATGTTCCATCCTGCAGCAAAGGAGGGGAAATTTGAGAACCTTTTATCACTGATGAATTTGGAGGAACCATCCCTGCGGAAGGTGAAAGTAAGGATATACCTGTTCCCGTATGTATAGTTGGCCCTGAACAAATAGGATATCATGCTGTAGTAATAGCTGGGATCAACTTCGTTCTTAATATCCTTGAGGGTATTGATATTCGGATCACTGTATATGTTAACATCCTTTATATACCATAAGTCCTCACCATCCCTGAGCAGGTTTTCCCCATGGATTCTAAATTGCTCTGAAGTCGTATTTTGCATGGTATATCCAATTACTGCGTCCAGCGAATGCTTATTGAACGTTTTGTTGAAATTCAGGGTATTTTCCCATAACCAGGTCAGATAAGTATTATTCTCCTTATACAGGTCACTGTAAATATTTTGCTGTTGCGAAGGTGTTCCGTCAGGATAATAAATAAGGTAAGCCGGAGTGAATTTCTCAACCTTGGTCAGATTTGAAACAACACCAAAACTGGATTTTATGGTGAAGGCTTTAGCAATGCTGCCTTCGACGAATACATTTCCGACACCTCGTACACCCCTGTTGAAATCATTGGAATATTCCAGATCAGCCAGGGCATTACCAACATTGTAAACACCCGAAAAACTGCCATCCGGGAAATAAGGCTCTAACAGAGGTTGTGCACGATATGCTGAATAAGTAACATTGGGAGCATTTTGCTGTTTATAGGGTGCAAGGGTAATGTTATTCCCAAGCTTCAAAAAGGATGCGAGATTATAAACATTATTAAGTTTTATGGTGATTCTCTCATAGTTTGACTTATCAATAATTCCTTTCTGGTTGATATAACCTATTGCAAAGTAATATTGAGAACGATCCGTTGCTCCTGATGCCGAGAACTGATGAGATTGCATGGGCGCTGTATGGAATACCAGGTCCTGCCAGTCGGTATTGGGTACCAGATCAACATTATTGTAACTTCCGGCCCTTATTTCGTTTGCGATGGTAGCAAATTCCTTTCCGTCCAGCAGATCGATCTTTTTTGCCAGTTTCTGTATACTAACCTCACCGGAGTAACTTATGGCAGGTTTCGCATCTCCTATCTTTCCGGATTTAGTCGTTATGATGATCACACCGTTGGCTCCCCTGGATCCGTATATGGCAGTGGCTGATGCATCCTTGAGTATCTCCATCGATTCTATATCCGCCGAGTTAAGAAAGGATATGTTGTCCAGGATCAGGCCATCAACTACAAAAATGGGAGAGGAGTTGTTAAAGGTGCCTACACCCCTGATCCGGATCACCGGTATGGCACCGGGGGCCCCTGATGTATTGGTAACCTGTACTCCGGCAGCTTTGCCCATAAGACTCTGTTCGGGACTAATAGAGGTAATCTTGGTAATATCCTTAGCCTTTACGGAGCTCACAGAACCTGTAAGGTCACTCTTTTTTACGGTTCCATAGCCAATCACCACGATCTGGTCAAGCTGCACGGATTCCTGTTCCAGCACGACATCTATTACCGTTTGGGAACCTATGCTGACCTCTTTTGGATTGTATCCGATAAAAGAGAAGAAGAGAACGGAATCAGCCGGTCCGACAACAATTGAATAGTTGCCATCAAAATCAGTCACTGCTCCCTTTGTGGTTCCTTTAATAAGAATGTTTACACCGGGCAGGGTTTCATTATTATCCGAAGATACAATCCTCCCGGTGATGGTTCTTTCCTGGGCATAGGAAAGGAAGGGCAGGGATGATACAAGGGCCAGCATGCACATACCACGGATTGTTTTGCGGGTAAAATGCAGCCCGTTGATAATAAGACGGATTAGCATAATGCTTCGGTTTAGTTATACTAAAGTTAGGATGAAAGTATGACCCTGTGCAATAAATCAGATTCACATAAAATACACCATTGCAAAATGAGTCCGGTGCTTACCTCATTTTTACTACTTCATGACCATGTATATATTTATATATGAATAAGTTAATTAATCGATCCAACAGCTGAATGGTATATTGGATGTACCTCAGGTGAGTCTCTCTCTCTATTAAAAGGTAATGTTCACTTTGAAAAAAAACGGGTTAAAATTCCATAATATAAGCTGTCAGATTAACATCCCTGTCCAATTTCATTTTTTTGCGCAGGCGGTAACGGTGGTTTTCAACACCCCGCATGGAAATTCCCAGCAGCGGAGCTATTTTTTTTGAAGAAAGGTTCATGCGTATGTAAGCGCATAATTTCAGGTCACTGGGAGTGAGTCCCGGGTATTTCTTTTTTATACGCTGCAGAAACTCCTCATGTGCCTGCTCAAAATTGCTTTCAAATGCCTTCCAGTCATCTTCATTGGTTATATTGCTTTCCAGCAGATGCAACAAATCCTTGAAATGATTCCAGTCAGCCGGGTCGATATTCTTCCTGCTACGGCTCAGCAACATTTTCATTTCCATTAACATTTCATTCTTTTTGATCATTGAATAGGTTGTATTTGCCAGCTGCAGGCTTTTAAAATGAATTTCCGTCTGAAGTTTTTCATTTTTAAGCTTGATCAGTTCCCTCTCTTTTTCAAGGCTTAGCCTGATCTCCTGCTTTTTTAACCGGCGCAATATGTAATATCGGACCATAAGGAATAATCCTGCCAGCAGTAAGATATAGAGAAGTCTTAAAGGTGCAGACCAATACCAGGGTGAAGAGATGGTAAAGCCAATCTGGTTTTCCTTTGACATATTTCCATCCCCGTCCATGGCTTTGACGTGGAAAACGTAGCTTCCCGAGGGCAGCCGGTCGTATTTGAATACCGGAGATCCGGTTTGAATCCAGTCTTCATCAATGCCGTCAAGTTTCACCCAAAAACGAATGGCGGTATAATAAACCGGGCAGGAATAATGCAAAACGATGCTGTTCTGGTTATAAGGCAATTCTATGGACTCCTTGGCAGTCTCTCCGGATGGGAGTATGATAAGTTTTCTTTTCCCCGTGGCAATCATTTTATCGATACGGGTTATTTTCTTCAGGATAAGGTTTTGTTCAGGCCCCGGATTAATGATGGCCATGCCGTTTTCAAGACAAACAATCCATTTATTGCGTTCAATGGTATAAATATTTTCATTGTGACGGATGAGTTTATGGTCAAGCTGTTCATAGGGAACTGACATTACCAGGATGACTTTGCCTGATTGGATCTTGTACAGATCCAGTGATGATGATGTCGAGAACCAGTATTGACTATCACCGGCAGAAAATATGCCGGTGATAAAGGAATTTGCTTTTTTCTGGTTTTCAATGAAATCAAAGAGCATTATGCTATCGTAAAGATCATTGTATGTATACACCTTACCCTCGTTGGTAAACACGATCCTGTTTTGAAGGTTAAAAACATTAATATGATAATCACTGGTAAAACCATTGCTGATGCCATAGTATTTTTTTTCGGTAACGGCGGTAAGATCATCGCTGAGCTTCAACCTGTATAACCCCCGTTGCAAATGGCTGGCCCAGATATTTCCCAGGTGATCAACCTGGATATGCCGGACCGGGTTCCTGAAGTTTTCAATGGTATGGCTGAACCTCCATTTGCCATTTTGTTTTGAGTATAGCACAAGGTCAGTATAAGTACTTTGCAATAGGTATTCCTTTGAATCATGAACCAGTTTGCAGCAGGAAAATCCGCCGGTCACAGGGGATATAGATTCAATGCTGTTGTCCCGTATTTCAAAGGTGCCTTCATTATGACCACATATCAACTGGTCATCAAATTGGTCAATTGACCATACCTGGCCCTGACTGTGGTCGATGAATTGAAAATTCAGGCTAAGACCGCCGGATGGCCTGGTAAAATCGCAATAAAACAATCCCTGATTAGTGCCAGCATACAACACATTATCTTTGATATGCACGGCATAAACCGAACCAAGTTCACCGGTAAGATCATAATAGTAGGTCAGATTGCTTTCAGGGCAGATCAGGTCTATTCCGTTATCAAGGCCTGTCCAAAGCAGACCGTCAGCATCGACAAAAACGTCGAGCACGGTATTATGCTGTAAACCATTTTGCTTGTTGACATGAAACAGCAGATGGCCATCCGCATCATAAACCAGGATACCATTCAGGATGGTACCAATGATGACCATTCCTGACCGTGTAACCGTTCCCCGGTTTATGTTTCCCTTTTTCACCAGCTCAGCCTGATCGGTTCCCCACGTTGATATTGTGCCCAGGGTATCGTAAACGAATATTCCGTCGTCAGCTGTGGCTATCAGCATTTTCCCCTGCCTGTGGGGAAGCATCACCCTGATCATTTTTGTTTTGAAAAAGTCAGCGTTATCGACCGGTGCTATGGAGGTATCCCGAAGACTGTACAAGCCATCGCCTGATATAAGCAGATACAATTCATCATTTACCTGTGCAAAGCAGTTAATCAATCCGGGAGGATTAATGACCCTGACCGAATTGCCGTTGTAAGCAAAAATTACTGAAAAAGACTGAAAATAAGTAATTCCTTTCCATGTTATAATCTTCCATATTTCTTCATTACGAAAGGCAAACCCTTTAAGCAACGGTTTAAGGGAAGTGTACATGAGTTCCCCGGTATTGTCCCTTTCCCAGTATCCGAATTCCTCATAGGAACCCGTAAATATCCTTCCTGAAGACGTTACTTCCAGGGATCTGACAATCATCTCATCAGGCATGGGGTATGTCTTCCAACTGATCCCGTCAAACGTCAGCAAACCCAGATTATTGGCAAAATATAATATACCATGGCTGTCCTGGCCTATGCTCCAGTTCTGATTATCAGCCTTATAAACAATTTTTGGAAAGTTTTTTATCCTGGGCTGGCTGAATCTGACAGGAACATTTCCATGGACTGACAACAGTAAACCGATTACCGCCAATAGGGAGGAAAAGAGTTTTATCATTTTAGAAATAAAGGAGTTGCCTTATTTTAGCAGTAAGGTAGTAATTTTCCGTAAAAAACACAATGATCATACTGAACTGAGCGGTTAATATCTTTATCTATTGTTCATCAGCAACCTATAGGATTTAATTATTTGATATCGTATCTTTCGGAAAATTAAATTATCTATTAACTAAACAATCATCCTATGAAAAAATTTCTTTCATTCATGTTTGTACTGGCTTTTTTTTCTTACCAGGTTGCTCTCAGCCAGGAAACTGAAGGATTCAGTTTGATCAGTAAGAAAGGCATTAATATTTTGCCAGAAAGCGGAGATATGGCGCTGGGTATTAATGCCACACCCTTTTTATCTTATATCGGTGGATTTTTCTCAGACTATGGAGCCAGTGCTCCGGCATTTACCTTTACGGCCCAGAATCCGGGGCAAATATACGTTAAAAAAATGCTTACCGACCGTAAGGCTATCCGTCTTGCCTTCAGGATTGGATTGTCACAACACACCGAACCCGTAGGAACGGATCCGGATGTGGATATAAAGTATGTCAACAGTGCTGCTGCACTTGGGTTACAGGTTGCACTGGAGAATGCATTCCTTTACAAAAGCCGCGTCAGAGGTTATTATGGCGCAGGAATTATGATCATGAAAGACCCTTATGAAGCAGAACTGGGAACCGGATCAATTTCCTACAAGGATGCTGATGACTCCGACAATAACTGGAAAGAAAAGGGAGGCATTAGTATTGGTGGTGGTATAGGTGGAATTCTTGGCGTTGAAGTTTTCTTTGCTCCGAAAATATCGCTGGCCGGTGAATTCAATATCGGACTGATGGTTAGTAAATCCACCGACAGGATTTATTCAGAAGAAGGTGAAGATGATGAAATCCTGGAACGCGGCGGAATGACAATCGGCTTTGACAATATTGCCAGTGGTGCTTTGATTATGAATTTCTACTTTTAATAAATGAGGTTCTGACAGAGGAAAGCATTAAGCTTTCAAGTCATTTATATAACCCTGTATTGTCGGATGACGATGCGGGGTTTTTTTATTTGTTGATCGGTTGATGGGGATTTTAGTCGTTCAGTCTGGAAGTCTTGCAGTCTTGCGGTCCTGCAGTCAGGAATTTAGCGATTCAGGTGTTTAGCTTGTTAGGGGTTTAGCTTTTTAGGAATATAGGTGTCTATTGCTAAACCGCTAAATTGCTAAATAGCTAAAACGCTAAGATGCATTCACTTTTCGTTTTTCACTATTCACTGTCCTATACTTCCGCTTTTTTCTCCTTATCCTTTTTTCCAAAATGCAATGAATCTCCCCATTCACCGTAGGCAATCTCGTTCCCTGTCCGGGCAATTCGGGTTTCCAGGCAGGAATGACAGTCTTCAGCACGCTCACCGGAACAGGGCTTGTTTTCATATAACTTATAGACTTCATGGTACTGTTCCGGGGTAATATTAGGCATGATAACATTTGCTCCAACCATCAGGGCTTTCTCACGTCCTGTCGGATCAATTGCCTGCAACGCCGTTGTTGAAGCGATATTAATATCTTTCATCACCAGCCGCAATACAGCGATCATGTTGAGGCTAAGCTGAAATCTGTCTTCTTTTGTCATCAACAGATCCCGGAATTCATACAGGGGCGTTTGCTGATGTTCCAGGTAGGGACCCATGCCAACCATGTCGATATCAATCCGTTTCATGAAAAGAATGTCGTTGGCCAGGTCCTCAAAGGTTTGGAATGGAAGTCCGATCATAACCCCTGTCCCCACCTGGTAACCTGCACTCCTGAGATCCTCAAGGCAGCGCACACGGGTTTCAAAGCGATGGTGCTGGTCATCGGGGTGAATCCTTTGATAAAGGTCGGCATTGGACGTTTCAATACGCAAAAGATAGCGACTGGCACCACTTTCAAACCAACGCCGGTATGTTTTCCAGGATTGCTCACCACAGGAAAGCGTCACCCTGAGCTTCCCGTCAGACAGTTCGCGAATCTTCCGGAGCAGATTTTCAATCCGTTTTGTAAATCCCTCTCCTTCAAGTTCACCTGATTGCAGCACAATGGAACCATAATGTTTCTCAACAGCAAAATATGCGGCATTCAGAACTTCTTCATCAGAAAGGTTGTACCGTTTTATCAGCTTATTGTCCTTCCGGATTCCGCAATAAAAACAATTCTTTTTACATTGATTGGAAAGTTCAATCAGTCCCCGAAGATAAACTTTGTTCTGCACGTGCATTTCCTTTACCTGCGCTGCCTTCTCATAGAGCAGTTCTTTTTCGCTGCCAGCTGCTTTCAGCAGACAGGCAATTTCCTCCGCATCCAATGATTCTTTTGAAAGTATTTCAGCTATTTCCATTGAATATCCAATGCCTGTTAAAGATGAATTTCATAACTCCTGCTTTGGCTTATGAAAGGCTCAATGGCACGGTCGTAAACGCCTTGCATCCAGGCTATGGCCATGCCATAATTGGTGACCGGAATGCCTTTGTCGATAGCCTGCCTTAAACGATTCACCAGTTGTTTCCGGGTGATCATGCAGCCTCCGCATTGCACCACCAGGGCATAATCATTAACAGGTCTCTCAAGCCTGTTCAGTCCTGCCACCACATCGAAATGCAGATTCTTTCCGGTAAAGCTGCTGAGCCAGCGGGGTAATTTAATCCTCCCGATATCATCGCAGGTAACATGATGGGTGCAGGATTCCAGTATGAGCACGCGATCACCATCTGCCAGTCGGGATATTGCGGGAGTTCCTTTCAGGTAACTGTCAAACTCACCTTTGTAGCGGGCCAGCAAAATACTGAAGCCGGTGAGCGGAATATCCATGGGCACCAAAGCATTGGCCTTAATGAAGATTGAACTGTCACAAACGGCTAAACGGGGTTTAATGCCTGATTTATGCAGGAAGTCCTCCACTTCGCTTTCCTTTAATACGATAGCGACACATTGGTTGTCAAGCACATCCCGTATGGCCTGCACCTGCGGCAGTATGAGGCGTCCTTCCGGGGCTTCTGTATCAATCGGCACGATGAGCAATATGATATCCCCCGTTGTGATAAAATCTCCCAGCAGGGATAGTTTCTGATAGGCCGTAGCCGGCATGGTTTTGCGAATGGCATCAACCAAAGCCCCGGTTTTTGAAGGCTGCAATGCGCTGAATTCAATCACCGGCTGTTCAAACTTTTTTGTGATCTGCTGTTTTAGTTGCGGCTGCATGGCTTCATGGTCCTCTTTGTTGTGAACAAACAGGCAGGGAACACCGTTTTCATAGAATTCATCCAGCAGTTCTTCTTCATAATGGTCAAAGCGATTATCCGAAAGCACAAGGATCGCCATATCGATCGCCTGAATCACCTGCCTTGATTTCAGGACCCGCTTCGCGCCCAGTTCTCCTGAGTCATCAATACCGGCGGTGTCGATCATCACAACAGGGCCGATCCCGAAGATCTCAACGGATTTTTTTACCGGATCAGTGGTTGTGCCCGGCACGGGAGAAACAATGGCCACATCCTGCCCGGTGAGAACATTGATGATGGAACTTTTGCCGGCATTCCGGCGGCCGAAAATGCCGATATGGGGTTTGGCGTCTTTTCCTTTATTCATGCAGGATGTTAAATTTTAATAATATAAATCACGCTCTCCGGCTTTTATGCGGTCAAGACGGCTGCGGATACCGGATACATCACCCTGGCCGTTCATCTCCTTCAGCTGCTTTTCAATAAGGGCCCATCCTTTGGCTGCTGTTTGCTGAGGTGCATAATCCACCAGGTATTCCGCCAGCGTCAGCATGGCATTGGGTGAGCAAAACCTTTTAATGAATCCCGGCACCGAAAACTCCATGAAATGCTCACCGGTTCGCCCCAGCCGGTAGCAGGCAGTGCAAAAGGAAGGGGTATAGCCCGATTCGATCAGTTCTTCCATTACAAGGTTCAGCGGCCGGTCATCGTTAATCCTGAACTGTTCGCGGTTGAGGTTCTGTGAAGCATCGCCGGTTTCCGCGTAGGAGCCTATTTCAAGTTTTGTGCCCGCATCGATCTGGGACACCCCGTATCGCATGGCTTCCATACGTATTTGTGCCCCTTCACGGGCTGTCAGGATCATCCCGGTATAGGGAACAGCCAGCCTCAGTATGGCTATCATGCGGGTGAAATCCTCATCCGACACCTTATATTTTCCGTTGAAGTTAACCAGAGATGCTTCCTGGTAACGCGGGAAGGATATCGTATGGGGGCCGACATTATAGCAGGCTTCCAGGTGATTGGTATGACGGATCAGCGACATCACCTCAAAACGCCAGTCATACAATCCGAAAAGAGCGCCGATACCGACATCATCGAGTCCGGCTTCCTGTGCCCTGTCGAGGGCTGTCAACCGGTAGTTATAGTCTTTTTTCCGCCCCGAAGGATGATACCAGGTATAGGCTTCGGGATGGTATGTTTCCTGGAATATCTGGTAGGTGCCTATACCGGCTTGCTTAACAGTCCTGAAGCCCTCAATATCCATAGGTGCCGCATTGACATTAACACGGCGGATCTCGCCATGGCCCTTTTTAACGGCATATACGGTACGAACAACACCGGCAATATATTCAGGGCTGTATTCGGCGTGCTCTCCAAAGACCAGGATCAGTCTTTTCTGCCCCTTGTCTTCGAGGGCCTCAACTTCGCTGATGATCTCGTTCTGGTCCAGCGTTTTTCTTATAGCAGCCTTGTTCGATGTCCTGAAGCCACAGTACTGGCAGTTGTTCATGCATTTGTTGCCGATATAAAGGGGGGCAAACAATACGATCCGGTTACCGTACACCGCCTCTTTCAAACGCCTTGCCCCGTCGCGTATCTCTTCCACGATGGAGGGGTCATCGGTATTCAGCAACATGGCTGTTTCAGCCAGGCTAAGCCTGTTTTTATCGAGCGATTTGGCGATGATGTTGCGTACCGCTTCTTTATCAGGTTTGGCATGGGAGAGGTAATACTCAATCTCAGCGGCATCCACGAATGGCTTCATGGGCTTATCGGGGATCCGGTACTTCTCCGGTGCAAATTTCATTATTATGGTTTTTATCCGTTATCCTCATTCCTTCGCCAGCAATGTTCTGGCTGTGACACCTTTCAGTCTGCCCAGCTGGCCGGTGAGGGTACTAAATTCGTCCGCAGTTCCTTCAATGACGAGAGAGATGATGCTCAATCCTTTTTCGCGGATCTGAATCCCTTGTCTTCCGATGATGACCGATGCGTGTTTCGAAAGGATGTCGTTCAGCTGTTGAACGAATTCCTTGTTCCTGACAAGGATGAGGATAGCTCCGATTCTCTTCTCCATAAGAAAAACTTTTGGGTCAGACTTGTTTTATCAGGGTCTTTGTTGAAGCTAAAACACCGCAACGCAGACAAAATTGATGTATGGAACAAAGGTAAGAAAGTTTTTGTTATTATTATAACAATAGAATAGTTTTCATTGGATTTCTATGCCGTCCCTAAATATGCATGTCATAAACGAACCATGGCCTTGATAATGGACCAATAAATAAAAACCATTAAATTATCAGATGGTTAAGTGAGTATTTGTTTTTTTTGTAATTTACCTTGCTTTTTATATCATATTAGTAATTATAAAATCCGTGTCACATTATATACCAGACAATAATAAAATTTTATGAAAAAGTCTATTATTTTGGTTGAACTTGTTCTGATATCATTTTCACTGTATTCTCAAAAAGCTAATGATGCTATATCAAAGGGTTTACTGAAAATAACAGCGCAATCTGAAAATAAAGTTTTAAGCGGCAGACTTTATGAGCAGATGATAAATACCGGGAAACTATCTGATAATAAGCTTAAAAATACAGCTGATAATACCTGCAACATTATTTTATATTTCGATCATTATCCTTCTGCGGAACAGATAGCTGAACTTGAAAAACTGGGGGCTGTCTTATATTTCCAAACCTGGACACCTCCCATGGAAGATCATAAATTTGGTTTTCTGATCGCTAAGGTTCCGGTCAGTAACCTTCCTAATTTTATTGAACTTCCGTTCGTAAAGAAAGTGGATACGGCAGAACGCACAAGCTCGGCAATGAACAATAATGCCTCGATGAGCAGTAATGTTCAGATGGCCTGGGCAAAAGGCTATACCGGGAAAGGCGTTAAAATCTGCATTTTAGATTCTGGTATAGACACCACATACAAAGGTTCTGATTTTCCTGCTTCCTTTGAGTATAAAGACTATTCCTATTTTCCCCAACTCGACGATAATGTTGCAAACGAAGTTACAGGTCATGGAACACATGTGGCAGCGACAGCGCTGGGACGGGGAAAATTATCCGAAGGGCATATGCATTTTAACAACGGGAATGGATCTTTTAAAGGTATGGCTCCCGATGCCGATCTTGTTTTTTTAAAAATAGGGCAGGATGAAGATGCTATTTCTGAAGACCCCCCTACCATTGCAGCCATTGATGCAGCCGTAAATATTTATCACGCCGATATCATTTCCATGAGCTACGGAGGATGGGAAGATTATCATGACGGAAGCTGTGCACTGGAACAAAAAGTTGACTGGGCTTACAGTCAGGGGGTGCCTTTCTTTCTTTCAGGAGGGAATAAAGCGGGCGATAATAAACATTGGATGGGAACCATCGCTGCAAATGCTGAAAGTGATTTTATCGAGTTGGTTGTATCCGAACCTAATGGAGATACAACCATGTTGCGGTTTAATCTGGTGTGGGCAGACGGGGAAAAAAGAAACGCACTGAACCTGCATTATTTTGATAATCAAAAACAGCCATTGAATAATGTTATTGCCTTCCCTACAACGGAAAGCATTAAAGGTACGGAATCGCAAATATCCTATTATGAAAATGCACTTTATTCGGCAGGGACCTATTATGTTAAGGTTGTCAATAATTCAGACTTCCCGCAGGTTGTTCATATTTATGAAGATTGGGACAACCTGAGAATTGGCACAAATCATGTCTCCTTTGCCGAAGGTGAACCCTTTTACACGATAGGAGCACCTTCATCGGCTGTTCACGCCTTTTCGGTCGGGGCCTATGTATCCAGAACCGGATGGACAAGTTCATTGAACAGTGACCGATGGTGGGGACCATCTCACCGTATCAACTGCATTGCCCCTTTCTCCAGCCTTGGGCCTACGATGGATGAAAGAACCAAGCCTGATATTACGGGTCCCGGTTCTACCGTTTTATCTTTGCGGGATAAGGATATATACACCACCGAAGGTCATGCATGGATTGATAATGACGGAATTACAGGCGGAGATGCCAATTATTACGCCATGAGGGGTACCAGCATGGCTTGTCCTGTTGTTGCCGGCGCCGCTGCTTTGTTTCTTGAAAAATATCCGGATGCATCTCCGCAGCAGGTCTATGATGCCATAAAAAATTACAGCAATACAACAGGATTGAGTTCAGGCCCCGATAATACATGGGGGTTTGGTAAATTAGACATATTCAGTGCCATCAGGAGATCAAGGGATCTCATTTCAATTGATGGCGATTTGAACAATACCGAATATGAAACATTGGCCACCTTTACCAGTGGCCAAAATAGTTTTGGAGATAAGAATACCCTAGGCGAATTGAAATTTCATTCAGATGGTTTATTCCTGTACATCGGGATAACAGGCGAACTATCGCCTGATAATGATGTGCTGCTATTCCTGGATTTCTCGGGAGTGCAGGGGCGCGGCAATAATTACCTGGGAGGAGGTGATCCGGAGAATTATATTAATGCTGCATTCTCTTATCTCAACAATGTCAAGATGGATTTTGATGTCGATTTTGCTATAGATTTCAGAGAAGGAAACAGCGACCCAAACGATTTTTTCATTGACGCAATACGATATGGGACTTCCAACAAAAATTCCAATGCGGGAAAAACAAACCAGGTCGGTGCTGAAATAAATTATGATATTGGCCCTTTATTCGGGGGGACTGGTTTTCTTTCAGTAGCTTATGACAGCAGTTATTCCGTTAACAGCAATAAAGGGATAGAGATTAAAATACCCATTTCGGCTTTTACGGGTGTGGATACTTCTCAAACCTTGCGCCTGTTCGCGGTGATTTCTTCCAGGTATGGCAACATATCGAATGAATGTATCCCTGGTGATCCCGGAGCGAACAGTTTGGGCGACGGAGCTGATTTTTCGGTAATCTCCAACCAGGATTTTTTTACTCAACCTGTTAAAATCTCTGTTCCTCAACCTACTACTTTTATTATCAGCAACGAAGCACCGGGTTATTTAATTGACAATCTTATTGCACAGGGTCACGGTGATAAAAATCTTTACAAGGTCATGCAATTGCTGCAGCCATTATCGGACGGGGCAATTCCGCAATGGTTCATGGATGCCCTCGCTTCCTGTCCTGCCGGAAGTGAAATATTCACGGATGAACTGAGCAATTTCGCAGGGCTAAATAATCCAGTAGCTGTCAATTCAGATGGAACATTAATGATCAGCAGCATTTATGGCAGAGATTACAATGAAATAACCGGTTTTAATACAACCCGTGGCAATATGATCGGTAACGTGACCTCTCAGTTCACCTCAGCCTTGGATGCCGAATACTATATAAATACCGGAATGGTGGTTAATAATGGGACCGGTCATTATATTGCCTTTGCTATTGCTTGGACTGATACGGTGAGTACTGTTCTAATTGATATTCAGGATATGCCTGATCCTGTTTTTATGCTATATCCTAATCCTGCATCTGATAAAATCAGTATCCGTCTTAATAAGGCTGTCAGCGATGTGCGCATCAGCCTGTTCGATATCTGCGGAAGGCTGTTGATGAAAGTAAACGGATACAATGGCAGCCCGATCGATATTTCATCCCTGGCCAGAGGAATGTATACCATCGATATAGAATCGAAAGGATTCCATTGCATTGAAAAGTTTGTCAAACAATAAATACAACCTGCCGGGATTATACAGACCATCAAAGCACTATGAACACAAAGGGGCACAAAGAAGATAAATCTTGGTAATCTTCAGTGCCTAAAGGCCTGTGTCTTTCCTAAATTGAAAACCAGTAATTGAATTTCACCAGGAAGATATTATCCGGATACACATTCCCGAATTGCTTCATCGATTCACCCAGGGCAGCATTCAGCGGCTCGGCCCCACCGGTTTTGTCCATCGACCATACCAGATAGCATGTCGAACCGGGTCTGTATTCCCAGCGGATCACCAGGTTAGAGCGGAATTGCAGAAAGTTGAAATCCGGGTCCGGTATGGAGAAGTCAGCAATGGCATCATGATCATCATCAAAGAAAATGCTTCTTTCCGTCTTTACAGGACCAGCAAATATTTCAAAACGTGAGGAATAATCCTCTTCAACAGGATTGGTAACTTTTTTAAACTCCGAGTATTTTCCCCTGGAAACAAAGGGACTTCCATAGTATTGAACCGAGAGTTCAGGGGTTATGATATAGTCGATCCGGAATTCAAGGCCCAACGTCTGCTGGTCGATGGTTCCCAAAATATAACGGTTACTCAGCTGATGGCTGACGGTACTGATGTATTGCAGCTGATTATATTGTGTGGCATAATTCACACCGGCAGCCAGTTTTAGGGTGTTGAAAGGCCGGAAGACAATTTCGGGGCTGATCTCAAAATAACGGTAATATTTCACCGCTGATTGATTATAGGCAACCTCAATGCCGGCAAAGAGCATTTTTGCATTATCGGTATGGGCCGACGAGTAAATTCTCCAGACGGAAGGCGTCATTATGGCTTCGCCTCCACGCAGGAGACGTGTATCGAGATGCCGGGTCTGGTATCCCGGATGAAGCTCGATGGCCCATTTGTTCAGAAATTCAAACCGGGTCTCAAGTTCGGCATTCGATGCCAGGTATCTGCCCCCGAAATCCCAGTGATTGCATTCAAAAAGGCCGATAGAATATGTTCTGAACACAGAGACAGGTTTGTTTACAAAATAGGAGACTGAATTTGTCTGATGGAAAAAATCGGCCATCTGCAGATATCCGATATCATTTACCTCCAGTCCGGGAGAAAACCAGCTTATGCCCGTTGAATAACGCCACAAACCCTTGCTCTTCCTGCCGATGTTGATACTGCCGGCTGAGCCGGCCAAATGTGTCCGTGTGCTGTCAAATTTCAGATAATCCGCGTCAGGACGCTGGAAATACCTTGCCGATGCGCGCTGCAGGTTTAGCATTGCCGCTTCGTCACCTGCAACATAGCTCCCGATGAATTTCGCATCAACGTAATACTTTTTATCCTTCCAATGGTGCAATAGATCAAGCCCCCCCGTGTAAGCTGCCCTGTTCATGAAGGCCAGGTGATCATCCTGAATAAATCGGTTGGTGGATGTGAAGATGGCTCCTATCATGGTATTGCCTTGTTTGAAATCCTGCTGAACACGTCCTGCCACGTAGTTGGTATAGGGGTCGACTGTTTCTTTCCGGCGGTCATCCGCAGTGGTTGCTATAACTGCTTTCTCGCTCGAGGTAAGGCTTTGCAGAATGCCGACTGAAAATCCGCCTGCCGTTTTGCCACTCAGTTTCATTGCATTCAATATGGAGGTATTTTCCGGCATCTTCATGGTTTCTCCGCTGTCTGTTGCCGGACTATAAAAGGGGGCATGGCCGATTCGCCTCGAGTAAAAGAGGGTCATGTTGTCCACGTCATAATCAAAAATATTGCTCCCTTCGAGAAAGAAAGGTCTTTTTTCCTCATAAAAAGTTTCGAATGCCGTCAGATTCATGACGGACGGATCGGCTTCCACCTGTCCGAAATCCGGATTAACGGTCAGGTCTAAGGTGAAGTTCGACGACAGGCCGATTTTTGCATCAGCGCCAACAGTGCCTGCCCATGACCTGCCGTTATCGGTAAAAGGATTGCCGGGCTGCTTCTCTGTCGTTTGCAGTTTGCCGACAGCATAGGGCATAAATTCAAACCGCCGCGATTTTTTCAGTCCGCTGATGCCATGCAATTCCCCGAATAAATAAAGCACACCGGGACCTGTGGAAGACTGGACTTCCCAGTCGCTTTCTTCCTGAAGCCGGTTGATCCACCGCCAGCAATGCATGCCCCAGACCTGTTCCGTTTCATTGCTGTACCGGAGCTGGCTCAGGGGGATCTCCATTTCGGCCGTCCAGGCTGAGTCTTCCATGCCTACTTTTCCTGTCCATACCGCATTCCAGTTAAAATCGGGATTGCAGGGATTGGTAAGGATATCGTCAATTTTCTGGCCGTAAGCCGTAAGGTGAAACTCGAAGCCGGTCCGTTGGTCATGGTAGCTGTCAAACCCTACACCAACCACATCGCCCTGGAATTCATCACGGCGACCTGCCCTTCGCTGAATTTTGGACGGTTCACTGTCGTATGACCTGATAGCAACATAGATATTATCATCATCATAGAGCACCTTCATTTCCGTCGGCTGAGAGGCTTTTGCTCCTTCGTTGGGGATCCACTGGGTGAAATCGCCTTCCCAGGTGCCGGTGTTCCAGCACTCATCCCCGAGATGACCGTCTATAACCGGCTTTTCGGTTGTCAGCCGTATGGTGGTGTATACCCTTAACGGGACCTTGACATTTTTACTGCTGTCATCCATTGTGTATTTGTCATACCTGTTTCCCGGTACCGTGGCAAATGCAGTATTCATAGCTGTTACCAGCACCCATATTGCACCATATTTTTGAATGGCTTTATTTGATATCATTATGCTGAATGGATAAAAACTTGTTTCAGATATTCATAAGAATATATGACCATAAAGTATAGGTAACACCCTATGAATGGTCACGGAATTCTTCGGAAAGATAATGGATTCAATGGATACAGACAAGTAAACAGAAAATTATTTGGCTCCGCGATATGGTATCATATAAACATCCTGCAGGACCGGGTGACAGGCAGGCTATAATGACGGGCCAAATTCATACCGGTGTTCAAAAGTGACCAGGTTGATCCCGGGCAATTTATATTTCAAATGGTAATAATGTTTCGAATAATACATAGCTGAACGATTAAAATCCAGGTTTAACAGGGTTGTAACCCTTGGATCATCAAGTCTTTCAAAATCATTGACAGCTTTGCCCTTAAAACCATACAGATCGTCAAACACAATGGCAGCCAGATATGATTTCAGAACATAGCCCGTAATTAAACGGGAAACCGGAACACCTGATTGTATTTCGTCATCATTCAGCCTGATATCTGCAGGAGATGTATAATCTGCATTATTATAATTGATAAAGTAAAGGATGTCGTTCACCGGCCTGAATCCGATATAGTTTGCAGGCCTTCTTGAAGCATAACCAAGGCTGGAGGCCAGATCATAGCCATAAATATTAAGGTCTGTCAGGGTTGTATCAAGCTGCACCGTTACAAGTTTCGGATAATCATAAGCTTTAAAGTCCTGATAATGTAGAATATCCGCAGGCAGTACCTGTTCATAAAGATCCAGCAACTCACCATCTGAGACAGGATAGTCACCGGCAGTCATCGAATAAACCAGGGGGTACAACTCCCATAAGGTTACCCGGTGCTCTCCATCAAGAATACTGCCGATCTTTTCTGAGAAAGAATTGTACTGACTTGTTTTAAAGTAACTGCTCCGGAAGAATTTTTGCAGTATTCCGTTTTTTTCCATGATAAAGTCAATGCGGTATATGGTATTATTTTGCAGCTCAGGCATTGGATATTTCAAAATACCAAGTGCCTCATCATACTCCATATCGGAGGCATGGTTTTCATCCGTCGCTATGCCTGTAATGGATACTACCAGGTTTTTGTCCAGCAGAAAATCAGGTCTTACATAGGTTTTGATATAACCGTAATCAAATTCATCCTGAAGATAGTTGTACTGCCTGTATAAAGGATACTCACAATAAACGATGCCCTGCGACAGTGTATCTGATGAAACGGTTGAATATGAATATTCCCTGGTTCTGACCTGATTCGTAATTTCTTCAAGGTGTTCCTGATGGGTAGTAAAATGATAGTCAATCATAAGATTCAGACCGGTATTCACATCGAAAGATTTTAACGGGATCAGCTTATACCTGATATCTGCGGAATCGCTGATAGCACCCGCGATCACATTCGACTGGTCATCGGTAAGATATATCGAATCAATCACTACATCCAATTGCACAGTAGTTGAAAGGCTGTATGATTCTTTCCCCCACACATTCTCCTCTGCTTCAGCATAGGTAGTGTTATAACCGTTTGATGCTTTGACAATACTGAATGCTGAAAAAAGTTCGATTTGCGAACCTGGTGAAGGATCTACCGAGAACGGCTCCCATGCTTCAAGTTCGGATTCAATCTGATCGATATTTGTGGTCATTTCCTTTTCACAGGAAAGACAAACTATCGAAACCAGGGCAAAAAGCAATAACCTGTTTGACATGATAGAGGGCTTAGTTTACTTATTATTAACGATGTAACATGGCATACGCAAATGCTCATAAAAAGGTTGCAGGTATCTGATTAACAACAGAAAAGATTGTAGAATTAACGTCGATCCATTTTTTCAACCTATATTTGGATATAAGCAATTGTAAAAACAGATTCAGAGAATATGAAAAAAGCCAACAAGGTGTTTTTTTATGCTGTTCTCTGTCTTTCCTTTGGTTGCAACAGCGATGATATTGATCCGGTATACCGGAATCACATGAGAGAATTGGTGCAAAGGATCAGCTTCTATGCAAAGGCAAAAGACAGCAGTTTCATCATCATACCCCAGAACGGTCAGGAGTTGGTCACTGAAAACGGCGAAGAAGACGGCCAGCCTGCTTTGGACTACCTGCAGGCAATTGATGGTGTGGGAAGAGAAGATCTTTTTTACGGGTATAACCATGATGACAAAGCCACTCCATCCGATGAACGCAATTATATGATCTCTTACCTTGAACTCTGTGATTCAAACGGCGTTGAGGTTCTGGTCACAGACTATTGCTGGACCCATAGCAAGATGGATGATTCCTACCGGCAAAACAACAGCAAAGGTTATATCTCGTTTGCCGCCCCCGACAGGGAGCTTCGCAAAATCCCGGACTACCCTGCCCTGCCGTTCAATGTAAATGATGATGACATCAACAGCCTTGCGGATGCAAAGAATTTCCTGTATCTGATCAATCCGGAGGAATACCCCACACGGCAGGACTTTCTGAATGCCCTTGCAGCAACCAGTTATGATGCTGTCATCATGGATTACTTCTTCAATCAGGAAGAATTTACCAGCGAGGAAATAACCCTGCTGAAAACCAAAATTGACGGAGGACAGCGCCTTATAATAGCCTATATGAGCATTGGCGAAGCGGAAGATTATCGTTACTATTGGAATGCTGAATGGAATGCAGAACCACCTGCCTGGCTGAAAGATGAAAATCCGGACTGGGAGGGAAATTACAAAGTTGCCTATTGGGATCCGGGTTGGCAAAGCATTATCTATGGAAGTTCAGGGGCCTATCTGGATAAAATTATCGAAAAAGGATTTGATGGCGTTTACCTGGATATTATAGATGCGTTTGAGTATTTTGAATGAAGAGCCCCTAAATCCCCCCAAATGGGGGACTTTCATACCCGCATGGCCATCAAAGAGCAATGACAAACGTTTTGCTTTCTCATTAACCAAATAGCAAAATATCCAGGGCTGATATTAAATAGACTGATTTACATCATTTACTTCAGACTATTTTCAATCATCCACCGGTTGATTTCTTCCAGTGCGGAAGGGGAAATGGTCTGTTCGATCTGAATATATTCCTCCGGTGAACCTGTTTTGCATTCCTGGAAAAGGTGGTTAAGGCCGGATAGTTCTTTGACGGTCACCTTATCGTTCTTTCCTTTTTTCAGCGCGGTTTCGATGGCAGACAGGTTCTCCTTTGCCGGAACTTGCATGTCTTTTTCGCCGTTAAGGGCCAACACCGGACATTTCACTTTCTCGAGTGCGGGAGCAGGATCGTATTTCAGGAAGTAAACCATCCAGGGGCCGGTAATCTGGTCTACCTGTTCTTTAATAAATTCTTCATCACTCACTCCCTCCGGTTTCTCAACATCAGGATGTTTCACTATCATCTGCCGTATATAGGCAGTTAAATCCTTTTGCAGCAGTGTAGTATCCGTTGATTTTACGATGATCCCGAAAGCGCCTTTGTTAATTTCCCTGGCTGTCTTCAGATCGCTCTCTGACATGCCGGAGGCTCTTCCTATCAGTTCCTGCTGCATCAGTAAAAGTTCATGGCCCGGGATCCCGGTTCCGGCCAATAATACGATGAACTTCACATCGCTTTCATCAATGGCTACCATCGGGGCAATAATCCCACCCTCGCTATGCCCGATCAGACCGATCTTCTCCTTGTTGATTTCTTTTCTGGTTTTTAAATAAGTAAATGCTGCTGCTGCATCGCTTGCATTATCGGGTGTGGTTGCCGACTTAAAATCGCCCGCTGACCTGGCCGTGCCCCTGTCGTCATAGCGCAGCACGGCTACCCCGTTTCTTGTCAGGTAATCAGCCAGAACCAGGAAGGGCTTATGTCCGAACACTTCTTCATCCCTGTTCTGGGGCCCGCTTCCGGATATAAGGACAACGGCCGGGAATTTGCCTTCTTTTGCAGGCATGGTCAGGGTTCCTGCCAGTTTTATACCGGCTTTGCTGTTCTCAAAAGTTACCTCTTCCTCATAATAGGGATAGGGCTTAACGGGTTCCTGGGGCCGGTTAAGGGCTGCCTTTTCCGCGCTTCCCCTTCGCAGATCCAGTGGCAGCGATAATGCAGCCTGTTTAAACGTTCCGGTAATGATACTGTCATTAAACTCTCCCTGATAATGAATTCTTGCGTTTTCAACTTTCAGGTTAATGCTGCGTCCTTCAACAACGGTTGAAGTTACCGGTATGCCATAGGCTCCCTGGTCGGGGCTGTCCATGGTGGAGATGAAGCCGCTGTCGGTTTTACTGATATTAAAAACAATGCCGAGCTCCATGCCCTGGATCTTTAATTTGCCACTCCAGTATCCTGTGAAATCCTGACTCAGGGCAACAATGGGTGCAAAAAAGATCAGACAGATGAAAGCAATTTTTTTCATGGTTTGTGCTTTTTTTGAAAAATATATTAGTTCGAAATTTAGGGTAATTATGGCAATCTCCAAAATCGGAATGGAATTTCGGGAGAAGGATGACTGCGAGATCCCTCACTGGGGTGGCCGGCCTTTGCACTCACTTTAATAACCATGCTGAATTTTGGTTCTATCAATAGATACTCTCTTGATTACAAGAAATATTGTAAATTTGTTTCAATGGAACTATCTGATTATTTAAAGAATATAGCATTGCATTCCGAATCATTGGAATGCCTGGCAAAATGAAAACTGTAAAATCTAAGTAATAAAATAGGAGAATTAACATGAAAAAGAAAAGTCGTTTTTTGGTCATTCCTGCAATGGCGCTCATACTACCTGTCACTATGATGATGGTGATTGCAATGTCAGGTGCAGGGCGAAATGTCACGCTGTCCAGACCGGAAGGTCCGTGTGATATTTATGCCGCTGCAGGTGCCCCATGCGTGGCTGCGCACAGCAGCACGCGTTCATTGTATGCATCCTACAACGGTCCATTATACCAGGTTATGCGCCAGTCGGACGGCAAAACCCTGGATATAGGTGTTGTCCAGCCCAGCGAGAGCGACCCGGGCGGATATGCTAACGCAGCCGCTCAGGATGAATTCTGTGCCGATACATATTGCTGGATCACTACGCTCTACGATCAGTCAGGCAATGGCAACCACCTCGTTCAGGCTCCGCGTGGTGGATTCAGTGGTCCTGCCATGGGGGGATTTAACAATATCCCGATCGCGGATATGGCACCGATCACAATTATGGGTCATAAAGTCTACGGTATTTTCATAGAGCCCGGCATGGGCCTTCGCTGGAACGATGCCAAGGGCACAGCAGTCGATGACCAGGCGGAGGGCCAGTATTGGGTCATTAACGGTCATCACTATAACAACGGCTGCTGTTACGATTACGGCAATGCCGAGACCGACAGTCGCGATGACGGCGATGGCACTATGGAGACCACCTACTATGGCAACGCTACTGCCTGGTATCGTGGAGAAGCCCCCGGCCCGTGGATTATGACCGATCAGGAGAATAACCTCGTAGGTTGTGTCAATGCGTCTCCAAACGATAAGTATTGCCCGGACCTGCCTAGTATCAGCTGGCGCTTTGTGACCGCAACGGCTGACGGCGAACCGCACCACTGGAGATCGATGGGCGGAAACGCCCAGCAGGGAGATCTGGATATTATGTTCGACGGACCTCGCATCAACAATGACAGAAACAGCTATGATCCCATGCGCAAGCAGGGAGCTATCCTTTTAGGCAACGGCGGTGACAACAGCGTCGGTTCGCAGGGTACTTTCTACGAAGGTGCAATGACAGCCCCTGGCACTTTCCCTACGAAAGAAACCAACCAGAAAATTCAGGACAATATTATAGCTGCAAGGTACGATGTGCAACGTCTGAGCCTGGTGCCGGCCTATGCAACCAACACACCTCCGGGACTCCAGACATTCACACCACAGTCTTCGCAGAATACTACCGTGACATTCACAAATACTACCGGGACACCTGTGAAGGACCTCACCCTGAGCATCTCCGTGCCTAAGGGGTGGAAATCAGTAGTTTTAAACTCCCAAGAGACTTCGAAGAAGTTTACCGATCCGATAGCGCCGGGAGAGACAGTGAGCGCAACTTTCACGGTTACCTCAGGACTGGAAGCCTTCAACGGCAATATGGTTGGCAAAGCTTCATGGATGAGCACAACGAATAGCCTGACCCAATCTGAAACAGCGGTTGAAAAGGTTCGAAACGTTAGTCCTGTCAAGATTAATGAGTTCCGTGTTAGCTCCGGTTCTGCCAGCAACTCGACGGACTCGTTTATTGAACTTTATAACGCCGGCGAAAGTGAAATCGACATCTCAAACTGGACATTGACCCCCCACGCAACTCAGTTGCCCATTTTTTCATCCGTGAAGATCCCGGCTGGGACGAAGCTTGCCGCGCACGGTTTTTACCTGTTAGGTCTGTCTAACTCGGGACTGGCAGTTCCCGCGAAAAAGGGTGAGTCCACTCTTTACGTCAGGAATATAACGGGTATGTCGGTTGGCGATATGTTGGAAATCGACAATGGTTCGGGTTTAGAAAGACGTAAAATTACAAGCGTTGGTATAGCAGCAGGATTGGGAGCACCGAAGACACCATCTCCATTCGGCGGAGGCCGGCCAATGGAGCCCGGCACTCCTACTACTGTGTGGCAACCCCTCCCCGATGGTCCGGTTATTACCATTCCCAAAGGCTCAACAAACCTGCCTGTCACAAGTGTTGACGGCTTCGAGGTTGGCCAGAAGATGGCCATCGGATATGGCGCTACATACCCCACCGTTGCTCAGTTTATTGAGAAATACGAGGTGGTTACAATCACCAAAGTCGGCCAGCCTGGTACACAGGCATGGTTGTCAGCAGATGCAAAAGCCGGTGAAAAAAACCTAAAGGTGTCCTCCGTTGCCAATATTTCAGTCGGTGATAAAATCAGATTGGACATTGATAGTAAAGGTCATGGTATTGAAACAGTAACTGTTACGCGTGTGGGTACAAAGTCGGTTCGCAGCACTTTCGATGGTCCTTTGAAGGATAATGAGGATCCGGGTACGGGACTCGATCTGGCCGAACCCTTAAAATTCAACCATGCATCCAACATGCCTTTCAGCGTGAAAGGAACGGGGATCAGCTTTGAACCGGCAACGGCTTTTGATCATTCGAGCAATGAGCCGATACTACCGCTCGGAACCGGTATAACCCTTGACCAACCCCTGACCATGGATCATCCGATTAATGCAGTTGTGCGTGACCAGAAGGTCACAACAGCTGGCTACCAGGGGACTACTGTTCCCAGCCAGTGGTTTGGAGGCCCGGTCCTGTCTCCGTCTGCTGGTAATATGGTACTTCGTGACGCTGCCGGCTATATTGTTGACGGTCTCAATTATGGAGGACTCGTTGATCCCTGGACAGCCGAGGGTTACCAAAGTACCTCCGGAACGGGAGAGAGCGGATGCTACGTACCTTCACCCGGTACGGGCAGAGGATTCAGGTTTAATCCGACCGCCAGTCAACCCAACAGAAGTGCGGGTCGCTACCCCGATGGCGCTGACAGCGACTTCAATTGCCGCGATTTCCTTTTGCAAAACACAACGACCCTGCAAGCCGCTACAGTACCAGGTTCAGACAATATCAAAGTCGCAAGTGTGGCAAACCTGAGCATTGGCCAGAAGATTATCATTGATTCTGGTATAAATAGCGAAACCGCTGTTATTACTGTTATTGGCACATCAGGAGGCACTACAGTGGCTGCTGCTACCAAGGTAGGCGCAAAAGTTATCCCTGTTGCCAGCACTGAAGGCTTTAGCGCTGGTCAGACCATTTCCATTGACAATGGTGAATACCGGGAGACCGCAGTTGTTGCTTCCATAACCGTCGTACGCCGTCGTTTTGGCAACATGTCTACCACCCCGGTTGACTCCGTCACGGTCACTGTGCCGCTTATTAAAGCGCACGATGCTGGTGCAAAGGTATCCGGCAGTGGTATTACCCTTGCCTCGCCTTTGACCAGGGCACATGACAACAGTGCGCAGGTTGCCAGTAACGTTCCCACACCAGGTGAGCCTAATCAGTACACCAGGAAACCTTAGTGAGGACAACAGCAGGGTTTTATAATAGAGGAAGCGGTAATAAAATGGCAGTTAAATTTTGGTGATCAATAAACTGATATAAGGTTTTCATTTACAACTAAACAGGGATTATTTCATGAATCCGTTCGGGGAGATCCCTGCAAAAGAAAATTAAGCCCTTCTCCGCTTCGCTTCGATGAGATTTTTATTCAGGGAGGCCTTTCAAACATAGTTTGAGGCAGACCTGATTGAAATTTTATCCGGAAGATTTTCAAGACATAATTATTGTTTGAAGTACAGGAGAGAATGTAAGACAATTGAAGAAATATTGAGTATGTATCTAGAATGTTTCGCCCAATTGTCTGAACATATCCATAGTATTAACAAATTGAACATTCAAAGCATTACAGGCATCTGGAATTTTAACTTTATTTTTTCTGTTTGGTTCGCTTGTTTCCTGTGTAACTATTATCCTGTTGTCATGGTCAAATAAAGCATACGCAACAATAAAAGCATCTGCTTCATCTAAAAATTCATTTAATGCATTTTGCATGTAGTGGTCACTCTTTGATATCGCCCAGGATGAAACCATTCCATAAGCTTCCATTACCTGTGTTGAATTTTTGAAGAAATCTTCCCGTAAATTTAACTTGCACCATTCTACTAAAGCATCATTTTTGTCGAATATCTCGTTTTTGACTTTATCAATGCTAATAATCTTACCTTCTTCTGCAAGCTATTTAACTTTATTCCAAAAGCTGAAAGCTTTCAGGAACTAAAAACTCTGCTGCAACTTTGTCGCAAAGTAATTCAATAGGGTCATTGGCCGGTTGCAGTTTTCTGAAATCAAAACCTGCACTATGTCCAGTCCAAATATGTGCTAATTCATGAACAATGGTGAACATTTGAGCAGCTTTTCCATCAGCATTGTTGACGAACTTTGTTTATAGAAAAAAGGTGGTAAGTGGTAATTAGCTAAATAATCTACCACATATTCTACCCCTCAGGCCCAGCTTGAAAATGGTAAGGTGGTAATTGGGTTTTATTGAAAATGAAAAAATATTTTGAGGAAATAATAACTATCTTGTGATGGAGTTTACTTTAATTTCGATTAAAAATAGAACAATAGTCATTAGTTTCAGATTGGAATTGAATATAACAGGATTAGTTTTGAGTTAAAAATGAGTTGAAAAATGATTAAATTGAACAATTCCGACCTAATTTTTGATTAAGTCGCATGAAACTTATAATAAATACTCCTCAGCAGGCACTAAATAAAGTCTACCGCAAAGAAAAAGTATCAAGGGATTCCTTCAATAATTTTAAAAATGAGTTAAAAGTGCTCATAAACCGTCGGAAATTATTTGCAGGTATTGTTTGTACTTGGACTGGAAAAAGACCTTGGTAAACAGTATAGCTTTTCAAAAAAAACCGGAGGATGTGGCTACGAGAGAATTGATTTGAATCTGGGGTGCTTGCATCGTGGTTGAAATTGTGATGCAAGAATATCGATCTTTGTCCAAAGGCTCCTTCAACAGTTCTGCCCCAATGATCGTGTTTAAAATTAAGTATATCTTAATTAATTAAATTATTCTTACTTTTGCAATTATAAAATTCATTTTTTATGAAACGAATTGGAGAAAGAATAAAGAAGCAAAGAGGATTACTTAATCTTCAATTGAATGATTTGGCAAAAAAAGTAGGTATTAG
>CAYWCR010000003.1:0-26044 GCA_964456825.1 uncultured Bacteroidales bacterium
TTTATTTGCAAATCTATAGGAAGAAGTTTAATATTGCAATATAAACGTTTACATATTTTTAAAATATTTTCTTGTTAATTATCTAATATTTTGATATATAGAATATGTAAACGATTACATTGCTAACTAAAAACCCGACTCATGAATAAACGAATGTTATTACTATGTTTTGTTGTTTTTCTCGCTGCCGGAATTACTGCCCAGATTACCGTGCGGGGAAAAGTAACAGACGGCGAGGGAGCACCGGTCCCCGGGGTTAACATACTGGTGAAAGGAACCAATAACGGTGCCGTTACCAATACAGATGGTGTTTATCAACTCAGTGACGTATTTCCGGATGATGTACTGGTCTTCTCCTTTGTGGGCATGCTTACAGAGGAAATAATCGCCGGTTCCCGGACCGTGATTGACGTAACGCTTGCACAGGATATTCTGGACATGGAAGGAGTTGTAGTCATAGGTTACGGTACAGTCAAAAAGAAAGATCTGACAGGTTCCGTCGCCACCATCAGCAACGAGGAGATCATCAAGCTCCCGACATCCAATGCCATTGAAGCCATCCAGGGCAAAGTAACCGGAATGGATATTGTCAGGGAATCGGGATCTGCCGGTTCAGGCGTTTATATCCGGGTCAGGGGTAACCGGTCCATTGGTAATCCGAATGAGCCTGACAAATTTGACGATCTGAATGAACCCTTATATGTTATTGATGGCATTCAGGGAGCAAGCTTCTCTGATTTGAATCCCAATGACATCGAATCGATCAATGTGCTAAAAGATGCTTCATCTACCGCCATTTATGGCTCACAGGGTGCCAATGGTGTGATTATTATCACCACAAAAAAGGGGAAGGAAGGGAAGACCAGGGTTTCATACAATGGTTTCTACGGGATTACAGGTCTTACCCCATATCCAAAAGTGCGCATGGGCGATGAATATATACAATTCAGAAAAGATGCCTATTCCAATGCAGGGGCATGGAATGACTCCGTTCACACCGAAGATGACTACCGCATCCTGTTTAATGAAGGAGAACTGGCCGCTATAGATTCGGGCCAATGGGTCGACTGGCAGGATCTGATCATGCAAAATGGTTCTCAAAACAGCCATCAGATCTCGGTGAGCGGGGGAAATGAAAAAACACGGTCGTATTTTTCAGCCGGTTATTATAACGAAGAAGGCATCGTTAAGCTTGATGAATTCAAGCGATATAATGCCCGTGTCAATATTGACCATACACTGAACCGATGGTTTCTGGCCGGGATACAGTCACAACTTACCTATATCGATCAGGATCGCAGAAAGGATCCCCTTTCAACAGCATCTTCCATCACTCCGTTGGGGATCCCATACAATGAGAACGGCAGTATAAACCTCTATCCTGTAGCAGGCAATGCCACACAGATAAGTCCGCTGACCGATGAACGAACCGATATTGCCATCGATAACACCCGGCAGACAAAAGTATTGACACTGGGCTATGTCGAGATCAGGCCTTTCAACGGACTTACTTTTCGCTCCAATCTCGGTGCCAACCTGCAATTTAGCCGTCGTGGAATTTTCAACGATGCCACCTCATTAAGCCAAAAAGGACTGCTGATCAATAACTCATCCGTCAACGCTTCCAACGGCCGGTTCATTAACTGGGACAACATTCTTACCTATTCAAAATCACTGGGCAGACATAATATGGTCGTCACAGCCCTTACCAGCTATACGCAAAACAAGGTTGATGAAATATACGCTTCCGGAGACAATCAGGCTACTGAAGCTGCCCTGTTCTATAATCTGGGGGCAACGGATGCCGAAGGACGTGAAATATCATCTGCCTATGTCGGCTCGGCATCCATGTCCTATGCAGCCCGGATCTTTTACAGTTTTGCCGATAAATACCTGATTACCCTTACAGAACGTATCGATGGAGCTTCCCGGCTTGCTGAAGAAAATCGCTGGGATCATTTCCCGTCCTTTGCGGTAGCATGGAAAATTAAAGAAGAGAATTTCCTGCAGAATATCGATTGGATAAACGATATGAAAATCCGTTACAGTTACGGTATTGCCGGTAACTCAGGTATCAGTGAATATGGTACACAGAGCGGTATCTGGCCTTTTTCCATTGGCTTTGGTGAAGTAGCGAAAACCGGATACAAGTTCAATACCCTGGTCGGCAATGCCACGCTGGGGTGGGAAAAGTCAGCCACACACGATATCGGTATCGATATCACCCTGTTCAGTAACAGGGTCAATGCCACGATTGACGTATACAACACCAACACCTCTGATATCCTGCTTCAGCGACAACTGCCAAAAATGTCGGGTGTCGGAAGCGTTTTTCAGAATATCGGAAGCACACAAAACAGGGGCATTGAATTGAACCTGCAAACCATAAATCTCAACAAGTCCGATTTTACATGGTCATCCGTCTTTACCTTCTCAAAAAACAAGGAAAAGATCACGGGATTAATTGACGGTACCGACATTATTAACAATGAAGACAACTCTTTGGTGCTGGGATATCCGATCAAATCATTCTATACCTTCAAAAAAACCGGTATCTGGCAACTGGGAGATGAGGCAGAAATGGCCCAGATCCGCAATATAAAATACAAGGCGGGCGATATCAGGGTAGAGAATCTGAATGCTGATACGCTGATTGATGCTGAGGACAGGACGGTAATTGGTTCTGCAGTTCCTAAATGGGTTGGGGGCTTTGAAAACACATTCAGTTATAAGAATATTAACCTGAGCATATTTTTATTTGCCCGCATGGGACAAATGATAAAAGCTGAATTCCTGGGCCGGTATAACCCATCCGGAAGCGGAAACGGGCCGGATTATTTCGATTACTGGATGCCGGATAATCCCACCAATGAATTTCCGCGTCCATTGCGCGGTGCTGAACTGAGCAATTATTTCGGATACCAGACCTTGACCTATGTGGATGGTTCCTACTTTAAAATCAAGAACATCAGGCTTAGCTATACGCTGCCTCCCGAAATTGCCGGGAAATTGCTGGCTGAAAGGTTGCAGCTTTATGCTACAGCTTCGAATATACTCACGTTGACGAAAAGCCACCTGCTGAAATATTATGATCCTGAACGCGGTGGTTCTGAATCGGCACCATTAAGCCGTCAGATTGTTTTTGGTATCAATGTTGATTTTTAATGCCTCGTCCCATGAAAAACACAAAACATATCCTTACACTGGCTTCGGGAGTTCTTTCCCTTTTCTTCATCAACTCCTGTGAACTGGATGAATACAATCCTTCAGGCAGTACTGCCGATATCATATGGTCAACACCCGAGGGGATTGAAACCCTGGTGAATGCATGCTATCAAAACCAGCGCGCCTGGTACGGGAAAATGGATGGCGTCCTGGCCTCAGAAGTCGGTACTGATCTTTGGTTCTCCCAGCAGAAAGATGGCTATGCCAAAGAGTTTGTGAAATATGAAAACTTCCTTCCCACCACCGGAAATCCCAATAAAGCCCTCTGGCCTATTATGTACGAAGCGCTGAATTTATGCAATGCCGCCATTGGAAGGATACAGGACGTGCCTTATACCTCAGCGGAAGCCAAAATGGCAAAAGAGGGGGAAGCCCGCTTCCTGAGAGCCTTTTATCTGTGGCATATTGTTGAAACATGGGGTGGTGTTTACCTTCCGGTAACGGAAACAAAAGAGGTCATGCTGAATGCAAAACGCAGTTCGGTTGAAGAATTTTACAACGTGATCATTGAAGATTTGAAATTTGCTGTGGACAATCTGCCCATTGATCAGGGCGAGGAATACACCAGGGCTACCAGGAAATCGGCTATGGGATTGCTGGCAAGGGCATACATATCCAGGGCATACTATTCCAACGGCAGTGAAGCAGAGAACTATTTTACGCTGGCGAGGGATGTTGCCCGTGAAATAATAGAAAACCAGGCAACCCTGGGAGTGTCGCTGCACAATAACTATGCAGAACTGTGGAATCCGCAGAATAACAAAAGAAACAAAGAAGCACTCTATGTTGTAGGGAATTCAACCGGCAACCCTTTGCTTAATTACGACCTGAATGCAAACAGGCTGCACATGTACTTTCTGACCACCTATAATACAAAACCCGGCATGGCCATAAGCCTGGAATACGGGAACGAAAAGGAACGCAGGACCATGCCTACCCTTTTCCTGCTTGATTTATTCGATGAAACCAAAGATTCACGTTACGAGGCATCCTTTCAGGAGGTCTGGTACGCCAACGACAGCACCAAAATACCCCGCTGGACGCAAGGTGAGATTGACGCTCTGGAACTGGATCCGGGACTGAAAGGCAAACGGAAATTTAATGTGGGTGATACAGCCCTTTATGTGACAAAGAAGAGCATCGAAAATGAATCCGATAAATGGTATGTTGTGGTAGACCGCGACAGCGTTTACAATACAGCCGGTAACGGAGAAATCAAACTGGGCAAAGACTATGTGCCCCTGATCAAATATCTTGATCCGATAACCCGTACCTTGCCGGGAGAGGTACCTGGTTTCCTTGATATAATTATTATCAGGCTTGCCGAAATTTATCTCATTGCGGCAGAAGCCGAATTGCAGCTGGGAAACCCGGATGCTGCAGCAGGATATATCAATGTTTTAAGAACCCGCGCTGCTAAAAAAACACCGGTGGATCATACAGTGGATATGCAGGTTAATGCATCGGAAATTACCCTTGACTTTATCCTCGACGAGCGCGGGCGGGAACTTTGCGGGGAACATTTGCGCTGGTTTGATCTGAAACGCACACATAAATTGCTGGAAAGGGTTCAAAAAAATAACCCGGATATTATTTACCTGCAGGAACATCATTATCTGAGGCCGGTTCCGCAGACCGAAATAGATGCCCTTTTAAACGGCGAAGAATTCGGGCAGAATCCGGGATATAATTGACAGAAAAACCATACAGCAGCCAAATACCTGAATAACCAATCAATAAGAATTTCGAACCAGGAATGAAGAACCTGCCTTGCCGGCCTCGCTCCGCCATAACGGTTACGCAAAGGCGATGCAGGCAGGCGCTGAAGATAATACAAAAAACACATTATCTTCGTTTTCCGTTGTTCAGCATTTCCCCGAGGTTTCGGGGCAGGTTTTGTTCGTTATTTATGTTGTCATTTTAATTGATGATCCTTATGACCAGGCAAACCGCATACCGGCTTATCCTTTGCTTATTTATCAATAGTTCATTGGCTGCCAGTGCTGCGGAAAAAATCAATCTGATCACAGCATCACCGCCTTCTCCAAGGATAACATACGCAGCTGAGAAACTGTCTTCCGTTCTCACGGAAAAAGGATACCGGATTAACCATCAGAACTCTTTTTCCGGTTCCGGGAAAAACACTTCCATCATCATCGGACAATATAATGACTCGATAATGCATGCCTTGCTGGAAAAGAAATCCCTTAAGATGCCCCCTGAACCGGGAAAAGAGGGATATTCCATTATATCCTGTGAACATTTCGTGATGATTGCCGGATCCGATGCATCCGGGGCACTCTATGGCTGTATCGAACTTGCTGACTCCATCCGCAGCTCCGGGAAATTGCCCGAACATTTCAACAAGACCGATCAGCCTGAAATGGTCATCCGCGGCGCCTGTATCGGCATGCAAAAGACCACTTACCTGCCTGGCCGTGATGTTTATGAATATCCTTATACGCCTGAAAATTTTTCCTGGTTTTACGACAAGGACCTCTGGATAAAATATCTTGATATGCTGGCCGGCAACCGCATGAATGCATTGTACCTCTGGAATGGCCATCCCTTTGCATCACTGGTAAGACTCAAGGACTATCCATATGCGGTGGAAGTGGATGATTCAACATTCAAAAAAAATGAAGCCTTGTTTTCCTTTCTTACAACGGAAGCTGACAAAAGGGGTATATGGGTAATCCAGATGTTTTATAATATAATTGTATCAAAGCCTTTTGCCGAACATCATGGCATCAAAACACAGGACCGAAGCCGGCCGATTACACCTTTAATATCAGATTATACCCATAAATCCATAGCGGCTTTTGTGGCAAAATACCCCAATGTCGGACTCATGGTTTGCCTCGGAGAAGCCATTAACACCGTTGAAGATGATATTGAATGGTTCACCAAAACCATCATACCGGGAGTGCAGGATGGCCTGGCAATGCTTGGAAAAAATACAGAGCCTCCTCTTATTTTAAGAGGCCACGACACCGAACCGCAGCGGGTTATGGCAGCGGCATTGCCGCTCTATAAGAATCTCTATACCATGCAGAAATACAATGGTGAGTCACTGACAACCTACCAGCCCCGGGGCACATGGGCCAGTGTTCATCAGGGAATGAGCAGACTTGGTTCGGTTCATATTTCCAACGTACATATCCTGGCCAACCTGGAACCCTTTCGATACGGTTCTCCCGGATTCATTCAAAAATGTGTTCAAGCCATGCACGACATCCAGGGAGCAAATGGCTTGCACCTCTATCCTCAGTCTTCATACTGGGACTGGCCCTATACCGCTGATAAAACCAGCCCGAGATTGCTTGAAATGGAGCGCGACTGGATCTGGTATAAAGCCTGGTCACGTTATGCATGGAATTGCCGCCGCGACAGGGAAACGGAAATAGCATTCTGGGCAGGTCAGCTTTCCGGTTATTACGGATGCGGAAATCATGGGGCAGATATTCTCAGGGCATACGAAGAGTCGGGGGAAATAGCTCCGAAATTGCTGCGCCGATTCGGGATCTCCGACGGCAACCGGCAAACGCTTCTATTGGGCATGTTCATGAGTCAACTGGTCAATCCATACAAATGGAGGGTATACAGCAATTTCTATAATTCCAACGGGCCGGAAGGAGAGATCCTGGTCGACTGGGCAAAAAAAGAATGGACAGGTGAAACACATATTGGGGAGACACCCCCTCAGATTGTTCAGGAAGTCCTTGAACATGGCAAAATATCAAAAGAGGCCCTGTTGGCTGCTGAGCCTTATGTCAGCCATCATAAGGAAGAATTTTACCGGTTGAAAAACGATATCTTCTGTTACGATGCCATTGCACGGTTTTATGCCCTTAAAGTTAATGCGGCTATGCTTGTCCTCAGATACAGGTACTCAAACGACGTGGCTGATCTTGAACAGGCACTGGTCAATCTTGAGAAAAGTGTGGAAGTTTTTTACGAACTGTCTGAAATGGCCACAGGAAACTATTGGTACGCCAATAGTATGCAAACAGGGCAACGCAGGATCCCGATTGAAGGCACGGATGGTAAAAATAAAACATGGGAAGAGCTTCTCCCTCATTATACCGCTGAACTTGAAAATTTCAGCAGGAATATCCATAAATTGAAAAATCCCGGTAATGTACCCTCCCTTACCAGACCGGTATTGATACCTGCAAAAATCACATTGCATGATGAGGAATATGAATTCTTTGATCTGAAGAAGGGCAATGCGGTGTATGCCGATCAGGAATATTCAATACTCGATGTGACACCGGAATTAAAAGACCTGAAAGGATTAAAGCTGAAATATAATGACCAGCTGATAGCAGGAACTGCTGTCCGTTTCTCATCAGAACAACCGGTAAAAGTTTTGGTAGGTTACTTCAACGGACATAGCACCAGATTGTTGACTCCTCCTACGCTGGAAACCAATGCCAGCGCAAATGACCGCGGACAGGCTGAGATCCGCATAGCCAACGCGATGGATATCCGGGGATTATTTCCGGTAAATATTTACACATACAACTATGAACCCGGTGAACACACATTGCAGCTCGGGAAAGGGATTTGCCTGATAGCAGGATTTATGGATGGCAAACAGGGAATAAAAACCTATGACGCCGGAATTGGAGTCGGGGATGGAACCGGTGTTGACTGGTTGTTTTATTAGTTTCTGACTGACGGGGCTGGAAAACCTGTTGGTTGACTTAACTGTGTTAATTAAACTGAATTCCGGTGAAGTACAATTTCAATCCGACCATTGGTGATCAGGTCCTCCCTGTTGACATAGTCCTGGCTCCTGAATGGTGGCACAAACATGAAAGCATTACTTTCGATGAAGACTTCTTTTATCACCCGCTGAGAAGGGTTGAAGTCGAACAAATGATGGAAAGAGCTCTTTTCCAAAGATGGGGCAAATATGGGGCCGGGCAGCAAAAGGGCCAAAACATACCTGAAATAGGAGCAGTGCATCTGGCGGCCGGATTTTTATTATCTGAAATGCTGGGTTGCCGGGTTGAGTATTCCGATTCTCATCCGCCACGTGTAATATCAGCCCGGCGTGAAAAGCTTTCCATTGATCCGGAAGAAGTATTCAAATCAGACGCCTTTAAAAAAATACTCCATTTATGCGAAATGCTTAAAGCAAAATATGGATATCTTTCAGGGGATATCAACTGGGGAGGAATCCTGAACCTGGCCCTTGACCTTCGGGGAGAAGAAATATTCACCGACATGATGCTGTCACCGGAAGAGACGAAAGCCTATTTCAGACAACTGGCTTTTGTTATCACAAAGTTCACCAAAAAGATCAGTTCAGAAACCTCTTCAACATCCATTTCCGTTAACCGTGTGGTAAGGCACTTACCCAGACCGGTCTTTCTCCATTCTGAATGCAGCCATACCATGATTTCTGCTGAAGATTATGAACAATTCCTGTTGGATTTTGACATGGAATGGAGCAGCATAAGGCCCTTTGGAATTCATTATTGCGGACCCGATCCGCATCGTATGGCGCAGTGTTTTGCCAAAATCCCTCATCTTGATTTTCTGGATGTCGGTTGGGGTGGTGACATTAAGGTTTTGCGTCGCTGTTTGCCGGATACATTCTTGAATATCAGACTGAGTCCGGCAGTGATCGTGCAACAGACAACGGATGAAATAAAAGAAACCATCATCAGACTGGTGAATGACTCCGGCAATCCATGGTTGACAGGTGTTTGTTGCATCAATATGGATGACAAGGTAAGTGATGATAAGATCGAAATGATCTTCAAAACCGCAGAAGAACTGAGGAAAAAGTATCAGAAAGAAATTTCTGCCAATGCCTGAACAGCGATTTTATGAAGAAATTCGATACATCAGTCAAAGATGCCCAGGCCACTGAGGTTGTTCCCGTATCCCCCCGGATATTTGATTTTGATGAATATGCGGAATATGCTGCAATCCTGAACAAAAATTGCGATGCTTTCTGGAAATCCCTGTCAGGGGTTCTTGTATACCGTCGTATGCGTGTGGCAAAATGTTTCTCCTTTGGGTGCAGGGATATGAAAATATCGCTTGAGAATCAACTGGGGGCGTTGAAAAAAAGCATGGTGTATAAAGCTAATGTGCCTAATTTTTTAGAGCCATGGTATGGCATCGGAACTATTGCCAGTGCTTTTGGAGTTGATTATAGCTGGATTGAGGACAATGCTCCGGCTATGAAGCCATCCTTCAAATCGCTGGATGAAGTCCTCGCCTTTAAACCCCATGAGGTTTCTGCAACTTCCATTGGCCTTCATACCTTGCATATGATTGATTATTTCATGGAGGAAACCCGGGGAAAACTTCCGGTTTCCCTGACGGATACGCAATCACCGCTGAACATGGCCGGTCATATGCTTCCCCTTGATCAATTATTAATGAGTTTCCTTACGGAACCCGAAAAAGTGCTGAAGCTGTTTGATATTCTTGCCGGCCTGTCAATGAGCTTCAACCGGGAACAGCTTAAAATAATCGGGAATGCTGCGGTATGGCCGGGACATGGATTTGCATCATCGTCTTCCTGGAAAGGACTTGGTATGAGTGACGATAATGCCCTGATGATTTCTCCGGAACAATATCTTCAAATCGCTGCTCCTTCCGTCGAGAAGATATGCAGGCCTTTCGGAGGTACTGCTTTTCATTCCTGCGGCAACTGGTCAGCATGGCTTGATGCTGTGATGAATGTAAAAGGATTGCTAATGGCTGACGGAGCTTTCTCGCCTGAAACAGATCCCGACTCCATTACAGACCTTGAAACTTTTCATCGTCTGGCCCATACAGGGATTGTATTAAATGCACGGATTGTTGGCGATACAGAGATTCTTGAACAACAGGTTAAACGTTTATGGGTGCCGGGAATGAAACTGGTGGTGGTTACCTACTGCTCAACGCCTGAAGAGCAAGCCAGGGCTTATGATCTTATTCATGAAATTTGTATATGATGACGAAGAACGCCCCCGGAACCTACAGATGGAGAATGGTTGCATTATTGTTTTTTGCAACTACCATCAATTACATTGATCGGGGCGTGCTGGGTATCCTTGCTCCGGATCTGCAAACAAAGTTGAACTGGTCTGAATCTGACTATGGCTATATTGTCATGGCTTTCCAGACCTCATATGCCATAGGCCTTATAACCACAGGAGGCATATTGGACCGGATAGGGACCCGTCTGGGATATTCGTTGGCAATGATCTTGTGGAGCCTTGCAGGGATATTCCATGCCGCAGGCAGAAGTGCGTTTTCCTTTGGTGTTGCCCGTTTTTCTCTTGGACTTGGTCAATCGGCCAACTTTCCGGCAGCCGTAAAAACCGTTTCAGAATGGTTCCCAAAAAGAGAAAGAGCTTTGGCTACGGGAATTTTTAATGCCGGCTCTAACCTGGGGGCCATATTGACGCCTGTTATAATTCCATGGATCGCATTAAAATGGAACTGGCAATGGGCATTTATTATTACCGGTGCGCTTGGATTTATCTGGTTGCTCTTTTGGTTACCTGTATATAAAGAACCTGGGAAATGCCTGAAATTATCCCTGTCAGAGAAGGAATATATTCTGCAGGACGGGGAAGAATCAACAGAAAAGGTCCCCTGGCACAGCATAATTCCGCACAGGCAGACATTGGGGATTTGTCTGGCGCGCTTTTTCACCGATCCGATCTGGTGGTTTTTCCTATACTGGCTGCCTAAATTTCTCGATAAAAGTTTTGGCATTGATCTTACCACCATAGGCCCTCCCATTATTATTATCTATGTTATATCTATTGGAGGATCTGTGACGGGAGGATGGCTGTCTTCATTTTTTATCCGGAAAGGCAAAAATCCTGTTGCCGCAAGGAAATCGTCAATTTTCATACTGGCATTACTGGTAATCCCTATATTTTTTGCTACCCGGGCTTCCAATTTGTGGCTTGCTGTTATGCTTATTTCAATGGCTACCTTCGCCCATCAGGGATATGCTGCAAACATTTTCACCATCGTATCAGATATTTATCCCAGGAACGCCGTTGGTTCAATGGTTGGCCTGTCCGGTTTTGCAGGGGCAATCGGAGGAGTGCTCTTTTCGGGAGCTGTAGGATTTATTTTGGAGGCAACGAACAATTATTATATTATTTTTGGTTTTGCCAGCATGGCTTATTTATTATGTTGGGCATCACTTAAGTTGTTTGTCCCTGATAATGAAAAAATAGTTTTATAACGATCGGCCCTGCTGGTAACGCAAAGTATTCAATTCTACTTAAGCCTTTTTGAAATGAAAAAATACCTGTTCATCCTTCTTATATTGAATTGCGGAATTGCAGGCTGCCAGGACAATCATAAACCTGCACCCCTGAAACTATGGTACACCCGGCCTGCCAGCGACTGGAACGAAGCCCTTCCCATCGGTAACGGCCGGCTGGGGGCGATGATATTTGGTGATCCTGCAAATGAGCACCTGCAACTGAATGAAGAAACCGTTTGGGGAGGCGGGCCGCACAACAATGTTTATCCTGAATTTGCACCGGTTATTAAAGAAGTCCGTGGCCTCATTCTTGAAGGCAAATATGCCGAGGCTCAAAAACTGGCTGACACAAAAATTGCGTCGACCCAAAACGGCATGCCCTATCAGGCCATGGGAGACTTATATATAGAATTCCCCGGGCATGAGCAATATTCGGATTATAACCGCGACCTGGATATTGAAAATGCAGTTTCAACGGTATCCTATATGGCAAATGGTATCCGCTATAAGCGTGAAGTGTTTTCATCCTTTACCGAACAGGTCATCCTGTTGAGAATCACTGCTGACAAACCTTCGTGCATAGATGCAGTCGTTTCGGTAAACAGCCTTCAGCAAAACCAGATTAAGGTAGCTGAAGACCAAATCACGATGACCGGGATTGCCACCGGACATGAAGGTATTCCGGGCCAGGTCAGGTTTACCACCCTTGTTAAACCGGTTGTCAGAAACGGAACGGTGGAAATGAAAGACAGCTCCCTGTTCATTCATAAAGCCGATGAGGTCGTCCTATACGTTTCTGCCGGAACCAATTTTTTGAATTATCATGATTTAAGCGCTGATCCCGGTGAGAAAGCATGGCAATATATTAATCGTGCCTTAAAAATAAACTATGGGGCAGCAAAGAAAAATCATATTGCTTATTACAGATCTTATTTTGACAGGATTAAACTTGATCTGGGGACTACGGATTCAATTAAGAATCCCACGCCGGCAAGGCTTGAAAACTTTAAGAACGGCAACGATCCTCAGCTGGTGACCCTGTATTTTCAGTATGGCCGTTATTTGCTCATTTCAAGCTCCCAGCCTGGTGGTCAGCCGGCCACCCTGCAGGGAATATGGAATGACAAGCTGAATCCTCCCTGGGACAGCAAGTACACGATCAACATCAATTGTGAAATGAATTACTGGCCTTCGGAAGTGACCAACCTGACCGAGCTTAATGATCCGCTTTTCCGGATGCTGAAGGATCTGTCCGTCACCGGACGTGAAGCTGCCTCGAAAATGTATGGTGTACGGGGGTGGGTCGCCCATCACAATACGGATATCTGGCGATCAGCCGGCATATGTGACAGGGCGTTTTACGGATTATGGCCTTCTGGAAGCAACTGGCTCAGCCAGCATTTATGGCAGCATTATCTGTTTAGCGGTGACACCGCATTCCTGAGGGAATATTATCCGGTTATGAAAGGGGCATCGGAATTTTATGCCGATGTGCTGGTCAGGGAACCCAGGACCGGTTATCTTGTTCTTTGTCCTTCCAACTCTCCTGAAAACAAATACCTTAACCTGGCTTCCGCAAGTGCCGGGACTACCATGGATAATCAGTTGCTCTTCGATCTTTTCTCTAATGTGATCCGGTCTGCTGAAATACTGGGCGTCGATGCCTTATTTGCCGATACGCTGAAATCGCTGCGCGAACAACTGGCACCCATGCAGATAGGGCAGCATAGCCAGATACAGGAATGGCTCTTCGACTGGGACAATCCGGAAGACAAACACCGGCACGTATCTCATCTGTATGGCTTGCATCCCGGCAATCAGATATCTCCCTACCGCAATCCTGAATTGTTCCAGGCAGCGAAGCAAACATTGAACTACCGCGGCGACGAATCCACAGGCTGGTCAATGGGATGGAAGGTCAACTTCTGGGCCCGTTTGCTGGATGGTAATCATGCCTGCAAGCTCATCACTGACCAGCTGACTCCTTCCATCCGGCCGGGGCAGGAAAAAGCACAGGGCGGAACATACAACAACCTGCTTGACGCACATCCTCCCTTTCAGATCGATGGCAATTTTGGCTGTACTGCCGGCATTGCCGAGATGCTTGTCCAGAGCCACGATGGATTCATCTTTGTCCTCCCTGCCCTCCCCGATCGGTGGCGCGAAGGTTCAGTGCAAGGGCTGAAGACCAGGGGCGGATTTGAAGTGGATATTGAATGGGAAGCCGGCGATCTCAAAATCCTGGTGATCCATTCCGGATTGGGAGGGAACTGCCGCATCAGGACAAAGAATGAAATTCAATCTGCCGATGGCACCATGCTCAACCGGGCTGAAGGAGAAAACCAAAATCCTTTCTTTGATGTGAATATCATAAAAAATCCATTGATCAGTGAAAAAGCCTTCATTAAGGAAGCAGTAATGGAGGATACATACCTATATGATCTGCAAACCGAAAAAGGGGAAATCTATACATTCTATATCAAGCCCTAATAATATTAAAGCAAGAAAGAACACAAAACATGCACCATGCCATCAAAAGCACATCTTTTGACGCTGATCTTACTGCCATTTTTGTTGCTGTCCTGTTCAAGGCCGGCAAGCCTGTCTGTCAGGCAGCACATTTCCCTGAACAGGGACTGGAAAACGATGGCCTGTGATACGGATCAGCATGCCCATGATGGTTTTGAGGAAGCTGCGTTTAATGATTCACAATGGCAAACCATTGATGTACCGCACAATTGGGACAATTATCATGGTTACCTCCGGAAGCTTCACGGAAACAGGCATGGAACGGCATGGTACCGGAAAAACTTTACCGTTGAAAAGGTCAGCGATAACAACCGCTATTTTCTTTTTTTCGAAGGGGTCAGCTCCTATGCCACGGTTTGGTTAAACGGGAAAAAAACAGGGGTTCACGCGGGAGGCAGGACTACCTTCACCCTTGACATTACAGACGCTTTGGTATTTGAAAAACCGAATATCCTTGCAGTACGTGCTGATCATCCGGCAAACATACGGGACCTTCCCTGGATTTGCGGGGGATGTTCAGACGAATGGGGATTTTCGGAAGGATCACAGCCCATGGGCATATTCAGGCCCGTAACCCTGATCATAACCCATGATGTCCGGATCGAGCCCTTTGGCATTCATATCTGGAATGACACAACGGTTTCGGAACAGGGAACCCGTCTGAACATAAGCAGCGAAATAAAGAACTATAGTGATAAAACACGGAGCATAACACTGATAAACAGCCTTCTTAACAGTTCGGGCAGGAAAGTATCGGAAACCATTACCGAGTTGGTCATCGGACCCGGTGCCACCAGGATCATTGAAGACCATCAGACAACAGTAAAAAATCCCATCCTGTGGTCGCCAGGAAATCCATATTTGTATACCCTGAAATCACAAATATTGGAAAACAACAACATTGCCGATGAAACCACAACACCCTATGGCATTCGCTGGATAAGCTGGCCGGTAACCCGCGCTGACAGCACAAAACAATTCCTGGTAAACGGAGATCCCGTGTTTATCAATGGGATTGGAGAATACGAGCACCTGTTTGGCAAGTCACACGCATTTACCGAGGAAGAGATAAGAGCACGTGCCGGCCAGATTAAAGCAGCGGGATTTAATGCATTCCGCGACGCTCATCAGCCTCATAACCTCAGATATCAGCAATACTGGGACAGCGAAGGTATTTTATGGTGGCCTCAGATGAGCGCCCATGTATGGTTTGATAATGCGGCATTCAGGGAAAACTACAAATTGCTGCTGCGCGAATGGATAAAGGAGCGGAGAAACAGTCCCAGTATTATCATGTGGGGGCTGCAAAACGAAAGCGTGCTGCCGGAAGAATTTGCCAGGGAGTGCGTTGAGATCATCCGTGAACTGGATCCGACATGCTCTTCCCAACGCCTTATTACAACCTGCAACGGAGGTTCAGGTACAGACTGGAATGTAATACAGAACTGGTCGGGTACTTATGGAGGCAATCCTTATGATTATGATAAGGAATTAAAGCTGCAGTTGCTGAATGGTGAATACGGCGCGTGGCGAAGCATCGACCTGCACACCGAAGGTCCGTTCAATCCAACGGGAATCCTTAGTGAAGATCGCATGACGCAGTTGCTGCAGACCAAAATAAGGCAGGCTGAATCGGTAAGGGATCAATGCTGCGGGCAATTTCTATGGTTGCTGAGCTCTCATGACAATCCGGGAAGGATCCAAAATGGTGAAGGGTTGCGGGATATTGACCGTATCGGACCTGTTAACTATAAAGGATTGATGACTTCCTGGGGTGAGCCGCTTGATGCTTATTATATGTACCGGGCAGATTATGTTCAAAAAGAAAAAGAACCCATGGTATATATTGTCTCACACACCTGGCAAAACCGCTGGATTGCAGCCGGTATCAAGGACAGCATCCTGGTTTATTCGAATTGCGATGAGGTTGAACTGTTTAATGACATACAGTCATCATCGCTGGGCAAAAAGAAAAACCCCGGAAGAGGAAATGCCTTTGTATGGAAGAAAGTTATGATCAACTATAATATTTTGCAGGCTACCGGATATGTCAGCGGCAAGGCAGTTGCCCATGATATCATTGTGCTTGGCCAGCTGCCTGAAGCCCCCGGGCTGGCAAAACCGGCAAAAAAATCCGGATCGCTGACAGCATCCAGGGATGACTACCATTACCTGTACCGTGTCAATTGCGGCGGACCCGATTACACCGATCATGAGGGGAACACATGGATGGCTGACAGGCATAAGGAGTCTGACAGCACATGGGGAAGCAAATCATGGACCGATTCATTTGAAGATATCTCTCCTTTTTACGGCAGCCAGCGGAGGACTTTTGATCTTATTGACGGCACCCTTGATCCGAAGCTGTTCCAGACATTCCGTTACGGTTTGGATCAGCTGTCATTTAATTTTCCGGTCCCTGACGGCGAATATCTTGTTGAACTGTATTTTACCGAGCCCTGGTACGGAACCGGAGGAGGCATGAATTGCAGCGGATGGAGAATATTCGATGTGGCCGTAAACCAGAATACTATTATCAGGGATTTTGATATCTGGAGAGAATCCGGCCATGATAAGGCTGTTAAAAAAGAATTTACCGTACCCGTTACAGGAGGAATGCTGATTGTCCATTTTCCAACGATCTTGTCAGGTCAGGCCATTATTTCAGCCATTGCCATTGCCAGTAAAGACAAAAGCCTGAAACCTTCTTCTCCCTCACCGGGAAGTATAAACAAGCTGAAGTTCGTCCATCCGGCCAATGCAGATCATTGGGAAATCAGATCATGGCTGGATACCGGTGACAAACAGCACACCAGCGGTGATGCCTGTTTTTTCGATCTGCCTTCCCTGTTTTTTGGTGCTGAGTATATTAAAACCCCGGCGTATATCCCATGGCCAGATCAGGTAATGGCTTCCTTCACGGTAAGGCAAGCCTCTGATATTTTTATTGCTTTACGCCCGGGATTTTCATCCCTTCCCGGATGGATGAAGACTTATGTTCTTGCTCCCATGACGATAAAAACCAGCGAAGGATTGGTTTATCCGGTTTACAGCATACGTGTGACGGCAAATGAGAATATTCCGATAGGAGGTTTTATTAAAAACCGCGAAAAGGCGGATAACGGCTATTCCATATTTGTTGTGCCCGTTTCAAAGCTGGATGCGCCCGGTGATCAGCGCCCGTTAAAGGAGTATTCATCCGATCTGGCAAAATTATCAGGTTCGGCAGGCATAATAAGGAGATTCAGTGACCGGCATTTTATTGAATTGACGAGCCATTCGGCAGAGGAGATTGAGTGGAAGTTTTCCGTTGGCCTTGCCAGCACCTATGCGATTCATTTCAGGTTTCAGAACAATTCAGGGCAACCGGTAACAGCTGAAATGATTATCCAAACCACTGACGGTATTGTTATGCATAAAACTATGCTGATACTGGTAAACCAGGGAGAGAGGTGGCAGACATTGAGGACAAATACCGGTGCAAGCATTAATGCCGGAGATTATCAGATAAAGCTCAGATTATCGAATGCAAAAGGGCTGAAGGTTGAACGGATGGAAATCCGGTAAGAATCCGGAATTTCAGGGAATACATAAAAATGAAAAATCCCTTGAAAATCAAGGGATCTTGCGGTGCGGACGGGGATCGAATCTCCCGAATTGTCGGGATGACAGGCTTTCCTCATTCTTTCAAATATAGTATTGCTTAAACCAGTATTTTGGCAAAAATATTTTGAGGAATAGAAATTTAGACTATTTTTGCAGCGTTTTTGGTGCGGTAGTTCAGCTTGGTTAGAATGCCGGCCTGTCACGCCGGAGGTCGCGGGTTCGATCCCCGTCCGCACCGCAGAACCTAACAATCTTATAAGGCTGTTAGGTTTTTTTGTTTCTATTCAGAGGTTTAGCCAGTTTATTTGAAGAAACTGAAGTTCACATTGCCATATTTCCGGTGATCGGTGAAATGCGCATGTCCTGAGAAATCATTTTTTTTTGAATGTTCCAGAATAAGCCTCCCTTCTTTTTCCAGTATGGGGCAGCCAAAAACCAGGTCGGGGATGGATTGAAGTTCTGTCAATGCGTAAGGAGGATCAGCAAAAATAATATCGTATTTTTTGCTGCACGAACGTATGTACCTGAATGCCTCAGCCCTTATGGTTTGCATCCCATTGATGCCAAGTTTGCCCGACATTTCATGGATAGCCCTGAGTGAGCGAACATCCATGTCCACAACATCGATGGACGGGCAGCCTCTTGAAGCAAATTCGAAACCAATGCTCCCGGTTCCCCCGAAAAGGTCAAGGACCTTCACCGTTTCAAATTCAATAATATTATTTAGGATATTGAACAGGCCTTCCCTTGCAAAATCAGTGGTTGGCCGGGCTTTGAAACTCCGGCTCACGCTTATGATCCGGCCTTTGTATTTCCCGCCGATTATTCGCAAGCCGCCAGATTTAATAACGTAAAATACCTGGATTCTTTAATTCTCGTCAACCCATCAGCAAGACTGCTTCCGGCTGATTTCATATACTGCATACCGGGTATGTATTCGCGTATCGCCTCACTGTATGTCATTAAATCACTGAGCTCTCCCGAGAGCAATAATTCCAGCTGCCGGGGATTTATATTAAACTGTTTGCAAATGAAGAGGATGAAATACAACACATCGTTTGGCCCGTTATATTGAAAAGTATTGTAGAGTTTCAGTTTGTCTCCGGAGCTGATCATGATATCAAAAAAATGATGGTAAAGTCCGATGGCCACAACTTCCTTCTGATTGGCTGTCGAGTATTCCAGCACTTTTTCAATAAAGGGCATTGCCTGATGATAAAACCTGATCCCCTTGAATTGATTGCTGAATGCTGTGGCAATATAGTTATGAAGTGTAAATACATTATAAGCATCTACCGATGGAATATAGTTGTAATGTATTTCGTCGAGGGCATCCAGCGGATGATTAAATTCAAAATAAGATTTCAGCTGGTTTTTATCGAAATAGGAATCCGGTATCAGCGTTGACTTTTGTGAAAGAAACATGAAGGACGATGAGGCATAAGGCAATAATAACAAATCATCGGTCTTAAAAAGTTCCTCAGTCTGCTTCAGGAAATTTTCAATCAACATATGGGTTTGAAGGATGTATTTCCTGAATACAATATGCTTTTGCTGATGATTATCAAATACGCAAAAAGAAAATCCACTCAGGTCAGCCTGAATGGATAAATGGTACAGATTTGTTTTCTCTTTAAGAAAAGTGGCATCTACCAGGCTCAGCTCATGCATGATCCGGTGTTATTATTCCCAGTTTCCGGCATTATTGGTAGCTTCACTAAGTGACCCAACTTTCAGACCGCGAAATTTGGTAATTTTTTCACGCGATTCGGCATAATTGATAATTAACTGTTCATCCAAACCTTTCAGCAGGTCCTCATAAAGAGCATAGGATTCAAAAACTTTTACGGCTACTCCTGAGGCAGTTTTTACCTCACCTGCAGCCAATGTAAACTTTTTATTGTCTGTAAAGGGTATTACCTGGATTTCATTAATGGGATAATTGGGCGCAAGAAGCGAGTCTTTTACGGCTATCTTGGTCTTTTCAACCATGATGAATCCCTTCTTGATAGCCTCTTTTTCAGTGATTTCATCCGTGTTATACTTGACCATCGGAATAAGCTTATCAATGGTAAAAGAGTCCGTTTTATAAAAACTTGTCAATGTATCAAAACTACCTGTGTACTTGCCATAAACCCCCTTGTATGCAACCTGCAATTCGCGAATATCCTTCAGTTTAACAATGGCAGCATTTACCCTTACATCCCTGTCACGGTTAAAGCGGATCGGCTGCATTATACTTTCATAAAGCAAATATCCCAGCACGACGATAATTATGGCAAAAATTATTTGCAATGCGGTTTTCATTTTGATTATTTGGTTTAAGTTTGGTTGCGAATTTATAAAAAAATACAATTCATAATGACAATTGGGGAATTATTCTGGTCCCTATGCTGAAAAATCACCTTGCAGAAATGCTGTTGGATCAATTAGGACACTCTCCCACCAGGGGGCAGCAAACGCTTATTGAGGTTCTGGCAGGGTTCGTTCTCGAAAATCAGAGTAACAAAGTGTTGATTATCAAGGGATACGCCGGGACTGGTAAAACCACCATTGTTAGCATACTGGTGAACGTGCTCGAATCGGTAGGTAAAAAAACAGTTTTACTGGCGCCAACCGGCCGTGCTGCAAAGGTTCTTTCATCTTATTCAGGCAGGAATGCCTGCACCATTCATAAAAGGATCTACCGTCAGAAATCAGCGACAGACTCATTTGGTGTATTTGTGCTGGAAAAGAATTTGTTCACCAAAACCCTTTTTGTGGTTGATGAAGCATCGATGATTGCCAATCACACAGGTGACAGCAATGTTTTCGGCTCAGGCAGGTTGCTGGATGACCTTATTCATTACATCCGGAACGAGCAACAATGCAGCCTGATAATCATCGGAGACACAGCTCAGCTCCCGCCTGTCGGAATCAGCATCAGTCCCGCCCTGGATGAATCATTTATGCGTCAATATTTTGAGGGAGCAGAGGTGATTGAACTTACCGATGTTGTGCGTCAGTCTCAGCATTCGGGCATACTGGTAAACGCTACCCTCATCAGAAACAACATAAGTCTTAAGAAAGCAGAAATTCCAACATTGTTAATTCATGATTATCCTGATATTCAACTTGTTGAAGGAAACGAACTTATTGAAGATCTTAACCTGTCCTATAATACTGACGGCATAGAAAAAACCATTATTATTTGCCGGTCCAATAAAAGGGCTAATAAATTCAATGACGGTGTCCGGAAGCAAATCCTGGGACGGGAAGATGAGATCACTGCAGGTGACTTGCTTATGGTTGTCAAGAATAATTATTACTGGCTTTCAGGATCGGATAAAATAGATTTTATTGCTAATGGTGATATTATCAGGGTGGTTAAGATTCGAAAAATTCAGGAAATATATGGATACCGCTTTGCCGATGCATTGATTGAGATGATTGATTATGACATCAGGATTGAAACAAAAATTATCCTTGACACCCTCACCACAGACGGGGCTGCGATGAGCCAGGAAGACAATCAGCAGTTGTTTTATGCCATTATGGAAGATTACCAGGATCTCCAGCCTAAAAAGAGCCAGTATGAGAAGGTAAAGACCAATGCGTTTTTCAATGCCCTGCAGGTGAAATTTGCCTATGCGGTAACCTGCCATAAAGCACAGGGAGGCCAGTGGAAGAATGTTTATATTGATTTCGGATATCTCCGTATGGAAAGCGTTGATATGGATTTTCTGAGGTGGATGTATACAGCCTTTACCAGGGCTACTGATAAATTGTTTCTGATCAATCTTCCGGAATCACTGATTAACTGAACTTAGTGGCTGGTGGAAATAGTACAATACCGTTAGCTATCGTTAACAGCCTAACAGACTAATAGACTAAACCGCTAAAAACCTAAACACCTAAACAGCCATACTATTCAACTATCAAATCCTCAAACCTTGTTCAGGCTCTTGATATCCTTGTAGTGAAAGTCAAAATCAATCTCAAAACAATCCACGAACTCTTTCTTCATGGCATTTTTCAGGTGGTCAGGATCTTCACAGTAAAAGATAAAGGCTCCCCCGCCCCCGGCTCCGGCGATCTTTCCTCCTATCAGACCGTTTTTCCGTGCGAAGGCATACATGTTTTCGAGGTATTCATTGGTTGATGCCGAAGCCAGTTGCACCTGTGCCTTAAAATTAAGTTCCATGATCTCAGCACACCTTACAAAATCTCTCTTCTGCATGGATAATGCAAACGCTTTGCCATAGTTCGCCAGCTTGTCAAGTGCATCCTGGCCCTGCGGTGTTTTGTGATGCTGGTATACCTGCTCTACAGCAGACTGGGCATTCCGGGAAACACCGGTATGCATGATCAAAAGTTTTTTCTTGAAATCCTCGAGATATTCCGTGGGAATGTCCAGTTCCATCCTCCTGGCATAGGTAGGGCCAAATTCAAAGCAGCTGAATCCGCCAAAAACAATGGAATACTGATCCTGGCGGCCGATAGCCCAATTCAGTTCCGTATTTTCAAGGTTAAAAAGATCCTCACCGATACCGGAGAGTGCTTTTGAATCAGCATTATAGGTTTTAGAACTGATCATCTCCAGCAACTTCACTGCTGTTGAGGTACTTAATCCGCTTCCCCTGGGATATCCCGAAAAGTTGAATTTGCCATTTTTTAGCTCAATAAGCGGACTGATGGTTATATTGGAAACGTATCCCAATTTGTTTCCCATAATATAGGGGACATCTGTCCAACCCCCTGCAAAATCTATCCGCAAGGGAGCACGGTAAGCAAAATTGATTTTATCAATAATGCGTGTGGTTGATGTCGCTTCAAGTTCCGGCGGAACAATCCGGTATACATACTCCATTTTGGTACCCACCCGGGCGCAAAGCTCCTTTTTTTCGTCTATTCCCGTATCATCACTGTTCAGAACAAACACATCAGGCCGCAGCTGCTGCATGACGTCACTAAAATCAATCTTGCCCGCTGAAAAGCCGGAGTCGTTCAGCACAGCATAATCCACATCCTGCATCGAAGCAACCAGATATAAACGGTTGTTTTCCGGATTTACAGGCCTTTCCGGCCCCTTCAAATGCGATATGGTTGCATCGCGGCCAACACCCACCACGAGAATTTCGCCAAACTGCTTACACTGGCTAAAAAATACGGCATGGCCTGATTGAAGAATATCATAGCAACCCGTGCAAAAAACAATCTTTTTGTCTTTGTTGATGGAACGGATCCGGGCTAATTTCTCTATGGTAATGACCTTATCACGGACAGACTCAAACATAGTTGTTTCCTGATTTGTAATGAACCGGAAAAATATAAAATACCTTTCAATTATTCGCTTCTTTTTCACAAGAAATATAACGGGTATTTTTCATTTTGCCAAAGGAAGATTACTTTTGAGCTGTTTTATAATTAACCCAAATATATTTCTGTATTCATGGAAAAAGAATATACCAATGAATTGCTGCTGGATTTTGGCCATGATGGAAAACAACTGGTCCCGGTAGTCAGCCAGGATGCGCATACAAAGGAAGTTCTAATACTGGCCTTTGCCAACAAGGAAGCTTTCGATGAGACAGTCCGCAGCGGATATGCGACCTTTTACAGCAGGAGCCGCAAAGAACTCTGGAAAAAAGGGGCTACTTCAGGTGACCTGCTGAAAGTTGAAGAGATCCGGATCAATTGTGAACAGAACTCCCTGATATATTTGGTCACACCTGAAGGCAAAGGGGCCTGCCATGCCAGAAAGAAATCCGGGGATCCTTATTCCACTTGTTATTACCGGCGGATCATCCGGGGAAACAAACTTGAGTATATTGAATTTTAATCAAGATGACATATTGATGAATAAGGAGAACCTAATTATAGGAATGCCGGCCGGTTCACTCGCAGATCCCAGCCGGGGTGGAAACCTGATACAGCTACTGGAAAATGCCGGATTCAAGACCTCGGGTTATGAATCCGGAGGGCCAACCAGGTTTTCAACCGTTCCATACCTCTATGGATGGGATGGACGACCACAGGAATTTGGTGCACAGCTCGGGATTCATGAACTTGACGTGGCTATTGCAGGAGATGACTGGATACATGAGCGCCGGCTTGAAATGCTGCTGGAATATAAGACAAATGTAATGCTCGAAAAGGTACTTTCCCTTAAACGAGGCAATGTCAGGCTGGTAAGTATTGTCAATACACCGGAAGAAACCGGATTGACGGATTTTCTGAAGAATCTCTGTCATGAAAAGGAATTGATCACCATGGTATCAGAGATGCCTTACATTGCACTGAACTGGCTTCGGGAAAAACTGGACAGTATCGGATTATTGCAGCAGTTTTCCGGTTTTTCAGTTCAGAAATATAAAAGTCCCTCAAAGATCGATCGTGGAATTATTGTTTATGAGACCTGGGGCAAGACAGAATCAAAGATAAAGAATGGCGGAGCCGATATTGGGATAGAAATAACTCAATCGGGCAGTGCTATTCGCAATTATGGGCTGAAGATATTGGATACCCTGATGGAATCAGAAACAGGCATCTGGATCAATCCCGACCTGAAGAAAAGCAGCGTCAAGTCAGAGCTTCTCAGGATGTTTCTGCTGAACCTTTATGGCTGCGTTAATGCCGAAAATAAAGTCATGATCCTGTTCAATGTCCGCAATGACCGTGTACCGGATATTGAAAAATACCTGAAAGAGAATAATCTGTTTGCAGATGAGCCTACCATGAACATTGGAAAAACATTCACCGAATTCAGTATTCAGGTCGATAAAAGCAATGCTGAATTGCCATTGGCAAAAATCCGTTATGAATTAGCCCTCAGGAAGGCAGTAAACATTGATACTATTCCTGTAAACTCGTCCATCCCCACGCTAGAAGTATTGGGATTCTGAATGCCGGCAAAGAGGTTAATCAATATTCCGGAAGTTTCCAGGGTTCCCGGTAGACAGGGACAATGAGTTTTTCTGCTGCCCCGTCATGAACCACATTATTGGCTGAGGCATCCCAGTATATTTTCCGGCCTGTTCTGTAGGCAATATTTCCCAGATGAGCAATACGGGCTATATGTGCGCCTATTTCAATGGGCGCATTTGGTTTTTCACGTGTTTTAATGCAATCGAGGAAATTGCTTGCGTGAAGTTCCAATCCTTTGCCCTCTATTTTATGGAGGGGAACAGCTTCCATAAGCGGGGCGTTGTTTTTGGACTCGGGAATAACCTCCCATCCATTCCGGTCAACCACGAGGGTTCCATGTTCGCCGATATAGGCCACCCCATGCCCCCTGCCATAATTGCCTCCGTATATGCCAATGGTATGTTCCCATATCAATCCAAATCCGTCAAACTCATAAATAGCCTGCTGCGTGTCAGGTGTTTCCATAGGATCTTCCGGGAAGGCGTACTTTCCGCCTGATGAAACGACAGCGTTGGGAGCGTATTGGTTCATACCCAGCAACGCATAATCAAGCAGGTGAACACCCCAGTCGGTCATTAATCCTCCTGCATAATCCCAAAACCACCGGAAAGTAAAATGAAAACGGTTACGGTTAAAGGGTCTTTCAGGAGCAGGACCAAGCCACATGTCATAATCAACACCAGGAGGAACCGGTTCATCAGGCAGTACGGGCAAGGCCCCTTTCCATCCTACATATGACCATGCTTTCACCACCCTGATATGCCCCAGCTTTCCTGAATGAACAAAACTGACGGCATCCTGCCAGTGCGGATCACTGCGTTGCCATTGTCCGACCTGTATGATCCTGTTATACCGTTGAGCAGCATTCATCATGATGTTGCACTCATGGATCGAATTTGCCAGTGGCTTCTCAACATATACATCCTTGCCTGCTTCCAGTGCATGGATGGTTTGCAGGCAGTGCCAATGATCAGGCGTGGCAATGATAACCGCATCAAGATCCCTGTTTTCCAACAGTTTTCTATAATCCCTGTAAGCGGCGGGCGTTATGCCAAAACTTTCGTTAAGGTCATGAATCCTCTCGTCCAACACATGCTGATCAATATCGCATAAAGCAGCACATTCCACTTCAGGATGCCGGAGGAAAGCCTTAATGTCAGAAAATCCCATTCCTTTGCAACCGATCAGTCCAACAACAATTTTATCACTTGGGGCTATCCGTCTGGAGGCAGCCTTAAGCCCCAACGGAAGAGAAGATCCTGCTCCGATACCGGCCATGGTTATAGCAGTGTTTCTGATGAATATCCTGCGGGTTATGCTCATGTCAATAATTAAAATATGGATGGTTTGTGAAAGTGAAAGATACAAAAAACAAACAGAATTAATGCAACTAACCAGGCTGGTTAGTCCCTGTCAACTGAAAGTTTTGAATTCGCCAGCCCTGCTCCGCCGGAGCTGCTGCGTAAAGGCGATGTGGACTCCTGAAAACCGGGTCTCATTAATAAAAACAGCGCGCGAAATGAGAGATTAACG
>CAYWCR010000003.1:26144-41895 GCA_964456825.1 uncultured Bacteroidales bacterium
CTCCTGAAAACCGGGTCTCATTAATAAAAACAGCGCGCGAAATGAGAGATTAACGCGCGCTGCACCTTATGAGGTACGAAATATTACGTACCGTTTTGCCCTATTGCACCTATCATCCAACTGCGCCTAACATGGTTTGAGATAACGACGGTTTGAGCATAACGACGGTTTGAGCATAACGACTTCTCCTATAACGGAATTGCAGATAACGACACTTTTGGACATAACGACGGAGTTAATTTTTCTAAATGGCTATTCTTTTATTATTTGATTTATTATCTGTTATTGTTCCGGTACTGCACATGTTGACCTGACTAAGCACAATTCTCAGGGTAGTTATCCCATTGTTCCTTTCGGCGGTTATTGCCCCTCCCAGTATATCCATCAGCTTGTCTGCCATCCTTTTACGTATCTGCAGTCCAAAGCTGCCGGCATTCATCCCGACCCTCCTGATAACAGGTTCACTGAGGTTTTCCTTTTTGCCGACAGGGGTAATTTTAATATAAAAGCTCAGTCCGTTATTCAGAATGGGGATAAATCCCAGTTCAATAATTCCTCTGTCGATTCCCATCATGCTATCGGTTATTACATACTCCAACATCTGAAGTAGCCTTTTCCGGTCGGTTTCAACATGGATATTCTGTAAATTATTAGCCTTGTTAAACAACAGGACAATATTGGTTTTTTCCATAATATGGCGATGCCGGTTGCAGGACTGATAAATTTCCTGCATCATGTCATTGACATAAAACCAGACGGGTTCCAGTTTGGGCCTGTGGGTTTCAAGTAGTGAAGCTTCCACCAAATCATCAATGAATTGCAGGAAGACAATACTGCTCTTCCAGACCTGATCGGTATAGAGGTTTCGTTTTTCAGAAGTCAGGTTCTCGTTATGCAGCAGCGATGAAAATCCGAGAATTGAATTCATCGGCGTTCTGATCTCATGGTATATATTTCTGAAAAATGCTGTCTGGATTTCATCATTTTCAGCTGACATGTGCTCAATAAGCTTTTCGAGCTCCTGAATTTTTTTCTCCAGCTGCATAAAGGAATCCTTACCCATCCTCGACTTTTTATTCTCATCAAGTTGAAGGCTGGTCCAACTGACAATCCATCCTATGAATTTTCTAAAAATCATTTATTTTGGTTGAGAACTGTGAACCGAGAGTATATTAAATCTTTCTGAGGATTCTTCGTGCCTGATGCTGATAATATCCTTTGCGGTTTTCAATAAGCACAAACTGATCCCGGGCTTTTTCAAGGTCATCCGTCATCAGGTAACAAAACGCCAGGTACCATTCAGCCTGCTCAATATACAGGATATAATTATTATCAATGATCTTATGAAATGATGTATGGGCATCGCGGTACCTGTTGACTTCCATCTGAGATATACCTGAATAGAGGTTCAGCCCTAATCGTGTCGGGTCGTTACGCAAAATTTTCTCAAAATGGAACAGGGCCTGTTCGTAGTTTCCTGTTTCATAATACTGCATCGCTGTTTGTAATTCGCTGTTTTCCGCTTTTCCTTCGGATCGGAAGGTTACTCCGGCTTCAGCAGGACTATAATAATTCTCATATATTTTTTGGTTGTCCAGATTGCGATATGACAGCCAAAGTGTAAGCGTTCCCGCCAATGCAATAATCAGGGAGGTAGAAACAGCTGCGATTCTCCGTCTGGCCCGCAGGTGATGGTGTTTACTTTCTATTTCAACACGGGATTCTTCAAAAACCGACTCAAGCTGTTTTCTGAAATCCATAATTTCTGTTTCCTGGATGGACTCATTTAACCTCTCCCTTAAACAAAGCTCCCTTTTCAGAGCAGGATTTCCTTTCAGTTCCCGGGTAAACCATAGCTTTTCGTCCGGGGACATTTCACCGTCAAGGTATCGTTCAATATACACTGAATAATCAAGTTCGTTTTTCATTTTATTGGATTTTTGTAGTCTGTATTAATCTATAGATATTTTTCAGTACATTAAAAAATGCCGTATCATAACCTGTAAAGTCATAGACACCTGTATAACAGGATCTTTTGGCATTATACCGATCCTGCTCTGCAAAAATAAGAACATGCTCCTTTCCCTCAACCGGCATTTTTTCACAGGAGTATAATAATAACTCCACTACCGGATGCGGATCATCGTCACACAATCTCCTTATAAGAGCTCACATACAGCTCAATATCATCAACTTCAATATATGCCTGCTACTAAACCGGCAGGTTATCAAATACCAATAAATCCTGAAACTATATATTGTAATAAATGAAAATTAACCGAGAACCAATCAGAATTATCTTTTTATAGGAGTAAGCGGATCATTCTCACCTCCTTTAATTTGTTTCAGCTGCTTGTTGGTTAACACTTCCACGCTACCCATAATTTCTGCCAAAGTAATTTTCTGCATCCTGATCGTTCTTTTTGCTTCCATGGTTATATATATTAAGTTTTGTCTACTGTTATTACCTTGTCACCATCTTCTTCTCATTTTATATATAGTAGTCCATTGAAAAACCTAAACGTTACCCCGGGAAAGCGTTTTTTTTTACTTTTATTTAAATTATTTTGTATTTTATTCAAATTCAATTCAATATTGCAGATTGAAATAAATGATTTGCTTTGAGGTTTGTTCATCCTATATTAAAAGCAAGAATTCTGCTGAAAAGGCTAAAAGGATTCCTTTTAACCATGTTCATGCTGCTGCATGCCCTGGAACCTGGTATTTACGGACAGCAACAAGACAGTACGGGTTGTTCCATGGCAGACACACTCAACAACATTGGGGCAAATTATTATATCGAAGGTGATTGGGAGCTGGCAAAATCAACCTTTTTGCAGGCCATTAATTATGCCCGGAATTGCACTCCGGAAGATTCCAACAGATTGATTCCGGTCCTGCTGAACTTGGGAGGCATATATTCCCAGACCTGGCAATATGATAAAGCATTAGCGTTATTCCAGCGGGCTGAGCGAATATACGAGAACGCTGCCGTAAAAGACCTTGAATATCTGAGTTTCATGTATATCTACATCGGAAGGACGTATTCAGCCATAGGCGACTACAGCAAAGCCGAGGAATATTACCAAAATGCCTTGTTGCTCTTCCAGGAAATAAAGGCTTATTCAGACATCAATAAAAATGCTGTCATTACACTATATAATGGCCTCGGTGTGCTCAGCAAACGCATGAAAAAATATCCTCAGGCTATTGAGCAGTATAATAAAGCCATTGAATTCAGCATAAAACAGGATCCATCCCAGCTGGCTTTTATTTACGGGAACATTGCCAATGCCTACCGTGAAATGAAGGAATATAATATCTCGGAAAATTACTTTTTGAAGGCCATAGCGGAAAAGGAAATTGTACGCAAGCAGGATTCCGTTGAGCTGGCCATTATGCTGACTGATTATTCCGGCCTGCTGCTGGATGAAAAAAAGCTGGACCAGGCAAAAGACATCATTGAGCAGGCACATCAACTATGTTATCTTATCTGGGGAAGCCGGAATCCCCAACTTGCAGAGATTCAGATAAACATGGGCAAGTACTATGAATTGTCAGGAAATTACGATAAGGCTATTTACTGGTATCAGAAGTCTTTATTGTCCCTGTATTCAGGCAATGATATTTTCATGCCGGGATCAGAGTCATTGCCTGCCAGTATTATTTCAAAACAGCATCTTCTTATCAGCCTTAAAGCCATTGGCAAAGTATATCAGATGAAATATGTCGTTACTGATTCACTCCTGTGGCTGAAGAAAAGCCTTAAAATCTATGAACAATCCATTATGCTCGCTGATATTATAAGGCATGGATATATAAGCAATGACAGCCGGTTGTTTCTGGCAGAGAATGAAAAAGCTACCCTGAATACCGCTATTCATGTTGCTTATGATTTATATAACCAAACCAGGGAGGCTGAATATCTGGATAAAGCATTTGAGTTCAGTGAAAGAAGCAAAGCTGCGTTGTTGCTTTCCTCCATTCAAAGCAATACCGCAATTACTTTTAGCGGCATCCCGAAAAAACTGGGAGACAGGGAAAAAGACCTTCTCCGGGAGATTTCCGTGACCGAAGTAACGATATATGAAGAAGAACAAAAAGCCTCCCCCAATGCACAGAAATTGCTGAAATGGAAGAATAGCCTGCTAAGACTGAAAAGCGATCATGAATCATTGATCGACACCCTGGAGCAAAACTATCCCCGTTATTATCAATTGAAATACCGGAATAATCTTGTTGCCAGGAAAGAACTGATTTCCCGGCTAAAAAATGATTATAACCTGCTGGAATATAATATGGAAGACACTTCCGTTTTTATTTTTGTGGTAAACCGGAAGGGCATTCATTGCATGGAAATGCCGGTTAATGATCAATTCTATACCGCCCTCACCGGTATACTAAAGCAGCTGCAGCATTTTGATCCTACCCGTCATAGTTCAGATCATTTCCGGAAATTCTGTTCCTATTCCTATGCATTATATCAGATATTAATCAAGCCTATTGAACCCTATCTGATTTCTGATAAAATAATCCTTGTTCCCGATGAGATCCTGTCCTATCTGCCTTTTGATATACTGGTCACCCGGCTTACGGGCGATCAGGCTGAAAATTATAGAGACCTTCCATACCTGATCAAAAAGTATACCCTGAGTTATTCCTATTCAGCATCACTGCTAACGGATGACAACATAAGAGGTCATGAACGGAATAACCGGAAAGTACTTGCTGTTGCTCCGGTATATTCATATGAAAAGGCCGGTGGATCTTTACCCGCTGTCCGTCAATATTATCTTGAGCATCTTAGTCCTTTACCCGGTGCTGCTGAAGAGGTTGCCCTCATTACCAAACTGCTGAAGGGGCGTAAGCTCACGGATTCCATGGCCACTGAAAAGGCATTCAAGAAGTTTGCTCCTGAATTTGGCATATTGCATTTAGCCATGCATGCCCTGATTGATAATCAAAACCCGATGTATTCGAAGCTTGTGTTTAATCAATGGTTGAGAGGGCCTGATGAAGGTTTGCTGAATACCTATGAATTATATGATTTGCAGTTAAACGCAAGGATGGTTGTTTTAAGTGCCTGCCGCAGCGGCGATGGAATACTGCAAAAGGGTGAGGGCATTATGAGCCTGGCGAGGGGATTCCTTTATGCTGGATGTCCCAGCCTGGTTATGACCCTTTGGAATGTGGAAGACAAAAGCGGTCTTGAAATTATGCATCACTTCTATCATCAAATTAAAAAGGGCAAAACAAAAAACGAGGCATTGCGACAATCAAAGTTGCATTACCTGGAATCAGCAGCTCCTCACAAAACCCATCCATATTACTGGGCAGGATATCTGCAAATAGGCGAACCATCCGCTATCTTCATCAATGGCTGGGGTAAAGTTCTGCTGATCATCATCGTCCCCTCTATGATAGTGGCCCTTGCAGCGGTATACAGAAAAAGGATGAAAAAGCGCAGGCTTAGTCAAAACCCTCGCGAACCTCGGGATCGGACTTTATCATTTTGATCAGCTGTTCCTTGCAGGCATGCTTTCTCTTTCTGACATATTCTTCGGAAGATTTTCCAAGGTTTAATGCGATCTCCTTGAATGACATGTCATTATAAAACATGGTAAGGATCTCTTTACAGTCCTTTCCCAGCTTTGAAAAGTAATATTGGTATAATTTCCGTTCCATACTGGCTTCAATATCCAGTATCTCGTCCGATTCCATTTCCAGCGGGCGCATGATCTCCGTGAGTTTCTCATTCATCAGCTTTTTTCTCTGCAGCATTTTCAGCCAGATGAAACGGGATACGGTATACAGGTAATTGGTAAAGGAAGAGTGCAGGGTAAAATCATCTTCCTTTGTCTTTCTGAATATTACGATCAGGGCTTCCTGAAAAACATCTTTTGCATCGTCCGTCTTACCGTAATTTCGCGTTACGAACTCACGGATGATAGGAAAGAACGTCTTGTATACGTAATGAAGGATAGTGTTATCCCTGCTTTTTATGCCATGAACTATTTCTTCATTCGTATAATTTGCCACGATACAATCGGATAAGTAATCCTATCAAATATACCGAAAAATATAAAAGATTGAAAGCCCGATTGTTGTTTACCTGAGATCGTATGGGCGTCAGGGTGAAGCCACCCATGCACCGGGGAGGTAAAAAAACGGTTGGATTTCCTGCTCAGGGGCATTCCCTGAAGCTTTTGTCATATTGATTCATGGCCTTTTCGCTCATACCCATGCTGCTGAATCCGCCATCATGATATAAGTTTTGCATAGTCACCTTGCGGGTAAGGTCGGAGAACATGGCAATACAATAATCAGCGCAATCTTCAGCATCCGCATTACCCAGGGGAGACATCCGTTCCGTAAAATCAATAAGGGAATCCATGCCTTTTACGCCACTGCCGGCAGTAGTCATGGTTGGAGACTGCGAAATAGTATTGATACGGATTCTCTTCTCCCTTCCATAGATATAACCAAAGCTTCGGGCAATGGATTCAAGGATGGCTTTAGCATCAGCCATATCATTATAGCCGAACAAGGTACGCTGGGCAGCTACATAGGACAATGCCAGGATAGAACCCCATTCATTCAGGGCATCGAGTTTCCGGCATTCCTGAATTACTTTGTGAAATGAAAGAGCAGAAATATCAAGGGTCTTGAGGTAATAATCATAATTCGTATCATCATAGGGAATACCCTTCCTGACATTGGGGGACATCCCGATGGAATGCAGCACGAAATCAAACCTGCCCCCGAAATGTTCCATTGACCTGGTGATCAGGTTTTCCAGATCAGCCATCAGGGTTGCATCTGCAGGTATAACAGGCGCATCGCAGATCCCGGCAAGCTGGTTGATTTCGCCCATTCGCATGGCAACGGGAGTATTGGTAAGCACCAGGCTTGCCCCTTCTTCATGAGCCCTTAATGCGGTCTTCCAGGCAATTGACTTGTCATTCAGTGCCCCAAAGATGATCCCTTTCTTACCTTTCAATAGATTGTAAGCCATGATTATGAGTATTTAAATGGTTGCAAAGATAATGGATGAAGATGAATCCGTAAAGTATTATTTAGAATAAGTTTAAATAATCGAAGGATAACCTTATTTCAGTTCTTCAGCAATTCACGGGCATTTTCAAGGGCAGCAGTAGTGATTTCCTCGCCGCTGAGCATTTTGGCGATTTCAATATGCCGTTCTTCAGGTGTCAGTTGTTTGATTCTTGTAACCGTAGACTTCTCATTTTCCACCTTGTAGACCAGCAGGTGATAATCGCCCTTGCTGGCAATCTGGGGCAAATGTGTGATATTGATCAGCTGCATCTTGCGTGCCATCTTTTTAATAATATTTCCAACTTTTTCGGCTGTTTCGCCTGATACACCCGTATCAATCTCATCAAAGATTATGGTGGGAAGCCCGGTAGCATCGGATAGCAATGATTTGACCGTCAGCATCAGCCTTGACAGTTCTCCACCGGAGGCAATTTTGGATATGTCCTGAGGTGTTACATTCTTGTTGGCGGAAAACATGAACTGAACCTGGTCGATGCCAGCGGGGCTGAAATCCGGCAAAGATGTGCAACTAATGGCAAAGGAAGCATTGGGCATTCCCAATTCATGCAGCATTTTTATTACCTGGCCTTCCATGGAAGGGAAAGTATTTCTTCTTTTCTTTGAAAGCTTTTGGGCCAGCAGTTGCAACCCATTTCTTTTATTGTCCAGCGATGCTGAAATCTCCTTCATGCTCGAATCATAATTCGTGATGGTATGAATTTTATTTTCGAGTTCCTGCCGCAAGGCTATCAGCTCCTGCACCGATGTTTTGCGATGTTTCTGCTGAAGGCTGTACAGCAGGTCGAGCCTTTTTTTCACCCATTCCAGCCGTGCCGGATCATGATCTGTCTTTTCATAGTGTGTTTCAATCTCAGCAGCAGCGTCTTTGAGGTCGATGTAGGAAGATTCACAGCGTTTTGCCAGTTCAGCCGAACCGGGCAGATATTTGCCTGCCTTTGCCAGCTGTGCCATTGCTTCTTTCAGGCTGGCCAGCATTGAATTTCCTTCCCCCGCCATTAAAGTTATGGCTGACTGCAACGATGACTTGATCTCTTCAGTATGGGTTAATTTCTCCAGTTCCTGTTCAAGTTCTTCCTGTTCTCCGTCAGCAAGTTCTGCTTCACGCAACTGAATAACCTGAAAAGTATAATAGTCTAAATCGGCTTTTGATTTTTCAGCCTCTGCCTTCAGCTTATCCAAATGATGTTGCAAAGCAATAAATGACTCATAGTCACGGAAGTATTCTTCCCTTAACCCGAGCGAGCCGGCATAGCTGTCAACCACTTTTAACTGAAAACGGTAGTCACTCAAACTAAGTTGCTGATGCTGGGAATGAATATCAATCAACTGGTCACCCAATGCAGTCAGCACTTCAAGGGTAACCGGAATATCGTTGACAAAAGCCCTTGATTTTCCGGAGGCGGCAATTTCCCTGCGGATGATGACCTGCTTGTCATAATCAAGATCATTGTCCTTAAAAAATTGCAGCAGATTGTAACGGCCTATATCAAACAATCCCTCAACGATACATTTCTTTCCCTTATCATATAAAACAGTTGTATCGGCCCTTTTGCCCAGTATTAGTACCAGGGCTCCCAGTATGATCGATTTCCCGGCACCGGTTTCTCCGGTGATGATGGTTAATCCCTCACCAAACGATATATTCAGTTCACTGATCAGGGCATAATTATCGATAACCAGATTCTTCAACATATAACGGTGATTTTCCTTTCCGGATAAAATTAAATAAAAATGATGAGGGATGAAAAAAAAGTGGAAAATATCGTTGCAGGTCCATGGTCAACTGTCCATGGAAAATGCGGTAACCGGTAATTGGTATTCAGTTGTCAGCCTGCCTGCCGGCAGGCAGGTTGTCAGTTGTCGGTTGTCGGTTGTGAAGGTTGTGATGCCTGCCTCCTGCCGCTGCTTACTGTTGCTGCCTACTGTCCCTTGTCCCTATTTCTCAGACATCTCGGAATATTTTTCCTTGCGCGTCGGATCAACCTGATTGAGGACGTTGAGCACCCTCCGTTTTTCTTCATCGGTGGCCTCCCTGAAAACATTTACAAACTCGTCTGACTTTGCATCCAGTACCACCTGCAAAAAATGCATGAAAGGATCGGGACGGTTGCGATTTACCTCCTGCAACAGTTCCAGGCTTTCCATTATATTATTGCGGGCATCGAAAATTTTATCGTACATCTGATCAAGCCCTAACCGGTGATATTGGTATACAAATTCACGTACCGGCTGAAAATCCGTGTTGAGAATATTATCAACAAGCCAGTAGCGGTTGCGGCGATTTGAACTCTCGGCTCCCCTCCATCCCTTTTCCGCGGCATTCTGAGCATTGTTAACAATCTTCTCAGCCTGCTGAAACATTTCTGTTCCTGACTGTAATCCGAATGAGTCAAAATTAATCCCCAGAATGATATAAGCATAATAGGCCAGTATTGAGGTCAAACCTGACAGGTAACTGGTCTCGCTGAATTCCAGCGGCTGAAACTCCACATAACGGAAATCCAGGTCATTATCGACATAATTAAAGATTACGGTATTATAGCTTGAATTGAATACCGGCCGGCGGGCCTGGACCTGCAATGTGCCTAAATACTCGTCGCTGCCCTTCACCTCCGTGAGGTTGAATAACAGGTTGCATTCAATCCTCTCATTGTTGCTAAATTTATAATTTGTCCAGGCAGTATTGTTCATGAATTCTGTTATGGCCCCCTGCAGCGTTTGAAAAACCTGTTTGTTGGTTCCCGGTATTTTGGTTGTAATAAGCTGGATGTTGCAGCGTAGTTCCTGGGTATGAGCCTGCAGAAAGAGAAACATTCCAATTCCCAGGGTGATAAGTTTTTTCATAACAAAGACTTTAGATGATGGTTTGCAGGTATTGTACTATATCTTCGGCAACTTCCTTTTTTGTCTTTAACGGAAATTCAATGGATCTATTATGTTTGTCCAGCAGGGTTACCTGATTGGTATCCGATCCAAAGACAGCGCCCTTGTTCTGCAAGGTATTCAGCACAATAAAGTCAAGGTTCTTCTTTTTCAGTTTTTCGCCGGCATTTTTAACTGCATGTTGTGTTTCGAGTGCAAATCCTGCCAGGAACTGCTTCTTTTTTTTGATCCTGCCCAGGGTGGCGGCAATATCGGGATTTGCTTCGAATTCAATGGCAAGGGGTTTAGCTAACCGCTTGATTTTTTCCGTTGCCCTGTGCCTGGGCTTGTAGTCAGCCACTGCTGCAACCAGGATGGCACCGTCCATGCGGGGAAAACAGGCAAGGCATTGGTTAAGCATCTCTTCAGCAGTCTGAACAGGGATCAGGGTGATATTTTCTGTCGTGAGTTTTTCCGAAGACGGCCCGCTGACCAGGGTTACCCTGGCACCATAAAAGGCCAGCCTTTCAGCCAGGGCATATCCCATTTTACCGGAGGAATAGTTGCCGATGAACCTCACCGGATCAATAGGTTCATAGGTTGGCCCTGCCGTTATGAGTATTTTTTTCCCTTTTAATCTGGACGGGATTTTTTTTTTATGGCTGAAGTATTCGGTAAGCGCTTCAACAATTCTTTCGGGTTCCTCCATCCTGCCCTTTCCCGTAAGTCCGCTTGCCAGTTCGCCGGTTGCAGGTTCCAGGATATGATTGCCATATTTTTTCAGCATTTCGATATTACTTCGCGTTGCAGGGTGGTTTAGCATATCAAGATCCATTGCCGGGGCAATAAATACCGGACATCGTGCCGACAGGTATGCGGTGAGCAGCAGATTGTCAGCGATGCCATGGGCCATTTTGGCAATGGTGTTGGCTGTGGCAGGTGCAATGACATAAGCGTCAGCCCACATCCCCAGATCAACGTGATTGTTCCAGTCTCCGTTCCCGGGATTGTAAAAATCTACCAGCACAGGATTTTTTGACAGGGTGGCAAGGGTAAGCGGAGTGATAAACTCCTTGGCCAGCGGTGTCATGATCACTTTTACCACTGCCTTTCCCTTTGCCAGCAACCGAATAAGCATAGCAGCTTTGTAAGCGGCTATGCTACCGGTAACCCCAATCAATATTTTCTTGTTTTGCAGCATCCCATCAGCTATTATTCAGCCTTTCTTATGTATACCTGGTCACGCTCAAATTCATCCAGCGCAATCAGGGTATGCTTGGGCATCCTTTCGTAGAACTTCGATATCTCTATTTGTTCCCGGTTTTCAAAAACTTCTTCAAGATTATCGGTATAGTTGGCAAACTCTTCCAGTTTCCGGTTCAGTTCTTCCTTTATTTCAATGCCAATCTGATTAGCCCTCTTGGTACAGATCATAACGGCCTCATAAATATTGCCGGTTTTGGCTTCCAGGCTGTTCAGATCCCTTGTTGTTGTTGTTGACGCTGCTTTTGATTTCTTATAATCCATATTGTATAGTTTAATTACTCCTTAATTACATCGATATTCCGGGTTTTCAAAAAATCCGATGAATTTTCATACATGCGGGTAGCCTCTTTCTTGTACTTGCTGTCAGGAAATTCGGCGATGAAAGAATAGTAATCATCCACGGATTCCTGAAAACGATCGGGCTTTTTGCTTTCAATGCTGTTAACAGCAAGCAGGTAACTTGATTTGACAATCATAAACATTATTTCTTCCCTGAATGCTGTCTCCGGGAAGTCAACAAGGCTAGAATTCAATGCTGTCAACGATGCCTTGTAATCCTCAAGGTCAAAATAGATTTTGGCCCCGAGAAATGATTTCTGCATTAGTTTTTCTCTGAGTTCGGTAATATATCGCAGGCATTCCTCCTTATGCGTGCTGTTTGGATACCTGGACATGAATAACTGCAAGGCATCCAGTGCCTGGTAAGTACTTGTCTGATCGAGCTCAGGACGGGGTGATGATAAATAATAGCAATAGGCTTCATTGAAAGCGGCATCCTGGACAAATGGGCTATTGCCAAAGGTTTGGGAAAAAAGCTGGAAATAATGCCCGGATAATACGTAATCTTGTTGTTTGAAATAACTCATTGCCTGGAAATAGTATACCGAATCAGCCTTCTTTGTCCCCCTGAACACCGGCGCAATCTGGTCAAATATGTTGCCTGCCCGAAGAAAATCTTCTTTATTATAATACTCAAATGCTTTGGTGTATTTAAGATTATAATCGTCGCTTTTTAGAAGTTTTTCATACCGGGAACATGAAAAGGTGAAAACGGCTGAAAATAAAAACAATAGGATTATGTTACCGGGATTTTTTAACATCGCGCAAAAATACAATTTTTTAATTAATTGTGCTCATGGGTACCCTCATTTTAACCATACTTTTTCATAAATATTGTTAATTCACTGAACTTTTCAAGAAAAACCACTGTTTGACGATTCATAAATAAATTTTCCCTCTTTTGCGGGAACTATAAAAAAAACTACATTTGCTGACTAATTATAAAAAACTAAATTTTAAAGTCGTGGATATATTTGACAAAATCTCTAAGAACAGGGGCCCGTTGGGTCAATACCAGCAAATTGCACATGGTTATTTCATGTTCCCGAAACTCGAGGGTGAGATCAATCCGCGTATGATTTTCAGAGGAAAGGAAGTGCTTAACTGGAGTCTGAACAATTATCTGGGACTGGCAAACCATCCCGAAGTAAGGAAGGCAGATGCCGAAGCTGCCAAAGAATGGGGGATGGGCTATCCGATGGGGGCCCGGATGATGTCAGGACATACGAGCAAACACGAAGAACTGGAAAACAATCTGGCGGATTTTGTTGGCAAGGAGGATGCATTTTTGTTGAACTATGGCTACCAGGGTATGATTTCTATCATCCAGTCACTGGTCAACCGTCACGATGTTGTCGTATTTGACTCAGAATCCCACGCCTGTATCATGGATGGCATCTGGTTGCACAAGGCAGCAGGAGGCATGAGTTTTATGTTCCAGCATAACGATATGGAGAAATGCCAGCTCATGCTCGAACGGGCCACCAAGCTGACCAGTGAAAGCGGAGGAGGCATCCTGGTCATCACCGAAGGCGTATTTGGCATGGCCGGCGACCTCGGTAAACTGGATGAAATTGTTGCCCTTAAAGAAAAATATAAATTCCGCCTGCTGGTGGATGATGCTCATGGCTTTGGGACCATGGGGCCTACCGGTCAGGGCACGGCTGAGCATTTTGGGGTACGGGACGGCGTTGACCTCCATTTCAGCACATTTGCCAAAGCCATGGCCGGAATCGGTGCCTTTATTGCCGGCAAGGAAGATGTGGTCAATTTCCTGCGCTATAACATGCGTTCCCAGACATTTGCAAAATCACTTCCGATGCCCATGGTGATCGGAGCCCTGAAACGGCTGGATATGATAAAGACCCAGCCCCAGTTACGGGAAAAATTGTGGACCGTTGTCCGCGCCCTGCAGTCGGGACTAAAAGCAAAAGGATTTGACCTGGGGAACACAAATTCTCCGGTAACTCCGGTCTTCCTTTCAGGGTCTGTGCCTGAAGCTACCAATGTGGTGATGGATTTAAGAGAAAACTACAGGATATTCTGTTCCATGGTCATTTATCCGGTGGTCCCCAAGGATACCATCATGCTCAGGATCATCCCAACATCGGCCCATACAGTGGAAGATGCCAATTATACCATCAATGCATTTGCAGAATTAAGTGAAAAGCTGAAAGCGGGAAAGTATAAATCCGATAAGATCGCTTCATTCTTGTCATAACAGCACGCTAATATTACTGGAAACTGTCAGGCTTATGCAATGTGCCTGACAGTTTGTTTTTTAATACAACCAATGATGTTGCCGGCTTTCGGCTGACCGTTGTATTTTATTATGGAAATATCAGATTTTTAAACTAAATTGTATAACATTAACAAAGCTGTTGCAGGTCTGTTTACAAAAGCCATGATCTCATGAAAAGCCGGACTGATGTCTTTAAGCCCAGTGCTTCCCTTCCCTTTAATTCCATATCATTATTGTTTGACCTGGAGGGATTTTCAGGATTCTTCAGCCAGCCGGACGTACACGGCTATATTTCAAAATATCTGAACCTGATCATCGATGCTGTTGCAATGACCTTTGAAGGCGGCGAATTATATTGGGACAAGGATAAAACAGGAAAACCTGCTGTTGTTGCATCCCTCCCAAAACCCATTCACATGAAATTCCTGGGTGACGGTATTTTATATATCTGGAAATATGATGATTTCACGCAAACACAGATCATTAACCTGGTCGACAGGGTTTGGAACCTCAAGAATTCATTTTATGTCATTTGTGACAAAGCATCCGGAATGCTGCCTGTTGCTGATTTTCCAAAAAAGATAAGGTTTGGAATTGCTGCGGGAACGGTATATAAATTAACGTATAACAGGGAAAAGAAGAATGAGAATGGAAATGAGGATGAATACATCGGATACAGCATCAACCTGGTCAGCCGGCTGCAAAGCTATTCCAGGGGCATCGGTTTTATTGTTTCCAACAGGCTTGATATTCCTGACAAAACCATTTTGAAGCACGGGTACAAAAAATGCATGGCAAAAAGGATACGGGGATTCCCCAACGAGATCGTAATCGTTGATTCCAACGATTTTAATCAATTGGATGCCATAACCCGATTTGAATTATTCGGGGAATTCAAACAGTCGTAAGAACCAAGTATTAAGGGCTTTTAACCATCCCCTTTTTTTCAGATCAAATCAGCCTTAAGAATTTCTGGGGGATTCCGGTTTCAAATCGCATCTGCTCACGGGTCACCGGGTGTATAAACGCAAGCACAATGGCATGAAGGCACAGCCGGCCGACCGGATTTACCCTTGAACCGTACTTCTTATCACCCACTATACTATGCCCCAGGTCTTTCATATGCACCCTGATCTGATTCTTACGGCCGGTTTCAGGATTGATCCTGATCAATGAATAATCCTTGTTCGTCTTGATCGTCTGGTAATGGGTAATGGCTTTTTCTCCGTTTGACGGGTCAGGACTTGAATACATCATAAGGGATTTACTTTCTCTTAAATAGGAAGTGACAACTCCTTCCTTTTCTTTCATAACGCCTTCTATAACTGCAATATAGGTTCGCTCCAACACCGCAGTCTGCCAGTTTTCCTGCAACAGCTGCTGTACCTTTTCGTTTTTGGCAAAAACCATCAATCCCGACGTTTCCCTGTCGAGACGATGCACAATAAATATTTTGTTGGACGGATGCTGCAATTTTACATGTACACTCAGCATGCTGTAAGCTGTCTTTTCATTTCCCTTTTCGGTCGCCATGGAAAGCATCCCGGCATGTTTATCTATGACGATCAGGTGTGAATCTTCATATATAATGCTGATGCCCCGGTATTGCTTTTCCTTTGGAATTCTTTCCATGCTTATCTCCACCTGCTGTCCGGTACTCAGCGGATGATTGTATTGGGTGATAATTTTGCCATCCACGATCACCTGCTTATTGCGAAGGTAGGATTTAATGTTATCGCGGTTCTTATGCTTCAGGCTGGCGAGCAGGAATTTCATCAGTACTGTATTTTCAGAAACAGTGAACTGCAACGGCTGGCTTGCTGAAACTTCGCTAACGGTTCGGTGATGGTGATTATCCTGGTTTTTCATATTGGGTATGTTTCAGTCGGCAGTTTAAGGAATAAAAATACAAACTATTTTGTTCTTCTGTGAAAATGGAATGGTTTGATAATTTGAACATTTGAA
>CAYWCR010000003.1:41995-51313 GCA_964456825.1 uncultured Bacteroidales bacterium
TTAAACTTTTAAATCTTAAACCGTGAAAACAAAGATATTTTTGATAAAAAAGAATCTCAATTATAAATTTATTATAATACATTAATTACTTTCGCACCGATTATTTCCATTTTGTTAACCGCCTTATAATCCAGAAGTAATGAGAAAATGGCGTATCGAAGATTCCGCCGAACTATACAATATAGCCGGTTGGGGGATCAATTATTTCTCCATCAATGACAAGGGACACGTTGTGGTTACACCCCGCAAGGATGGTGTTGAAATTGACCTGAGGGAACTGGTGGATGAGCTGCAACTGCGTGATGTTTCTTCCCCCATGCTGATCAGGTTTCCTGACATCCTCGACAACCGGATTGAAAAGATGGCGAATTGTTTTAAGATTGCCTCTGACGAATATGGCTACAAAGCCCAGAATTTTATCATTTACCCGATCAAGGTCAACCAGATGCGGCCAGTGGTGGAGGAGATTGTGAACCACGGCAAGAAGTTCAACATTGGACTGGAGGCCGGATCAAAGCCGGAATTGCATGCCGTTATTGCCATTAACACCGACTCGGATTCCCTGATCATATGCAACGGCTATAAGGATGAAGATTATATCGAACTTGCCCTGCTGGCGCAGAAAATGGGAAAGCGTATCTTTCTGGTGGTTGAAAAACTGAATGAGCTCAAACTCATAGCCAGCATATCCAAACGGCTTAAAATAAAACCCAATATTGGCATTCGAATCAAACTGGCCAGTTCCGGCAGCGGCAAATGGGAAGACTCGGGCGGTGATGCCAGTAAATTCGGATTGACTTCAAGTGAGCTCATTGAGGCGCTTGATTTTCTTGAAAGAAATAAGATGAAGAACTGTTTGCGGCTGGTCCATTTTCATATCGGCAGTCAGGTTACTATGATCCGGCGGATTAAGAATGCCCTTCGCGAAGCCTCTCAATTTTACTATCAGCTTTACAAACAGGGTTTTGCTGTGGAATTTGTAGACATCGGTGGCGGCCTGGGCGTGGATTATGACGGAACCCGCTCATCCAACAGTGAAAGCAGTGTCAATTACAGCATTCAGGAATATGTTAATGACTCCATTTCAACTATGGTGGACGTATGCAATAAACACGGTATTCCTCATCCCAATATCATCACCGAATCGGGCCGTTCGCTCACTGCACATCATTCTGTGCTGATCTTTGATGTGCTGGAAACCACAACCCTCCCTACCTGGCAGGAGGATGAGGAAATAAAAGAAGGTGATCACGAGTTTGTCCGTGAACTATATTCCATATGGGACACATTGAATCTGCCACGGATGCTGGAATCCTGGCATGATGCGCAGCAGATCCGCGAAGAAGCGCTTGACATGTTCAGTCTGGGGATACTTGATCTTAAAACCCGGGCTCAGATTGAACGGTTATTCTGGTCAATTGCACGCGAGATCCACCAAATGACTTCTGAAACGAAACACATACCGGAAGATTTCCGTCAGTTGCCCAGACTATTGTCGGACAAATATTTCTGTAATTTTTCCTTGTTCCAATCCCTGCCCGATTCATGGGCTATTGATCAGATATTTCCGATCATGCCCATCCAGCGGCTGGATGAAAAACCTGAAAGGTCTGCAACCCTGCAGGATATAACCTGTGATTCCGACGGAAAGATCGATAACTTCATTTCTACCCGGAATTTTTCTTATTACCTGCCGGTTCATTCCATTAAGTCAAGAGACACCTATTACATTGGCGTATTTCTGGTAGGCGCATACCAGGAAATCCTGGGCGACCTGCATAATCTGTTCGGGGATACCAATGCCGTGCATGTTTCAGTCACTGATGACGGCTATGAAATTGATCAGGTAATTGACGGTGAAACCGTGGCCGAGGTGCTGGATTATGTGCAGTACGACGCAAAAAAAATGGTCCGTACCGTTGAGACCTGGGTGACTTCTTCGGTGAAATCAGGGATTATCTCGGCCGGAGAAGGTAAAGAATTCCTTTCAAACTACCGGTCGGGGCTTTACGGATATACCTATCTGGAATGAGAAAGTAACTATCAGTTCCCGATTACCGGTTACCCATTACCAATTACCAATTACCAATTATCGGTTACTACCTTGTCCCTGCTTGTCACTTGTCACTTGTCACTAGTCACTTGTCCCCTCTTATTTCGCTCTCTCTATATAGGTATTCGTGCGGGTGTCGATCTTAATCCTGTCTCCGGTGTTTATGAATAAAGGGACCTTGATGGTGGCACCTGTTTCAAGGGTAGCAGCTTTCAAGGTGCGGGTGGCGGTATCGCCGCGCATACCCGGTTCCGTGTAGGTAACTTCCAATTCTATGGTCAGGGGCAATTCAGTATAAATCGGCTCGTCGCCTTCAAAATAAATTTTGATGTTCGTCCCTTCCTTGAGAAAATTAATGCTGTCGCCAAGGATCTCCTTATGCAGTGTGAGCTGGTCGTAAGTTTCATTGTCCATGCATACTGCACTGCTGCCGTCCATATACAAAAACTGCATCTCCTTGAAATGAACCCTTACGATTTCCATATCATCGCCAGGGCGGAACCGTTGTTCAATCAACTTTCCCGAATTCAGGTTGCGCATTTTGACCTGGTAGAATGCCCTCAGGTTTCCCGGTGTCCGGTGCTCATATTCAAGAACCTGGGCCAATTCTCCGTTATAACGCACAAAACTCCCCCTGGATATGTCTGATACTTTTGCCATAAATAAATTTTTTGCAAAATAAACGAATTATTTTCTCATCACGAAATTATTCACTGTACTGAATAGCCGGCTATTTTTCTCCGGATAATTTATTTGCTTTGCTTTCCCTGCGGACCTGAATGGTCTTCTTAACAAAGGCATAGACGGGAGGAAGAAACGAAACAAAAATAATAGCAAAGATTACCAGGCTGAAATTTCTTTTCACCGTGGGAATATTGCCAAAAAAGTAGCCAGCCCAGAGAAAAGTATTAACCCATAAAACATTGCCTGCAATACAAAATCCCAGGAAACGGTAGTATTTCATATTCCCGACCCCGGCAACAAAAGGAGCAAAAGTCCTTATTATAGGCATGAAACGTGCAATTATCAATGTTTTCCCACCGTGTTTCTCATAAAACATATGTGTTTCATCAAGATATTTTCGTTTGATAAGCTTATAGTCCTTTTCATAAACTTTCTTTCCCAGCAAACGGCCGATTGAATAATTGGTATTATCACCGGTAAATGCGGCTATCATCAGCAGCACTACCAATAAAACTATGTTTAACGGATTTCCCGGCATGGCGGCTATTGCACCGGCAGCAAACAACAGCGAATCGCCGGGAAGGAAAGGCCATATAACCAGGCCGGTTTCAACAAATATAATACTGAAAAGTATTAAATACGTCCAATTCTGGTATTCCGATACAATTTCAACAAGGTGCTTGTCGATATGCAGAATGAAGTCAAATAGAAAACTAAAAAAATCAGTCATATTATTGGATTAAGAACGGCAAAAATAGCCAATTCTGTCAATCCAGGAAATTTATTTTATGAAACCGGGTTTTTCCGGGTTAAGGAAAGGATTGTTAATGATAGGTGAAAGGAAATGGCTGTTATGATTGTTGTGATGGTTGTGATGGTTGTAATAGTTGTCGGCCTGCCTGCCGGCAGGCAGGTTGTCGGTTGTCGGCCTCAAAAACTAAATATATCTGCCACGCTGATTTCAATCAGGCTGTTAGCCCTCATGTGAGCACCCGGGTGCAAATAGGCGGATCCTACAGCCAGGCATTTCATACCGGCATTGATTGCGGCCTCCACTCCGGCATCTGCATCTTCCACCACAAGGCATTGGGCCGGGGGTATATGCATTTTAGCTGCAGCCAGCAGAAATACTTCCGGATCAGGCTTGCTCCTTTTAATCTGGTTTCCGTCCGAAACTGCGTCAAAGGTCGCAGCCAATCCTGTTTTTTCTAGAATAAAGGGGGTATTTCTGCTCGAAGATCCTATGGCAACTTTAATTCCGGCATTTTTCAGCCCGTTTACCAGTTCCAGCGCCCCGGGAAGAATATCAGCGGGAGAAAGGGTATTCAGCAGTTCACGGTAATATCCGTTTTTTCTGTCAGCCAGGGCCTTTTTTTCTTCCTGACCATAGTTTTTGTCTGTCTTTTCAAGTATGATCTCAAGGCTTTCAAGCCGGCTTACCCCCCGCAAACGCTCGTTGATTTTCCGGTTAAAATATATGCCTTCCTCATCCGCAAGCCTCTGCCAGCCAAGGTAATGAAACTCATCCGTGGATACAATAACACCATCGAGATCAAAAATAACCGCCTTAATCATGATATGCCTGCCGTAAAAAATACATTACCTGTATATTGCATTAAAATTAGTTACTTTTCAGGTAAACATCAAATTGGAGAGTGCGGGAATGGCGTTTTAGAAACATCACGCCAATCCTTACAATAAGATTACAAATATCTCATTGTTATTTTATTATATGGAACTTGTTTTTTTCATAAATTTATTTGTAACTTGTATACACTTTCAAAATTATTATTGTCATGACAATTTACGTTGGTAACATTAATTATTCTCTCAGCGAAGATGACATTCGTAAAATCTTCGAGGTAATGGGCAAGGTAGAATCCGTTAAGATTGTGCAGGACAAACGCTCGGGCAAATCTAAAGGGTATGGTTTTGTTGAGATGCCTGACAAAAAAGAAGCCATGGAGGCTATCAAAACCCTTGATGGCAAGGAGGTATCCAGCAGAAATCTGCGGGTTCTGAAAGCACATACGACCAAAAAGGTGGAAGAAGAAATTAAAAGCGAAGCTCAGCAGGAATAGGTTTCTCCTGGAAAACTTTTTTGATCATTCGTTGGCATTTTATTTCTGCTGCAATTTTGTTTTTTCGAACCACTGAAAATTCTGAGTTGCCATTAATGTTGGCATATCATTAAATTCAGGATCATTGAAAAAACAAGTTCCGCACCCCACCTGAAGTGCATCCGGTGAAAGGATATTTTTTCTGTGAACGGGTGAATTCATCCATCGTTCAATCAATGATTCAGCAAGCGAAAGATACGTTCTGCGCGGGATCAATCTCCCCTCAGGCTGGTAGCTGAAATTACCTTTCCCCATTTCATAGACATTACTGCCACTTTTATATTGAAGGACAAATTCCTCGGCTATATTCTCCGCGATGAATGGATTGATAATACCGGCTTTCTGAGCCCTGTCATTAGGTGTTTCCCTTGACCTGTCAACGGGATTGTTGTGACTGAAGAAATGATGCACGACCATGTCGCAGGAATGCATGCCGGCTGCTTCTTCAAGCTCGGGCGAGTAGGCAAGAACTGCAAGGTTATGTTTTGCACGGACCTCATTGGTTGCAAAATAAAGTACGGCATTGAGCCTGACCGGATCAAGGTTGCTTAATTCAATAGTATCGTTGAATGCTTTTACCTTCCGGTAGTTTTCATGGGTGACATTCCGGTAATAATCCGGTTGCTGTGAGATTGCTGTTGATAGCTGAATCAGCAGTGACAGCAGCACCGTAAAAACATTTTTTAATAAACTGTGCTGGTGCTTCATACATAAAGGTTATTGCAAATATCATGCCGGGGGAAAAGAGAGTGAAAAAATATACTGATCCATGGAAGGCCCCACCCCTGACTCCCGATTGCAACGGGATAGTCCTGCCTGCCGGCCAGGCAGGCTCCCCAGGCAGAGGGACTAAAACATTAAACCCGGTCTGTCAGAATATGGCTGTACCCAGTGCCTTAAAGAAATGAAATGCCAGGATAACCGAAAGGACTATTTTCATCAGGGTGCCGGTGATGAATCCGATGAATGAACCGAGGCCTGCACGGAAGGCTTCATTCGATTTCTTTCCATAGATCATTTCGCCGACGACAGCGCCAATAAAAGGTCCCACGATCATTCCGACCGGTCCCATAAAGATGCCGACCACCACACCAATGGTTGCGCCCCAGGTTCCGTATTTGCTTCCGCCAAACTTCCTGGTCCCCCAGATGGGTATCACATAATCAAGAACAGCCACAACGGCTGTAAGGACGGCGAACAAAATTAAAAAACGCGTGCTGTATTGTGCATATTGGGTAAAATGCAGCAATAAAACACCGGCATAACTGATCGGCGGGCCGGGCAGTATGGGTAACAGACTGCCCAGCACACCGATGATGATACAGATGGTCCCTAATATGGCCAGGAATACGTCCATCAATCAGTGCATTAAAGCGACTGGCTGATAAGGAATGTGGTGGCAAATGCGATGATGGCATAGAGTTCCGGGAAAACAGCCAGGATCATCGTATTCCCGAATACGTTATGGCCATTGCCAATAGCTGCAATACCATTGGCACACACCTGCCCCTGCCGGATAGCTGAGATCAGGGCGACAACACCAAGGATCAGGCCGGCAGCCAGTATAGCCAGTGCCTGGGTCATGCTCATTTCAGGGCCAATAATGCCTTTGCTGTTGATGATAAAGAATCCCCCAAAGCCATACAATCCCTGTGTTCCCGGGAGAGCACTCAGCAGCATGTAGTTGCCAAACGCATCATCTCTTTTTTTCATAGCCCCTACGGTGGCGTTACCACCCATAACCGTGCCGATAGCACTACCCACACCGGATAATAATACCATCAGGGCCAAACCTGTGTATGCAAGAATTATTGCAGCATTAGCTTCCATATAAAATCTCCTTTTTTATTGTTTATTGGTAAATGGTTTATAATCTTTTCCTCCGCCGGCAAAACCGGAATTCTTATAAAACTCAACAAAAGTAAGACGCAGGGGGTGAACAAAGGCTCCAAGCACTGACAGTAATAATACCAGTGTGTGTCCGAATACTAAAAATACAACAAACAGAACCGGGCCTGCATAAGGTATCCCTAAAAATTGCATACCAATTTTATCGATCACAAGCCCGAGGATAGCACTTGATGTACCCAGGGCAAAAAGCCGTATGTAAGACAATAGGTCTCCGAAAACTCCGGTGATCATGCTGTAAATATCATATAAGCCTTTCCCGAAACTCATAAAAATGTTCGTTGAGGGATCGTTGAAAAACAGAATGCCAAACAATCCCAACCCAAGAACGATGTAAGTTGGTATTTTTGCCGATGTTTTATCTATATAACCCATCGCAGCGCCACCCTGCACTGCGATCAATCCCGCAATCAGGAAGATCCAAGAAAGGGTGGACACTGAATAGACAAATCCTTTCTGTTTGATCGCGTTAGCCGCTTTCATTCCCATGCCAAACAGGATCTGGATCATTCCAAAAACGAGGGCCAGGTTGAACATGCTCTGGGAATCAAGAATGAGGTGACGGATTTTATTCAGAATGGCATAGTCAGAAAATGAACTGCGCATAAACTCTGATTTGTATGTCTTAAGTGCATCGGGACCAACGAGGCCTGTTATTGCCTTAAAGTATTCGTCGCGCGTTTCGTAATGCTGTCCTGTAAGGGCGCTCAGCTTTGAGAAGACGGCCTCAGGTACACCGCTTTCCTTAAGAAATTTAAAGGATTCGTTGGTTAACAGGTAACCGGTATCCAGCAGGTTAATGCCAAATACGGTACCGGATACCATTCCCATCAGAATAGTAGCTCCCCCTAAAAACTGAGCCAGGGTTAACAAAGGTTTCCATTCCGGTTTGGCCTTGAACATTTTATACCAGGTAACAATGGCGAGGATTACCAGGCCGTAGCCGGCATCGCCCAGGCAGAATCCGAAAAAGATCATGTAGAAAGGTGCAAAAAAGGCGGTAAGATCAAGCTCAGCATAGGAAGGGAGAGAATATAACTTGCCTATGGGTTCAAATAGTTTTGCGAACCGGCTGTTTTTTAACAACACGGGTACATTATCTGATGCTGATGGCTTATCAGTAATATAAAGAATGTTGTTCTTATCGCAGAAGGATGAAAGCGATTCAGCCTTTTCTTCCGGGATCCAGCCTTCCAGCAACATCAGCTTTTCCTCAGCTTCCTTCCCGGTGCTTAATATGACTTTTTCATATTCCACCTCACCAAAGACCTGTTTCTTTGCATCCTCAATCAGATTAATCTGCGAGGCAGCATCGTCAAGCTCTTTTGCAATGACAGTATTCCTTGCTTCAAGTTCTTTGCTGGTCAATTGAAGTGATTCAAGCGATGAAGGCGGTAGTTTCAATTCTTCAGCATCAATTTCAATTTGTTCCTGGCCTTCAAGAACAGCAACAAAATACAGGTTGTCGGCACGCTTATCAATAATATCAATGGCATATTTAGATTTCCAGCTCTCATCAAATTTACGGCTTGAGCAGGAAAAGAATCTGAGGGTTAGATTGGCCTCACGAATCCTGTTAACATCAGCGGCGGTAAAATTGCCCCAGGGTTCAAGCAAGGCAATGTCTTTTTTCAGGGCCAGCAATTTCTGATGATTTGCTTCCAGTTCAGTATAGAGCGTCTGGGCATTCCTGAAAATTTCCATTCCATCACCTTCGTGGGATCCGGATGGAAGCGGAATACGCTTTTTCAGCAAGGCAATGACAGCGTTCAGCTCATGGATCAGTTCCTTCTTATTCTTCAGACTATCCGTTTCTTCAAATGCCTTTTCAATCACATGCACAACCCCAAGCTTTCTGATCTCATTCAGAAAATCCTCATATTCCTTGTGGTAAATCAGAAAAGCATATTTCAACATCGGAACAATCATGCGTTCTCCTCCTTCTTTGACTGCCGCGTTTTCACGATCTTCTGTGCGGATTTAGACAGGTTATCCTCATCTTCCATAAACCGTTTTATTTTACGGATGGCGTCCTCATATCCCGGAATCTGAACTTTTTCAAACAGGTTAACTTTCTGGGTTGTCTTCTTGCGGGCATGGTCAAGGAGTTGCATTTTACGCGCAAATATCTCCTTTTCAATGCCGATGGATGCTATTTCTTTTACCAGGGCTATCCCATCAAGATACCATTTGGGATTGTTGAATACACTGAAAGGCTTAATGCTGAAAACAATATTGTTCAACACCGGAGTTTTTACGCCGGCAATCTTTTTAATCCCCAGTTCAACATCCTGAACGGATACCAGGGAAAAGTCGAATTCGCCCCACATGGCAACCATACGGTCATAGCCTGCCAGTTTTTGCTTCAGCAGGTCATCCAGCCGTATGGTTTCATCTTTGGCTTTTTTAACTTCAATCCGCAGTGCCGATTCCTTGTTCTTAATGGTAGGCAAGGCACGCACCCTTATCTTCAGCTGTTTTTCAACCTGCTGGAGTGAGGTTTTGTTGTATTGAAAATTAATGGCCATTTCTCATCAATATGTTCACGGTTCA
>CAYWCR010000003.1:51413-91997 GCA_964456825.1 uncultured Bacteroidales bacterium
AACCTGCCTGCCGGCAGGTCTTCAAATTTTGATGCTTCAATCCTTCGGCCAATATTTATCAGCCAGTTCCTTCTTGATACCCACTTCTTCCCGCTGGAAATGCTTTTTAAAAAGCTGCCAGCCGGTATCCAGCATTTCGTCAATGTTAATGTTGACATCGATGGCCAGGAGCTTGGCGGAATAATCCTTGGCAAACTTAAGGCTTCTTTCATCGTAATCCGTAAGGTCAAAACCATTCTCCAGTTTGGTCTTCGCGTTTGCAGCGTCAGCAAATAGGCGCACTGCGGTATTCATGACCTGGGGATGGTCTTCCCTGGTTTTTTTGCCGATCACCAGCTGTTTTAACCTTGAAAGGCTGCGGAACGGGTCAACGATAACTTTTCCGACATCGGTATCTTTTCTCAGGAAAAGCTGTCCCTCCGTTATGTAGCCGGTATTATCCGGTATGGCATGGGTAATATCGCCACCGGAGAGCGTGGTCACCGCAATGATGGTAATTGAACCGCCGGCCGGAAACTGAACTGCTTTTTCATAGATCTTGGCAAGGTCGCTGTAAAGTGATCCCGGCATGCTGTCTTTCGAAGGGATCTGATCCATACGGTTTGAAACAATGCTCAGTGCATCGGCATATAGTGTCATATCAGTCAGGAGCACGAGGACAGTCTGGTTCTTATCGACCGCAAAATATTCAGCAGCCGCCAATGCCATCTCCGGCACCAGGAGCCTTTCAACCGGAGGATTCTCGGTGGTATTGACAAAGCTGATGATCCGGTCAAGGGCACCGGCATTATCAAAAACATTCTTATAATAAAGGTAGTCGTCATTGGTTAGTCCCATTCCGCCAAGGATGATCTTATCGGTCTTTGCCCTCAGGGCAACCATGGCCATAACCTGGTTAAAAGGCTGGTCGGGATCAGCAAAGAACGGTATCTTTTGCCCCGACACCAGGGTATTATTCAGGTCAATGCCTGCGATACCGGTTGCGATCAGTTCGGATGGCTGACGGCGGCGTACCGGATTCACCGATGGGCCGCCAATCTCGCGCTCTTCACCTTCCACCGGAGGACCTCCGTCAATGGGCTCACCATAGGCATTAAAAAACCGCCCGGCAAGGTCTTCACTGACTTTTAATGAAGGGGCCTTGCCGAGGAAGACAACTTCTGCATTATTGGGAATTCCCTCGGTTCCACCAAAAACCTGGAGGGTAACCTCCTCTCCGACAATTTTTACCACCTGTGCCAGTCGGCCAAAGACATAGGCCAGTTCGTTATAACCGACACCTGTTGCATGAAGCGAGCAGGTAGCTTTAGTAATCTGGCTAATCTTTGTATATATTTTCTGAAAGGCTTTTGTTTCCATTAGGCTACTTTTCTTTCGGCAATTATACTATACAGTTCCTTCTCATATTTATTAAACTTCTCCGACTGGAATTCAGCGTAATTCATCTGTTTATACTGGTTAATGATCCGTTTAAAGAACAGGCTCACTTCGTTGAAATTGTCAAATTCAAAGCCCGTACTGCAAATCCCGAGCACATGATTGAGCATATAACGCTGCCGCTCGACCGGTGTAGACTGGTCAACCTTATCAAATGCGTCCTGCTGCAGGATAATAAAGTCAATGACCTCCGATTTCCAGAAGGTGACATGATAATCCAGCGGAACACCATCGTCACCCAAAATGTTGATTTGCTCATATACTTCTTTCCCGCGCAGCAGCAGAGTCTTTGCCTCATTCACCTTATCAAGCCAGCCCTCTTCGATTTTGACATCTACATATTCAGCAAATTCGGGATATTCGAGGTATTTTGAATAGGAATCAATGGGATCAATGGCCGGATATCTTTTCCCGTCAGCCCGTTGCTGTGCCAGTGCATAAAAACACCGCGCCGCTTTTTTCGTCGATTCGGTCACGGGTTCTTTCAGGTTTCCGCCGGCAGGAGATACGGTACCGATGAAGGTGATAGATCCGCTTTCTCCGTTGTTCAGTAACGTAAATCCGGCACGGGCATAAAAGTTTGAAATAATGGCCGGCAGGTCCATCGGAAAAGCATCCTGTCCCGGCAATTCTTCAAGCCGGTTTGACATTTCGCGTAAAGCCTGAGCCCAGCGGGAAGTAGAGTCAGCCAGCATCAGTACGCGCAATCCCATGGACCGGTAATATTCGCCAATGGTCATGGCCGTATAAACCGAGGCTTCACGTGCTGCCACTGGCATGTTCGATGTATTGGCGATGATGATGGTGCGCTCCATGAGTTTCCTTCCGGTACGCGCATCTTCCAGTTCCGGGAATTCCGTGAAAAGCTCGACAACTTCATTGGCTCTTTCACCGCACGCTGCCACAACCACGATATCAGCTTCCGCCTGCTTGGAAATGGCATGCTGCAATACGGTTTTTCCGCAACCGAAAGGCCCGGGAATAAAGCCTGTGCCTCCTTCAACAATGGGATTCAGCGTATCGATGGTCCGGACACCGGTTTCCAGCAGCTTATAAGGACGCGGTTTTTCCTTGTATGCCTTGATAGGAACTTTCACAGGCCATTTCTGAACCATGGTGACCGGGACTTCTTTCCCCTTGCTGTCGACCAGGGTGGCAACCGTAGTGGTGATGTTGTATTTTCCTTCCCCAATAAGATTCTTAATCGTATATGCGTCAGCGAAAGAGAATGGCACCATGATCCGGTGCGGCATTTCATTTTCTTCTACTTCGCCCAGCCAACTGCCGGCCGTCACCTTATCCCCCACCCTGGCCAGAGGCTTATAGTTCCATAATTTTTTATCGTCCAGCGCGGCAGTATATTCTCCACGATTCAGAAAAATGCCTTCCATCGCATCCAGATCGTTTTCAAGACCGTCAAAATTCTTGGAGAGCAACCCGGGACCCAGAGAGACCTCGAGCATATGCCCATCGAATTGCACTTCATCTCCTATCTTCAGCCCTCTGGTTGACTCAAACACCTGCACATAAGCATTCCTGCCATTCAGTTTAATTACCTCAGCCATGAGGTTAACTTTGCCCAGACTAATGTAACAGATCTCATTCTGGGATACAGGTCCGTCCGCTTCAACAATCACAAGATTGGCGATAATACCTCTTACTTTTCCTTTGGTTGCCATTTTCAATCGCTTAATTATATGGTAAATTCTTCCGGGAATGAATAGGTGGTCTTTATTTGCCCAACCAGATCCCGGAACAGTTTTTCTCCCGTGTTCTTATCCAGTTTCAGCCAGCGGCTGATAATCTCAAGCTTAACGACAAAGGTAAATATGATCTCAATAGTGAAGTAATGAAAGAATACCTTATCATCAAGATATTTCCATTTCACCATGTCGTATTTCTTTTCTCTTTCCATGAAATCTTCTTCTTCACCTGCCCTTAAAACAGATTCAAGAAGCGGAAATTCATTGCTGATGCCAAAGTCCCTCGCGTTGCTTCGGATCAATTTCTCTGTGATCTCATTTTCCCCTACCAGCTGATTACGAATATCGACCTGATGTTTCCGGCAGCTCAATGCAGTGATGATATTGGTGAGGTCGAGTTCATAAGCATACCAATCCCGGATAAAAGGATTGTCAATATCCTTCAGGTGATCGAAATAAAGAACAGACAGTTGATTTTCCCAGGTTTTATCGGCAAACAAAGGCGTATCGGCTTTAAAGGAGCGGATGTGGCGGGAAAGGTAAACAGGGAAATCAAGACTCTCCGGATCAGTATCCTCATCCCTCAATAAGTCCATCACTTCTTCCGCCTGCTCTTTTGAATAATTCCCCAATGGGTCCCATTCACCGGATTTGCCGGTAAGCAACTGGTGAATATTGCGGTTGTCATAACGAAGAAAGAAACTCTCCATCAATGTGTAGTCCGAAGGATGAAGATCTTCCTTCAGCTGGCCTTTCCATTCAACCAACGTCGCGGCCAGTCTGGCCGTATCAAAAAACAACGCCGGCAGTCCGGCAACCAAACAATGGTACTCTCTTTTTATCATATTATTCCCCGGTAAAGAGCAACTTCATCAAACGCGGACGCAGGTATTGCTTAAAGAAATTCTCAAAATCCTTATCGGTAAAACTCAATTTGTAACTCCCGTCTTTGGGAATAATTTGAAAACCTGCATTCAGATCGGTATCGGGTTTAATCACAAGTCCTTTATCAAGCAATGTTTTAGCCGAACGGGCAAAATATTGTTCAACCGCGGCGGCTTCCTTTTCAGGCAACATGACGGAAAGGTCTGCCGGCTTATCGGGCGAGTCCATCCAGCTTTTCAGGGTAGTCTCCAACAGTTTCTTAACAAAATCATCGTCCTTAAAAGCATCTGAGACCGCCTTATGAACCGTTTCACCATTGATCAGGTCAACGATTTTCTGTTTCAGGGCATTGATGGACTGCCTAGCTGAAAGCTTTAGTTCAGATTCACCGTTGTTTTTGATCTCTTCCGCTTTCTTACGGGCCTGATCCAATATGGATTTGGATTCCTTTTTCGCTTCTGTCAGAATAGCTTCTGCCTCTTTCTTTGCTTTGTCAATGATTGCTTCTGCCTCGGCATTGCCTTTCGATATACCTTCCTTGTATATCTTCTCTGTTAGCTCCTGTAATTTATTCTGCATGGATGGCAAAAAATTTGAATTGTGATAAAAATAACATTCCTTATGAGCCTATCAATCAATGTTTTACTTCAATTTTAGCGCTCCGTAAAAGAAAGCGCAAGATAGTAAAAAGTTTATTTTCTTATGAAAAAATAAGGAAATTTATGGCTATAGTTATCTTAAATCCAGATTACCTTTTCACTGTTCACTCCTGCCTGCCGGCAGGTTTAACTATTCCCTTATGCCTTATCCCTTATGCCTTATGCCTTATGCCTTATCCCTTATGCTTATCCCTGTTTTCACCCCAGTGTGGCCACCATAACAGCCTTGATGGTATGAACCCGGTTTTCGGCCTGATCGAATACGATGGAAGCAGGTGATTCAAATACTTCATCCGTGACTTCCATGGAATCAATTCCGAATTTCTGATGGATTTCCTCTCCCAGTTTGGTTTCGCGGTTATGAAAAGCCGGCAGGCAATGGAGAAATTTGACTCCCGGATTACCGGTCAGGGCCAATACCTTTTTATTTACCTGATATGGTTTCAATAGTTTAATCCGGTCCTTCCATACTGAACCAGGTTCGCCCATGGATACCCAAACATCGGTATACAGAAAATCAGCCTGCTGAACCGCTTTTGCCAGGTCCTCCGTTATGGTAATCTTTGCACCGGTTGACTCGCCTATGGCCTTGCAGGTTTTTACCAGTTCCTTTGCAGGCTGGCAGGCAGATGGGGCAGCCGCCCTGAAGTCAATGCCCATTTTGGCACAACCCACCATCAATGAATTGCCCATATTGTTTCTGGCATCGCCAAGGTAACAGAATCTCAACTGATGCAATGGTTTATCGCTATGCTCGATCATGGTCATCAGATCGGCTAAAACCTGCGTGGGATGGAACTCATTGGTAAGGCCGTTCCATACCGGCACACCGGAATACCTGGCAAGGGTTTCAACGATATCCTGTCCGTGTCCGCGGTATTCAATCGCGTCAAACATTCTTCCCAGCACACGGGCCGTATCTTTAACCGATTCCTTATGCCCGATCTGGGAACTCACCGGATCAAGGTAGGTGACGTCAGCGCCCTGATCATGCGCCGCCACTTCAAAGGCACACCGTGTTCGGGTCGAGGTTTTTTCGAATATCAGGGCAATATTTTTACCTTTCAGGCGCGGCTGTTCGGTTCCGCTATACTTTGCTTTCTTCAGATCAAATGAAAGATTTAACAGGAATTTAATCTCCTCCGGCGAAAAATCAAGCAACTTCAGGAAGCTGCGGTTTTTTAAGTTAAAAGCCATTTGTATAAATATAAATAGTGATTAAATAAAAATAAATAATTTACCATCCAGGTGATTCCTTTAATTCGATTCAATCTATTATGTTACCGGCAAATATAAAGAAAGTTTCAAAGGGCGCCAAATGATTTTTATCACTACGTATATTTATACAATAAAACCCTCACACCCTACGAGGGTGTCGACACCCTCGTAGGGTGTTTTTTAATTATTGTAGTTTGTCAATGATTTTTTTTTACTAAATTCAAAAACTGATCCATTCAACAAAAGAAGCAAACCCTGCCAGACAGATTACGTAAATGAAGTAATGCAGTTAAAACCAGAACCTGTATAAGCAAGAAAAAATGATTAGAACCATAGCGGGGTGTTTCCTGTGTCTTTTAATAGCAGCCGGTTGCAGCACAAAGGACAAGGGTGAGAATATAAATCAGGGAAGGCTTGAATACCGTATCACTTATGAAACCGATTCAGCTCACCGTAAACTGGTTGACCTGCTTCCCCACCGGATGAAACTTATTTTCAATCAGGATTCCGCCGTTAATATAATGGAAGGTTTTATGGGAATGTATAAACTTAACAGCATCACTTATTTCCGTCCCAAAAAATGCATAACCCTGCTGCGGGTTCCCAAATATTCTTTTCTTTATACGGGGAAAAAAGGCGAACCTATGTGCTGTTTCGATCCGCTGGACAACATGATCGTGCAGCGAACTGACGAGACAAAGGAGATCCTTGGATTCCACTGCCGGAAAGCCGATATTTCCTTCCCTGATTCGGACTATACTTATTCCGTATATTATACCAACGATTTTAATATCAAAAACCCAAACTCCACCAATCCCTATAAAAAGATTGAAGGGGTTTTGATGGAATTTGAACTGAATATGTATTATTTCAGGCTTCATTTCTCGGCTGATAAATTCCTTCCGGTTACGAAGAATGATATGAACTTCAGCATACCGAAAAATTATAAAGAACTCAGCCGCGATCAGATGTGCAGGCTGCTTGGGCGCTATCTTGAATAGGCGGATAAGCCTATTGCAGGCCTCCCAATATTATTATTTTTTCTTAGCTTCCAATCTGGTACCGCACTTTTTGCAGCAAAAGACATCATCGTCATTTTTGTCACACATGAATCCTGCACATGAGTATAAGGTATTTTCCTTGGCTGTTTAATCAGGATTCATTCAAATGAGGACAGTATATTGTGAATAACATTTTACTGTTTTTCTCCGTTTGTATACCGCTCTTGTTTATTTTAGCACGTTAAAATAGAGGGACAAGGGACGAGGAAGGGACAAGGGACAAGGAAGTGACGAGTGACAAGTAATACCTAAACACCTAAAAAGCTAAATAGCTAAATTGCTAAACCGCTAAACAGCTTTATTCTAAAATCAACAAATCAATAAATCAACAAATATTCAGGGATGGGCAAAAAGATTACCAAAGAAGATAGGAAGAATGGCAAAAAAAAGTCATCGTTATTCAGGGATGAGCGGTTTAAGGTTACCATGGGGTTGATCTTCACCGGATTTTCAATATTGTTATTCCTGGCATTTGTTTCCTATCTTTTTACCTGGAAAATTGACCAGAGTTTCGAATGGAGGAAAGTATTTTCCAATCCTGATTTTCAGGTTGATAACTGGTCTGGCAAGGTGGGCGCATGGTTCGCCAATCTTTTCCTGAATAAATGGTTCGGGATAGCCTCTTTCACCATCCCCTTCCTGCTATTGCTGATGGGGCTGAAACTCATGCATGTGAAAATTCTTCCGCTGGGAAGCACCATACGCATAACCCTGGTATTTACCATAATAATTTCCATCTGGCTGGGCTATATTTTCGGGAATGCGGGCGGGTTTCTGGGCAGCGGTCCCGGCGGCCGGCACGGATTATACGTCAGTGACTGGCTGAAAGCCTTTTCAGGGAGCATCGGGACATTGTTCATCCTGCTTATTCTAACCTTTACCCTGATCGTCTTTTCCTTTAGCAGCTCTTATAAGAAAATAACATCCATTGCGGGCAGCATTATCAGCCAGCTTAAATATACCTTGAAGAAAAGCCCGGGATCCATGATCATCAGCGAAAAAACGGAGGAATCCCCAATGGCTTATGAGGATCATGACCTGGTATTCGAGACCGAGTTCCCATCCCATGAAAAACAAGGAATTCCGGTCACCGTTAAAACGGAAGAAAACATAAAAGCGGAAGAAGAGGTTGAATTAACAGTTGCACAACCGGGCGAGAACGGGGAATCGGACGAAGAGCTTCCGGATTACGATGAACTGGAAGATTATGATCCTACACTTGACCTGCCGCATTATCAGATGCCCCCGCTGGAAATGCTGGCCAAACACGATTCCGATAATCCCAACGTCACCAATGAAGAGCTTGTCAGCAACAAGAACAAGATTGTTGAAACGCTTTCCAACTATAAAATTCAGATCGACAAGATCAAGGCCACCATTGGACCTACGGTTACCCTCTACGAGATCGTGCCGGCTCCAGGCGTGAGAATATCCAAGATCAAAAGTCTGGAAGACGATATCGCCCTAAGTCTGGCAGCACTGGGGATCAGGATTATTGCCCCAATGCCCGGAAAGGGCACCATTGGCATAGAAGTGCCAAATCAAAATCCAGAAACCGTATCTATGCGGTCTGTGCTGAGTTCAAGAAAGTTCCAGGAATGTAATTATGATCTTGCGGTAGCATTGGGCAAGACCATATCGAATGAGACCTACGTGTTTGACCTGGCCAAAATGCCGCATCTGCTTGTTGCCGGGGCAACCGGACAGGGTAAATCCGTCGGTCTTAACTGCATCATTACTTCCCTGCTTTATAAGAAGCACCCATCCCAGCTTAAATTTGTGCTGATTGATCCTAAAAAAGTCGAACTGACCCTTTATTCGAAGCTGGAAAAACATTACCTGGCAAAAATCCCTGATTCGGAAGAGGCTATCATAACTGACACCCATAAAGTAATATACACCCTTAATTCACTGACCATTGAAATGGATCAGCGATATGACCTGCTTAAGAAAGCCGGGGTCAGGAATATAAAGGAATACAACCACAAATTTATCAAAAGGAACCTGAACCCTGAAAAAGGGCACCGCTATTTACCCTACATCGTTGTCATCGTTGATGAATTTGCCGACCTTATCATGACAGCAGGCAAGGAAGTGGAGACTCCTTTGGCACGACTGGCACAGCTTGCAAGAGCCATTGGCATCCACCTGGTGATCGCCACTCAACGACCAACGACCAATATCATCACCGGCGTTATAAAGGCTAATTTCCCGGCGCGGATAGCTTTCAGGGTTACATCCATGATTGATTCGCGCACCATACTGGATGCTTCCGGTGCCAATCAGCTGATCGGCCGGGGCGACATGCTTTTTGCTCCCGGCAGCGATATGACAAGGCTTCAATGTGCATTTATTGACATCCCTGAAATCGAAAACATCACTGATTTCATATCCTTTCAGCAGGGATTTCCAACAGCACTTTACCTGCCTGAATATATCGATGAAAACCTTACCGAGCTTGCTGACATAGACCTCTCCAAAAAAGACAACCTGTTTAATGAAGCAGCCAGACTCGTGGTGATTCATCAGCAGGGATCTACCTCGCTGATACAGCGTAAATTCTCCATCGGATACAACAGGGCAGGCCGTATAATGGACCAGCTGGAGGCTGCAGGGATTGTAGGCCCTCCCGACGGAAGTAAACCCAGACAGGTTTATTTCTCTGATGAATATTCTTTGGAACAATTTTTGAGTAGTCTCAATAAGTAATGGCAAGAAACATGAGAACGATAGTCTTATTCCTCACGCTGGCCAGCTTTCAGCTGGCAGCCCAGCAGGATCCTGCAGCCAAAGAGATACTCGACAGGGTGGCAGAGAAAACGAAATCAGTACAGTCCATACAGGCTGATTTTTCGTTGATTGTCGTTGACCACAAGGAAGATAACAAAAACACCAGCACCGGGAGCATAATCATCAAGGGCGATAAATACAGGGTTTCCTCTGCAGGCGCCACGGTATATTTTGACGGCAAGACCATGTGGACCTATGTTCAGGGGGACAACGAAGTAACCATTACGGAGCCCGGCAGCCAGGATGATAATTTTCTCAGCAATCCGGTCAGAATTTTTACCTTGTATGACCGTGACTTTAAATATCAGTACCGCGGTATGACAACCATCGAAGGCGTCGAAATGCATGAGATCGACCTTTTCCCTAAGAACCTGAATCAGCCTTATTCCCGTATCAAGGTCTTTATTGAAAAAAATACGGAACAGCTGTCCATTATTTCATCCTTAGGAAAAGATGGTATCGATTACTCGATCTTCCTTAAAAACTTCATCACTGACAAGGCTTTTGCTGATGATACCTTCACCTTTCTTCCTGCCAAAAACAAAAAGGTGACGGTAATTGATATGCGGGGACTTTAACTTAGCCTGCTTTTCAGGTTGGGTAAGCAATCCGCGCGTGGTGGATATTGTTGAGCCGTTTCCTGAATACTTCCTTAATGGCTGTAATATCACGGAATGAAATGTTGGCATCATTGAATTGTTCTTCCATCATCTGGGTATGGATTATGCTTTCCACAAGCTTATCCAGGGTCTGATCATTGATCTCCTTCAGGCTCCTGGAGGCGGCCTCCACTGAATCAGCCATCATAACAATGGCCATTTCCCGGGAGAATGGTTTAGGCCCCGGGTAGGAGAATTTCATGACATCCACTTCCTCTTCCGGATATTTCTTCAGAAACGACTTGTAAAAATACTGAACGGTACTGGTGCCATGGTGTGTCCTGATAAAATCGATGAGCGGTTCCGGCAGTGAATTTTTGTGTGCGATATCGACACCCTTGGCAACATGGCCAATAATGATACGGGCACTTTGTTCAAATTCAAGATTATCGTGGGGATTATTGCCGGTTGACTGATTTTCGATGTAATACAATGGCTCTTCCAACTTGCCGATATCGTGGTACAATGCACCGGTACGAACCAGCAGGGGATTGCCTCCTGTCTTGTGAGCAGCTTCTTCGGCAAGGTTGGCAACCTGCAGGGAGTGTTGAAACGTACCCGGCGCAATCTCAGCAAGTTTCCGCAACAAGGGCTGATTGGTGTCTGAAAGCTCCATCAGGGTCGTATCGGAAATAAGACCAAAGGCTTTCTCAAAAATATAGATCAGCGGGTAGGAAATCAATATCAGGATACCGTTATATCCGAACCAGGCAAAATATTTCCATTCAATAGTGTTGAAATTTCCTTCCTGAACTATCGCAGCCCCGAAATATATAACCACATAGGTAAGTACCACCAGGAAGGCTGTGAAAACAAGTTTCGAACGCCGGTAAAGGTTAGTCAGGCTGTAAATGGCAACCATTCCGGCAAAAACATTCAGCAGTACGAAAAGATAACTGTTGGGGGCAAAAAAACCAACCAGGATTACCGTGACAATATGAACGAAAAGTGCAAGCCTTGCATCAAAGAATGTCCGCAGGATGACAGGAACAAGCGTAAAGGGCATCACATAAAGGCTGATCAGATCATATCTCAGGGTAATGCTGGCCGCAAGTACCATAAGTATCACCGTCAACAGGATGAACAAGGTGCTTCTTGTATCATAAAGGACTTCTCTCCTGAAATTCCACAGGAACAGGAATATCAGCAGCAGGGAAGTAAGGACAAGAATCAGTTTCCCAATATTCACAAGATGTCCCGCAACGGTTCCCAGGTTTTTCTCATACTCAATACGCAATGATTCCAATGTGAGGTATTTTTCATGGGTTATGAATTCCCCTTTGGAAATAATTCCCTGGCCTTCCTGTATCATACCGCGTGTGCGGGATATGGACAGCAGGAGTTGATTCTTGGACAGCTGTGATTTTTCTTCATCATAGGTAACATTCACAGCAATATAATAATTGATGTCAAATTTTTTCAAGAACCCGGCATATTGGGTAACAATGGGATGCTTGTGCTGTTTGTTATAATCGGTAAGTTTGCCGTTGATATATTCAAATGCCGTTTTCGGGCTGTACATATCCCTGACGTCTCTAACGTCGGCCAGATTGCCTGTGATAAGCATGATCTCCCTTATTTTCTTTCTGGTGACCTCCTCAATCGATGCCAGATCAACAATTCCTGCCCTGTAAACTTCAGTCAGCCACTGGATGATCAGTTGTTCATATAGTTGTGCAGCTTCACGGTTTTCCTGGTATTGTTTGAGTTTCAGGTAATTCTTTTCTCCGATTCTCAGATTATTGACGGAATACTCTTTCCATCCGGCTAAAAAATCATGGCTGAATTCTTCCAGCCTCTTCTCCGTCAGTTCATTGTTATAAACAAAATAGGGTTTGAAATCCTGCAAAACAGAATCCTGTTCCTGAACAAGTTCTTCTTTTGTCTTGTATATCGGGAAATTAAAAGGGGCCTGCAGATCTTCATGTCTCCAGTAAGTTCCCTTCTGAAACTCATACCGGAATTTGCCTTCCAGCGGGAGAAGATATACGATCAGGCATGAAGCTGCGATAAACAGGACAATGGCAAGTATAACCCTGTAATTGCGACGGACATAACTGATAAACTTCATCATGATCAAAACCTGAAATTCATTTCCGTTATAAACGGATATTCTTTAATACCTTAGCAAGGTAAATAAAAAAAATGATTCCTATTTCATAATAACAGCAAAACCAGCATCATGTTCAGTTAATTGCCAGAAGTTAGAAGTTAGAAGTTAGTAGCTAATATTTCCTGTTCTTTGTTCTTTTGTCTATATTCTTGTATCTTGGTTCTTGGTTCTTGGTTCTTATATCTTTTATCAAAGCATGAAACAAGGTATTTGTCTATTAAGCCATATTCCGCTTCGAAGGGATCCTTCGGAAAAAAGTGAAATGGTCAGTCAGTTGCTTTTTGGTGAGGCTTACGAAATAACGGAAGAGACCTCAACATGGTATAAAATACTGACGCAGTATGACCAATATGCCGGATGGATCGATAAGAAGATGTACAGTCCGGTGTCCGGTGAATATTACGGAAAATTTGAGCAAGGCATCTATACAGTTTCAGCACCCGTCATCCTGATCGCGGCGTCTGACAATTCCTTGCTCTACATCACAGCCGGCAGCACGCTTGGAAAGGAACCGGAAAACGGGATCATTAACATTGACACCCTTTCATTCAGGTTAATGGATACGTTGCATGAATCAGGCATTCCTCTTCCTACGGGGATCATAGGTATTGCAAAACAATTCCTGAATTCGCCCTATCTGTGGGGAGGGCGGTCAACATTCGGATTTGATTGTTCAGGGTTTACACAAATTGTATATAAAATTAACAACATGAGACTGCCCCGCGATGCTTCACGGCAGGCTGCCGTTGGCAAGGCTGTCAGCAGCTTTCATGAATTGAATGAAGGGGATCTCGTATTTTTTTGTAATGAAGAAAGCATGGTGGTTCATGTCGGGCTTGCCATGCCTCCGGACAGCATTATTCATTGTTCCGGCATGGTAAGAATTGACAGACTGGATGAAAAAGGAATCTTTAACCTGCAGCTGAATCAATATACGCACAGATTGCATTCGATGAGAAGGCTATAGACAGTTGTCTGTTGTCAGTTGTCTGTAGCCTGTAGCCTGTAGTCTGCAGCCTACAGCCTTATATTATCATTCCCGCACAAACCGTTTCATTCGTCCCTTCATCAATGAGGACCAGACTGCCTGTGATGCGGTTTTTCCGGTAGGAATCATAAAACAAAGGCTGCGTGGTACGGATGCTGATTTCAGCAATCTCATTCAATCCTATGCTTTTATCAGCATAATTCTTATCCAGCGTATTGATATTGATCTTGAAATTAACCTCCTTAATGATGCATTTTACATCACGTGAAGTATGTTTGACCGAGTATTTGCCCGCCGGCCGCATAGGTTTTTCATTAAGCCAGCAGATCATCAGCGTAATATCCTGGCCTGTAACGGGCAGGTTATCGGGGCATATGATCATGTCCCCGCGGCTTATATCGATGTCATCTTCCAGGGTTAGTGTAACGGATTGCGGCGGGAAGGCCATATCGAGGCTTTCTTTCATAGTGTCGATTGACTTTACGGCAGAAGTGAAGCCCGAAGGCAGCACCATTATTTTTTCTCCCCTGCGTATCACACCTCCGGCGACTCTGCCTGCATAGCCCCGGTAATCATGGTATTCATCGCGGTTAGGTCGTATTACAAACTGAACCGGGAAACGCATGTCAATATAATTCTGGTCGTTGCTGATGTGGATATTTTCAAGCAGGAACATGAGCGTAGGCCCCTGATACCAGGGCATGTTGATGGAACGATCCACAACATTGTCTCCTTTCAGGGCACTGATCGGTACAAATCGTATGTCTTTTATATCAAGCTTGTCAGAGAACCTGTTGAAGTCCCGTTGTATTTTCTCAAACTCCGTTTCACTGTATTCCAGCAGGTCCATTTTATTTACACAGACTATAATATGCGGAATCTGCAACAAGGAGGCAATAAAACAATGCCGGATGGTTTGTTCCACCACCCCGTTCCTTGCATCTACCAGGATAACGGCAGCGTTGGCAGTTGAAGCTCCGGTCACCATGTTGCGTGTATACTGGATATGTCCGGGTGTATCGGCAATGATGAACTTCCGCTTCGGCGTGGCAAAATACCGGTATGCAACGTCAATGGTTATGCCCTGCTCCCTTTCAGCCCGCAAACCATCCGTAAGCAGGGAAAGGTTTATCTGTTCCTCTCCCCTGTTAATGCTGGCTTTTTCCAGCGCTTCCAGCTGGTCTTCAAATATGGCCTTGCTGTCATATAATAACCGGCCTATCAATGTGCTCTTCCCGTCATCCACGCTTCCGGCGGTTGTGAAGCGGAGCAGTTCCATGTCCAGATAGCCGTTGTGTTTATCGCTAATTTTATCCATTGCTTTTTAATATTCGGTGCTGCGTATTGTAATGGTTGTCAGTTGTGAGGGTTGTGAAGGTTATGATTGTTGTGATTGTTGTGATTGTTGTGATTGTTGTATGTTGTTATTGTTGAGATTGCTACTATTTGTCTTTTGTCTTGGTTCTTGGCTCTTGGTTCCTGACTCTCACAACTTGTCCCTTTTACCGGCTACCCTTCACTTTTCATTGTTCATTGTTCATTGTTCATTATTCCTTGTTCATTGTTCATTGTTCATTGTTCATTGTTTAAAAGTACCCCTCCTTCTTCCTGTCCTCCATTGCCGATTCAGACCGCTTGTCGTCATACCGGCCGCCGCGCTCGGTAACCCGTGTGGCTGCAACTTCCAGAATGATATCCTCCAGGGTATTGGCGGTTGACAATGTTAATCCTGTACAGGTAATGTCGCCGATGGTCCGGCATCGAACGTCCAGGAGTTCCACTTTTTCTGAAGTCTTAAGTTTCATAAAGGGAGCATAGGCCAGCCACACCCCGTCGCGGTTAAAAACTTCGCGTTTGTGGGTATAGTATAAGTTGGGGATTTCCACATCTTCCATATAGATATATTGCCATATATCCATCTCTGTCCAGTTGCTCAGCGGGAAAACCCTGAAATGTTCTCCCATCCGTTTCTTGCCATTGAAGATATTCCAAAGCTCAGGGCGTTGATTCTTAGGGTCCCATTGGCCGAATTCATCACGGTGGGAAAAAAAGCGTTCCTTAGCCCTTGCTTTTTCCTCATCCCTGCGTCCTCCCCCTAGCGCTGCATCGAATTTAAATTCGGCGATGGCATCGAGCAGGGTCACCGTCTGCAGGATATTACGGCTCGCATTAAACCCGGTCTCTTCCGTTACCTTGCCCTGGTCAATACTGTCCTGGACAAACCTTACCAGGCAATGGCCACCGGTTTTTTCCATAAGGGCATCCCGGAAATCCAGGGTTTCCTGGAAATTATGGCCGGTATCAATATGGAGCAGCGGGAATAGCACCCTGGATGGCCAGAATGCCTTGCACGCCAGGAAATACATCACAATGGAATCCTTGCCTCCCGAAAACAGCATTACCGGTTTTTCAAATTGCGCTGCAACTTCACGGATGACATAAATGGCTTCCGCCTCAAGTTCTCTCAGATGATTTAAATTGTATCTTTCCATAATTATTCGCTGTATTCCACCCTGGGAAGTATATACTTCAGTATTTTTTCAACGCATTCCTGAACCGATGTCTGGTCAGTTCTCACCTCAATATCAACCAGTTCAGGAGCTTCAAAGGCAGAGCCAATGCCGGTGAACAAGGGGATCAGGCCCATCCTTGCCTTTTTATACAATCCCTTGACATCTCTCCGTTCACATACTTCCATGGAGGCATTCACATAGAGTAAAATATAATCATTGTCGCCGACAATCGCACGGGCCTGTTCCCTTGAAAAAGCTGTCGGGCTGATAAAAGATGTTATAACAATAACACCTGTTTGACAAAATAGTTTTGCCACCTCAGCGATCCTGCGTAGATTTTCATGACGGTCCTGCATACTGTAGCCGAGATCATTGTTCAGTCCGTTACGGATCTGGTCGTTGTCAATTACCCGGGTCAGATATCCCCGGCTGTAAAGCTCCTCTTCAAGGTGAAGCGCAAGGGTGCTTTTTCCGGCACCGGAAAGGCCGGTCATCCAGATCACTTTTCCATGCTGGTTCAGACTTTTCTCTTTTTGCCCGCGAAGCGTTGTACCGTTGCTGTTCATTATAAAATAATCCGGTAATAATGCAGGATCAGGCATTAAAAACGTGCAAATATAATAATATAGGGATTAAAACCTGTCTGTAAAGCCGCAATGAATTGTACAAATCTTTACCACGCTGGAAACAGTGCGCTCCTCCGGAGCTGTGCAGATGCATCGATGATGTTTTGCTACAAACAGGCCATTCCTGCGGAACTAATGGCTTACTATAAATTTCCCCAACACCAGGTTGGAACTGAATTTGGCTGTTACTATATAATTGGCCGGCTTTAGCGACTGGATATCCAACACCACCTGCCAAACAGTGCTTGTTTTGTATTGCCTGGTTTTCATAAAAGTACGGCCGCCTATATCGGTGACAGCCAGTTCAATCTCGCCCACGTATGAGTTGTCCAGGGCAATATTCACATAATCCCGGGCAGGATTGGGATAAAGCGTCAGGACCGGCTGGGGTGAAACCGTGGATTCATCCGGTATTCCCACCAGGGTCAGGTCGAGCGTCCAGATACCCCTGCCATGCGTGGCAACGATCAGCTGCTGATTGATAATCTCCAGTTGCCATATGGATACGGCAGGTAATCCGTTATCAGCATAATGCCAGGATAGGCCATCATCAATGGACTCAAAGAGCCCTATTTCCGTCCCGGCCCACATGACTCCTGTGTAGGGCATGACAAACAGGCTGTAAACCATCACATCAGGGAATCCGCTGACACTGGAATCGCCCGTGCCGAAACCGGTAATATCTTCCCAGTTTTCACCATAATCCGTTGTGCGCAATATTTTTGGTTTTCCTTTAAGCGAGAAAAGGGCATAAGCGGTGCCGGCATCATGCGGATGGGTGGCTATGCCACTGATATATCCAAGCTCAACCGCTGTATAATTATGCACCGAATCAAAGCTGTTCCCTCCGTCGCGAGAAAGAAAAAGATGAAGGTCGGGATTGTCATACATGCCTGCTCCGGCCCATATGACAGAATCAGCGGCCAGGGAAACTTCCACGTTATGCTGGTTGGTAACGGTTTCGCTTACGGACCATCCGGTGCCAATGGAAATGGTCTTCCAGTCATAGCGGCCGATGCCGAAATTATCATGACGGAAAACGCCTTTGCTGCCAACAGCAAATACGACATCAGGGTTAGCCCGGGAATGGGACAACCTTGAAACAAAAGGCCCGTCTCCGTTTATCCCCTGGTCAGCACTTCTCCATGTTTCACCACCATCATTGGTGACATAAAAATAATTGTTGTATGAGCTTCCTAAAATGCGATGCGGATACCAGGGATGCCATAGGCATTCGAAACCATCACCTCCGATTTTGTCATCGTATTCCGACAGGCTGACTGCCTCCTGCCCCGAAGGCGACTGCCAGGTCCCATTGTCCTGCATCCCTCCGATATATTCATTAGCCCAGGGTTTTTTTGCCACACCGTAAAATTGCGTGGTGATGTAACCATTGTCCAGTTGCTCCCATGTGCTGCCTCTGTTAACGGAAATTCCAAGACCTCCGTCATTGGCATCCAGGAGGATGAATTTCTTATTGACGGCATCCGTTACGACAGTATGTATCTCATGATGGTCAACATGCAGATTGCTGTTTTTTCTGTAATCAGCCAGCACCGTAACATTTCCCTGGTTATGCAGGGTGAAGGTTCCATATTCGATGGTGATGGTTGACTGAGGCAATGCTTCAGGATCCCAGGCAGTATCTTCAACCAGCGTTGGCCAGAAGAAATAGAGTTGCTTATAGGCATGTCCTCCCGGTTTAGCTATCCCGGCAGATGCAAGATCTTCGCTATATGGCACGGCATGAACGAAAAAGTACTCGCGTCCTGAGACATCATCATCCGGTATCCGTTCGATTAGGTTGAATGCACCGTCTCTTTCCTGATCGCGGAAAGAAAGCATAAGCTGACGGTTGTTCCTGATGTCCCATGCCTCAAACGGAACTTCAACATAATCCACATATGCATAATCTTCAGGAGGGACACCGGCTCCTTCACCTTCAGGGACCGTAAAGCGATGCGCTTTTTGCCTTTTACCAGGCCCAAAGCGAATCTCAGCAGGTACCCAGTCGCTTGAAAGGATATCGGTCCCGTCTTCCAGGTCGCCGGTTGACATACCGCCTCCCAGATAACGGCCTCCGAAATTCACAAAATCCATAAATGATCCGGTACCGGCCGTATCGACCCTCCTGACCTGGGGATCGCTCACCGAAGTGCCGGAAAGCAATTCAATCTGTCCCAGATCAACACCTCCTACATAAACAAGGTTTTCGTTGAAAGGATTTACCGTTATGACATTATTAAACCAACCCTGGGATCCAAGGAAATTGTTGGGAGAGACATATTTCGCCCAGTTCTGGCCATAATCCGATGAGATATAAATATGGGTCTGGAGTGCAGCCACCCCTGTTTCATAGCCGACCGCCTCAACACATGTGTAGATTCTGTTTGGACTCTGGGGCGATATGGCCAGGGAAAACCGGCCCCCCTCTCCTATTCCATTGTTGCATGGCGCCCAGGTATTTCCGCGGTTCACCGATTTTAGTACACCATATCCGTATACACCGGCATATTGGATGGAAAAATCTGTCGGATCAGCCAGAAGGTCCTGCACAGCATACCCCTTTTCATAGGTGCTGAACCAGCTCTGTCCCCCGTCGGCAGATTTGAAAATACCTTTGTTGGTCGCTGCCAATACAACATTTTTGTTATAAGGATCAATTAAAAGCTTATTTACATAACCAAAATTATCATTGACAGTGGTAGAGGCCAGAATCTGCCACGTCGCCCCCCTGTCAGTGGATTTTATGATGCCGTTCCCTCCCACCATGCCAACGCCTCCATACCCCTCACCCGTGCCTACATACAGGATGTTATGATCTGACGGGGCCATGGCCATTGTATTGGTGGCAAGGTTGGGCAAATCGGGTGTAATATTGGTCCATGATTTTCCCTCATCGGTTGTTTTCCAGATGCCTCCGCTGACTGCCGCTGCATACCATGTTTTGAAGGTCGGATCATCCGGATCCACCACCACACTCCTGGTCCTGCCCCCGACATTTCCCGGTCCCCGCTGCACCCAGGGGTATATCTCCTTCGCTGATTTCAACCGTTCCTGGCCTTTTTTAGCTTTTGCCAGCTCGTAAAACCGGTAATTGGTTTTGTAGCCTGATTGCTTTGCTCCTATAGGCGTGGAAATAGCCTGAAAATATCTCATAAATTCATCAGGACGGTCAAGGCCGGGCTTCTTACTCTCCTTTTCATCGCTCAATCGCAGCCCTATCAATCCGGCCGCAAGCAGGACTATAAAAAAAACAGCGGTCAGCATTCCAAAAAATACGCTTCTCTTCATTACAATCTGTTTACATGCTCATTAACATTATTTATTATTTAAAAGACTTTGATAATCTACATCTTCAAAGCCTGTTTTTCTAAATGCCTGTATTAATACGGTATCCACCACAGTGGAATACTGGTCATACAGGCCAACATTCATAACGAGATAGTCGCCAACTTCATCGGTATGCTGGAACTCCCCGTTCACCGAAACGGCATATATTCCATATTGCCCCATGTTGATCACCTCAAGTTGCCTGCCATGCGACACATTGAAAACAGATCCCTGATACACGGCTTTTACCCTGACTCCTGAATTATAGAGGTTGTCAATCACCAGGCTGTCGCCTGCGTTCGGATCGAGTGCTGTTACCAGGTCATATTCGTCAGCCAGTTTTTCCATATCGAATGCCCCTCCCTGAAATTCGAATGCTCTCCAGTTCCCGACAAGACTGCCCGGATTTCCCTGCTGATATTCAATATCGTAATCATCGGGCCCGCATGAAAACACCATAACGGTTAGCAACAGGTATATACAGGATATCACTTTCCCTGCCGTGAGCTGACCTTTTTTATTATGGATCAATATGGTATGGAATCTGATCATTCAACTTTCCTCCAGGTTACGGGGATAACATAGCCTTCATAAGGTGCTGTCAGTAAATTTATATTCCACGATAAGGTGCGCTGTGTATATTGTCCCTCCGAAACATCGTATTCACCGAAATAGCCTTCCCCGGGCAGCAGTATCAGTTCTCCGTCACCCATATCCACAAATCTGCCCGGCATGGGATATCCCGGGAAGCCCATAACATCATCCATTTTGTAAAGCCCTTTTTCGTTGATCTTAATCACCGTTGTTTCCACAGCTTCCCAGTTTGTCCCTGTGTAGGTGCCCGACAGGTCATTCGGCGTCACATCTGTTTCAGTCACGGCAACGATTCGTTCTGCCATGGCTGAGAATCCTTCTGAATTTTCAGCATAGTAAACAACAATATAAATTCCCGGTGTCGTAACATCAACATAATTGTATACATAATAAACATTGACAATGGAACCATTAACCCTGGCCTCTACGCCGGGGTCATCAAACTCCCCGCTATCCTGCCGGATCAGGGAAATAAAATCCCCTCCTGTAAGGGTAAATTCCGGCAGGTAGGAAATATGTGAAACTTCAGCCGTCTCATTCCATTTCTCACAGGATAGCAGGATCAGTGAAAAGGATAGGATGAATGATATTTTGTACAGGTTTCTCATGTCTGCCTAATCGTCAGTTTTTTTATCCCACCAGATCTTTTCGGTCACATCTTTCTTTGGCGGTGTATTGGGATTACCGGAATATTCCGTTTCCGCGAAGATCAACCTTTTCGGAAATCTTCCACTGGTAACATTGTTGACCGAAACGGTCAGCTCGCCCGGTATATAGTTATTATCCGCTGCCGTCACGCGACTCTCAGGCGGATAATGGGTCCGGTTATGTTCAAAGAATGTTTCAAGGCTTTGAATATTGGCCAGCGAAACCCACTTCTGCAGTATGATGGACTTAATAAATTCCTCAACGGGACTTCCTTCAGCCGGAAACTCATAAGGATCGCCGGGGCCGTAATAGGCTTCTCCATCCGCAAATCCCAGCCGGTTAAATGCCCTGTCAATACCATCCTGATACAGATCTTTGGCCGCAGTATAGGTTTTCACGTTATAACGGGCGATGGCTTCTGCCTGCAGCAACAAAGACTCCGTTGAACTCATCAGGTAAATGGGCTCCAGTGGCAGTAAAACGGGTTTTGAATAATTCGTGCTGTTGGTGCCGGTCGGCTCTTCAGGATCATTGTAATTGCCCTGGACAAGGCCTTTATGTCCGCCTGACCCTTGCTCGGGGTAATCAAACAAGGCATCCAGCCTTTCAACATCACCTTTTTCATTCATGAAGCTTAACAATGTACTGCTCAATATCAGATTCGGATTCATTCCCAATGCCGTGATCTCGGTTTCAAACAACGGATTTCTCCTGCCTGATTCATTGGTGAACTGCGTCATTGCCACATCGGTTGCGAGAAATTTAATCTCCGGATCAGCATATAAAGCACGAACTCCGTTTTCAGCCACCTGCGGGCGGACATAAACCTGTCGCAGATATATTTTCAGTTTTAGCGTGGCGGCAAATTCTTTCCACCGGCTCAGGTTACCGTTGAAGAGGATATCTTCACTGCCCACTTCTTCGGCATCTTCTGATTCAAGGTCCAATGAAAGGGCATAATCAATGCGGGCAATCAGGCTGTCGTATATGTCCTGTCCGTTTTCATAGTGCGGGGCTACAAGGCCTTCATCTCCTTTCAGGGCTTCTGAGAAAGGGATCTGATCATACAGGTCAACCAGCAGCTGGTATGTATAACACTGCATTACGGTAGCCATGAGATAGTATCTCCAATGCCGGTTCTTATAAGCAAGGTTTCTGATATATTCAAGATTTGCCAGCGCCCCGGAATAAAGTTCGTTAAACTGGCCGTTGTATGTGCTGCTGTTGATATCATAGGAATCCAGTCCGGAATACTGCGACGCCCCGAGTGACTGGGTCCAGTGCTGCGACCATAGCGCACCCAGCACCTGGTATTTTCCTCCGTATACATAGGCAACGGATGATATGCCGGCCGCCAGTGTCAGTTCTTCATTGGCATCCGACGGATTGTTGGGATCCCTGTTGATATCGAGCCATTTTTCACAGGAAGACGCGAGCATCAGCATAATAAGGGAAAATATGGTTTTATAAAGTTTCATTTTTTGGCTTTTCAGGAACAAACCATAAACAGGTTAAATTAAAATATTAATCTCAGTCCGAATGTCACACTTCTCACTGTAGGCTGGGCCCCGTATTCCCCGAAATCTGCAACCAGGTCATTGCCAAAGGTGGTCTGTTCGGGATCAATATAAGTCTGGCCATCGGGTGTCCATAACAGCAGGTTCCTTCCGGTCACACTCAGTTCAATTCCCTTCATTTTAACCTTTGTCAGCAGGCTTTTCGGGATATCATAGGTAAGTGCAGCTTCGCGCAGCTTCACATATGACTTATCCACCATCGAGTTTCCGTCAAGGTCAACGCCTCCGTTGCCCCAGTAATCAACCAGGGTCACTGCATTAATGGGTATATTATTTTCGGCATAAATGGGATTGCCGCTTTCATCCTGATCCACTTCGTAAACTGAATTGGGAATGATAAAAGGCTGCCGGTTGTTATATAAGGTAACCGGCACCGTTCCTGCCCACACCGAAATATCCTTGGTCCGTGAGTACATGATCCCGCCCTGTTTGATATCGATATTTGCCGACAGCTGAATTCCCTTAAACGAAAAGCGGGTTCCTGCCCCGGCGATGAAGTCGTATTCACGGGTACCATATTCTTTCAGATCTTCAGCCGCTTTGGGCAACCCGTTATTATCCACCACGATCCTTCCCTGATCATCGCGCATGGCGGTCCTGCCTTCAAAGATGCCGATCGGCCTGTCGGGCTTGCCGACATAATGGATCTGCTGCCCCCCTTCCACCACCAAGGAATTAAAGACGATCCGGTCAAGGTTATCATTCAGCTCAACCAGCAGGTTCCGGTTACGGGAAAAATTAAAGGTCAGATCCCATTGAAAGCTTTTGTATTTAACCGGAGTAATATTCAGCAACGCTTCGATACCCTTGTTGGTTATCTTGCCCAGGTTGATGACTTTGGCACTGTATCCTGAAGAAGAAGCCAGGGGTGCAGGCCATATCAGATCGGTGGTTACCTTGTTATAATAGGAAAAATCAAGGCTTACCCTGTTATGGAAGAAACGCATATCCGTCCCGATCTCATATTCGGTGCTGAGCTCAGGCTTCAGCTCCTGGTTTCCGATCTGGTTGCTGACTTCATAGGAATTCACACCGTTTGGCAGGGGATAGCGCAGTGAGCCATAACCGTCGGAATGGCCGGCATTCACAAAAACCGTGTTGATCTGATAAGCGCCGGCATCATTGCCAACCCTGGTATAGGCAGCCCTTATCTTTCCAAAGGTCACCACTTTTCTGATACCCGGGAATAATTCCGTAAAAACCAGGGATGAACTGATGCCGGGGTAAAAGAATGAATTATGTTGTTTCGGCAGGGTTGAGCTCCAGTCATTGCGCACGGTCACCGAAAGGAACCACAGGCTTTTATAGCCTATATCGGCACTGCCGTATACGCCGACCAGCCTGCGCTGTCCGTATGAACCATCAGCCACAGGGGTTTCAGATGAGTTCGAGAGCTGGTAAAAGTCTGGTATGGTAAGGTTGCTCACGGCGGCATACAGGCTGTTGGATGACCGTTCATTCAGGTTATGGCCTGCCAGCAGGTCAAGTGAAAATTCGCCGAATTTCTGACTGTAGGTAAGCAGCACATCGGTGTTAAACTGCCTGATCGATTGGGTGGATTCACTGACAACACCGGGTTCGTAAATCGAAGCAAATTCATTATTGCCCTGGGGCTCGATGACCGCCCTCCATAATTTTGCCTGCTCATGCGACAAGTCTGCTCCCAGCCTTAATTTGGCTGTCAGGTGCTTGGTGATGCTGTAGTCAAGGTCAAAATTGCCATAGAAACGATCCTCGTTATTGCGGTTCCCGTTCTTTTTCAGCAGGAAATAAGGGTTGACGGTGTACAACGAGTAATAATTATCGAGGTTGTTCCAGGGGTCGTCGATATCTTCAAGTTCCAGCAGGCTTATATCACGGGGGGTTTGCATCACCTGATTATAAACCGATTGCTCACCCTGTCCCGTGGGAACAAACCGGTTGATCTTTTTCACATAGTTGACTGAGATAGCGGTAGAGAGCCGTTTTGAAAGTTTCACTGTGCTTCGGAGTGATACCGTATGCCTGGAATAGCTGTCGGAACTGGTAGGAAAAATTCCATCCTGCAGGATATTGGAATAGGACAGGTAATAGGTCATCTGTTCGTTCCCGCTTGACACGGAAAGGGAATTGTTATAATTTCGGCCCGTCGTAAAGAATTCCCTGACGTTTTTTTCCAGTCCCCGGTACGATTTTACCCTCAGGGTATTATCGATCTCGTTGCCCCAGTAATGAAATTTATTATCGAATGCCGGGCCCCAGCTGGTGTTTTCATAGGCAACGGCATCGCCGTACAAGCCTTGTCCGAACTCATTCTGATACCGGACCAGCCGGAGGGGGTATTCAAAGCCCATGGAACTGGTGACGGCAATTTCTGGTTTGGTTTCTTCCCGGGCTCCCTTTTTTGTGGTGATGATGATGACGCCGTTTGCTGCCCTTGAGCCATAAAGGGCAGCGCCAGATGCTCCTTTCAGGACAGATACCGATTCGATGTCTTCGGGATTAAGGTCGTTTATCTTGTTTCCGTAGTCTATCCCTCCGTTGATGGAAGTGCTGCCGGAATAACTGTTGTTGACAGGAATACCGTCGATAATAAAAAGAGGTTGATTGGAACCCGCCAGGGATGACAGTCCCCTGAGCAATATGCGGGTCGAAGATCCCGGGGCCCCGGATGCAGAGCTGATGTCGACGCCCGCGACCTTGCCCTGCAGCGAATTTAAAACGCTTCTGTCACGGCTGCGGGTAATCTCCTCATTGTTAACGCTGGTTGCACTGTATCCAAGTGCCTTGCTGTCACGGCTGATGCCCAGCGCAGTAACCACCACCTCCCTCACCTCATAGAATCCGGAGGACAACACAATATCAATGGTTTGCCGGCCATTAATGGCAACTGATTGTGATTGCAAGCCAACAAAGCTATATATTAAGGTGTCGGTGGCCAACGGTACGCTGATGCTGTAAAAACCGTCGAGATTGGAGACAGCTCCGGTCTCCGTTCCTTTGACAACAACGGTGGCGCCCGGCAGGGGAAGGCTGTCTTCAGCGCTTTTGATAATGCCGGTAACGGTACGGGACTGGGAAAACACCCGTATGCCCGTTAAGGGTATTAAAAGAAGTACTGCAATAACCAGCCTTTTCATATGAAAAAAGTAACAAGAGAAAAACCAGATTATTGCCCAAAACTATTAAAAAACGCCGATTATTAAAAACAGATGGATAAAAAACAAAGGACAGACTGATACATTAATTTATATGCCTGCGATTAAATAAAACAACAGGCGCTCTAAATCGGAAAATTCCTATGTTGTCGATTCTTACTCATCAATAACGACTAATTTTTAAAATATAGCAGAACTGACCAAAAATGACTGCAATTTGATACAATCACATTAACTTTTTTTAAATTGCATGAAATAAAGGTCAACTATATCATACGAGTGCAAATAATAACGGGATATTGACCCTAATATAAATAATAATGAGGGTTTTAAGTTTAAAAATAAAACATCTGATATACGATAAAATTAATTTGCTGAAGGTTCAGTTTATCAGACTTTTTTACATTTTAAACACGCAAATTATTTAAAAGCATGAAAAAATTAGGCTGCATAAGCATTTGCATTATTGCATTTACAGGTATAAATCTGAACGTGGACGCCCAGTCACTGGTTTTGCCCCAAGGTTTTCCTGCAATGGATATCCTTGTTTCAGCGGGTACATCGGAAGGATATTTCTTTTTGGGTCCCATGCCAATAGAGTCAAATAAACCAGGATTTCTTATCATCATGGATGATTACGGAACGCCGGTTTTTTACAGGAAAACAAAAAATAAAACATATTGCTTTGAGCCTTATCCTACAGGTAATCTGGCATACTTTGAGGGCAGCATATTCAAATATGTGTCGTTGGACAGCTCCTATCAAAGTATTGATACTATGGGTTGTGTTGGGTGTGACCGCTTCGATATTCATGAGCTCAGGATTCTTGAAGATGGAGGATATATGCTGGCTGGATTCAAATACCGTATTATTGATATGAGTAAGATTGTTCCCGGAGGCAATGCCGCTGCAACAATTCAGGATTATGTGATCCAGGAATTTGACGCAAACGACCAACTCATATTTGAATGGAACACTAAAGATCATTATGACATAACCGATGTGAACGATAAAGTCGACCTGACAGCCAGCGTTATAGATCCTACCAGTTTTTGTTCAATAGAAGTTGAATCAGATACAACCTTGATTATGTCTATGGCCCATCAGGACGAGATAACCAGGATCGACAGGCGAACAGGTGAGGTTATCTGGAGGCTGGGAGGCAAAAATAACCAATTCACATTTGTTAACAGTACAAGGCCTTTCACCCGCCAGCACGATGCCAGAAGATTGCCAAATGGAAATATCACAGTATTTGATGACGGAACATTTTCAACACCTTTTTATTCAAGGGCTGTCGAATATGAAATCGATGAGAAAAACATGACGGCAACACAGGTATGGGAATTTGATCGCGGCAAAACAATACAGTCAACCCACAAAGGAAGTGTGCAACGCCTGCCAAACGGCAATACATTGATTGGCTGGGGAGGATTTGGAAAAAACCCGGCTGTGCCATCAGCCACCGAAGTAAAGCCAGATGGCACTATTGTCTTTGAAATGGGCACACCACAACACGATGGCAGCTACAGGGTCAGAAAATTTCCCTGGAAAACCAACCTGTTTGAACCTGTAATTGATTCTGTCAATTTCGGCAACTGGAATGGATACACAGAATCGGTTTATCACCTGATGATTAAGAACAACTCCACCGATACTTTACTCATTACCAGTGTTGCTTTACGGACATCCTATTTTTATGTTGATGAACAATTCCCGATAGCTATACCTGCCAATGGACAGGAAATTCTTACTGTGATCTTTTACCCGCAGGGAGCTGCTCAAAACACTAAACTTTATGATGTTCTTACCGTTAACAGTGATAATAAAGACACGACACAACGCGTTGCAATCCAGGTACACCTTCAGGGGTATGTTCCTGATATGATTTCACCTGTGGTCAGCTTTGTTCCAACCGATGACACTTTAAATCAGGAAGGTGTGGTAACGATTCAGTTCTCTGAACCGGTCAGGAACCTTGATAATTCGGAAATCACCGACCTGAATGCTTCATCACTGGTCATTTATCGGGAAGATGATATAAATGGACAGGATGTAGCTTTCGATGCCTCTATTAATCAGGAAAAAACAGAAATTACTATTATACCTTCTTCACCCCTAAAAAGTGGACAGCAATATTTCATCCAGATTGGCAGTGTTGAAGATGCATCCGGCAATCCTTCCATAACGGCATCCAAAATCTACACTGAGGAAAGTCCTGTCTTTTCAATGTTCCCTTACGATTCTGAAATATGGAAAATTTATCCCAACCCTGTTGGCGGAGTATTGCATATATTATGTGATAACGAATTTTATTATGATGTGGCTATATTTAATATTACCGGTGAAATTTTGATTTCAAAAGAAATGATGCAAGGCCACACAGCAATAGATATGACAGGTATTTCGCAGGGGATATACTTTTTAAAAATCACTGATAAGGAAATGAGTTCAACTTTAAAAAGGATATTGGTTAAGTACTGAGATATTTTTCCTTAACAATTTGCCCCCAGTATCTTACTTTAATTACCAAGACATCAGTGCTTATTTTGAATATTTAATGACCTTGAAAATCTTCCGTAAATCAGGGTCAGTCATTTTTAATTCGATGAGGTATAATCCATCAGACTTATTGCAAAGATTAAAAGTGAATGAATCACTTTCAAGAATCCTGTCTTCTAAAATTATATTGCCAAAAACACTCAATACCCGAATATGGAATGATTCCGGTCTCGAAAGCTTCAGGTGATAGAACCCATCCGCCGGATTAGCATAAATTGATGCTTCTGAATTGGAAGGATTCTCAATCCCATTCGGGAGAACTGATTCTGCCAAAGCATATAATTGTCTGTTAACCATTGTGCTATCGGTTTCATAGCATATATTTAAAGTATCCATAATATGACCTGGCTTTCTTGTAGTGAAAGATATGCTAACTGTTCTTCTGTTCCCTGAAGATATTTCAATGGGGAGAGGCTCTGTAATAAAAAAGTCCTCATTATTATTTATAGAAGTTATTGCTATAGCTTTATCTGAATGATTGATTATATCAAAAGACCTGGTTTCAATATTACCCAGATAGACTTGCCGGAAATTTAAAGTGTCGGTACTCAATGTGAATAAACCCGGTTCCCAGTCAGATCTAAATACTCTATAATCCGGAAATAAGTCAAGTTCAAACGTTGCACTGAAAGTTAAATTGTTTGACTGGTCAAATTCAGAAATAAATGGAAGATGCCCCCAGTATACCAAGCTATTGCCATTGAAAATTCGCTGTATGTTTCCTTTGATATGGGTATAAAAATCAGGTATATGTCTGAATTCGTTTATTAATTCGACAATAAAACTCTTTTCATCCAACTTATATTCTATACCCCTGGAATAAGCCGGACTAAATCCGACTCCATTATCAAAGAGTATCAAATTCCCATTATTGAGTATTGAAGCGGAATGTTGCATTGAAAATCCTCTTGGATCATTCATAAAAGAAAACTCATTTTTTTTGCCGCCGAGTCTCCAGATTATATTCCCGTTTAATCTATTAATTTTTGTTATCTCGCTCAGATTTCTTGAGGAAAGAATTAGCGTCGTATCGGTATCAGCATCAAGGGAATTGCCATGGACATAATCTATTGCAGATGCGAGCAAGTCAGCATGAGAATCGGTAATATTAATATGGTCCCAGCTTCTCCATTGAAATAATAAATTTTTTTTCTGGTCTAATTCCTGTATTACCAGGCCGGTTACTGTTGCATACTTATTTCCGCCTTCAACTAATTTGCTCATATCAACCAGTTGAGGATCGTAGGCAAACATAAGTATATGGCCATTCTCAAGTATTACTGCTTCATGAGTATGTGGAGTATAGCCATTCTTCATGGTTAGCGTATCAACCGGATTCAATAATGAATCAAGGACAATATAACACTCAAGATTAAGATCATAGTAGGTTAACTGCCCCTTTGGCTGGGGTTTAAGATTAAATACCTGTTCCTGAAACTTTTTAACATAAATCGGGACTCCATGGTTATTGAACACATAGATGTAATGTCCGGGAACACCATTCAGTGTTGTAAAAAGGTTCCCTGAAGCCGGGCTTTTGTTAATCAGGATTTTACAGAACAACAGATCTTCAAATAACAAACTTTCAGATTTGTCAGATCGCATAATATTGGATTCTGAGTTTATTGGATGCAAAAGATTGTTCTCAGCATCTGGTAAAGGATCAAGCTCTGCTTTTTCCTTAACGCTAAACCAATATTCAACTTCGGGTAATATTTTTCCGGTTTTTGTTTTTATTCCTTTCTCCATCCTGATTTTAATTCTTTCATTATAAGCAAAAACACTATCCGGCTTAAATGTTAAGGTGAGCAGGTCGTCACCAATACTCAGGCAACCTTTATGTTTCCCACTAATTTCTCCTTCAACCATTAAAAATTCATCTTTAACAGTTTTACTATCAATTCTTTCTCCAAATCTGATGGTGATCTCAGTTTCAGGGTTATGATTAATGCTTCCGGGTTTTGGAGACAGATATTGATACCTTTCTGCAATAATTTCCTGAGGTACAACAGTATATACTTTAAATAACAGAAACAGGAATAGCAAAAAAGTTATTTTATTCTCTTGATGCATTCTATCTGGCTTATTGTTTGCCTATGAATTAAGGAATTCAATTCCCTTAAAAAAAAACTGTCAGACACCTTTAAAGCATCTGACAGTTTAAGTAATGATTCAGTTTACCAATTATATCATTTTACTGCTTGGTAAAGACCGTTGTATAAACTACGTAGTCGTCTGAATACGTATCGTCGAAGTTCAGACTGTAGGTAAGGGTCATCACCGGTCCGTTGTAATATCCTGAACCATAGAGGAAGTAATCATACGGTCCCGGCAGGGTCTGGCCCCAGTAGTTCGGAGCAATAGTGAGGTCACCGGTAGCCAGGTCAACCTCAACAATGGCATTGCCTTCATTGCCAAAACCAGGTTGAAAGGATTCACCCCAGCCGGAGTATATACCGTAAAAAAGTGCCGGAATTCCATCAACTGCCGGAATAATAATGGTATTTTCTTCAGTCCCTTTGACAGCGTCAAAGGTTACCGGACCATCTTCATCTTCTCCTGACCATGTACCTACAAAATCATCCCACGTCAGGGGCGCAAATGCACTCAGGCTGACATCGTAAGTTGCACTGGCGGTAAGTCCGCCCATGGTGGTTTCTGTTACAGTAATTACTGCCGCCTTAGCCACTGATGACTGGGCAAAAGCAATATTGGCAATGCTGCCAAACTCCGGATCCTGGACAATAGTGGCATCCGAACCGGATATACTCCAGGCATAAGTGGAACCACCGCGGTGAAGCACTTTATAGACCTCAGCTTTAGCACCGGTAGCCAATACTTCGGAAGGGCCGCTGATACCGCCGACGATCTTAGGAACAATCTTATTAAAATCGTAGTCATTTTCTTCTTCGCAGGAATTGAAGACAGTAAACAATAATCCTGCAACCACTACGAAACCAATATATTTTAATATGTTTTTCATACTATGAATAGATTTAATAGTTTACTAAAACCAACCACCATTTGAGGTATTTACACCATCGGCTTTAGCCGCGCCGCCAAATGTGTATATTTCCAGTCCAAGGGTTTCGAGTTCCTTGCCGGGAACAGGATAATGCAGGTACTGACCAGGCTGAAGCATGTCTCTTCTTCTCATGTCATAGAATCCGAGCAAGAATCCCTGGGCGATCAGCTCGATATCACGTTCATAAAAGACTGCTTTCAGGATATCATCTTTGGATGCACCTGCAGCTAAATCGTCCAGTTCACCCCTTAGCTTCCTGGGAAGGTCGGCGTTATTCAGAACTCCTATCGCTGCATCCAGCTGGCCCAGCATAGCGGCAGCCTCAGCCTTGTAAAGCTCATTTTCGTAAGCCCTGAATTCATACAGGGTTCCAAGTCCGAGCCACATGGATTCATCGAATCGTTGGAGCCGGTAATTGGAGAAATGCCAGTAACCACGTTCCGGACGGAAGTCAACAGCAGGAAGGAATTCGAAGTCAGAAAGCAAGCGGGCATCATCTGATTGAGCTTCGCCTGGGTTCAACCCTGAATGTACAATTTGTGAAACGCCGTCAGCCCAGTAGTTCTTCGGATATGTGGGATCCATCAGGTTGATGATCCGGTTGTCGATCCTTGCCCAGCCCGGGTTTTCAAGATAGATGATATTTTCATCCCACCAGGTTGCTCCTTCATAAGGTGAACCGTCACCCTGGGGACCGAAATCTTCCGTAATACCTAAATTGGCATGATCCAGCACTTTCTGCCAGTTTACAGCGTCATTCTGGGCCTTGGTCCTGGGCGTCAGCGCCAGGAACCTTGCTATAAAGCTATGGGCGAGACCCGAAATGAGCGCATCATTAACAGTCAAACCGTTAATAACAGTGGAACTCAGTTCAAATTCACCCTTAGCTGCGTAAGTAACGGCATTTTCCATTGAAACAACGGCTGAATCCATGATTGCCTGATAAGGTAAAAATTCAAGGGTACTCAGGTCGGAAAACTCCTTTACAACAAAACCCTTGTCAAAGGCAAGGCCGATATTGCCAAGAATCCAGCCCTGCATAAAATACCCATAAGCCAGCATGCCATTATTTTCGCTGCCACCTTCACCGATCTCCATTCCATCCTGGATCAGCCTGATAACATCATTAACCTGAGACAAGGCTGCATACGACCATATCCAGAAGTTTTCACTTACCTGGTCATTAGCTGCAGTAACCGTGTTATCCCAAGGCAGGCGGGGCTCAGCCGATGCCCAGCGCATGTAGAAATTACCCCATGAGCAGGTAAACTGGTCAGCGGCAACCAGGGAAGTTATATGAATGTTAGTCTGTTTAAATGATTGCCAGTACGTCAGAAATGATCCTTCAAGCAGATTTCTGGCGTCATCAGGGCTCCCCAGAACACGTTCGGTATCAGGGTTATTAAGGTTCTCCACATTCAGATCTTCACAGCTTATCAGTGTAGCCACACCCAGTATTAAGAGGAAGATCAAACTATATCTGTTAAATGTTTTCATATTCTATTACGTTTTCAGGTTATTAAAAGGTCAGTTCAAGTGAGAATGTAAGAGTTCTGAAGTTAGGATAGTTGTAAATATCCATTGCATAGTTGGTAAGGTCGCTACCAGCCGATACTTCAGGATCAAAACCTGAATAGTTAGAAAAGGTAAGTACATTACGTCCCATAGCTCCAATCTTCAGTCCTTTTATAAAAGGTATACCTGCTTTCTGGAAGAAATTACCTGTTACATTATAGAATACGGACATTTCTCTGAGCTTTAAATAGGTACCGTCTTCAACAAAATGGCTGTTCACGTTAGCTGCACTGTACAAAGTCTGGTAATAACTCTGGGCCTTCTTTTCATTAGCAGGTCTGTCGAAGCAGTCCATGTCACCATGCCTGTTATCCCTGTAAAGCCATTGTTTGGTAACATTGTATATATCACCTCCCTGTTTCCAGTGCCACAGCATGCTTAAACCAACATTTTTAAATCTGAAAAGATTGCTGAATGCCAGGTTGAAATCAGCGTTCATGTCGGCAATTTTCACGAAATCATTGGTCCCGTCCCCATCCTGATCCAGGGCGATCGGAGTTTCAGCTCTGGTTCCTTCTGTTCCTGCTTCAATGACATAGCCGTCACTGTTAACGGTATAGTCTTCGATAGTTTCGCCCGTGCCCAGCTGGTTTGCCATAACATCGAGGGATTTAACCCATTCGTAGCCGTACATCATACCAAAGGTTTCGTTATCTCTCAGGTAGAAGGCTGATACCTCATTGGCACCCGGACCAACCTGGAACGGAGGAGCATCAAGTTCTTTCACTTTTTGCCTTACCCTGTCGAAAGTGAAATTCCAGTCCCATGTAACTGACTTTGTTTTTATTACGTCAATACCCAGGGATACTTCAATAGATTTTCCTTCCAGCGTGGCCGCATTTCTCCACTGCGCATAATAACCGGTTGCAGCAGAAAGCGGGACAGCTACGAAAGCATCCTTGGTTACACTCTGGGAAGCGGTTACTTCAAGACTGACCCTGTTCAGGAATTCAGCATTCAGGCCGATTTCCATTTCGGTAGTCTCAGAAGGCTTCAGGTCTTTATTCCCGATGGTGCTCTTACTTAAATTACCCTGCGCTAACGCGTAGGTTTCATATTGATAGTCAAACCCGGGCCGCTGGCCTGAAGTCCCGATGGCTCCCCTGATCTTTAACTCCTGGAAACCGGGGATCTTAAGGTCTTCGGTTATTCTGTATCCGGCCGATACCCTGTAATAAGGATTCCAGCGGTTGTTTTCACCGAACAGTGAAGATCCGTCATAGCGGTACAGGACTGAGACCAAATACCGGTCTTTCACATCCAGGTCTAAAATGCCGAAATAATTCCTCGCAATTTCCTGACCCTCCCACGACTCGATATTTTTTGACCCCGTGACACCGTCAAGTGAGGTAATCTCGGCTGCAGCAAGTCCGTTACCGGTTACTCCAAAATTCGCTTCCTTAACATTTTCATACATGTAGGCCACTTTTGCCTTGGCCAGCACAATGCCAAGCTGCTTGTAAACATTCAGCGATCCGGTAAAAGTCTGCCCAAGATATTCATTAGAAAATTTATATAACTGACCATCGATATAGGTTTCCCTCTCAGCCTGGTATCCTTTTGGTCTCACCCGGTCAAAATACATAAATCCGCGGTCGAAGGAATAATCAGCCGTGCCAGAAAGCCATTTGGTAAGTTCATAATTGGCTGAAAGGTTCTGTACAATACCGCGCCTTCTCATTTCACGCTGCTCATAAAACAATGCATGTTTGGGATTTTCTATCTCTTCTGACCAGGGATTAGGCAAATAGTAATAATCCTCAAATGCGTAACCTAACGGTGATTTTTGTGACAGGTCAACATCAGGTTCCATAAACAGCATATTGAAAATAAAAGAGCCCTGTCCACCGCCGTATGCTTCATCTCCGCCATATTCAGTGGCTTCACGCGCATTAGGCATATCAATTTTGTCTACCCTGAACAGGGTTGAGGAGGTCAGCTTCAGTTTATCGGTAATGTTGTGATCGATATTCACCCTGAAATTCTGACGGCTTGATCCCTTGGTCTCCCAAACGATGCCTTCGTTCTTATTATTTTCAAAAGAAAGGAATATCCTCGTTTTTCCTGTATTGTTCGCCAGAGAAACATAATTGGTATAAAATTGACCATTAGTAAAAACATCATCCTGGTAATCATATAATACTCCGTAGGGATTATCCATATAGGCATCATAATCAATCTGCCTGCTGCCGATCAGCTCATCACTTTGACCCCCCTGGTAGCCGGAAGGATAGGTAACCCCAAAATACCGGGTGTAGGTATCAACCGATTCCCAGTCAGCAGAGAGTTTGTAAGGATGATGTTCAGCCAGATCAATTTTCTTGCTCAGCTGCTGGAAACCATATTCATTCCTTACGCGGATTTCTGTTTTTCCCTCGCTTACAATGTTACCGCGTTTGGATGTGATAACCAGCACTCCCGAGCCTGCCCTTGATCCATATAAGGCTGATGCGGAGGCTCCTTTCACGATCTCGTACGACGCGATATCGTCAACATTTATGGCCGCCAGCGCACCGTGATAAATAACACCGTCGATAATGATCAGCGGATCCTGGGTACCGGTCAGCTGCGTTGAACCTCTCAACCGTAATCCGGCTCCCTGACCAGGGTTACCGCTGCTGTTGATAACCGTGATACCGGCAACTTTGCCCTGAAGGGCAGATGCAGCAGAGGTGGCAGGAACAAGCTCCAGTTCTTCCGAACCGACCTTGTCAACCGATACGGTCAGCTTTTTCCTTGGAGTCCCGGTTGCCATGGCAGCAACAATGACTTCGTCCAAACCAACGACCTTGGATGTCAGCGCAACATCGATGATGGCTTTTCCCGCTACCGGTATTTCCACCGTTTCATAACCGACGGCGCTGAAGACCAGCGTGGCATTAGAAGGCACTGCTAAGGTGTATTCACCGTCAACAGTGGTTGCGGTTCCTGTTGTGGTTCCTTTCACCAGAACAGAAACGCCCGGAAGCGGCTCGCCGTCATCAGCACCCGTAACCGTTCCTTTAATCTGTATGTCCTGTGCAAAAATAGCCGTCAGGCCAAATAACAACAGGCATACAAGAAAACTAATCGTTCTTTTCATAGATCGAAATTTTAGGTTTATAATAGGTTGTTAAAAAAATAATCCAATGAATAACAACTCCAAATTATTCATCTTATCAAATCTATAAAAAAAAATCAAAAAATAAAATATATGGTTTAATTATTAGATGATTGATTATTAATATATTACAATGAATTAATATAATTTATTGTTGAATAAATATGAATAGTATGCAAGCTGCATGCATTTCCTGGTTGCTGAGACTCGTTAAAATCATGTTTTTGATTGTTCATATTAAATTACTGAAATCTCGTCATTGAAATAATGATGTTCGTCATCCCGGTTGAAGATAAAAAGTCTCTTTTTCTCTTTTTCTCTTTTTCTCCCCCTCTCTCCATCCCTCCATCTCTCCCTCACCTCTTCTCCTCTTCCGACTTCCATTTATTTTTATTAATTTCCTCCCCTGGTTTTAATCAACTGAATTCCCATCCTATGCTCAGGAAAATTCCCAATACCTTTGTTATTATCTTCTGCCTGTTATTACTGGCAGCCATCCTCACCTGGATAATCCCCGGCGGCAAATATGAGGAAAAGATCAATGAGGTGAACGGTGTCCGGCAAAAAGAAATGGTGTTTCATTATACACAAAACGTTCAGCAATGGTGGCAGGTATTTTCCTCATTCTATAAAGGATTTACCCGCCAGTCGGGCATTATCGTCTTCATCCTGATGATCGGCGGGGCATTCTGGATCGTCAACAACAGCCGGGCCATTGATACCGGCATTTTCTCCTTTATTGACTTCACCAAAAAGCTTGAGCGTTTCCGTATCCTCAGGCTGGTGGGGGTGAATAATATCGTCATCATCCTGATCATGCTGATGTTTAGCTTGTTCGGGGCTGTATTCGGCATGAGCGAAGAGACGATTGCCTTTGTTATTATCCTGGTACCCCTCGCGATATCCATGGGCTATGATTCGATCACCGGAGTATCCATGGTTTTTGTGGCGGCCGGACTGGGTTTTGCAGGGGCCATGCTGAATCCCTTTACCATCGGGATCGCTCAGGGCATTTCCGGACTGCCGCTGTTCTCAGGGATTGAATACCGGTTCTTTTGCTGGATTGTGATCACGCTGACCGGAATAACATATGTAATGCTGTATGCCAGGAAGATAAAAAAAACACCCGGTAAATCGCCTGTCTATATGGAGGATGATTATTGGAGAGAAAGGGATAAATCTTCCCATGAAAGAATTGCCTATTATACCCCTGTTATTGCCTGGATCGCCTGGGGAATATTGCTTACGGTCATGATCGTATTTTCCATTATTCAACCGGTCAGCAAGTTCAAAATAGGGAATTCCACCGAATTCAGTTTTCCCATAATGCCGGTCTTCTCAGGTTTGTTCTTCATACTGGGCATTATCACCCTGCGGAAATCGGTACATTTTTTCATTCTGCTGCTCCTTGGATTTACCATTTTATATCTTATCGTGGGCGTGATGGGATATAACTGGTACATTATGGAAATTGCCACCTTGTTCTTTGCCATGGGCATTTTTTCGGGCATTGCCATGAAAAAATCAGCGGATGAGATCGTCAAGCTCTTTTTGGAAGGGGTTAAAGATATTTTGCCGGCAGCGCTGGTCGTGGGACTTGCCGGCGGCATTATCATCATCCTCGAGGACGGACAGGTTGTTGACACCATCCTGTACAAACTCTCTGAAGGGATCAAAGGATCCGGAAAGATCGCAACTGTAGGGTTTATATACCTGATCCAGAATTGCATCAATCTCATCCTGGTATCCGGTTCTGCCAAAGCCGCCCTGACCATGCCCATTTTTGCCCCTTTTTCTGACCTGGTAGATCTTTCGCGGCAGGCAACCGTAATGGCCTATCAGTTCGGGGATGGCTTCACCAACATGATAACCCCAGCCTCTGCGGTATTGATGGGTGTTTTAGGTGTTGCACGGATCCCTTACGGTAAATGGTTTAAATGGGTGCTGCCTTTTATCATTATACTGATCGTGCTGGGATTCCTGCTCCTGATCCCAACGGTTACCATGCCGCTGAAGGGGTTCTGAAGGGAATGGGTAATCGGTAATCGGTTATTGGTTATTGGTTATTGGTTATTGGTTATTGGTTATTGGTTATTGGTTATCGGTCTACTGGATACTATATTCTGTCTCTCACAATTTGTTAATAACAACAGCCGTTTAAACATGGGTGGCTGATTTCAAATCAGTAGTTTTGAACCGTAAACTGAAATATGGAAGAAAATGAGATCCTTGTCGCTTTTCCTATTAATAGCCGGCATTTGCATGCAGGCATCGGGACAATCCGGTGAGAGAATGTCGCGGGCCGAATATATCAAAACCTTTAAAGAGCTTGCCATTGCAGAAATGAAGCGGTCGGGGATACCTGCCAGCATAACGATGGCGCAGGCCTGCATTGAATCGGGTGACGGCAACAGCCGGCTGGCCAAAAAAGCCAATAATCATTTTGGGATAAAATGCCATAATGACTGGAACGGCAAAGAGATCCACCACGATGACGATAAAAAGAATGAATGTTTCCGGAAATACACTTCAGTGTATGAATCATTCCGCGATCATTCCAACTATCTGCTGAGCAAAAGCCGGTACGAATTTCTGTTTGAACTTGATCCCCTTGATTATAAAGCCTGGGCAAGAGGATTGAAGAAAGCCGGTTATGCCACTGATCCTTCCTATGCCGGAGCATTGATCGGCGTCATTGAAGAATATAAATTGTATACGCTGGACCAGGAAGTTGCGGGGAAACAGACAAAGTACAGGCGGCCTCTGCCCGAAACCGGCGACGTCTTTGAAGGCAGGACCCTATTTGAACGCAACCGTATCCAATATATCGTGGCCAAGAACGGGGATTCATTTGAAAGCCTGACGGCTGAATTCGGAAAGCTGCCCTGGGAACTTATCCGATATAATGACCTGCCTGCAAACAGCAGGGTGGATTCATCACAGGTTATTTACATTCAGCCCAAGCGAAATTCAGCTGCACCCGGATATCTTACGCATACCGTGAAAGAGGGGGAAACCATGTATACCATTTCTCAGTTGTACGGTATTAAACTCGAGAAACTGTACGAAAAGAACGGGCTTACCTGGCAGAGCGAACTAAAGCCGGGGACCGTCCTTCAGCTCAGAAAACCCCTTAAGACCGTGAAGATAGATCTCGGACAGCCGGCGGGAAAAGACAGGCCATCCATTGAAGGTGAGGAGATGTATTTTGAGATGGATGAGTAACAATGAGCAATGAACAATGAACAATTAACCTTTAAACCTTAAACAAAGAATAGGAGACACCCCTCAAAACTCCAGCTTTCACACCCACACACTGTAGTCTATAGCCTACAGCCTGCAGCCTATATTCCTAAACCGCTAAAAAGCTAAAAACCTAAACCGCTATATTCACAACTTAACTCATCGGATCCAGGACTTTTAATCAAGATGATATTTCTCCGGATTCGGGAATCCCTTGAGGAATTCTCCAACTTCCAGCCTGTTTTTTCCAGCCAGCTGTAATTCTTTTACTACAATAAATCCACCGCCGGAGGCAACTTTCAGGGTTGTCCGGCCATCCGAGATGATGGTCCCGCCAGTCAGGGAATGCATTTCATGGCTGGTTTCCGACCTGAAGATTTTCACCTGTACGATCCGGCCTTCACCGTTTAATTCCGACCATGCAGCAGGATATGGGCTAAGTCCGCGGATGAAATTCTGGATGACGGTAACCGGAGATCCCCAATGGATCCGGCAATCTTCCTTGTTTATTTTCGGGGCTTGTTTCAGCGGGCTATTATCTGTGTATACTTCCTGGGCTTTTGTGCGGTATTTTTCAGCCGTAATGATATGAACGGTTTCAACAAGCACCCGTGCACCCAAATCTTTCAGCCGGTCATGCAGGGTGCCTGCGTCATCATCAGGGGATATGCCGGTTTCTTCCTGCATCAGGATCTCACCGGTATCTATGGTATGGTTGATGAAAAAAGTTGTCACTCCGGTCTTTTTCTCGCCGTTAATAATAGCCCAGTTGATGGGTGCGGCGCCTCGATATTGAGGCAGAAGCGAGGCATGCAGGTTGATGGTCCCGATCCGGGCCGTTTTCCATACCACTTCAGGAAGCATGCGGAATGCCACTACTACCTGCAGGTCAGGTTTCAATGACTGCAGCTGTCCGGTAAAATCACTGTCCTTCAAATTAGCAGGCTGAAGAACGGTAATCCCGGCGCTGAGAGCATAATCCCTGACCGGTGAAGAACGCATTGCTCTTCCCCGTCCGGCCGGTTTTTCAGGGGCCGTAACCACGGCGATCACCTGTTGTCCGTCATCGATCAGGCTTTTCAGGGAGGCGACGGCAAAATCGGGAGTCCCCATGAAGATGATCCGAAGCTTTTCGGAG
>CAYWCR010000003.1:92097-98781 GCA_964456825.1 uncultured Bacteroidales bacterium
TCAGGTGTGGTCATGCCGGATCGACTTTAAAATCATTATCTTCCAGCAGCTCAAGCAGGTGTCCCATCTTGTTCTTTTTGGTCCTGAGATAGGACAGGTTGTGCTCATTCGGGGGTATGTTGAGGGGCACGTTCTCCACAATGGTAATCCCATACCCTTCAAGTCCGGCCCTTTTTATCGGATTATTGGTGATCAGCCTTATCTTTCCCAGTCCCAGTTCACGCATTATGCTCGCCCCCACCCCATAGTCTCTTTCATCCTCCTCAAAACCCAGGTCGAGATTGGCTTCAACCGTATCCCTGCCCTGATCCTGCAGTTTATAGGCTTTTATTTTATTGAATATGCCAATGCCTCTCCCTTCCTGATTCATATAGATAATCACGCCCCTGCCCTCTGCCTCAATCATCCGCATGGCCTCGTGCAATTGCGAGCCACAGTCGCACCGGTATGAGCCAAAGATATCTCCGGTCATGCAGGAACTATGAACCCGGACCATGACAGGTTCATCGCTTTTCCAGCTCCCTTTGATCAGGGCCACATGTTCAAGGCGGTTTGATTTCTGAATGAATGGGATTATGGTAAAAACACCATATTTTGTCGGCAGTTTGGCCTTGTCTCCTTTAATAATAAGGCTCTCTTTTTTCAGGATATGGGTGATCAGGCTTTTGATGGTAATGATCTTGAGGTGGAATTTTTTTGCTATCATCATAAGTTCCGGTAGCCGGGCCATACTTCCATCTTCGTTCATAATCTCAATCAGAACCCCGCCAGGTTTAAGACCTGCCAGTCTTGCCAGATCAACGGCAGCCTCGGTATGGCCGGGCCGGCGAATAACACCCCTGGTTTTTGCCTTCAGGGGGAATATGTGGCCCGGACGGCCCAGGTCTTCCGGCCTCGTGGCCGGGTCAACCAGCGACCTTATAGTCTTCGCCCTGTCACTGGCCGAAATGCCCGTTGTACAACCGTGGCCAAGCAGGTCAACCGATACCGTGAAAGGCGTTCCGTGAAATGAAGTATTGGTGCTGACCATCAGTTCAAGGTCAAGGTCTTCACACCGCTGTTCAGGAATGGGAGCACATATCAGTCCCCTGCCAAAAGTGGCCATGAAATTAATAATTTCAGGCGTTACCAGTTCGGCTGCACAGATGAAATCCCCTTCGTTTTCCCGGTCCTCATCGTCAACTACAATAACCACTTTACCCTGACGGATATCCTCAATAGCTTCGGGAATTGTGTTTAATTCAATAAGGGTATTGTTTTTTACCTTGGCCATATTGTATGAAAATATTAATACCTGGGATTATGCTTTATTTTAGGTAAAAATAATATTTGTTGTTTGAATTATTCCATGAAAAACATCAGCTGCGTTTTGCTTTCTCCCATTTCACGGAATAATTGCCCGAAAAATACCGGAACATACCGGCAACGATGGCATAATTCATTACAAACATATAATAAGGGGCAAAAAGGAACCTGGCCCTTGTACGGGTATTGTGAAACATGGCTCCCCATATTACAGCCACGTAAAAAATAATCTGCAGGCAGAGCAGGCAACCATATATTCCGGAAAAAAGAGGTGTTCCCCTGACAATCAAAACATTGATCAGCAATGCCATAACAAAGGCCAGCGGAACCAGCGTCCACCGCAACACCTTGTGTGAAAAATATTTCCAGGACAGGAATCCATGGGAAAAGATATTGAACAGGCCGGGCATCCTGAAAAGAGTCTGCCATCCGCCGCAGGCTATCCTTATCTTGCGTTTGAGCTCTTCTTTCACGGAAGCCGAAGCTGTCTCAGTTCCCCAGGCTCCCGGCGAATATTTTACACTATACCCTTTGGAGGCTATCTGCAGTGATATGACAAAATCGTCCAGGATCGTATCTTCTTTAACTTCTTCAAATAAAGCGGTCCTGATGGCGAAAAGCTCTCCCACCGCCCCTACGGCAGAGCCATTCATCGATTCGAGTTTTTTAATCAGCGATTCATATTGCCAGTATAATCCTTCTCCTGCTTCAACCGCTATTTCCAGGTTGTAGTTTTCAATTCGTTTTTCACCCGCCACACATCCCACATGATCATCCGCAAAGTACTTTATCATTTCGCGAATCGCAGCCTTGTTTAGCATGGTATTGGCATCGGTAAAGACCACAAAAGGGGTTGAAACAAATTTCATTCCGCGGTTCATGGCATGGATCTTTCCCCTCCGCTCGGGTTCGTGTAAAACCGTGATGTTCAGATATTGCTGAAGCATGGATGGGGAACCATCATCAGATCCATCGGTCACCCATACCATGTTGAGTTTTTCTTTCGGGTAATCCAGCATCGTCGAATTTTTCATTTTTGCCTCAATGCTTCCGGCTTCATTGTATGCCGCGATAAAAAGTGTGACCTGCGGCTCAAAGGGGGAAACAGCCTCCCGTGAAGGGGAATTCCTTCTCCGGAATAATGCCAGTATCAGCAACAGGAGAGTATAGCCCAGATAGGCATACAGGATAATGCCCGTAAAAATCCAGAAGGCTGTTTTCAATCCCATTACCGGTTACTCCTATAAAATTTCAACAATTGGCTGGCCAGGATGCTGCCATCCATTTTTTCTTCCACGAAAATCCGTGCATTTTTGCCCATGTTGGTAAAAAAAGTCCGATCTTCCAGGAGACTGATAACGGCATTTGAAAAAACTTCAGGATCATCGGCTATGAGTATATTCGAACCATCGGTCACATCCAGTCCTTCAGCGCCGATGGAAGTAGTGACAACCGGTATTCCCAGCGCCATGGCTTCGATGATCCTTACCCGGATCCCGCCTCCCGATAATAACGGGACCACCATTACACCTCCTGAATGCATATACCGGAACGCATCATCCACCTCACCCACATACTTCACCGGTTGCCTCTTGAGATATTTTTTCAGTTGTGGGGGAGCATTGCGGCCGGCAATGTTGAATGTGCAGTCATGAAAAGCATGGGGAAACTTTTTCCAGACTTTCTCGATGAACCAGATGAGGCCTTCCTGGTTTGGGATATAGTCGAGTGATCCGATAAAAAGCAAGGTTTTCTTTTCAGGAAATCTGGCGGGTGTATATTTAACTGAAGTATCCATTCCAACGGGGATAACGCAGGAAGGTTTAGTATTGCCAAGCCGGGTGTAGAAATTGTAATCTCTCCCGGAGATGGGCACCAGCAGGTCATACCGGTTAATAAATGATGTTTCAAAGGCCTTCATCCGCCTGGCGAGAATATTATAATAGGGTTTCAACAGCTTGTGGCTGGCTTGTTGTGCAATTCTTTTCCATACCTCATGTTCGATGTTGTGGGAGCGTAATGAGATCTTTGCCTTTGAGAACCTGCGGATGGTATCAGCATAGGGCATCAGGTAAAGCCCTTCGAGCTGGATGATGTCAAAGGAATTGCCGCGCAGTATCTCCATGAGCTTATCCCTGAATTCCCGGTTGATAAATCTTTCTGCGTTATAAGGGATCCGGGAAAACAAGAGGTTGGACAGTAACCGGAAAGGCTTAATTGAAGTATCGACAAATACCGAATATATTTCCAGATAAGCTGTCCCCATTTCCAGGGTAATACTCCTTCCTCCGTGCTTGGGCGTTTTCATGGCGAGCAGCGAGACCTCGTGACGGGCCCGCGCAAATCCATCCGCCAGGTTCAGCATCGCAATTGCTCCGCCGTCTTTGGGCGGGAAAGGATATTTGTGACTAACCTGAAGGATTTTCATGATCCGCTTTTAAAATTCAATCAACAGTGAAGGATTTTCGAGGGAATCGGACAGGAATTTTGTTTTTTCTTCAATGAATTGCAGTTTCCTGGCGATCCTGCGGAGTGAAACATAATGAAGGAAGATATAGGCAAGGAATACAGGGAATATGGCCAGCATCAATATGCGCAAGCTTTTGTTTTCCGGCAGTTTATATCTGTCGGGGAGCCCCAACACTGGAAATTCCTGCAATCTGTCACGGATATATTTGATGTTGAACCATTTGCTCATAACGATCTGGTCAAAAAAGACACTGTATGAACCAATAAGGGCAGCAAGGCCATCATCAAATTCCGGATGAAGAAGCTGATGGATTATCTTCCCGGGGCTGGTTCGTTCACGGATGAATTTTCTGCATTCCGATGCCTGAGCGGAAAGCGAAGACAGCATCGACCTTAATTCATCCCGCGATAAATCAATGATCTGGAATTTTCCTGACAGGTATATTTTCTTGTCAAGCATATGGTGCTTATCAATACCGATAAAAGTCCTGATTAAGTTGACATAGGTGTCAACGTTCAGCATGGAGGAATCGTTGGTAGCCTTGTAGGTCAGGAATACGCCAACGGTGACCAGGATGAATGAGGACAGCCACATGCCCTGAACGCTGGAGACGATGCTTTCGCGGACGACTTTTTCCCCGATAAGGGAAATGACATAATATAAAATAAAGAGGACGGTCGAGATCACGGTCGGCATACCCATCCCGCCTTTCCGTATGATGGCTCCCAGCGGTGCGCCAACAAACAGGAATATCAGGCAGGCGGCAGCCAGGGTGAATTTCTTATGCCATTCGATTTCATGTTTGCGTATATTTCTTTGCTCATATTTCAGATTGGTAGCGGTGTTTTCTACAAAGCTCCTGGCTGACCTGGCATTCGAAAGGCCGGAAGAGACAATTCTTCTTTGCATGGCAGGATCATAGGAAGCGTAAAGGCTGTCAAAATCATGGACCATGGCTTTTGGGGGCACTGCATTGGCTGCGGAATCCCGGACAGCAGTGTCGGGTTGCTGAGACGCCGGCCGGAAGGATTTGTCCCTGATCTTAAAATAATGATAGTTGACCAGGGACCGTTCGAAATGCTTGTTTCTTGTTTCCAGTTCTGCACTCAGGGAATCGGTGGTATGGGTGAGTTGGGAGATATTCAGCATCTGATAGTAATTCTTGAAAAGGCTTTCGTCGGTTCGCTGCAGGTCAAAACCTGAGAGGGTAATAATGATTTGTTCTTCTTCAAATTTATCGGTCCGGTGCGGATAGGTTTTATAGCGGTTTCTTTTGTCCTCCTCTATTTCGGAATAGCTTTTCCCATGCCAAAGCGTTATCAGCAGGTTTCTTTTGTCAGCTGTCATCTCCATTTTTCCGGAGTCGGCCACGGTAACATTCACGTTGCCTTTGCGCTGGGAATGATCATATATTTTAAGATCATAGAGGATATTGGTAACCGGATCCCGCTTATTGACCCGGATGCTGTAATTGTCAATTCCGTTATAGAATTCCCCTGCCTTGATCTGAAGCTCAGGCCGCTGTTGCCGGACATCGTAGAGCAGCGATTTCATTTTCAGGTTGGTGTAAGGCATTACGTTATTGGCAAAAAAGAATGCAGCCACAGAGAGAAAAAAGACCAGCACGATAAGGGGCAGCATAATCCGTTGCAGTGAAATGCCCGAGGCTTTCATGGCGGTAAGTTCGTAATATTCTCCCAGGTTGCCGAAGGTCATCAGGGAGGACAGCAGGATGGCGAGGGGCAGGGCCATGGGGACAAGGCTTGCGGAAACATAGGCCATCAGTTCGAGGATGACGTTGAATTCAAGCCCTTTGCCCACGAGTTCGTCAACCCACCTCCACAGGAACTGCATCAGCAACAGGAAGAGGACAATGAAAAAGGTCAGTGCAAAAGGACCCAGGAAAGAAAACGTTATGAGCCGGTGCAATCGTTTCACGTCAAAAGAATATAACAGCCTTAATAAGGATTACGAAAACAAAGGTAAGATTTTTGCAGGATAAATGGTTAAAGTCCTAAAACATGCTTCAGTTTTCCGACCTGTGAATCCCATAGATCAATGGCACTGTTATAGTCTGCCTCATCAACAACATCGGTAATGATAAGGGCGACATCACCGGTCAGTTCATCCTGGCTGACCCTGAATTCCAGGCAGCATGATTCCTGATCATCCTCGTCATGCCAGCGGAAACGGATGTATTTGTTTTCTCTGCGCTGCACCACATCGGCTTTATATTCTTCCCCTTCCCAGAAGAATACATAGGTATTCCCGTTTACGTTCACATCATCGGCAAACCATTCCGATAAACCTCCGGGCGTGCTCAGGCGGGAAAAGAGGACTTTAGGGGAAGAGTTCAGGGTATATTCGAGTATGATCTTTTTTTTCATCAATGTGGTTAACCGTCATTTTGTTCCGGTGCAATATATGAAAAATTGATAATTAAAAAAACCAAACCTGATCAAAAATGAAGCAAACTTGGTTTTTCCATTTTCATTTTCGTTTTTAAAATTATATCTTTGCAAACCTTCAAAAAGGGCAAAGGTTCTTATATTGTTTGATTAGGATGGCGAGATACCTGCCTGCCGGCAGGCAGGGCTCAGACTCAGTGAGACTGGAATTATGCGAGCGATAGCGAAGCAGAATTCCTAAGTCGAACTAGTCCCGATTCTTATCGGGATGTTTAGAGCGCCTCACTGCATATCGTGGAGGTCGGGGGTTCTTTATATATTTGAAATATTTGATACATTCCGCCTTCGCTAAAGCTTCGGCGGATAAAGGGCGAGATAGCTCAGATGGTTAGAGCGCCCCGATGCATATCGGGGAGGTCGGAGGTTCTTTACTATTTTGAAATAATGGCGAGATAGCTCAGATGGTTAGAGCGCCCCGATGCATATCGGGGAGGTCGGAGG
>CAYWCR010000004.1:0-39424 GCA_964456825.1 uncultured Bacteroidales bacterium
TAATTGATAATTGTTAATTGATAATTGTTAATTGATAATTGTTAATTGATAGTTGTTAGTTGTTAATTACTGCGAAATCCCTGCCCGGACCGCATAAAAAAACCGGCGATTAATCGCCGGTTTTATATGTAAACTCAGTATTTGCTACTACTGAATAACCAGTTTTGTGATGAACGTTTTACCTTCTGCTTTTAGATGCAGGAAGTAAACTCCCTTGCTGTATGATGACAGATCAAGGATGAAATTTTCTGCAAATTCAGCTGAAGTTACCAGTCCACCGGTAATGTTATAAACATTCAGTGATACGGAAACATTGCTTTCAGATTTGATGGTGAATATGCCCGTTGACGGGTTTGGATAAACCATCATATGGGAATCTGAAAGTTCTTCAATTCCGCTTACTACCGTGACCTTGGGAGCGGATGTCTTGGTTGACTTATTACCGTAAACATCCATGGCGGTCACACCAAATATGTAATCACCCGGGGCCAAAGCGGAAATAGCATATGTATTGCCGGTTTGTACAGCCAGGATGGTATCAAGTGCCGTAGTGCCGCGGAAGATAATGTAATGCTGGACTACCCTGTTATCCGTTGAAGCATCCCAGGTCAGCGCAACATTAGCTCCGGTAACCGTTGCAACAACATTGGCCGGTTTAGACGGATTTTCAGCATCAGGAATCACGTTAAAGTATCCTGATCCTGATCCGACAATTTCAAGTACGCCAAACAGGGAAGGATCATTAAAGGGTTTATCCGTGGGTGAATTCCAGGTAAACTGGTTACGATTGGCGTCAGAAGCAGTAGCATCATTATCGCTCAAAAGAACATCAAAACCTATTAATTTGCCAGCAGCTGGTTCAAATCCTTTCAATAATCCATTCCATGCAATATTGAGAACAAATTGATATCCATCTGCAGTTCTCGTATAAACCTGATTTACCGAGGTATCGCTAATTGCTATACCAGGTTTTGGCGTGTTATTTGTTACAAATGCTACATCCGGAACAAGTCTCAATTGATAATCATTGGTGTCATAGGCAACATCAACAGGTTGCAGCCAACCACCATTACGCGGCCAATGGATATTCTTTGAGTTGTCCATATCGAAATAAATCTCAATGTTATCCACCTGATAGCTTGCACCTGCATTAACAATGCTGTCATCAACAACATCATAGACCATATACAGGGAATCGGAATCCCATGACATAGTAACCTGACCGGTATAATCTTCGGGGGAGTCAACGCTACCTACTACTTTTTTTGCTATCGGCAGAACGCTCACTTGTGGTGCGCCAAGGTCGTACATATAGATCTCGTCAAAGACAAGGTCAAATACGGGGGCTGTATCACCTAAAGCATTCCAGCATCCGGCTTTCATCGCAAGATACCATTCCGTTTGTGTCACAGTGTCGGAAATCAGGATTACAGGTTTCGTAACATTTGCCAGCGTGAAATCATCCTGGAAAGTGCCTTCAAAATTTACATTATTTGCACCCGCCCAGGTGTTCATGCCATAACCGATACCTGTAGATATTTCACCGGTAACGGTATCACCCCCACCATGAGGTTTGATACGGGTAAGGAAATATTCTACCCATACATTTACTGCTGTATCTGCAAGATACTTATAAGCACCCTCTAATTTATACTGGTGTCCCGGGACAATAGTAACCGGCTGCCACAACATGTTGGCTGCCTGTCCGGCTGCCGTAACACGATAGCATCCGCCTTCCCCCGCTGCAGGCACATCAGCTGTGTAATTGAATTCGTAAGTACCTGTATCTTTTGCGTCGAAGGTATTCCAGTAAACGTTCCATTTGGAAGGATCTTCCATATTGCCTCCTGCACTCACAAGAGAAAGATCAACGAGGCTTATTTCATCAATCGCCACATCATACACAGGAGTCGTATCACCCAAAGCATTCCAGCATCCGGCCTTAAAGGCAAGGTACCATTCCGTTTGTGTTACCGTATCAGGAATCTGGATCACTTTTGATTGAATATTTGCCAGCGTGAAATCCTCCTGGAAAGTGCCTTCAAGATTTACATTATTTGCACCTGCCCAGGTGTTCATTCCATAACCCATACCTGTAGATATTTCACCGGTAACGGTATCACCCCCACCATGAGGTTTGATACGGGTAAGGAATAATTCTACCCACACATTGACTGCAGTATCAGCAAGATATTTATACGCACCGGTTAATGAATACTTGTGACCAGGGAGAATCTTTACCGGCTGCCACAGCATGTTGGCTGCCTGTCCGGCTGCCGTTACACGGTAGCATCCGCCTTCCCCGGCTGCAGGAACATCAGCGGTGTAATTGAATTCATAAGTACCCGTATCCTTTGCGTCGAATGTATTCCAGTAAGCGTTCCATGGGGTGGGATCTTCCATATTGCCGCCTTTTACCAGTTCACCCTGACTAAGGTCAACCATACTCAGTTCATCAATCAGCAACTCGAATACAGGAACCGTATCATCATTAGCATTCCAGCATCCGGCCTTAAAGGCAACATACCATTCAGATTGCGTCGTAGTATCGGGAATCTGGATTATTTTTGTCACTGAATTTTGTATAACGAAATTATCCTGGAAAGTGCCGTCAAAAACCATATCAACACCAGCCATCCAGGTGTTCAGTGACCATCCCTGAGCCGTATTTATTTCACCACCTTCGGGCTTAACCCTGGTGATGAAAAATTCCACCCAGGTATTGGTAGCAGAATCGGCAATATACTTATAGGCACCGGTTAAAGAATACCGGTGACCTGGGATAACCTTGACCGGCTGCCATAACATGTTGGCTGCCTGTCCGGCTCCCTTAACGCGATAACATCCGCCACTTCCGGCTGCCGGTACATCAGCGGTGTAGTTGAACTCAAATTCACCTGTATCGTTTCCGTTGGTACCCCAGTAAGCATTCCAGGCAGCAGGGTCCTCCATGTTGCCACCCTTAATCAATTCCTGGCTTTTGATAGCAGGGACCATTAGAAAGCCACATAAAACTAACAGTAATAGTTTTTTCATAGTAAAATGTTTAATTTAGTTAATAATAAGTAATTATCGGATTTTTTGGTGAATAATCATATGAGAAAAGACAGGTTTCAATATTTAGGCCTCTAAAGTTATATAATTTAATCGAAAATAAAACTAAAAATTTTCGTTGAAATTATACCATTAAATGTTGCCTGTTGGTCTATCAATTGTAAAATTCCTGAATTTTATTTTTAAAAGATAAACTTATCTTATTTTCTTTTGTTTAATAAGATAACAAATCATAAACCATATGAAAACAAAGATCATACTATCCGTTGCCGGACTGATTGCCTTGACTTTTCAGGCATTCACGACCACGCATATTATTTCCGCCAATGGCTTCTCTTACAGTCCTTCTTCCATCAGCATTCACCAGGGCGATACAGTCCTTTTTAATATAGGATCGTCACACAATGCTTTGGAAATCAGCAAAGACACATGGGATGCAAACGGAACTGCATCAAACGGGGGTTTTAATCTGGGATTTGGAGGAGGACAATTGATTTTTAACACGCCTGGTACCTTTTACTTTATTTGCACTCCGCATGCCTCTTTTGGAATGAAAGGAGCCATTACCGTATCCGGGTCATCCGCAACCGCAAATGTCTTATCAGAGACTGACATCCCGGGACTTGAAACACTGTATCCCAATCCGCTTTCAGACAATCTGACCATTGGTTTTAGTGTGACAGAACCTTCAAACATCACCATAGACCTGCTGGATATTACCGGAATGAGGGTTAAACAGCTAACGAATAAAAGGTATACGGCCGGCAGACATGTTGAGAATTTTGATCTTGCTTACCTGAAGCCCGGAAAATATTTTGTGCTATACAATTCCCGGTATAAGAGAAATGTTCTATCATTTATAAAGACCAACTGAAATTCAGCCGGATAACAAGTTCCTGTTTCCTGTTGAAAGCATCTTCCGGATCACTTCAGGTCGCGGATGCGGATTTCCGTTTCCGATGTTTTGCCAAGAATATCCAACAGTTTATCGGTGCTGGTATTGCCATAATGGTATGGATATAAAACAGCCGGCTTAAATGCTCTGACGGCATCGGCGACCATTTCGGGCGTCATGGTGTAAGGCAGGTTCATGGGAAGAAAGGCGACATCGATGTTTTTCAGCGCTTTCATTTCAGGCGTGTTTTCCGTATCACCTGCAATATATACCCGCTTTTCACCGAGGGTTACAACATATCCGTTACCTTCCCCTTTTGGGTGAAAGGGGTTGCCGGGCGACCGCATATGCAATATATTGTAGGCCGGGACTGCCTCAATGGTGATGCCTGCATATTCCTGCCGGTCACCGTTCTTCATAACCACCCTATTGCCAATGGTTCCTGATTCAAGTGAGCATTTTTCCGTAAAATATATTCTGGTGCCCTTTTTGAGCGTTTTCTGCAATGCCTCAAGGTCAAAATGATCCCCATGCTGGTGCGTGATCAGGATAATATCCGCTTTCGGGAGCAAAGCATAATCAGCTTCCTGAGTAACCGGATCGATCTGAATAACAAGATTGTTGAATTCAAACATAAGGCTTCCATGGCCAATAAAGGTAATTACCAGATCACCCTGTGATGTGGAAATAGTATCACGGCCAAAACGGACATCAGCATCCTGGGTCTGCATGGTAGTAAGTATTAGTATTAAACCGAATATGAATTTCATTGCTGTATTATTTATAAGGTAAAATTAAATCAAGTAACTGATATAAAAAAACAGGTTAATCATTGCCATGCGAAATTATGATGGCTAAAAATTGTTAATATTGTAACGGGTAACCATATTGTATGACCAGTCGCCAACAACATAAATATATATGAGTACCATCGTTAATTTAAACGGCGAATTTATTCCCCGGGAAAAAGCATGCATTTCTCCGGATGACCGTGGTTTTTATTTTGCCGACGGGGTATATGAGGTTATCAAATACTATAAGGGGAAAGCATACTGTTTCAATGACCATCTTTCACGGTTAAAACGCAGTGTTTCCGAAATAAAGATCGGTTTCACGGATTTTGACCGGATAGAGGAACTGGGGTCTGAAATCATCCGCCTTAACAATATGGAAAAGGATTATGCCGGCGTATACCTTCAGGTCACCCGTGGCGTTTACCAGCGCACACACCGGTTTCCGGATATGACCGTAAAACCGACACTATACATGAACGCCTATTCCCTGCCTCCTTTTATCCATGAGTTCAGGCACGGGATCAAAGTTATCCTTCGCGAAGATATTCGCTGGCACCGTTGTGACATTAAATCGGTTATGTTGTTGCCCAATACCATGATGTACCAGGAAGCCATTGAGAATGAAGCCCGGGAATGTTTTCTTGTCCGCGATGGCTGTTTCACCGAATCCACTCATTCCAACATTTTTGCCATAAAAGACAATGCGGTTTACACCCATCCTGATTCATGCCTCATCTTGCCCGGCGTGACAAAAAAAGCCATTTTACGGATCTGCGGGAGGATTGGATTAACCGTAAGGGAGACTCCTGTCAAAGCTGCAGATTTCAGGGATTATGATGAATTTTTCATATCCGGTACCGGCAGCGAGGTGATGCCGGTTATTCAGCTGGAAGCTACGATGGTCAGAAATGGGAAACCCGGTGAGATAACCCGCCGGATCCAGCAGGAATTTTTCAGGGAAACATACGGCGAGATTGCGGATGACTGGAGTTTCAGGGAGTGGACTATTTCGTTTCAATAAAATTAAAGGTCACTTCCAGGATGGATTCATAATATTCTCCTCTTTCCATAATATCATCATCACCCTCCTCATAGTACCAGTTGATGGTGATCTTATGACCGTGCTTGGATATATCGACAAGTGCCCTGAGGATGTGAAGGAGGGCTTTGGATGAACCGCTGTTAAAGTATTCCAGTGCTATATCCACAACGGTTGATTCGGATGGATTCTGGCAATAATAATATACCCATTCGAACAGGTCATCGTAAAATTTTGTAGCATCTTCGGGTATGGATCTTCCGCTAATACGCAATCTTCCATCCTTGTTGAATGAAACCTCCGGTGTTTTTTTAGTGCTCTCTATCAGCAGATTGTCCATACTTCAGCAATGTCCTGTTTTTACAGCCAGCAATTCTTATAATACGCCAGTTAATTTTTAAAGTTACCCTCAGCCTTAAATTAATAACAATAATAACAAATTTATTTTAAATAATTAATTAACAACAGGGTTGAATTTATGAATACTTTACAAACACTACCCCCCACTCTCCTCCCGATTTGCGGGAGGGGGTGAATGATGGGACAAACGTCAATCAGCGAGGAGACTTTCAACCACCTGTTTTAATTTTTAAAAATTTCTTATGTGTGAATTGAATATTTTGTATTTTTAAATTAATGAATTAAGTTTTTCCATTCATGTACCTGATTAAACGCTAACAATTCTTATGGGTGAAAAGAAGAAAAAAATAAAGCCTGAAGAAACTACTGTTCAAAAGATTATTGAATCATCACGACGGGATTTTCTCAAAAAAGCAGGTATATCAGGGGCAGCAGTTGTTTCAGGTGCCGCAGCTGTTTTTGCCGGCTACCGGCACGAAAAAGCCAAAAACAAGGAAAAATATGTCAAGGTCTTAACAACCGACAACCGCCTTCTGGAAGTGCCGGCAGATCAGCTTGATGGATACAAACCAGGGGTAAAGGAATTACAAAAACGAGGAAGAGAAGGAATAAAGGGGAAAAAATGGATCTGGGTAATTGACCTTTCGAAATGCAGAAATGCCAGGAAGTGTATTGAAGCCTGCCAGAATGCTCATCACCTTAGGCCATATGAATACCATATCAATACGCTGGTTATGCAGGAGTCGGTTAACACGCCTGCTTATTTCATGCCTAAGCCATGTCAGCATTGTGATAACCCACCCTGTGTTTCAGTTTGCCCTGTGGATGCCACTTTTAAAAGGCAGGACGGACCTGTGCTAATTGACAATGAACGTTGTATAGGTTGCCGGTTTTGTATGGCTGCGTGCCCATATTCTGCCAGGATGTTTCATTGGGAGGATCCAAGGGATGCTGAGTCCGATAAAGGAAAAGAATATAATGTCGAACTCAATATCCCGCAAAAAAAAGGGACGATTTCGAAATGCCTTATGAGTTGCGACAGACTCAGGGAAAACAAGTTACCCTATTGCGTTTCGGCCTGCCCGAATGGGGTGTACTACTTTGGCGATGAAAATGAAGATGCGGTCACTAACGGGACAACAAAAGAAACCGTAAAGCTGAGTGAATTGCTTGAAAAGAACGGGGGCTACAGGCTGATGCCTGAGCTTGGGACAGAGCCAAGGATTTATTATCTTCCTCCCAAGAACAGATTGTTTGATTTTAAGAAGGAAAGATCCGAAATTAAGGATTTTATAATTTAATCCCTCTTTCATGAACAGTCAAAACAAAATAGGCGGACTGGAAAAAGACAGGATTGAAACAGTTGCCTCTGATATTCTAAGAACTGTGCGGATAAACAGAAGTTTTATCATCTGGATCATGGTCCTGTTTGTTGCTCTTGCCCTTTGTTTATTTGCTTATGCCATTCAGTTGCGTAAAGGACTTATCGTAGCTGGCATCCGTGATTTTACCAGCTGGGGTATGTACATATCCAATTTTGTCTTTTTTGTGGCTACCAGCCTTGTGGGAATGCTGATCAGCTGTGTTATGGGACTGATCGGCTTTAAATGGATCACGCCCGTCACGAGAATTGCCGAAATTATTGCCGTGGCTTTTGCGGCCGTTGCAGGACTGGTCATCATTTCGGATATGGGACGGCCTGACAGGCTGCCTTATGTTTTTTTATACGGTAGGGTCCAGTCACCCATCCTCTGGGATGTCACCGTAGTCACTACCTATTTTGTACTGAGTCTTCTTTTATGGTTCCTGCCTATGATACCGGATTTAGCCATTGCCAAAACAAAGCTTCCCAATAGACCGGCATGGCTGATCAAAGCATATAAAATTTTGTCATTCAAGTGGATTCATCATGAAGAACAAACCAAGATCCTGGGCCAGGCTGTGAAAATCCTTCTGTTACTCATAATACCCACAGCCCTGGCTATACATACTGTGACCTCCTGGCTTTTTGCGGTGAATCCGCGAGCCGGCTGGGACAGTACAATATTTGGCCCTTATTTTGTCTCCGGGGCTTTTGTCGCCGGAACATCCGCACTTATCATAGCCATGTATTTCTTTCGTTCCAATTACCGGCTTCAGCAATATATCACTGATTTCCATTTCGAGAGGATAGCACGACTGTTGTTCCTGGTTTCCGTCGTATATCTTTATTTTAACCTGAACGAATTCCTTGTTCCGGCATATAAAATGAAAAAATTTGATGCCATTCATCTTCACGAACTGTTTAGCGGCAACCATGCACTGGTATTCTGGGGAACGCAGATCCTGGGACTGGCATTGCCAATCATTCTGCTTATTTTCAGAAAGATACGTAAACCCACACCTTTGCTTGTCATTGCCGTAATTATGTTTGTGGCGTCGTGGATAAAAAGGATCATTATTGTGGTTCCCCCGCAGGATCATCCCTATTTACCCGTACAATATGTTCCTGTTGAATGGATGGTATACAAACCTACCCTGATTGAATCCGCCGTAACACTTGCCTCATTTATTCTGGTTTTGATCATAGTCACACTACTTTCGAAGCTGTTTCCGGTAATACCTATCTTAGAGACTGCCCGGGAGGGGAATATCAATGAAATTGGAAAAGATGAAAAGCCATAATTTTTTTTTATGAAGGAGATCATTCTCAGCATACTGTTTTTTCAACTCTTTACCACGGCTCTGATTGCCCAGGATTGGATTGTGCCTGCCGAAAAAAGTGGTAAATTAAGCCCTTTTCAATTCAATGATTCGATCAGAAAAAGCGGAATTCAGCTGTATAACCAGAACTGCATGTTGTGCCACGGTATTCCAGGCAAAGATAATTATCAGCGTCTTATCCCTCCTCCCGGTGATCCGGCAACAGATAAAATTCAACATAATCTTGACGGCGAACTCTTTTTTAAAATCTCTGAGGGAAGAGGCCCGATGCCTGCATTCAGAAACACCCTTGCATCAAAGGATATCTGGAGCATTATTGCTTATGTGCGCAGCTTTAATCCTTCCTATGTCCAGTCAGTAATGCCCGAAATCATTTCCGGTGCCTATCCGGGTGCCCTGATAGCAATTTCTCTCAGGTTAAGCCCCGGAAAGGACTCGGTAAGGATGCAAGTTTCAGCTGTTAAGGGTAATTCCGTCACTCCTGTTAAAGATGCAGGAGTTCGCCTGTTTGTTAAACGGACATTCGGAATGCTGCCGCTTGATGAGGATAAAATAACAGATGAGAATGGAATCGCCGGCTTTGGCATACCCGCTGGATTGCCGGGAGATACAAGCGGGACAATTCAGGTTTTGGCACGGTTCACCGATGAGGACAAATTTGGTTCAGCCGGCAAAGATACATTATTGCAGGCTGGTGTGAAAATAATACCGGTAAGCCTTGTTGAAGAGAGAGCCATGTGGAACATTGTCCGCAAGGCTCCTTTATGGATACTGCTGACATTCAGTCTGGGAGTTATTGCAGTATGGGGCTTTATTATTGTCGTGCTGTTGAAACTCAGGGATATCTATATTATCGGTGATCATTATGATAATGAACAAAACCAGCAACAATCACGCTTGGATAAATAACTAATACTTTTTCCTATGAAAAGCATGACGACTATCGGAAGAATTCTCTTTGCCCTTCCATTTGGTATATTCGGGATAAATCATTTTATTATGGTCGATTATTATATTGGCCAGCTGACCTCATTCATCCCAGGCGGAGGATTTACCATTATACTTACCGGGATTTTGATGATAGCCGCCTGTATCAGCATTATATCCAAGAAGCAGGTTACCCTGACTTCTTTTCTGCTGGCTGTTTTATTATTCATTTTTATCATTACCATCCATATTCCCCGCCTGATCCATCATGTTGATTTCGAAATAACCCTGATTGCCCTGCTAAAGGATGTTTCCCTTATGGGAGGGTCCCTCATGATCGCAGGTTTGAATATGGGTGAAAAATCAGAATATGCTAAATGAGATCCAGCGATATGAAAAAAATCATCATTGTTATTCTGGCCATTATTCCATGGCACACTTTTGCAGAACAATTCACAGCAGTGAAGGAACCGGTAAAGGAACCTGATATCGGTGTGGTTGAAAAACTTGGCGATACTATTCCGCTTGACCTTACTTTTTATAATGAGAATAACCAGGAAGTAAAGCTCAGACAGCTGATCGACAAGCCCACGATTTTGTGTTTTGTTTATTTTGATTGTCCGAACCTATGCAGTCCACTGCTCAATGGCGTTGCCGAAATGATCAGTAAACTCGATATGGTCCTTGGCAAAGATTATAAGATCATCACCATAAGCTTCAATACAAGTGACACCCCTGAAAAGGCCATAGAAAAAAAGAGGAATTTTGTGCAGAAGATCAGCAAGGAGAACCAGGATTATTGGATATATCTTACAGGTAATCAGGATAATATATCAGCCATAACGAAATCGGCCGGTTATATTTATAAACCACAGGGACTGGATTTTGCTCATCCCTCCGTTATTATGGTCCTTAGCCCCGCAGGCAAAATTACCCGGTATCTTTATGGCCTCACCTATCTTCCTTTTGATGTGAAAATGGCTCTCATTGAAGCGCAGAAGGGCATACCCAGACCCAGTATCAACAAGGTCCTGGAATATTGTTTTGCCTACAATCCCGCAAGCAAGACATACACCCTCCAGGTTACCCGCATTTTTGGCAGCCTTATCCTGATAACCGGTGTGCTGGTGTTTATTCCACTGATTGTCCGGAAAAGAAGAAAAACCAAATCAACACAATAATATGGGAGAAACAGGAGGAGAGATCTACATAAGTTACCTTAAGCACAAGGGCAAGTACAAGGGAATATTATCCTGGTTGCTCACAACTGATCACAAGCGGATCGGCCTGATGTATTTTTTTGTCATCACTGTTTTCTTCTTTATAGGGGCATCCCTTGGGGCGCTGATGAGGACCGAACTTATTGCCCCGGGGCAGACCATTATGGGACCGCAGACTTATAATGGTCTTTTTACGGTGCATGGGATCATCATGATATTTGTTATAGTAATCCCCGGACTCTCGGTGGTCTTTGGAAATTTTTTCCTGCCTATCCTGATCGGGGCCAAGGATGTGGCTTTTCCAAAACTTAATCTCCTGTCGTTTTATCTTTATGCGCTGGGAGCTGTTCTGGCTGTGGTATCACAATTTGCCGGATCAGGCCCTCCCGATACAGGCTGGAGCTTTTACGTTCCTTATAGTGTAGAATCCTCTACCAATGTTATTTTTGCCCTGACCGCTGCCTTTATCCTCGGATTCTCATCCATTCTTACAGGACTGAATTTCATTGTTACGGTCCACAGAATGAGGGCTCCCGGTATGACCTTTTTCAAAATGCCCTTATTCCCCTGGGCCATATACGCCACAGCCTGGATACAGGTACTGGCAACCCCGATAATTGGTATCACATTATTAATGGTAATCGCCGAAAGGGTTTTCGGTATCGGATTCTTTGATCCTTCCCTCGGTGGAGACCCTATTTTGTTCCAGCATCTGTTCTGGATATATTCGCACCCGGCCGTTTATATCATGATACTTCCTGCCATGGGAGTTGTCACCGAGATCTTTCCCACCTTCAGCCAGAAACCTGTTTTCGGCTATACGGCAATAGCAGTCTCAAGTCTTGCCATTGCCTTTATCGGATATTTTGTATGGGGTCACCACATGTTTACATCCGGCACAAGCTACTTTTCAAGGTTGTTTTTTTCCCTGCTTACCTTCCTTGTGGCAGTTCCCAGTGCCATTAAAGTATTTAACTGGGTGGCCACCCTGTATGGCGGTTCTATCGACCTGAAACCACCCCTTCTGTATGCGGTAGGTTTCATATTCCTGTTTATGATCGGCGGTTTGACCGGACTGATTCAGGGAGCGCTTGCTACCAATATACAAGTGCACGATACTTCCTTTGTAGTGGCTCATTTTCATTATATCATATTCGGCGGTATGGGATTTGCCGCTTTTGCCGGTATACATTACTGGTTCCCAAAAATGTACGGAAAGATGTATAATATCCGGTTTGCCAATATTGCATTTGGTATCATTTTCACCGGCTTCAACCTGTTCTACTTTCCCCAGTTTATTATCGGGATGCAGGGAATGCCCAGGAGGTACTTTGATTATCTTCCGCAGTTTACACCCATTCAGTTCATTTCCACTATCGGAGCTTATATTCTTGTTTCAGGCCTCGTAATAATGCTCATTAACCTGTTCTATGCCCGCAGAAAAGGGGCTCCCGCTCCTGCTAATCCCTGGAAAGGTGTGACCCTCGAGTGGCAAATCCCTTCTCCTCCCCCGCTGGAAAATTTCGATGGCATCCCTGAGATTACCAGAAGACCTTATTTTTTCGGTGAGGATAAGGCTGATAAAAAGGACTAAAGCACATGACAGATCACATTGTTCATACGGAGCATATTGACAGGGAGACCGGGAAACTGGGCATGTGGATATTCCTTTTTACCGAGATGTTTCTTTTTGGCGGTTTGTTTCTTGTATATGCTGTGATGCGGGTAAAGTATGCTGATGATTTTCATATTGCCGCCCATGATCTGAACACTTTCATCGGTACGCTGAATACTGTTTTCCTGTTGACAAGCAGTATGACCGTCGCAATGGCAATTACGGCCATCCAGAAAAATGAACGAAACCTTGTGTTGTTTCTTATTGCTGTGACATTACTCCTGGCTGCACTCTTCATGCTTAACAAGTACATCGAATGGTCTCATGAATTTAAAAATCATATTTACCCTGGTTCCAAAGTCCTTAAAAATTTACCGCATGGACAGCTGTTGTTTTTCGGACTCTATTTTATGATGACCGGATTGCACGCTCTCCATGTATTTGTGGGGATGATCCTGCTGACCATCAATCTGGTTAAAGTGAAAACCGGCAGCGTAAACCATGAATATTACCTGCTTCTTGAGAATTCAGGTCTTTACTGGCATCTGGTCGATCTTATCTGGATCTTCCTGTTCCCGCTGCTATATTTGGTAACCTAATTAACTGAAACAGGCATGAAAAATTTAAGGTCGCACATTACAGGATATTCCACCTATGCTATTATTCTTGTTTTTCTTTTGGTACTAACAGCCCTTTCCGTTGTGGTGACCGGGTACCATCTCGGAGCATTTTCCGTCGGAATAGCGCTGCTGATAGCATCTGTTAAGGTCGCAACTGTAATATCCTATTTTATGCATCTGCGATCAGAGAACATGTTCCTGAAGGTAGCCGTTTCAGGTGTTTTTATTCTTTTTGGACTGGTGATAATTATTACTTTTTTTGACTATCTATTCCGGTAATCCCGGTTAAAACTTACGGATATGTTTTCAGAAGCATCAAATGTATCAGCAGGAGTAGACAAAGTATTTACCTTCATCATCCTTGTATCCCTGTTCTTTCTCATTGGGATTACGGCATTCATCATCTATACCCTCATCCGTTTTTCCAGGAAGAAGGGCAAAAAACCCATGCATTTTTCCGATAACCTGAAGCTTGAAGTAATATGGACGGTTATCCCTACAATACTTGTTTTGCTGATGTTCTATTTCGGGTGGATTGCATTTGCCCCCATGAGAAAAGTGCCAAAGGACGCCATGAGAATTACCGCTATTGGTAAAATGTGGGAATGGACATTTGATTACGGAAATGGTTTGAAATCAAAGGAACTGGTAATCCCCCTGAATAAAGCTGTAAGATTGGATCTGAGATCTGAAGATGTAAATCATGGCCTGTTTATTCCGGCATTTCGGGTCAAGGAAGACGTTATCCCTGGGTATAACAATTATCTCTGGTTTATACCGCAATATATCGGCAATTACGAAATACTTTGCACCCAGTATTGCGGACTGCTGCATTCCAATATGATGTCCAAGGTGAGAGTATTGGAACAGGCTGAGTATGATCAATGGTTTGCAGAACTGGAAAAATCAAGCCTGATCCCCGAGGCTGCCGGGCTAATTATTCTCAGGAACACAGGTTGTCTTGCCTGTCATTCCATTGACGGTGCAAAACTTGTTGGTCCCACGTTCAAAGGGTTATTTGGAAGCCAAATAAGCGTAGTCATTAAAAATAAAGAAGTGAAAAAAACAGCAGATGAGGCCTATATTGCCAATTCGGTGTACAACCCTGATGCTGAAATCGCCGTGGGATTTAATAAGGGATTGATGAAGTCATATACAGGAGTCCTTAAGGAAGAAGATCTGAAGATAATACATGATTATTTAAAGACTTTGAGTGAAACGAATTAACAGAGCGGAAAAACCGGCCATATATGCTGATCTGATACGATTCAGACTTTCCATAGCGGTAACCCTATCCGCTGTGACGGGGTATTTTATTTTCGACAGTAAATCGGACTTCTCTCTGGTCTTCCTTATATCAGGAATTTTTCTGCTGGCAACCGGAGCGTCAGCCCTGAATCAGGTTGTTGAACGCGATCAGGATAGCCTCATGCAAAGAACCAGGAACAGGCCTTTGCCCTTGAAGGAGATTAGTCTGCAAAAAGCCCTGTTGTTTTCGCTATGCCACCTGGCATCGGGGATTGCTTTATTGCTGTTCGCCGGTACAATTACCGCCCTGCTGGGAATCCTGAATATAATACTGTATATCCTTGTCTACACCAGGCTGAAAAGAATTACTTCGCTGGCAGTCATTCCCGGGGCTGCAGTGGGAGCAATCCCGCCTGTTATTGGTTATACAGCAGCAGGAGGTACTTCCCTGACAACAGAACTATTGCTTTTTTCAGGTTTTTTGTTTCTCTGGCAGCTGCCACACTTCTGGCTTATTATCATGAAATACCGGGAAGATTACCAAAAGGCTGGTTTCAAGACTTTTTCACAACAGATGACGGAAAAGGATATCAGAAATCTTATTTTTCTGTGGGTGTTATTTTCCACTGCATTTCTGGTTATTTTCCTCCTTTTCGGCTTGATTTTCAATAATTATCTGACGGCAATATTAATACCGTTAAATCTCCTTTTTATTTTCCTTTTCCACTGGTTTCTCTATCAGCGGACAGGTCCAAAAGCCACACAAGGAGCACTTGTCCTGGTGAATTCATTTGGTTTGCTGGTGATGTTAATATTTATTATAAATGCATTGCTCAGGTAACGGTCCCTGCTTGGCTAATTTTATTAACTTAAACTGCTAATATCAAAGTGATTTTTAATAAAAAGCATTTTAGCAGGTCATAAAACAGTGTCAGATTCCATTAACATTATTTCGGACAATCGTGGTCAGAAACCCTCGCAAGGGGAGCAGGGGGATGGAGTTTATAACTGGTCGAATCTTGCAACGGGAGTTATGGAACGACTGGCAAATTGCCGCTTCATGTATTTATAATATCCGGTAACAGCTATCATGGCTGCATTGTCTGTAGCATATTGAACCTCGGGTATGAAAACACGCCATTGATGTTTTCGGCCCAGTTTCAACAGCGATGCCCGTAAACCCGAATTAGCTGAAACACCTCCGGCAAGGGCAATTTCGGTAATACCCGTTTCAGCAGCAGCACGGGCCAGCTTGGAGAGCAGTATATCCACAATGGCATGCTGGAGTGAGGCGCACAGATCTTTCATATTATTATCAAGGAAATCCGGATCCTGTGCAAGCCTGTCCCTGAGCTGATATAAAAAAGAGGTCTTCAGTCCGCTAAAACTGAAATCAAGGCCTTTAACGGCCGGCTTTCCAAAAATAAAAGCCCCGGGATTTCCTTCCCTTGCCCAGGTATCTATAAGGGGGCCTCCGGGATAGGGAAGGTTCATAATCTTGGCACATTTATCAAATGCTTCCCCGGCGGCATCATCAATAGTCTGGCCTATGATTTCCATTTCAAGATGGTTTTTCATAATCACCAGTTGCGTGTGTCCTCCCGAAACCAGCAGGCACAGGAATGGAAATGTTGGGAATGCTTTCTGTTCACCGCTGCTGTGAATGAATAATGCCAGAATATGGGCATGCAGGTGATTCACATCAATAATGGGAATATCCAGCGCAAGCGACAGGCCTTTTGCAAAAGAAGAGCCAACGAGCAATGCGCCGATCAGTCCGGGCCCCCGCGTGAATGCAACGGCACTAAGATCTTCCGCCTTTTTCCCTGCCTGAGCCAATGCTGTGTCAACCACCGGTATAATATTTTGCTGATGAGCACGCGAAGCCAGTTCGGGTACCACCCCTCCATATTGTCTGTGAACATGCTGATTTGCAATTGTACTGGAAAGCAGGAAGCCATCCTCAATCACAGCTGCCGCCGTATCGTCACATGAGGATTCTATTCCCAGTATCGTGGCACTCATTTTGTTGTGCTATTATTCGTATGAATAGACTAAATTTGCTTCCTAAACGTTGAATTCCGAATAAGCCGCAAAGTTATCAAAAAGTTACTCAAAATAGGTGTTGTGTTCCTTTTCGTTGTTTTTGCCCTGATGGCAACAGGATATATACTATTGCAGCACAAGGGTATTCAGAATAAACTTACAGGCTACATCATGTCCGTTGTATCGCGGAATCTGAAGACATCCTTTACCATCGGAGAAGTAGATCTCACCTTTCCCTATCGCCTCAGGTTAAGGAATATTTACCTTGAGGACCTGAAAAAAGATACCTTGCTTTTTGCTGAAAGCCTTACCATTGGGGTCAGTAAAATAAATCCCCTGAAAAGGGTCATAAAAGTCAATGCAGCCAACCTTAAAGGAGCCTATGTCAGGTTATCCGTTGATTCCCTGGATGAGTTGAACATCCGTTTTATCATCGACCTTTTAAAAGGTAAAGGAGGCGCTTCCGGGCCGGGCTGGACGATTGCGCTGAACAATATAAGATTGAAGGAAAGCCGTTTCAGGCTTCAGTTATATCCTTTCCGGGAGCGTGACAAGGGAATTAATTTTACCGATATCCGGCTGTATGATCTGGATGCAACGCTCCATCATTTTCTGCCCGGTAAAGACTCCACTACATTCACGATTAAGTCACTCTCATGCATCGAGGCAAGCGGATTCAAACTGCAGGATCTTAAAGCCGATTTCCGGTTGAGCAATCAGTTTATTAAATTTGAGGAACTCAGCATAAAAACACCTGTCTCCGTATTGAAGGGAAACTGGGCTCGTTTATTATTCAACAGCTGGGATGATTTTAAGGAAATTGGGATCTATGAGAATGTCAACTTTGTCATGGACCTGAAAAATTCTTTCATTAATCTCTCTGATCTTGGATTCTTTGCTTCTGCCTTTTATGGTACCGATCAGGACATTTTGTTCACAGGCCGGACAAAGGGGACCATTGGAAATCTGAAGGTCAAGGATATAGAAATACAATGCTGCAATGTATCGTCAATCCTGGGAGATTTCAGCATTAACGGATTGCCCAGCATCAATGAGGCTTTTATTTATGCTGATTTTAAAGAACTCCAAACATCCGGTGAAGATATTTCCCTGTTTCATCTGCCGGGTAACAGAAAGCTCCAGGTGCCCGAACGGCTAAACAAGCTGGGGACCATAACCTACAGGGGTAAATTTACGGGATTCATCAAAGACTTCGTAGCCTTCGGATCATTCGGGACCAGCCTGGGGGTAGTATCCTCTGACCTGCTGTTTAAACCTGACACGTCCAATTATTTTAGTTTCAGCGGCAGGATTAATGCACACGATTTTGACCTGGGGTCTTTTCTTGATATACGCGAAACCCTGGGAAACATTACTATGTCAATTACCGCCAGCGGATATGCTTCGGCCAGCGACCTGAAAACTGAAATCGGAGGAGAAATAAACTCCTTTGATGTGAAGGGTTACCAATATAAAAACATCCAGTTATCCGGTACCATCCTGAACAAAACATACAATGGCGATCTTTTCATCAATGATCCGCATGTAAACCTTGATTTCCACGGTAAGGTAGATTTCTCGGGAAAAATCCCGGCGTATGACTTTTCTGCCAATGTAACACAGGCAAATCTTTACGCACTTAATATTAACAAATCAGACCCGGATTTCAACGCTTCCTTTTACATTGAAGCCAATGCAACAGGCAATAACTTCGCAGATCTGAACGGGGAGGTGCGGCTGCTGAACTCATTGTTTGTAAAAAAAGACAAGCAACTGCAGATCTACGATTTCAGTGTAAAGTCAATAAGCCAGCCCGGACACCAATCGCTTCATCTGAGTTCTGATTTTATGGAGGCGGATCTTACCGGCCAATATGATCTTACCAAGGCAGGGATATTCTTCAAGAAGATAGCTCATTATTACCTGCCTGCCCTGATAGACAGCAATCATATCAGCCACTATTCAATGAACAACAGTTTTCGGTTGTCCGCCGTGTTTAAAAATACAAAACCTATTTTTGATTTTTTCCTCCCCGATTATTACGTGGATGAATCAACTACCCTGGAAGCCGGTTTTGATTCAAAAAAACAGGAGATTAACCTTGATTGCAGTTCACCCATGGTTAAAATAAATAACCTGGTATGGAATGACTATCACCTGGGCATAAGGGGTGATACCAACAGGTTTGATATAGAATCGGGCGGATTGAGCATGGTGATTAACGATCAGATTATGCTCGATAATTTCACGGTGATCTCACATGCCACTCAGGATTCTGTTGGTTTCCTGGCCCGGTGGAACAACTGGGAAGATATCGCTTACCGGGGCAGTATTAAGGCAAACTTCCTGTTTACCAAGCCACCCGGAAACAAATACCCGCATATAGCCATCAATATTCTGCCAACCACCGTAATAACCTATGATACCCTTTGGAAGATCAACCAATGCGAGATATTCATTGACAGTAACAATGTCATCGTCAATAATTTCTCGGTGAACCATGAAGAAGAAATCTTTACCTTAAATGGGAAAGTGTCATCCAATCCTTCAGACCAGATCGATTTGTACTTTAAAAACTTTAACCTTGGAAACCTGAATATAGTAACAGATGAAAGAGGTTTTCAGGTTGGGGGCATCCTTAACGGAGATGCTTCTTTATCCAGTTTATTTGATAATCCATTAGTAGTAAGTACATTAAAAATAGACAGTCTGGTTGTCAACAAGGAAAAGCTTGGGACCGCGGATATCAGGTCAACCTGGAACAGTAAAAAGAAATCACTTGAAATACAGGCATACGCTTTGCGTGATAAACTTAAAACCATTTTTATCCAGGGAAATTACTATCTGACTAACCGTGGCCTGGATTTTACCATTAAGCTCGACAAACTGCGCCTTAATCCGTTCAATCCTTACCTGGCAAAACTGGTGGATAATTTGCGGGGTATAGCTTCGGGGGAATTAGCCCTGGACGGGACAATCGACAAACCGGTTCTCAATGGAGAGATCAACCTGCAAAAAGCAGCTTTTACCATTAAGTATCTCCAGTCGCGGTATAACTTTTCCGAGCGGATCAAGGTCGTAAACAACAATATATTCTTTAAGGATGTAAGAGTTTTTGACAGTTACGGTAACAGGGCACTGGTAAATGGAAGCCTCCGTAACCGTTATTTCAAAGACCTGATGTTTGATATCGGGATACAGGCAGACAATGTATTATTCCTGAATACCCGGAGCACGGATAACAATATGTTTTACGGGACAGCCTTCGCAACAGGCCTTGTCAGTATTTCAGGATCCCCTTCCAATATGGAAATGGAGATTTCGGCAAAGACGGAAAAGAATACTGTTTTTAACATTCCGTTAAGCAATGAAGGAGAACTTACCGAATACAATTTCATCACGCTGCTCAGGGAGAATTCGGAAACTGACCCGACCTCGGTAAAAGATGAATACAAGGTTGATCTGTCAGGTATGCGCATGAATTTTGATCTGGAGGTAACACCGGATGCAGAGGTTCAGATTATTTTTGATCCCAAGGTTGGAGATATTCTCAGCGGAAGCGGTTCGGGCAACCTGAACATGAAAATCAGCACTTCAGGCAACTTTGTCATGTATGGCGATTTCACTATTGACAAAGGGGAATATCTTTTCACACTGGGGAATGTAATCAACAAGAAATTTATCATTGATCCGGGAGGATGGATAAGATGGAATGGCGATCCGGTCAATGCCTCCATTGATATAATGGCAAATTACCGCACAAGAGCCTCACTGGGAGAACTTTTCGGAACCGAGGATCAGTCCAAAACCACAGTAGACTGCCAGGTTGCCATGACGGGAAAGCTGATGGCCCCCACCATACGGTATGATATTAACCTGCCGCAATCGGAAGAAGAAACCAAAATAAATGTGAAGAACGTTATTAATTCTACCGATGAGCTTAACAAACAATTTATTTCGCTGGTGGTGCTGAACAGTTTTGTCCCAAGCCAGAACCGGACCGGAATGGCAGAAGGATCTTTGGCTTCCTCCAATTATTCAAACGTTGCCGGTGTTAATGCAAGCGAGCTGCTTTCCAATCAGTTAAGTAACTGGTTATCGCAGATCAGTAATGATTTTGATGTTGGCATCAATTATCGTCCTGACAAACATGTTAAAGGAGAGGAAGTTGAGGTTATGCTTTCCACTCAGCTATTCAATGACAAGCTGACCGTAAACGGAAGTGTTGATGTTGCCACCAATGCCGCTGTTTATGCCAGCAACAACATTGTCGGTGAATTTGATATCGACTACAAACTTGGGAAAAGCGGCCGGTTCAAGCTGAAGACCTACAACCATGTCAACAATGATTACCTGATTGACAACTCACCCTATACCCAGGGTTTAGGCTTCTTCTATAAAGAAGAATTCAATACACTAAAGGAGTTATTGCAGCGATACTGGAATGCTATTTCAGGGAAAAAAGAAGAAAAGGATGCCAGGATCCGTGACCAGGAGAAGGCCGGAAAAGGAAGCTAGGGAATAGTTAATAATTCACTAACAAAAATAATTTTATATTGTAACCGTTTTAATAATTTTAGGCAAACTAAATTGTGTATTTATGTTATCATTGTTATTACAGACTAACTTGCCCGATGTAGCCGTTGATGCTGCATCAGCAGCAGAGGCAACCGAGAAGACCATTTCTTATTTTGAGCTTGCTGTCAAAGGCGGATGGGTAATGATTCCCATCGCCCTCCTTTCACTGGTGGCCGTATATATTTTCTTTGAAAGGTATATGGCTATCCGGAAAGCTGCGAAGATAGATGCCAATTTCATGAACCGGATCCGCGATTACATCCATGATGGGAAAGTGGAGCCTGCATTGGCCCTGTGTCAATCCATCGATAACCCGCTGGCCCGCATGATAGAAAAGGGGATCAACCGGATCGGACGTCCGCTGCAGGATATTAAAGCGGCCATCGACAATATCGGTCAGGTGGAAGTTTACAGGATGGAAAAAGGGCTGCCTGTGCTGGCATCCTGTGCCGGAGGAGCTCCGATGCTGGGTTTTCTGGGAACGGTACTGGGTATGGTTAAAACATTTTATGACATGTCAGCCGTCGGAAGCAGCCTTGATGTCGGATTGCTTTCCAACGGCATTTACATTGCCCTTATCACCACGGTAGGGGGATTGTTTGTTGGCATACCCTCATATTTTGCCTATAACTTTCTGGTTGCGAAAGTGGAGGAACTGGTGAACAAGCTGGAAGCAAATACCATGGATTTCATGGACCTGCTTCATGAACCGTTGAAAAGTTAAATTTTAACCATTCTGAGCCATGGCAATCCGATCCAGAAATAAAATAGAAGTAGGATTCAGCGGTGCCGGCATGACCGATATTGTGTTCCTGCTGCTGATATTCTTTGTGCTGACGTCCACGCTGATTGTACCCAATGCATTAAAGCTACAGCTGCCACAAAGTAACAGTCAGGTGGAGGCCAAAGCCATAACTACCGTGTCCATAACGGGCGATCTGAAGTATTATATTGAAAAAAACCCGGTTGAGTTTGATCAGCTCGAATCCGTCCTTCAGAAAAAGCTCAGGTTCCGTGATAACCCCACCATTTCCCTTCACACCGATCGTACCGTTGCTATTGAGCACATTGTTAAAGTAATGAACATCGCAAGAAAGAACAATTATAAATTGATATTGGCTACCAATCCGGAATAAACCATGACGTCTGAGCGCAAGATCGGCCTTCTGGGTACATTTATAGTACACAATGTCATCCTCCTGATATTGATCCTGTCATTTTTCACGATGAGAACCAACATCCCTTTAGAGGGAGGGATGCTGATCAATTTTGGCACAACGGATATGGCCGGGGGAGAGATGGAACCGAGGATGAATGATGCACAGGAAATAGCACAAACCGCTGCCCAGCAACAAGCAACTGAAATACAGGATGATGAAGGCATTATGACGCAGGATTTTGAAGAAGCTCCGGCAGTTGTGAAAAAAACTGAAAAGAAAAAAGAAGTAAAGAAGCCGGTGGAAAAAACGGCTGAGTCAAAGCCTGAAACGGTTAAAAAACCGGTGGAAGAAACTCCCAAGGTTAATTCGAAAGCGATGTATACGGCAAAAGGGAAATCGACACAGGAAAACGGCACCTCGCAAGGCACCTACAAGGGTGCAGGCAACCAGGGTAATCCCGACGGATCTCCCGATTCGGATAATTACGGACAGGGATCGGGAACTGGACTTGGCATTCAGGTCGGGGGCGGATTATCAAACCGGAAAGTCCTTTCCCTTCCAAAACCGGATTTCAAGGTTCAGAAAGAAGGGAAGGTGGCCGTGGAAGTGACGGTTAACCGTGACGGCAAAGTGATCAGCGCCACGCCCGGGGTAAAGGGCACAACCATTGTTGATACTGATTTATATGCTGCGGCAAAAAAAGCGGCGCTGCAATCGAAATTTGTAGTTCAGGCTGATGCCCAGGCCTTTCAAACCCAAACCGGAACCATCACATACCATTTCAAGCTCGAATAGCCTTATTTATCGGATCAGAAGAATATGAGTTTGACAGCCGAGCCCAGCATAGCAATCAGCAATACATAGCGGACAAAGACTGTTCCCCTTTCAACCGCAATTTTAGTGGCTATCCATGCGCCCAGCATACTTCCGGTGGCCAGAATTAATCCGGCTTTATAGTCTACCTGGTGATGGATAATAAAAACAGCAAGTGCAAAGGGGGTGTATAAAAAAACCAGCAGGTTTTTCAGCGCATTGGCCCTGATCAGGTCAAATCCTGCTCCCAACACAAGGCCTCCCAGCAGAAAGAAACCTACGCCTGCCTGAATAAAACCACCGTAAAGACCGATAACAAAGAAAATAAGGATCGTTACCCAGTTGACCCGGACCGTACTGCCCGATTGCTTTCCTTTGAGCCAGATCTCAGGCTTGAAAAGTACCATAAAAAACATCATCACCAGCAGGATCCCGATGGCCCGTTCCATGATCCGGTCGTTTAGCTCCAATGCGAATAGCGCCCCTGCAATGGATCCGATAACGGTAGGTACAGCCAGCCAGAAGCCTGTTTTAATATCGAGTTGCTTTTGTCTGACAAACCCGGCTGAACCGACAAGGCTTTGCAAAAGGATGGAGATGCGATTAGTGCCATTGGCCACGTTAGCCGGAAGTCCCAGGAACATCAGCAGCGGCAGGGTAATCAATGATCCGCTCCCGGCCAGGGTATTAATGAACCCGGCTACCAGGCCGGCCAGTATTACCAGGATGTACATATACCATTCCATGGGATAGTTAAAATAATCGTCTTGCAGCTTGCCTGCCTTGCTCGGGCCTATGCTTTGGCAGGCAGGTCTTGCAGTCATGCAGTCAAATCATCAAACCTGCCTGCGGTCAGGCAGGTCATCCAATCAATAAATCAACAAATATTAGTATGCAAACAGCGGATACGAACTCATCATCTGGTTGACCTTTTTTCTGACTGATCCAATCGTTTTTTCATCCTCCACGTGCATAAGGACCTCATCGATCAGGTCCACAATTTGCCCAATCACATCCTCCTTTGCTCCGCGGGTGGTAATGGCCGGAGTTCCTACCCGTACTCCCGAGGTTGTAAAAGGAGTCCGGCTGTCAAATGGCACCATGTTCTTATTCAGGGTGATGTCTGCTTTAACCAGTACGTTCTCCACCGTCTTTCCGGTGAGATCCGGGAACTTACTGCGAAGATCGATCAGCATGGAATGGTTGTCAGTTCCGTTGGATACAACTTTATAGCCTTTATCGATAAAACATTTTGCCATCACGGCGGCATTCTTTTTCACCTGGCTGATATATTTAAGGTAGGAATCAGACAGTGCTTCCCCGAAAGAAACGGCTTTTGCGGCAATGACATGTTCAAGGGGACCGCCCTGTATGCCCGGGAACACGGCCATATCCAGCACCTGGGACATCATTTTTATTTCACCTTTCGGTGTGGTCAAACCCCATGGATTCTCAAAGTCCTTACCCATCATTATAAGCCCACCCCTCGGACCCCGCAGGGTTTTATGGGTGGTGGTGGTAACAATATGGCAATGGGGGAACGGATGCCGCAGCAATCCCTTGGCAATCAATCCTGCAGGGTGAGCGATATCAGCCATCAACAAAGCACCAACCATGTCTGCAACCTGCCTCATCCTGGCATAATCCCAGTCACGTGAATAGGCTGAGGCACCGGCAATGATCAGTTTTGGTTTTTCGCGAAGCGCAATCTCTTCCAGTTTATCATAATCCACCTGCTCGGTATCAGGATTCAGATTATAGGCAACCGGCCGGTAAAGTATTCCGGATGAATTCACCGGAGAACCGTGTGAGAGGTGGCCGCCATGCGACAGGTCGAGGCCCATGAACGTGTCACCGGGTTTTAATACGGCCAGCATAACCGATGCATTGGCCTGCGCCCCGGAATGAGGTTGAACGTTTACCCATGCAGCATTAAACAACTGTTTTATCCTGTCAATGGCCAACTGCTCAACTTCATCCACTACCTGGCAGCCTCCGTAATACCGCTTGCCGGGAAGCCCTTCAGCATATTTATTGGTAAGGCACGATCCCATGGCCTCCAATACCTGGTCACTTACAAAATTTTCGGAGGCGATCAGCTCAATGCCATGCAGCTGACGTTCATATTCCTTTTTAATTAATTGAAAAATAAGCGTATCCCTTTCCATAATGTTGTGTTTTAATACAGGTATAAAGAGGTAGAATCGAATTCAAAAATAGCTTTTTGAACGAAGTAAAAAAAATAGTTCCGCAGAGGTTATTAATAATATTTCAACAAACTGATTACAATTTCGAAAAAGTTTATAATTTTATTGATATTGTATTGAATTATAATTCATAGCAGTAAAATTACGGATGCTATAATCATAGTTCACAGAGGCACTGTACTTTTATTCGTTATACAAAGGATATGGCGTACTTAAAATTAATTTAAACCTATTTGCGTATGAAACTTACTATTAAGCATCAGGAGACCTATTCCCGGGGTGAATTGATCCTAAGAACCCTTTTCGGATGGATTTACATTGCAATTCCTCATGGATTCCTTCTGTTTTTTGTCGGTCTCTGGGGATCTATACTGTCTTTTATTTCTTTCTGGATTGTTTTGTTTACGGCCCGTTACCCCCAAAGCTTCTTTGAATTCCAGGTAGGATACTACCGTTGGGCATTAAGGTTTAGAGCCAGGTTAAATAATGTTGCTGATGGATATCCGACATTCGGCATCAAGGGTACCGATGAAAACACGTCCCTTGATATACCGTATCCTGAAAAGTTAAGCCGCGGATTACTCATACTGCGTTTGCTTTTTGGTTTATTCTACGTAATGATCCCGCATGGCTTCATTTTGTTATTCAGGTCCATTGCAACCGGGTTTGTAATTTTTATCGCATGGTGGATCGTCTTATTCACAGGAAAGTACCCTAAGGGAATGCATGACTTTGTGACAGGGACTATTCGCTGGGGGACACGGGTCAACCTTTACATGGGATTTATGACGGATACTTATCCTCCTTTTACCGGAAAGGAAATTGAATAATCTTTACCGTCTGATATGAACTCCGAACCTTCCGGATATTATCCTGTTCCCCAACCTGATGAAATAGGTATACGGGAAAAGGAAGATGCAATGGGAGCTTATTTGATGATGTTTGCCACACTGGCTGTGGGACTGCCCTTACCGATCATCAATCTTGTGGCAGCTTTTATTTATTTGTACCTTAACCGGAAAACCAGCAGGTTTGTACATTTTCATGCCCTGCAATCACTGTATTCGCAGATCCCGGTGACACTGCTGAATGCCGGCATGATCATCTGGCTGATTATCATCCTTGTCAATGATTTTAATTTCACCAGTGAATTCAAAGGGTATACGATTATGGTCGGAGCGGCTAACCTCATTTATTTTATATTCAGTCTGATTGCTGCGGCAAAAGCAAGAAAAGGTCTTTTCTATTATTTTATTTTTTTCGGAAGGCTTGCTTACCACAGGGCATATATGATCCATTCCGGGCCAAAGGAAGTTGCTGTGAATAAACCTCCAACATTATAATATGTCCCGGAAGATAGTTTTTGAAGCTATTTTATTGCTTTTAATATTTGCCTCCATATGGGGAATATTTGCCCTATTCCCCATATTTCCCGACAAAACGGCCTTCAGTGTCTCCGTTTCAGCCGAGGAAAAGCTCGGTAAATTAATGTTGGATAATATTCTATCCGACCCTGAATACAGGCAGATTTCCATTCTGGAATTAGATTCTGCGTTGGCGGTGATCAACAAAAGGCTTACAGATGCCATTGGCCTTACAGATTATGATTATAAGATATGCATCATTGATAATGCCGACATAAATGCCTTCGCTATTCCCGGTGGCACTTTGCTGGTTACAGCACCCCTGATTGCAATGAGTGATTCTCCTGAAGAATTGACCGCAGTGCTGGCACACGAAATGGCTCACATAGAAAAAAGGCATGTGTTAACGAAAGTGATAAAAGAATTTACACTGGCATTGGTAATGTCTGACAATGCAGTACTTTCAGAGGCTTCAAGATCACTCCTGTCAACTGCGTTCGACCGACACCAGGAAGAAGAGGCTGACAGGCTCAGCCTGGAATGGCTTGAAAGAGCCGGCGTTAATCCCCGGATACTTGGGACATTCTTTCGAAGGCTAAAAGACGAAGTAGGCACGTATGATCCCCGGTTTACCATCCTGTCAACGCATCCCCATATCAATTCCAGGATAAAAGCTGCCTTTGAATATGATCCTGCTGAGAACTTCAGTGAGATCAAATTTGAAATAGACTGGGAAAGGATAAAAAATATTCTTGATAATTACTGTAAGTAATCTGACATTTTATCTCATGATGGCTTATTAACAGCCGTTTGTTATGGACAGTGGACCGTGGATTTATTCCTCCGAAATCTCAATCAGCCATTTCCGGTATACTGAAAACAGCTTCGACTTGGAAATGAAGCCAACATATTTTCCATTATCAATCACGGGAAGGTTCCAGGCTTCGTTCTCTTCGAATTTCTGCATTACACTTTCCATAGGTTCTCCGGGAGAGATATGGGCAGGGGGCAGCAGCATGACATCACGGACAAACACGGTGTCATACATTTCGGTATTGAACATGATATGCCGGATATTATCGAGCAGCACTATACCCACCAGCATCTGATCCTTTGTGAGTACCGGATAAAGATTCCGGTTTGAATGGGATATGACCTTGACCAGTTTTCCCAGGGAGTCATCTATGGAAACCGGTATCAGGTCTTTTTCAATTACCTTGTTCATTTCCAGCAAGGTCAGTACAGCTTTGTCCTTATGGTGCGTGATCAGCTCTCCCCGTTTGGCAAGACGGTAGGTATATATGGAATATGGGACAAAATACTTGCAGGTAATATAGGCAATAGTGGAGGTCATGATCAGCGGGATGATCATGCTGTAACCACCGGTAATTTCTGCAATCAGAAAGATGGCCGTGAGAGGGGCGTGCATGACACCTGCCATAAGCCCTGCCATACCTGCAAGAGCAAAATTGCGCTCTGGAATATTGATGAAATCGAACAGATTCAACATTTTTGAAGTCAGGAATCCCAGAAAGCCTCCCACAAAAAGCGTAGGGGCAAATATGCCTCCCACACCTCCGCCTCCGGTGGTGGCAGTCATGGCAAAAGGCTTAACCAGAATGATCAGCCCCAGAAACATAAATAAGACCCAGGTCTTATGTTGAAAGGCACTGAAAATACTGCCACTGGTAAGTCCTTCTATTTCACCGTTCAATATATGGTTCAGCACTTCATAACCTTCACCATACAGCGGGGGGAAAAGCAGTATCAGTGTGCCCAGGATTATGCCCCCGGTTATCATACGGGCCCATGGATTGCGGATACGGATATACAATGACTCGGTAAATATGGTGAGCTTGGTAAAATAGGAGGATACCATTCCTGCCAGTATGCCCAGAATTAGGTAGAAGGGAATATTCTGAAGATGGAAGTTCATATCGAGCTTGAAAGGCAGGATGACCCCTTTGCCGAGGAAAAAATAAGACAGGGTTGTCGCGGTAACGGAAGAAATCAGCAAGGGTATGATCGATCCCATAGTCAAATCAAGCATCAGCACCTCGAGTCCAAAAATGACTGCTGCAATGGGAGCTTTAAATATACCGGCAATGGCACCTGCAGCACCGCACCCGATGAGGGTAATAACCGATTTGTAATTCATCCCGAAAATCCGGCCCAGGTTGGAGCCAATGGACGATCCGGTCATCACAATGGGCGATTCAAGTCCCACCGATCCGCCAAATCCTACGGTTAGCGTGCTGGCAATAATAGAGGAATAGCTGTTGTGAGGCTTTATGTTGCCGTTGTTCTTGGAGATCGAAAAAAGTATTTTAGTAATGCCGTGCCCCATCTCGTCTTTAATGATAAACCGGACGAATAGCACGGTTAAGAATACCCCCATGAGCGGATAGGCAAGATAAAACAGGTTAACGCCTTCGAGCTGCAACTGCGATGTTACAAACAAATGCGTATAGTGAACGGTGTTCTTAAGGATTATGGCAGCCAGGCCGCTGATAATACCAATGATAAAACTTAAAATATATAAAAGCTGATGGTGGCTCAGATGTTCACTTTGCCATTTGATAATTTTATTGAGCAGGAAGTGTCCTCTAATTTTCATCAGCAATAAAGGTCAGATAAAACGAAAAACAAAAATAATAGAATGAATAACGCCATTCAAATAAAATGGAATAAAAATCCCAACAGGTCGACCCCAGGGGGCGATTACAAAGGGCGACCCCAGTATCGCCCCTACATGTCCCTGCTCGTCACTCGACACTGGTCACTCGTCACTTCTTCCCCCCCTCAAAACAACATCCCTGCCTGTGGCTGCTATCTCACTGATCAGAACATCAACAAAATAATTATTCCCCTTATGACCGGCGGGGAACTCCACCGGCAGGTAATGCTCGCCATAACCCTTTGCATATCCCTGATGGCCGGCCTTCTCAACCAGCACGGTTTGTTTTCTCCCGATAAAACCGGAATAAAAACTCAATTTGTTTTCTTCAGCGATTTTCCGGATCAGCTCACTGCGCTCTTTCTTGATATTCTCCGGCAAATGATCCGGCATCTTTTCGGCACGGGTACCTTTCCTTACCGAGTATTTAAAGGTATGAACATGGCTGAACCCGATATCCTTCACCACGCGGCATGTTTCATCAAAGTCACGCCCGGTTTCACCGGGGAATCCCACGATAACATCGGTTGTAAGATTGAACAAAGGTTGTTTTTCACGTAATTTCCGAACAAATGTATAATAGTCGCCAACGGTATTGGTCCTTTTCATTTTTCCCAGGATACGGTCACTGCCGCTTTGAAGGCATAAATGAAGGTGAGGACAAAGCTTTTCATGACTGAAAAGATCCATGAAGTCCTCTCCTATCCCATCGGGTTCAAGGGATGATATCCTCATGCGAAAATTACCGGGCAGGGCAAGAATTTTTCCGATCAGGTTCTCAAACCTGGTCCCTTCATATTCATACCGGCTGATATTAACCCCGGTCAGCACTACTTCCTTAAAACCCAGGTTCGTCACCTCCTGTATATGTTGTAGAATATCCTTCACGGGACGGCTTACAGCCGCACCTCTTACTGAAGGGACAATGCAGTAGCTGCAGAAATTATCACAGCCATCCTGGATCTTGATCATACTACGGGTATGGAAGCTTTTTTCGGCTGTGGTGAAATCGAAAAGGTCCTGTTTCAGGTCATAAGGGTGCCGGATCTCCCCCTTAAAATGTGCATCAACCAGCGAAAGTATCTGGCTTTTATTTGGATTTTCAACAATGTAGGCTATGTCCCTGCGGCTCTCCAGATATGTTTTCTGGCTGGTGGCCATACATCCGGTAACGACCACGAGTGATCCGTCTTTATTTCGTGCAGCCTGGTTGATGGCTGTTTTCGATTTACGGTCACCCTGGCTGGTCACGGTGCAGCTGTTGATGATATAGATATCAGCAGGCGCATTAAAATGAACGATTTCATAGCCTGCTTTGTAAAAGTCAGTCAGCAGGGCATCAGTTTCGAATTGGTTGAGCCGGCAGCCCAGGGTCCTGAAAGCTATTCTTCGCTTCATCTGACTGTAAATTCAGCTTGCAGGATCAGTTCTCCCTCAATGGCGTATGGTGAGGATGAGGTGATCCTTATATCTGCAAAAGAGCCAATCAGTGACCTGTCGGTGGAAGCAAACCGTGCCACAATCCTTCCTTCGGTATAACCTGATAAGTAGCCTCCTTTCCGGTCAGTACCGGTTACCAGCATCCTGATGACCTGCCCGGTCAGATTACGGTTGTATTCTTTGGCATGGTTCGTAAGTTCATCGGTAAGCTTATGCAACCGCTGTTTCTTTACATCTAACAGGATGTCGTCTTCCCACTTTGAACTGACTGCACCGGGACGGGGGGAATAGATGGCAATATAGGCCATATTGAATTTGACCATTTCCATCACCTGGCGGGAATGTTCAAATTGTTCCTCAGTTTCACCCGTGAATCCAACAATAATATCGGTAAAAATGGTTGCTTCCGGCAATATCTTCCTTACAGCCCTGATGATCGCCAAATAATCCTCAACCTTATGCCTGCGGTTCATCCTGTCCAACACTTCGTCATCACCCGATTGCAGAGGCAGATGGATCTGCTTTGCCAGGCATGGAAAACCGGCCATGATCTCCAGCACTTCATCACTCATATCGCGCGGATGGGGTGAAGTAAAATAAACCCAAAAATTTTTCCCGCTGGCATTGCCAAACTCTCCGATCTTTTTCAGCAACTGCGGAAAAGTAATCTCATTGCCCTGCCTATCGAGGCCATAGGAATTCACATTCTGGCCCAGGAGGGTAATGGATTTATAGCCTTTTCTTACCAGATCGGTCAGCTCGTTCATGATCTCGGCAGCAGGGCGTGATACCTCCCGCCCCCGCGTATAAGGCACTGCACAATACGTGCAGAATTTATCACAGCCGTTCTGGATGGGGATGAAGGCTTCAAAAGCAGAATTATAGGATGGCCTGATCGTCCAGAAATCATGAATATGCTCTTCAGGTTTTACAAACAAGGGCCTGGCAGCGGTTTCCCGCTTCGGCGCAAGATGTACGCCCGTTATCCCTGAAAATCCGGTGGCCGGGTTCACTTCTTTTGCGGTGACCTGCTGAAAAGGAGTAACAATACCGTATTGGCTGATCATATCCGGCAATTGCCGGAGCTCGCTTATCGGGAAAATCAAATCAAAAAGCTTCAGGAATTTATCCTGATCAGCCGGCAGCACACAACCCGATATAAAAGTCAGCAGATTCCTTTGTTTCTTCCAGGTATTCCATTTCCGGATCTTCGAGTAGACCTTGTCAATGGATTTCTGCCTGACGGAGCATGCCAGCACACCCAACAGGCCTGCCTCCTCTTCCTTGTCCGTCCATCGGTAGCCCATGCCTTCAATCACCGTTTGCACGCGCTCGCCGTCAGACTTGTTCATCTGGCATCCCAGGGTCACTATATGGTATTTCAACATTGATTTTTCCTATATATGATTAACAGGATAACCGGATATCCTCCAACAAAAAGACCGGCAAATTTAGTGGTTTTTGTTCAATATAAATCCAAACGTTTTTTGCAGATCCAGGGTTACCAGTTCTTATCGGCTCAGTGTCACCCGCTTAGCCAATTATGTTAATCCTGCGGATAACAGGACATACAACATTTATTTTACTTATAAGATCACTAAGGGACCGGTAAATCAAAATCTTCATACCTTTGTCCATCGGAATATTATTCATATCAACGTGATCTATCCTTCCAACTTCGAGACAAAAATCGGTTTTGACCTTATCCGTGAGAAGATAAAAGACCATTGCCTTTTTGAATTGGGCAGGCAAAAGGTGGACGGGATGAGTTTCTCAGTCAGGCCCGAAGAAATACGGTCGAACCTAGCTTTAACCTCGGAGTTCAGGCTTATCTGCCAGTTTGAAGATAATTTTCCGGTCAGCCATTATATCGATATTACAGCTTCTCTTAAAAAGGCCAGGATTGAAGGGATACACCTTGCCGAGGAGGAGATCTTCAACCTTCAGCGTTCCCTCGATGCCATCAAATCCATCATTCGATTTTTCAGGAACGCTGAAGAGATCCGTTACCCCAGGCTGAAGGAGCTGTCTACTGCCATTCCTTATTATCCTTATATTGATGAACGGATTACCGCTATTCTTTCAAAATTCGGCAAAATCAAGGATAATGCCTCCCCTGAGCTTCAAAAGATAAGAAGGGATCTTCAGCAGCACGCTGTTGCAGTTGGTCGTAAACTGCAGCAGATTTTGAAAAAAGCTGTTGACGATGGCTTTGTCGAAAAGGATACAACCTTGTCGGTACGCAACGGGAGACAGGTGATCCCCGTTCAGGTTACACATAAAAGGATGCTCGGCGGTATCATCCATGATGAATCTGCCACCGGACGCACTGCCTATATAGAGCCAACCGAGGTGGTTGAGCTGAACAATGTCATCCGTGAACTGGAATATGCCGAGAACCGGGAGATCATCCGGATACTTACCCGTTTTACTGATGATATACGGCCTTACCTTGAAGACCTGTTAAAATCGTATGATCTTCTTGGCATCATTGATTTTATCCGGGCCAAAGCCCTCTTTTCCCTTTCCATCAATGCAGTTGAACCTGTGGTGACAGAGGAGCCGGTCTTTGACTGGCAACATGCCGTTCATCCTTTGTTATACCTTCATCATAAGGCGGAAAACAAGGAAGTAGTTCCGCTGGATATCCGGCTGGATCAAAAAAACAGGATATTGCTAATCTCAGGTCCTAATGCAGGAGGCAAATCGGTCTGCCTGAAAACGGTAGGACTGCTGCAATATATGCTGCAATGCGGATTGCTGGTCCCGATGGTGGAAAACTCAGTGACCGGACTTTTCAACGATATATTCATCGATATCGGTGATGAGCAATCGATAGAAAACGACCTCAGCACCTACAGTTCTCATCTTCTTTCCATGAAGTATTTCCTGCGCCATGCAGGTGACAGGTCCCTGGTCCTCATCGATGAATTCGGTACGGGAACGGAACCCCTGATTGGCGGCGCGATAGCAGAAGCCTTGTTGCAGGCCATGAACGACAAAGGAGTTTCAGGTGTTATAACGACCCATTATACAAACCTCAAGCATTTCGCTTCCGCAGCGGAGGGAATAATAAACGGGGCCATGCTCTTTGATACGTTGCAGATGCAGCCTCTTTTCCGGCTGGAAATCGGCAAGCCCGGTAGTTCTTTTGCCATCGACATCGCCCGTAAAATAGGCCTGCCCGAGGAGATCCTGAAAAATGCCGCTGAGAAGGTGGGGGAAGATCATATTAATTTCGACCGCCATTTGCGCGAGATTATCCGTGACAAGCGCTATTGGGAGTCAAAGCGCGACAAGATCAGGATCGCTGAAAAAGAATTGGCCGGAGTCGTTAACCGGTATTCCGAAGAACTCGAACAGGTTCAGCAGCAAAAAAAGGAAATATTGGAAAAAGCCCGGCAGCAGGCCGAAGAGATCCTTTCAAAGACAAACCGCGAGATTGAGAACACCATCCGGGTGATAAAAGAAAGCCAGGCCGACAGGGAAAAGACGAAAGAAGCCCGGCGGAAGCTCGGGGACGTCAGGCAGGAATTGCAACCCGGGAATACAGCCGAAGACCCTGGCCTGACAGCGAAAATAAAACAGCTCAAACAACAGGGAGAAAAATACCAGAAAATTGGTGACAATAATTTGGTGCCTAAAAAGAAGGCCAAAACCATCGGTGATGAATACCGGCTGGAAATCGGTGACCCCGTAAGGATCTTCGGGCAGGAAACGGTTGGTGAAGTGCTGGATGTGCAAGGGGAATCCTTTCTGGTGGCTTTTGGAAACATGATCACTACGGTAAAAGCCAGCCGGCTTGAAAAGGTAAGCGGACAGGAAGCCAGGTATAACGCACGTTTATCTGGTACAAAGCAGGGTTATATTACTTCCCTGATGGAGCGGAAGATCAATTTCAGGCCCGAGATCGACATCAGGGGAAAACGCGGTGACGAGGCTGTCGACCTGGTTAGGAATTTTGTCGATGAAGCGGTTATGGTCGGCGTAAAAGAACTGAAAATCCTGCACGGGAAAGGCAATGGCATACTGAAGCAACTTGTCCGTGAATATCTTCGTACAGTCGACGTGGTCAGATCATGCAACGATGAGCATGTGGAACACGGAGGAGCCGGAATTACAGTCGTTTTGCTGGATTACTAATTTTTATTTCATGATAACCATCTTTTCAAACACCATCACAGGCAGATTGATTTACATTCTCCGGCTGATTTTCAACGACCTTCTGGGTATTGAATTTGAGCTCACTTCCGACACGGAAAAATTCCTTCAGCGCAAAGGCCCGAAAATAGGATATACAGCTGACAGGATCACGGATGAAATGCTGATCTGCCCGTCAGGATTGGTATTTGAGAATGATATCAAGCCCCAGCAGCTTACTGTTACTGTATGGGATGGAATTAAAATCTTCTACCAGACACCGGCAAAGGCTGACCTGCCCTTTGACATTTTTTCAGCCTCCTTTCTTATGGTCTCAAGATACAAGGAATATCTTCCCAACAAGAAAGACCAATTCATGCGCTTTGAAGCAACCGAAAGCATTGCCTGGCAATATGGATTCCTTGAAGAGCCTGTTATTAACCAGTGGGCCTGCAAATTGCAGGAGATCCTTCAGCAGCGGTATCCTGACCTCCGGTTCCCGGTACGGAAATTTCAGTTCATTTCCACCATCGACATCGACAATGCATACGCTTTCAAACATAAGGGCTTTATCCGAACCTCCGGCGCTTTGCTGAGATCATTGCTGCATAGGGATGTCAACAATTTTCTGGCCCGCGTTTCTACCTTGCTGGGCAATGACGAAGATCCTTATAATACTTACAATTATATTGAGCAGCTTGAGCAAAGTAACGGAATTAGTTCACTGTTCTTTTTCCTGGTGGGTGACTACAGCCGGTTCGACACCAACATCAGCATACGGAGCCTGGCCTATAGTAACCTGGTTAAAAGTATAGCCGCTGACCATAAAGTGGGAATTCATCCCTCCGTGGCATCCAATAAACATATCTCCATTTTGCATAAGGAAATCAGGCGGCTGACAGAAGTATTGGGTAGCCCTGTTTACAGAAGCCGACAGCATTTTCTCATATTTGAACTACCGGTAACCTATCTGAAGCTGATCAAAGAAGGGATATCGGAGGACTATTCCATGGGATATGCCTCACATCTTGGATTCAGGGCCGGTATTTGTTCGCCTTTCAGGTTTTATAACCTGGGGGAAGAAAAAGAAACTGACCTTGTGGTATACCCTTTCCAGGTAATGGATATCGCACTTCGTCAGTATTTAAGGCTGGATCCGGACCAGGCTGTTGGGAAAATAAAAGAAATAATGGATAAGGTGAAAAAGGTAAATGGCACCTTTGTTTCCTTATGGCACAATGAGTCCTTGTCTGACAAAGGCGTATGGCAAGGCTGGCGAAAAGTGTTTGAAGAAGTGGTGAGAATGGGGAAGGAATGACGTAGGGGCGGCCCTTGTGGTTGCCCGTTTGGAGGAGAACAGTAATCGGTAATCGGTAATTGGTAATTGGTAATCGGTAATCGGTTAATCAATTTTCAAATTATCAAATTCTCAAATTTTCAACCTATCTTGCCCTACATTTAAGTTCAGATGATCCGATATTGCCCTCATAACGAAATAGACAGGATGAAATGGGATGCGTGTATCAAAGGTTCATCTCTCTGTTTGCCATACGCGTTTTCATGGTATCTCGATATAGTCAGTCCCGGCTGGGACGGACTTGTTGCTGACAACTATGAAAGCGTGATGCCGCTCACGTTTAAACAGAAATGGCATGTCACCTATATTTATAAACCCCATTTTGCTCAACAACTGGGCATATTCGCACGGGAAGATCTGAAAGAGAATGAATTTAACGCGTTTATTCAAACTATCCCCGAAAAATTCATATACGCGCATACCAACCTTAATGAATCAAATCCTGCCGTCGATCATTTTACAGCGGCAGTTAATGTCAATCACCTGATCCGTGTTGACAGAACCTATACCAATATATATAAAGACTATAGCAGGAATTGCCGGAGGAACATTAAAAAGGCTGCTGATGGAGAACTGACCATTGAATATGGTGTGGATATCCCCACATTTGTACAATTTGTTTCTGAGAACCTGGAAAAGCAAATATCCAGGCTAAGCCCGGAGCAAGCCGTCATGCTTGAAAAAATCATTGCTGCCGCCCGGAAGGAATTAAGCGGAGAACTGATCGGTGTGTATACCGGACAACATGAGTTATGTGCTGCAGGCTTTTTTATGCAGACCAAAGACCGTCATATTTTTTCGGTTTGTGCTTCCAGTGAAAAAGGGAAACAACATGATGCCATGTATCTGCTGGTGGATAACCAGATCAAAAAATCAGCGGGAACAAAAAAATGGTTTGATTTTTCAGGTTCCAATATCAGCGGCATTGCATATTTTAACCAGTCATTCGGGGCCAGGGTAATGACCTACCCTACCCTTCACCTGAACAGGCTTCCGTTTCCATTCAGCCTGTTAAAAAAATAGGAACGTGATTAAATCATTTTTGTACAGCCGGTTCAATCCTTTGCCCACCCTGATACCCATGAAATCGTACATCAACATTTCAGGTCAACGGCTGATCATGGTTGTATACCATACCGTGAATGACCAGGTCCCCGATCATATCAGGCACCTTTACCAACCAAGGTCAGTCAGCAGGTTTTCAGATGACATGAACTTTCTGCTAAAGCATTACCAACCCATTGACCTGTTGCGTTTAAAAAAGATGGTGATCAACCGGGAAAAACCCGGGAAGAATCGGTTTTTTGTCTCCTTTGATGACGGGTTGAGTGAATTTTATTTCTGTGCAGCTCCATTATTAAAAAGATTGGGTATCCCGGCAACCTGTTTTCTGAACACGGCGTTTATCGACAACAGGGATATGTTTTATCGCTATAAGGTGAGTGTGCTCATCGAGGAGATACAAAAGCATAAGGAAAAAAAGGAATTCTGGCAGCAGTTTCATAAGCTCAAAGAAAGCCATGGCATCCCTCAGGGATATTACCGCAGCATATTGTTAAGCCTCGATCACAGCAGCATTGCTTTCATCGAAGAAGCTGCAAAAATGATAGGGCTTGATTTTAAGAACTACCTGAAAGTTAAAAAACCCTATCTGACAAGTGACCAGATCAGCGACCTGGTGCAGCAAGGATTTACCTTCGGGGGGCACAGTACTGACCATACTGAATTTTCCAGGCTGAGCGCAACGGAACAAATCAACCAGGCGCTTCAAAGCACCCGCATTGTGGTTGAGAAGTTTGGCCTCTCCTATAAGGTTTTTTCCTTTCCGTTCACCGACTTTGGTATCGGGAAAGCTTTTTTTGACGCCATCTTTACCGATGGCCAGGTTGATCTGTCTTTCGGTGCCGCCGGCCTGAAGCATGATTCCGTAATGCGCAACCTGCAACGGATACCGATGGAGGATTTCAATCTCAGCGCTGAAAGGCGGTTGAAAACCGACTATTTTTATTACCTTGTTAAATCCGTCATCGGAAAAAATACCATTATCAGAAAGCAATAATGCGCATCAGGGATATTACCATCAGTGATCTTCCGGATTTCATCGGTTCAGCAGAGTTCCGGCTCCTGGAACATATTCCCATTAGCCCGCAAAGGGCCATATCGCATTTCAACAATCCCCGCGCTGCCGGGGATGACAAAGTATTATTTCTGGCTTATGATGAAGACCGGTTTATCGGGTTTCTGGGGGCCCTTCCCGATAACTTTTTTATTTCAGGCCGGCAATACAAGCTGGCCTGGCTGAGTTGCATGTGGGTTGACATTGCCTGGCGGAGGCAGGGCATTGCCTATAAGTTGCTGGAACATGCCCATAAAGCCTGGAATTCAAATCTGCTGATATCCAATTTCATTCCCCGTTCCAAAGCAGCGTTTGACAAGACCGGCCTTTTTGTACATTTTAAGGACCTGCCCGGCGTAAGGGGTTATCTGAGGTTTGATCTGTCAACGATACTGGTTGCCAAAAAGCCGTTTTTGCAGAAAATATCCTGGCTGCTGACATTTACCGACGGTGTATTGAATTTATTCAATGAGGTCAGGCTTCTATGCCGGAGAAATTCAATCAGTAAATTGCAGTACAGATATTTCAGCAGCATGGATGATGAAGCGGAAGAATTCCTGATAAAACATAATGCTTATCATCTGACCCTGAAGAACCGGAACGATTACAACTGGATAAGCGCATATCCCTGGATTATTAAGGCTCCTCACCCCGACCTCGATGCCATGAGATATGCGTTTTCGTCAACCGACAAACATTTCAGGCAATACTTCCTGATGCTTTACGATCAACAGCATTCCCCAATGGCCTTCCTGATGCTCACCATCCGGGGCAAACACCTGAAGACGCCCTTTGTTTTCATGGAAAAAGACCGTGAAAAAGAAATACTTCGCTTTCTTTACTCCTTCATGATCAGGGAGCGGATAAGCACTTTCACCACCTGTCACCCGGCTTTTTCTGCCGGGATAAGAAGGTTCCGTCATCCTTTTATTCACACCAGGTCATTCCATATGGAGTCAGTCATCACGGCAAAGCTTAAATGCCTGCTCGGGGATACAGCAGCATACTATTTGCAGGATGGGGACGGGGACGCGGCGTTCACCTGAAAAAA
>CAYWCR010000004.1:39524-95343 GCA_964456825.1 uncultured Bacteroidales bacterium
CAGCAGCATACTATTTGCAGGATGGGGACGGGGACGCGGCGTTCACCTGAAAAAAATTACTGATTGACCGGTTTGCTTTGTAACGCGGATTATGGACCAATAAACAAACCTGTCCGATGTCAGGCAAAGCAAGAATTCAACAATGGACAATCATTAAACTGGCTTATTTATTATCTCTAATTCAGCACAGAATTCGGCAATAAAGCCATTGTTAATAGTAACTTCATTAGAGCGGACTTTCAAATTGGATCCATTAAAAACTATTATTCCATCTAATGCAACTGTCTGTCCTGATATTAATATACAAAAAAAAATACAATACGAGTCAATTGGATAATGAAATTTGGAATCGGACTAAATTAAAATAAAGATCTTCCCCTTTTATAGCTCAACAGTAACCTTTTTTGTATAAATTGGCTCAAATAAATTGCTAATCTTTCGTCTCCTATATCAGCGGAATTCCTGACGTTATAATCCTTCCTGCCGGAAAGACAAGGTTAAATATGACACCCAACTTTCTTTTCTCCATATCGTATATTTCATTATATTTAATAAAACTATTCAACCATGAATAAACTGGTTTTCTTTTTATTACTGTTTGTCCCGGCAACATGCTTCGCCCAGGAAACCGGCTGCATCGACGGAGATTGTCAGAACGGCAAAGGTATTTATGTTTATACTAACGGCTATAGATACGAAGGCAGCTTTGTTGAAGGGAAACGCGAAGGCAGGGGAAAACTGACGGATGCTGAAGGCGGCTGGTACGATGGCGTATGGGCCGACGACCAGTTCAACGGGCAGGGCACTTATATATGGCCCAGCGGAACAAAATATATCGGCGAATGGAAGAACGGGGTACAGGATGGATACGGGATCTATTTTTATCCCAACGGCGATAAATATACCGGTTATTTTAAAAACAACAAGTTTAATGGCAAAGGTACTTATACCTGGGCAGACGGTTCATCGGAAACCGGGATCTTTGAAAACGGTGAAATGGTTAAGAAGGAATGATTAATATTAACCCGGCACTTTAAGCCATCGAATATACCAACTTCATTATTCGTAATTCGGTGTTCCTTGTTCGATATTGTTTTAAGATTATAATATATCTTTGAAACAACAATATCGTGGCAGCTAAATTACCCTGATCTCTGTAAATGCGAAGCCTGAAGAAGCTAATTTGTCCTGTTAAAAATGACTTTGCCCTGATCTGCAAAGCCAACAAACTTTTGCTCGACTTTAGCCTGAATAAGAAAGAGATCGCCATCCTGAGCGATATTTTTGAAGCCCGTGTTTATGCCGGCTATTTTCCGTTTTATCAGAAAGTCACGATCCTCGACATTGGAGCCCATTACGGTTATTTTTCCCTGTTTGCTCGCAACAATACGGACCCTGCTTCTGTTATTTTCGCTTTTGAACCCGAAAATAACAATTACATGGCCTTGTGCCGTAACATGGAAAAAAACGGGGCGGTTAATATTCATCCTTTTAACGTTGCCGTTGGCGGGATCAATGAGATAACAAAACTATACAAGGGAAATAGTCCGAATAATTCCCTGCTGAAGCAATATTCCCTGGCAACTGACGACCTTTATGCAGAGACCGAAACAAGGACCCTTGACCGTATCATAAGGGATAACAATATACAGCGGATTGATTTCCTGAAGATGGATTGCGAAGGATCGGAATACTCAATACTGGAAACCATGCCCGATCATGTTTTTGATCTCATTATCACGGTTTCGATGGAATTTCATGATCTTAAAAGCGCGAAATACAACGGGAATTTTATTACATCGATATTGCATAGCCATCACTTCAACATTGTAAAGTTCACCTATGACCCTACCTCCATGGGCTTAAACTACGGTAAAATCATTGCCACAAAATATTGATCAGGGTATCTGATGTCTCAGTTTTGCAAGGTACCACTGCATGATAACGGAATTGAATGGAACATCATAAATCCTGAAATCAAGATTTGAATCCTTAAGTTGTTTCACCATCGGAGCGGTAATCAGATGATAATCGGCCCAGTCAACTTTTAAATTAGACCGCTTTTTCACAACATAAGGGATCACAGGTTTTAATCTTGCTTTTATCTGCTGTAGCCGGTAAGTAAAAACAGACGGCTTCATTTCATCCTTAAAACACAGACCCAGCGGCTTAAAAAAGTATTCTTCCAGCACTTCATTGTACAACTTCTTTTTAAACTTATACGGGAAAGGAACACGACGGAAGAATTCAACAATCTCCCTGTCCCAGTAAGGCAACCGGTACTGAAATCCAAAATAGCTGAATACATTCGATGAATTGGCAATGGTCTTCGCCAGTTTTTCACGGTAATCCCAGTCTTCGATACAGGAATATGAAAATTGATTCCCGTGTTCTTTGAATAATGGCTTAAGATATTCCTGTATATCCTTTTTGAAAAGCAGGGAATCCTTATGTTTCGGAACAATATAGTTGAATTTCAACCGGTACAACCTGTTCACTGCAGAATGGAGTGAACCGGACATTGGAATGCCGAATTTTGTGATCTGGCTGCCCCCGAGAAAATCACCCGAATGCCCGGGAATAAACACCGAATCTTCCCGTAATCCGTATTTATGTTTCAGGGAACGGGCTCCAAAGTATTCAAACAGGTAAGAAAAGCCCACTCCGTTGGCAGCATAGGGATAATACCCTGCAAATTCCTCCGATTCAAAGTAATCATTTACAATTTCAGGAGTATGCTCCATAAAGAGCCATTGATAACCCAGTTTCGCCGCCACTTTTTTAGAGATGGACTTTTCAGGTGCGTCTTTTTTCCCATAGGTTATGAATATGACATCCTTTATGCCTTTATTTTTCAGCATGGCAGCAATGAATCGTGAATCATAACCCCCGCTCAGCGGTACAATGATCTGACGGTTGCCCGCCGACCTGATTAACCTGTCAAATACACGGTTGAGAATATCTTTCATGCGAAGTTTCAGGTCATCATAAGCCATTTCATGAGTGTTTCCGGTCGCATATGAAAAATAGAATTCACTCTCTGCTGCTGTTCCCTCTCTCAGACTTATAATCTGCCCGGGCTGCAATTGATATATCCCGGTGAAGAGTGTACGTTTTCCCGTTGTAAAACCGGTTGCCAGATATTCAATGCTTCTTGTCGTGTTTACCTCTAAGGAATAAGTTTCAGCCAGGAATTGTGCATTATCCGAGACATGCAAGCTGTGACCGTCATAATGGTAGAATAACGGGAATGTACGAATGATATCAGCACCCATCAGGATCAAATCTTCCTTAACGATAATGACCGAAAACATCCCGTTGGTCTGTGATACTTTTTCCCGGAAAGAATGATAATCAGAAACGGACGAGAAATAGGACGTTAATTCTTCATCCTGGTATAATGTATTTCCTGCATCAAACAGATAACCTTTTACATAAATTCCCTCTTTATGATACCAGTTAAAGCCATACCGATATTTCAAATCGATCTTTACCATCTTTCATTAACCTTTATCCGTCATTATGCTTTTATCATGATCTTTCAGCAAAGACAAGTACCATATTAAGTTATAGCTTAATATCACACAGCCTGACAAAACAAACAAACCTATCGCCAGCATGATATTTTTGTTCAATATTCCGATGGCCAATGCAGCGAGCCTCATGATAAGATAAAGGGCATCGATGATCATGGCTTTTTTTTGTCTGAAAAACATGTCGGGGACAAAGCCAAACGGCGTTGTGAACAAAACCAAAAACACCCAGGGAAGCAGTAAACCGCCGATCCTTCCGGCTTCCTGCCAGTCGGCTCCAAACAGGAAAACAAAAACAGGCGCTGAAAAGAAATAAAAAATGAAAAACAGGACTGCCGTAACCGGCATGATAGTGAGGAGCGCCCGTATAATATAATTTAACACCGGTTGCCTTGCGTTAACCCTTTCAATTATCTTCTGGTTCATTACCTTTGAGACAGACCCAACGATCAGCGTCACCGGAGTCAGCATCACACCTGCGGCAAGCGAGTATTGCCCGGCATCCCAGGCAGTGAAATATTTGCTGAGGGCCAGGATTGGCAACGCTGTTGAGAAAGTATTCATCAACGCAAGAGGCATCCTGAACTTCGGAAAGTTTTTATAGGTAACCGCAACCTGTTTAAGATTACCCCTGACAGCTTTAATATCCTGAAAGGTTATGCGGGATTTTCTCATTACCTGCACAAGCAATTGAACCGCAGCCGTAAATTGTCCAATGATTCTTCCCAGGATCAGTCCGCTTTTGGTAAGACCAGACAGGCCAAAAACAAGTTTTGAGATATTGATTCCAATTCCCTGATTAATAGAGCTCTGTGAGATATAAGCATAATACTTTCTGCGGTTGGCATAAAAGGTAAAGGCCGCATATATATTATTTAAAATGATCGAAACGGGCACCAGCAGAAGGAAGGGTTTTATTTGCGCATTGTTCAGCATTTTTTCAGCAATATAGTCGCCGAAAAACAGTATAGTAATTAAAAAAATGAGGCATTGGGCCAGCGTCAGCATCAGGGAAAGGACCAACAGGGTAAGGGCATCCTTATCTTCCCTGGGCAGTAATATGGCTTGCTCATATACCCCTGAGGAAAGAAAAGCCATAATGCCGGTAATACTCAGGAACAAGGCATAGGTACCAAACTGTTCCGGAGAGAAAAGCCTGCTGAAGGCCGGATACAGTAAAACTGATAAAGACTGTGCCAGGGTCGAACCCAGGAAGAGTACCAATGAATGTTTTATGAATTCCGATCCGGAGTATTTAGGCGGGAAGAAACTATCGGTTATTTTAGCCATCTAACCGAGCATTGTAAAATCAATCTCAGTGCTCTCCTCCATTTCAACCAGTTTTCCATCCTCGCATTTCAGGGTGCGGGCAGGATATTTTTTAAGCAGGGTATAATTGTGGGTAGCCATCAGTACAGCCCTGCCGGCCGCTCCGATCTCTTTCAGGATCTCCATGATCCCTTCCGAAGTTTCCGGGTCCAGGTTTCCGGTAGGTTCATCCGCCAGGATGATTTCCGGTTCGTTGAGCAGGGCGCGGGCAATGACGACACGCTGCTGCTCTCCCCCCGAAAGCTGGTGAGGCATTTTATAGCCTTTGTTCTCCAGTCCCACCTTGGTAAGTACTTCGGTAATGCGTTTCTGTACAGCGATTTTATCCTTCCATCCTGTGGCATGCAGCACAAAGAAAAGGTTATCCTGCACAGACCGGTCGATCAGCAGCTGAAAATCCTGGAAAACGATCCCCAGTTTTCTCCTCAGAAAAGGCACCTGGTTTTTTCTGAGTTTGTTTAACTCAAAACCGGCAACAGATGCGGTTCCTGATTTTAAGGGCAAGGCTGCATTGATGGTCTGGATCAGGCTGGTCTTTCCGCTACCTACCCTGCCGATCAGGTATACAAACTCGTCTTTGGCAACCGAGAAGGAAACATTCGATAATACCAGGTGATCATCCTGATAGATGGAAGCATCCTGAAACTGAATAATTGACTTTTCACTCATTGAGAAAGCATATCCGTTTTCCGATCAGTCAAAATTATTCATTAAAATGGAAATTGAAAGCTAAGTAATTAACAGAATGATGTTAATTTAAAAAGAATAAAACGGGGAAATCCTACGTTATTAATCCGTAATTTTATCCGGAATCAACTCATTAACCAATGCAAATCAGGTTAGTATCGGTTATCATGGCCCTCGGCATCTTCGTTGCTTTATCGGGTCAGCAAACGGTTTATCATACGCAGGATAACGCGCTGTATCAGCAGGCGCTTGAGCTGTACCGCAACGGGAAATACAGTGCCGCACAACAGATCTTTCATGACCTCGCCGGAGAATATGCTTCGGCAAACACCGAACTTACTTCCCGCAGTGAGTATTATGAAGCCATGTGCGCCCTTAAGCTTTTTAATAAGGACGCTGAATTCCTGGTGATAAAGTATATTTCAAATAATGTCGAAAGTCCCCTGGCCAACGATGCTTATTTTGCACTGGCAAACCATTTTTATCAATCCAAAAGCTACGGACGTGCCCTTGATTATTATCAAAAAGTTGATTATCAGCAACTTAATAGAAGCGACATGGCTGAATATAATTTTAAAAGCGGCTATTGTTTCTTTGTAAGGAATGATCTCGACAAAGCCCGTTATGCCTTTGGTGAGATCAAGGATATGGATACCAAATACACGGCTCCGGCTTTATACTATTATTCGCATATCAACTATATCCAGAAGAATTACCAGACAGCCCTTAACGGGTTCCTGAAATTAAGGACCGACGAAAATTTCGGACCCATAGTGCCCTATTACATAACCCATATTTATTTCATCCAGCAGAAATACGAAGAGGTTATCGCTTTTGCTCCTTCGCTGATGACCAATGTCACCGAAAAAAGGAAGGCGGAGGTAGCCCGCATAATCGGTGAATCGTATTTCAAGCTGGAAAAGTACGATGAAGCCGTTCCCTATCTTGAAACATTTCATGAAAAGGCGGGATCGGTGTCAAAAGAAGACCGGTATCAGCTTGCCTATGTTTATTACAAAACAGATCAGTTACAGAAAGCAGCCAAGCTTTTTGGAAGCATGACCGGTGAAGAATCAGCGCTTAGCCAGAATGCATTGTATCTGCTGGCTGACTGTTACCTGAAACTGAACGATAAAAGCAGTGCCAGGATGGCATTCTCATCAGCCTCTAAAATGGATTTTGACCAGGAAATAAAAGAAGATGCCCTGTTCAACTATGCCCTGGTGACCTATGAAACTTCATCTTCCCCCTTCAACGAGGCGATACAGGGATTCAATGACTACCTCAGCCTTTATCCGGCCTCAAAAAGGTCGGATGAAGCTTATAACTACCTGGTGCTGGCATACCTGAATGCGAAAAACTATAAGCTTGCGCTGGCTTCCATAGAGAATATCAGGAAGAAAAGCAGTGAAATCAATAAGGCTTACCAGAAAATAGCTTATTTCAGGGGACTCGAGCTTTTTAATGACCTTCGTTACGATGAAGCCATACAGTTATTCAATATGTCGGCCACCCAGGGAAGCTATGATCCGCTGATACTGGCTCTCAGTATCTATTGGAAAGCCGAAGCCAGCTACAGAAAGACTGAATATAAGGATGCCCTCGAACTGTATGGTCAGTTTTTATCACAGGTGGCTGCCTCCGGTACAGCGGAGTATAAACTGGCGCATTACAACACAGGTTATTGTTATTTTGAGATGAAACAATATCCGCAGGCACTGGTTTGGTTTAAGAAATTCCTGTCGCTTGCGGAAAAAGATCAGCGCGAAATATACAGCGATGCTTTAAACCGTACAGCGGACTGTTACTTTATTCATTCTGATTATGCATCGGCCATCACCTATTACAACCAGTGCATTGAAGCAGATGAAACGGGGGTTGATTACGCTATGTACCAGCAGGGATTATCAAAAGGGATACTGGGAAAGCATGAGGAGAAAATTCAAATCCTGGCCCGGCTTGTGAGTACCTTCCCTTCCTCAGCCTATAAAGCTGATGCGGTCTACCAGATTGCAGAAAGTTATGTCCATTCAGGCCAGGCCGATAAAGCGGCCGGATATTACCGTCAGGTAATTGATGATTTTCCCACCAGCAGTTATGTCAGAAAATCCATGGTGAATCTTGGCCTGCTTTATTATAATGCGAACCGCTTTGATGAATCAGTGACCTATTATAAAAAAGTAATTGCCGATTATCCGGGCACGGAGGAATCACAAAATGCGTTGATCGGGCTTAAAAACGTATACGTGGAAATGAACGAGGTGGATTCCTATTTCGAATACGTAAAAGGGATGGGAGCTATGGCGGGCGTAGATGCCCATGAACAGGATTCACTCAGTTATATTTCGGCAGAAAAACTTTATATGGCAGGAGATTGCGGACGATCAATCAGAAGCCTGACCAACTATATTCAGAACCATCCGGACGGCAACTTCCTGCTGAATGCACATTTCTACAAGGGAGACTGTAATTACAAACTGAATCAGCTAGAGGATGCCATTCAATCTTTCAATTATGTCATTGACAAACCCAATAACATATTCACGGAGGTTGCTTTGCTGGGAGCTTCCCGTATCAGGTTCAGCCAAAAAGACTACGCAGGAGCCCTTGGTTATTATCAGAAACTGGAAGATCATGCCGAATCAAAGACCAACCGGCTTGAGGCAAGGATTGGCAGGTTGCGCTGCCATTATTTCCTGGAGGAATTCCAACCGGTGGTGGAATCAGCCGATAAGATCCTGCTTACGGAAAAACTCCCGGCTGACCTGGAACGCGAAACAAGGTTCAAAAAAGCCAGGTCTTTGTTATCACTGGACAGACAGATGTTGGCCATGAGTGAGTTCCAGATAGTGGCCAGGGATGTTAAAAGTGCTGAGGGAGCTGAATCGAAATACAGGGTAGCCGAGATATACTTTCAGCGCAAGGATTATGACAATGCTGAAAAAGAAATTATTGATTTTTCGGAAAAAACCACTCCGCATCAGTACTGGATGGCGCGGAGCTTTATACTCTGGGCGGATATCTTTGGTTATAAAGGGAATGATTTTCAGGCTGTCCAGACCTTACAGAGCATCATCGACTACTATGAGAATACCGGCGACGGGATACTGGACCTGGCTAAGGAAAAGCACAAAATACTGACCGATAAACAGGTTCCTCCTGCAAAGGATGTTGAACAACAACAGGAACTGGAAATTGATGTTAAATAACACGAAAAAAATCTATGAAATCTTATCTTATGGAGTTTTGGATCTGCCGCATCCTTTTATCCCTGATGGTCATTCCGATGATTCAGCCTGCGGCAGCGCAGGAAATAAATAAGGAGGTTTTTGTCGTCAAACCGTATGAGCCTACACTGTCAGATGCAAGCAAAATAAGTCATATGCCTTCCCTGGGTGATGTAGAAACCACTATACCCAGCTTTACTTATAAAATAACTCCTGTACCGGTCACAACCATTTTTGAGGTAAATCCCATTAAACCTGCCAGGGTAGTTTCTTCGGCCCTGCCCAAGATTTATAACAGTTTTCTGAAAATCGGATTAGGCAATTATACCACTCCCCTGGCTGAGTTTAACATCAGCAACCTGCATTCAAAAGAATACGTCCTGGGGGCAAGCCTTTATCATAAATCATCCCATGCCAACATCATCCTCGAAAACGATGATAAGGTCTCCGGTGGTTATTCGGTTAGCAATCTGAATTTATACGGCAAGAAATTTTTTGGTGATATCACATTATCAGGAGGAATTACGGCTGATCATGAAGGTTTCAACCATTATGGTTACAACACGCATTTGTTTGATGAGGATTCACTGCCATCCATAAAACGCAGCGACATTCATCAGAGTATAGTATTGCTGGGCGGGCAGACAGGTGTTCATTCGACATATACGGATTCACTGCACCTGAACTTCGGGGTGAATGTAAAGTATAATTATCTGACGGATAAGTCAAATAATACTGAGAATATTTTATTTATAAAAACATCCTTCAGTAAAATGATCCGGACTTTCATGGGTGGCATCGACCTTAACCTCAATTATTTCAAGCACAATATAACCATGGATTCCATCGGCAATACCCAGTTTTCTTTCAGCCCTTATATCAGCAAACGCAGTGAGGACTGGAAATTCAGGGTTGGATTTGACGGAATTATCGATCAGCAGGAAGTCTCACGTTTTTATTTTTATCCTATAGGTTTGCTGGAATTTACGGTGATTGAGAAGATCATGATACCATTCGTCGGCGTGGGAGGGAAACTGGAGACCAATCATTATCAGAAGATTCTCTGGGAGAATCATTTTATCACACCAGGGCTGAAGGTTAAAAACACCAGTCATAAGCTCACTGCTTTCGCGGGCATTAAAGGGAGCATTAGTCCCGACATAGCTTTCAGAACTGATATAACATATACTACTACGGAAAACATGTATTTTTTTGTTAATGATACTGCCACCCGGCTTGAAAATACCTTTACTGTTGTCTATGACGATGTAGACATCGTACAATATCATGGGGGACTTGCCGTTGAGCCTTCTCCGCAATGGAATGTTACGGCGGATTTCAATTATTACAGCTACAAAATGTTTAAAGAGATCAAGCCCTGGCACAAGCCACAATTTGATCTGACACTGGACGCAGCATACAACCTCAAGGAGAAATTCCTGTTCACGGGCGGGATGATTATTTTTGGCCAGCGCTTTGCCAAATCGTCCTTGCCCATTGCAACGGAAGGATTCATAAAACTGGAACCCGTGGCTGATTTCAACCTTGGCATTGAATACCTGTTCTCAAAATTATTCACCGTATTCCTCGATATCAACAACATTACAGGCCGTTCATATATGTTATGGAACCAGTATCCGGCCCAGCGGTTTAATTTTATGTTCGGATTTACGTATAAGCTTTAATTAAGGCCTGCAGTCGGGAGGAGATATTTAGCGGTTTAGGCATTTAGGTGTTTAGGTGTTTAGGTGTTTAGGCATTTAGGTGTTTAGGTGTTTAGGTGTTTAGGTGTTTAGGCATTTAGGTGTTTAGGTGTTTAGGAAGACCTAATAATTCAGTTTCAGTGATTCTTTTATTCCTAAACTGCTAAATTGCTAAACAGCTAAAAAGCTATTTTAGCGCTTTTCGTTTCCTGCCTGCCGGCAGGCAGGTTCACTATTCACTGGTTACCGCTTATGCCTTCCCTTTTCCCTTTTCCCTCCGTCCCCGCGTCTCTCCCTCTCTCCCTCTCTCCGTCCCTCCCTCTTTTTCCCCTGCTATAATCCACTATCCTTCAACCCGTTGAAAATGTTCATTTTTTGTTGATAAAACATTGATTATTAATGTTTTTTAGCACTTTTTACACCTGAATTTTTAGTACCTTTGATAGCCTTTTTTATGGGCGTAAAAAATAGTGTAAAACAAGGGAATAAAAGCGATTGCGATGGATCAGGAAATGAACAATGTAACGAACGGAAATACGGAAGATAACAAGCGTAAACATAATACAGATTACATGGCCGACAGCATTCAGGTGCTGGAAGGACTTGAGGCGGTCCGGAAAAGGCCTGCCATGTACATCGGAGATATTAGCACAAAAGGATTACATCATCTCGTATATGAGGTTGTTGATAATTCCATTGACGAGGCGCTTGTCGGTTATTGCAAGAATATCGATGTAACCATTAACGAAAACGGGTCTGTTACGGTAATAGATGATGGCCGTGGCATTCCCACTGACATGCATCCCAAGGAAAAGAAATCGGCACTGGAGGTTGTGATGACGGTTTTGCATGCCGGAGGCAAATTCGATAAAGATTCCTATAAGGTCTCAGGCGGTTTGCATGGTGTTGGGGTTTCTTGCGTTAATGCCCTTTCGAGCCATCTTTCAGTGCTGGTTCACCGCGACGGTAAACTTTACCAGCAGGAATATGAAAGGGGAAAGCCGTTGTATCCCGTAAAGGTAATAGGAGACAGCAAACTCAGGGGCACTGAAATAACCTTTGTTCCGGATTCACAGATCTTTATTACGACCGATTTTAATTTTGAAATACTGGCTTCCAGGCTGCGTGAACTGGCCTATCTTAACAAAGGATTACTATTGAAGTTAACCGACAAAAGGGAGGTTGATGAAAACGGTAACGCTAACGGAAATGGCAATGGCAACGGGAATGGGAACGGGAACGACAAAAACAAGACCAATGGCGGAGGCAATCATTTCCGGGAAGAAAGCTTTTACTCTGAGAAAGGGCTTGAGGAATTTGTCGAACTGCTGGATGCAAACCGTGAAAGACTCACCGGTGTCATCTCATTTGAAAATGTCAAAGGTGAAGCTCCCGTTGAGGTGGCCATGGAATATAACACTTCATTTACTGAAAATGTATTTTCCTATGTAAACAACATCAATACCATTGAGGGAGGCACGCATCTGGCCGGCTTCCGGCGTGGATTAACCCGCACGCTGAAAGCTTATGCCGAAAAATCAGGTATGTTGTCAAAGCTTAAGTTCGATATTAGCGGAGACGACTTCAGGGAGGGGCTGACGGCCATCATATCGGTGAAAGTTGCTGAGCCGCAGTTTGAAGGACAGACCAAGACCAAGTTGGGAAATAATGAGGTGATGGGATATGTGGATCAGGCTGTTTCCTCAGCGCTTGCCAATTATCTTGAAGAGAATCCACGCGATGCCAAGATCATTGTTCAGAAAGTTATCCTGGCCGCCCAGGCAAGACATGCTGCCCGAAAAGCCCGTGAACTGGTCCAGCGGAAAGGTGTGCTTTCGGGATCAGGGCTTCCGGGAAAACTCGCTGACTGTTCTGACAAGGATCCTACCGTCAGTGAGATCTTTCTGGTTGAAGGTGACTCTGCAGGCGGTACTGCCAAACAGGGACGCGACAGACAGTTCCAGGCCATTCTGCCCCTCCGGGGCAAGATCCTGAACGTTGAAAAAGCCATGCCCCATAAGATATTTGACAGCGAAGAGATACGGAATATATATACGGCCCTCGGCGTAAGCGTTGGTACCGAAGATGACAGCAAAGGCCTGAATCTTGAAAAGCTCCGTTACTACAAGGTGATCATCATGACCGATGCTGATGTTGACGGCAGCCATATTACCACCCTCATCATGACTTTCTTTTACCGTTTTATGGAAGATCTGATCACCAGGGGGCATCTCTATATTGCCACACCTCCGCTCTATCTCGTGAAAAAAGGTAAAACAGAAAAATACTGCTGGACCGAGGAAGAACGAAAAATGCTGGTGGAAGAGTTGGGCAAAGGAAAGGACGGGAACGTACATGTACAGCGATACAAAGGTTTGGGTGAAATGAACGCTGAACAGCTGTGGGAAACTACCATGAATCCGGAAAAAAGAACCCTGCGCCAGGTAACCATTGAAAGTGCAGCAGAAGCCGACCGCATCTTTTCCATGCTGATGGGGGACGATGTTCCGCCACGCCGGGAATTCATTGAAAAACATGCTAAATATGCCCGCATTGACGCATAATATCGTGCCGGGCAACCGGACTTTCCTGGTTTTTTTACTGCTCATCCTGTTTTCTGATCCCTCGCGAAGCCAGCAACCCATTACCCTGCCTGTTATCGCAGAAATGAAGTGGGAACTGGATTATGGAATCTACCTGAAAATGGCCAATGACTCAGCCTATACTTTTGATATCCGCGGGCTGTTTCACGTGAAAGATGAGAAATCACAGACAACCGGTGATTATGTGCTGTATCCTGTAAGCCTGGGGGAAGACTATGTTAACGGGATAGCTGCCTTCAGCAACAAAGAATCTGCTCCGGCCGGTCCTTATAAAACCCTTTGGAATGCCTTGTATGCTGCCGTCGGAGGCGGCTGGGTGCATTTTAACAATTGCCTGCTCTATGCCCTCGAAACCCGGAATCTCCAGCTTACAGCCCCCCTCATGAAAAGGCCTGCAACAAGCTGGGAACCTGATCCGGTGACTGAAACCTTTCTTCGCACACAGCATTGGGAATATTATGCACCGGTTGACCAGAAAGCAGCACAGAAAGAATACAGAATCCGAAGAAGAAACAATGAACTGGGTGATATAAAAAGTATACCCGCTTCTTTTATCGATTTGTTCCTGTCAACCAATAATAAAGAATATAAAAAACTGCAGCAGAAAAAGGAAACAAAATTAACATCCCAGATCGACCTGGTCAGGCTCATGCTGGGGGTAAACTACCTTGGAGAACCTCAGATTCTCTATATCCGCAGCGCAGTCCTGAATACCATAAAGAATTATTCAGCCAATAAACTTCCTACTATTGTCGTTTTTGATCCCTTCAATGCTGCCGTTGTGATGAGCCTCGACCTGGAAGGTTATAAAATAGATGCCATCGCATTCCGCAACCTGGAATCACTCACAGCCCGCGAGGCCGAAGAAAAGAAAATACAGATCCAGAAAATCATTGATGATATCAACGCATACAATCACAACCAGTTTGTGAAAAGGCTCGAACAATATTACCATCCGGGCGATGCAAATTAACTGTAGAGACGCGCTTCATCGCGTCTCGGTATTAACGATCACCTTACCGTGAACCTGCAGCGTTTTTCCATTACCTCTCCCTGGAGTGTCAAACCGCGAACAATCACTTCATAATCGCCTTGGTTGTCTGAAGTGTAAAACTCCAGGCTGGCATTGCCTCCGGGTCTGATGAATACCTGCGGATTCCAGTAAAGACAGTTCCGGTAGTCGGGAATTCTATTATCAGCTTGAGGTTCAACGTATTCTTCGTGCTCTTTTGCTGGTTGCGAATAATATCCTGAAAAAACAAAGAAGGATGAGTTCACCGGCAGGTTAATACCGCCAAGGTTACCCTTTTTCGAAAATATGCTGACAATCCCGCCATAAATGATATCACCTTTCACATACAGATTGTTGATCAGCTCAATCCGTTGAATTTTGTTGGGCGATACTTCCAGCAGATCCGCCAGGTTTGATACCGGCACACGGTCGAGCAAAATAAGGGGACTGTAGGAAGCCAGGTCAGCATTGCTTCTTGGCTGGCCTGTCATTACCAGATGGGGAATGTCCTTTTTTTTGACAATATTAACTTCAGGCACCAGTTCGAAAAACACCTCACCCAGTGTCGGAAGGGCAATAAAATCATCAACAAATACCGTGCGGAGCGGCTGTCCATAAAAAGAGAGACCTATGCTGTCCGGCCCTGTTATGGTATCAGTCGATTTTGCTTTCTCCGCAAATGCTTTATTCACCTGGCTGTTGATCATCATTTCAACCGCCAGGGACTTTTCTTCTTCGCTAAGATTGAATGCTTCCGTAACCATCACTCCGTTGTGATTGGCAAAATCCTTGTCAATCCTTATATCAAGCGGGACATCTGAGGCAACCCCGGCTGAAATGAATATATCCTGCTGACCAGCAAAAGGATTCAGCGAAAAATAAAACTTGCCGTCATCACCCGTATAATAACTCAGATAATCTCCGTTTTCATGCAGCATGGAAAGCTGAACCAAAGCATTCTTTGCCGGTTCAATACCGTTTTTATTCAATACAGTCCCCGAGAGTGAAAATCCTTCCGTTTCAGGAATGTACTGCAAAGCATGAACCTTATTCCAGGTTGCATCATCCGGCCTGACAAGGCCCGGATTATTTGTATCCAGCGCTCCGGGCCGTACCACGGTGACACAATATTGTTCAGCAGCAGTTTTCATAAACAACGGTATCTCCAGGGATACCAACACTTTTTCGCGGTTATCATAGACTGCTTTGTCCGTCCTGCAACTGACCGGCATATTCAGAACAGCCGATGTGTCGCTGATATTATGGCTAATGGTAACTCCTGGATTCCCGGCAACCGGATTATCCATTCCCTCACTATAATAGGGATTGATAATCTTAATCCGGTTATACGCAAAACCTGAAGCTGAAAAATTACGCATCCACCGCGTATAGGAACGCAGGAAATAAATCCCGGTTGAGATATTGTCAGGAATGCCGATAGTCCCTTCCGCTTTTCCGGATAACAACTGAAATTTTGTACCGGTGACCAGGGTACCGTCACTTTTTATCAACTCAATATAATATACACCACTCCATCCGGCCTTCTGTATTTCCCGGTCAGAAATATTAAATACCGTGAAATGCAGCTTCTCACCCGCAATATAAATATTCCTGTCGGTCATTACGGAATATTTCTCGTTGTAGCCATTATGCATTATTACAGAACCTGCAATGACCTGCGCGGGCATCTTTCCGGCCAGGCACAATATTGCTGCGGTAAAGCAAATGACAGGGGCTATATGACGGAGTCCGGCTTTCATGTTCATTCCCAAAAATCAGGTTTAGTTAGGGTCCCCCCCTGTTTTCTGCAATCAAAACAGTATTGATCTGCAAAATCCCAGGGACCGGCTTCGGTCAATGACAGATTTACCAGGAATATAGGATAATCCCTTTTTCTGTACCCCTTTAATAATTCGTTGAGGCCAGCTGTATTTAAATCATAAAGTCCGCATGCCGGTGTATAAACAACAAAATCATAATTTCTGGGTACAAATACTCTTTTCTGCGTAACCGAGGCGACCATAAAATAACCCAGTACGGTCTCATCCGGATGGCTTGTACAATGGATATTACCGGTAATACTGGCAGGCTGCGTTTCATAAAAGCCACCTGTGCCCTGTGATTGATGCTGCAATGTATTCCAGTAATTGTAGGCATTGTCACTGATGGAATATTGACTTACCAGCAAACTGTATTTCACGCTTAAACGGTTGGTCTGGTTCGTCACAAAATTCAGCGGGCAACGTGTAACCCTGGCTGATGTTAAGTTCTCAGTGGTAAAGGTGAAGATGTCATAAATGTTGGCTGATGACCAGCAATAATAAAGTGAATCAAAATATTCATACATAAAATGGATTTCGCCGTCATAATAATCAGACACCATGTAAGCAGAATGGTATTCCCAGGTTTCGGTCATGCTCCACAGGAAATTACGGGAGCCATATCCGGTAGCGTCGGTATTCACATAAAACTGTATGCCGTATATCGGTTTGTCAGGATTTTCGGTATCCTCCTTTTTCTCTTCATAATATATGCTTTCTATGGGAGGACAGGGCACCAACGTTTCACTATCCGATTTGTACTGTTTCCCATCCGGTGTGGTAACCTCCACCCAGTAATAGGTTCCCTGGTTAAGGAATTCCTTTCCGATCCAGCACTGGTATTTACCCGGTGTAATTTCATCAAGCTCAAAACGGTTGTCTTTATCATCGGCTATGGTCACCGTGCATTTTTGTATCGGCTGCTTATAAGGTTCGTTGTATGAGGTCGACCTGGAGACTTCAACATAATGGTACCCTTCCTGGTCAGAGATCCTGCCACTGATTACGATCATTTCCGGGATGTCTTCAACTTCCGGAGTGAAGGGGTCAATGCAGCCACTGAAGAGAAGCAGCAAGGTTATGAATATAATACCATCCCTAATCACTTGCATAGTTGCCAAATTTGAAATTCCATGTAATCGTAAATAATGGCGTGCCAAAAATTGACAATTTATAACTTTTGATCTGGCTGCCTTCTGCTTCGAAGAAAACAGAATAGGCATTTTTCCTGCCGATAAGGTTATAAACATTCAGCATCCATGAACTGTGTGCAAGCTTTCTTGCTTTAAGGTTGCCTTCAACATTGATGGCAAGGTCCATTCTGAAATAATCAGGAATCCGGTATTCATTCCGTTTGGAATAATACATCTGTTCACGGTTGTTTACATAAAATACAGCCACCGGATAGGTGACAGGCCTTCCCGTGTTATAAACAACATTAGATCCTATGCTGAGCTGCCGGCTGAAACGGTAATTAATGACCGCGTTAACGGCGTGAGGCTTGTCATAATTCGAAGGATAGGTAAGCCCATGGTTTATCTTATCCCAGGAATTCGATCCGTCTACCTGTATGGTTGAACTGGAATAACAGTATGAAAGCCATCCGGAGAGCCTGCCTGTGCTCTTCCGCAGCATGAGTTCCACACCATATGCCTGCTGGTCACCCTGCAACAGCTGAGTCTCAATAGGATCTTCTGATATGAAACTGGCTCCGTCCTTGTATTCTATGATATCCTTTGTTTTCTTATAGTATACCTCCGATGAAAAATTGATGTTCTTTTCTTCGAAATCCTTGTAATAGCCGACCGATACCTGATCGGTATGCGGAGGCCGGATATGGTAATCACAGAGTTTCCACTGATCAGCGGGTGAAACAGCCAGTGTATTGCTCAGCATAAAAAGGTATTGCCGGGTTTTGTTGTAGGATACCTTTACCGAGCTGCTTTCGCCGGTGCGAATATTCAATGAGGCTCTCAACTCAGGTCCCGAATAAGTTGCTATTATGTCCTTGCCCGAATAGCGAAGGGTATCGGAAATATAAAGTTCATCTTTGGGGCTCCCGTCATAATAATCATAAACCACTGACGGGCCCGGCATGCCATAAATGCTGTAGCGCATGCCTGCTGCCAGCGTAATGCCCGGATATAATTCATATTCATCAGCAAGGTATAAGGCTGTCTCCAGCCCCTTTTCAGCACCCAGGAAAACGATATTCCTTGTGGAGAGAAGACCTGCCGGTTCAATAGTTCCACGGTCAAGCTGGTAAAGCACACTGTTCAGGCCAAAGTTAACCAGGTGACGGCCCGGGATCCATACGAAATCAGACCTGAACTCATAGTGCCCGATGGTATACTGATGCCTGTATGCCTTGGTTGATGATTCACTGCTGTCAACAATCTGAAAGGCATAGTTGGAAGCGATCAGGGCAATTTCCGAAGTAAGGTTCGGACGCCACTGATGTTTCCAGTCAGCTGAAGCCCCCTTGTTGTCGTATAGAAAATGCTGGTTCTGTGCGGACAGCGAAAATTTATCATGGCTGTAATATCCGAAGATCCGGATGGTATTCTTTTCATCAGGTTCAAAGTTCAGGTGCCCTGCCAGGTCGTAGAAGGCTGCATGGCTGTTCCTCAACCCGGGATTATCAAGCTGGGACAGGAGCCAGTCGGAATAAGTTGAACGGGCGGCCAGGATAAAGGAATGCTTTTCCTTCTTAAGCGGGCCTTCCACCATGAGATGACCGGTGATGGGACTTATCCCTCCGCGGGCCGTCAGCTTCTTTTTATTGCCCCTGGGAGAATTCAGAATAAAGATGGAAGACAAACGTCCTCCGTACTTGGCAGGAATATTGCTTTTATACAGTGTAAAATCTTTCACCAGGTCAGGGTTAAAGGCTGAGAAAAATCCCAGCAGATGGGCCGTATTATATACCGGCATTTTGTTGATGAAGAACATGTTCTGATCAGCTGCACTGCCCCGCACGTTAAATCCCGATGTGCCCTCCCCCATGGTCTGGACACCCGGCAGCATCTGTGCTACCTTTAATACATCGCGCTCGCCCATCACAACGGGAATTTCCTTCATGGTTTTCAGGGTAATGTGTTCATAACCCATCTGTGTTCCCCTGACATTATGAAACCGGTCGGCCGTTATTTTAACTTCGTCAAGGGGTATTAATTTGCGGTTCATCTCTATGGCCAGCGGTCCGTCAGCATTCAGCGTCAGGTAATAATTGATTTCCTCCATGCCCAGACAGTTAAACACAACATCATATGTCCCGGCCGGCAGGGTGATCAGGAACTGCCCGTCGAAATCAGTCGCATAACCTTGTCCTGTTTCCCTGACATAGGCTGTTGCTCCGATGAGGGGCTCACCCGATTCCTTATCGGTCATCCGGCCCCTGACTAAAACAGGTTTCCCCTGTTTCATGCTGGTCAGATCTCCGATGATGATGGTTTCTGCCTTGATTTTTTTGCGCCCTTCGATATAACTTTTTTCAGTCTCCGTTACCAATCCGTTCCTGCCTTTCGATGCAAAATGATCTGAAACAGCATCCGACAAAACAGTCCCGGCCAGGGAGGTGATAAGCACCATGCCCTTCGTAAGAATGACAGTATTCAGGGTGTCGATATAATAATAAATATCCGTAATTTTCAGACTGCCTGTCAGGACCTCTCTCAGGCTCAATGAATCGCCTTGGGCGGTTACCGTTATATTTTCTATCCATTCATTCCTGTAAAAGAAGCGTAGTCCCGCCTGTTGCTCCGCCTCCCGGATAAAAGTGCTGAGGGGCACGGCGTTAAAGCTGCCACGGATAAAATGATCAGGTTCCTGGGAAAATACCCGCAGGGCTAAAAACAGCAATAATATGGTTACCGGCGTTTTCATGGATTTGCCCGGATTTCATTATTTTCACGTCCTAAAAGGCCAGTGCAAAACCGGATGAGGTCATTGATCCCGTTGTCGGATATGTGGCGCAATGAAATCTTATTTTCTTTCATATAACTTTTTATATCATGATGCAATTGCTCCGGGAATAAATGAAGGAAAGACTTTTTCCCGTTATATGAAAAGATCTGCCCATCCATGAAAAGATAGGAATCTTTATTCTCCTGGGTGTACTGGTTAAAGCTTTCCAATGAATTATTCAACGGGATCAGCTCCTTGTGATAGAAGTACAGGTTTTTGACTGATCCTGTCCCGATCTCCTGGCAAAACTGATTCCCTTTTTTGGGCAGGGAATGGATCCGGAAGATCCTCTCCCCTATTTCAAATCCACGGATAAAATCATGGATGAGCATGATTTCGCCATATCCTCCTATTTTCGTCGGATAGCTCATCAGCAAACGCTGGTTGCAGATATCATATTTCAGCTTTACCGGTATGTATTCCCTGGTATTGATGATAACACTTCCGGTTTTGAATTCATTGGGTTCCATAAAAGAATTCCCCGGAGCATTGGGATAAAGTTCGTAATACCTTGTGCCATGGATCAGATGCTGATCTGATTGCCTGACATCCTCGAAATAATACTGCAGCAAATGAAGGGTATCGCGATTAACTTCCTGTGCCACTGCCGGCCTGATCTGCATCATAAGCAAACACATCATGGGCAGACACAGCAAACGCAAAGAAAAACGCTTTACTATTTCGCAGGTCTGAAAAGAATGCTGTCTGATTAAAAAATTCATCTATCTGAGAGGAAAAAATAAAACATCGCCGGGGTTGGAATATAAGTCCTTGGTTGAGGGTATCAAAAAAAAGGTTCCTGATAATAACACTGCAAGTATAGTAAAAACATTCGGAATTCTGTCATTACAGGGTGTTCATTCGTCAATTTGCACAAAAAAAGTCGACAGACCGGCAGGGATTAACGACGAACCGGGAAAATGTCTGAACCGCAGATGACCGCTGATTTTTATGATGGACTATGATATGTCTGTTTTTGCATGCTCGGCAATTTCCGTACAATCCAAATATGATATATAACCATTGATAGTCAGTCCCGACGCCTCATGCGGAGTCACAACCCCCAACCCTTGCACTCTCTATCCAATAATCCTATAAATCCCATAAACCTGCCTGCCGTAACAGCAGTGCAGGCAGGTCCTAGTTCAGACAACTAATCTTCAACGTCACCGCATGCTGGCAAGGCAGTTCATCGGGAAGCTGAACCTTCAGCCCTTCTGCATCCTGCGTCCAGATGATGCTGCCATTATGACCCAGCAGGGAAATGCCGGATATCTGCGTGCCCTGCATTTCAGGGGAGGCTGATGACAGGGATCTGATCACGACATTGTTTTCTTCAGGCAGGCCCATGATAAAGGCATACAGGATGTTTCCCTTGCTGGTAAAACGGATGTCTTCGGGCACAAACCTGGTTTTTCCCTCGTTGAACATGCCGCTTTTTATTTTTGTGGGGCCCTCGCCGTAAATTTTCCAGGGTCGCGTGGCAAAGATGGCTTCTCCGTTGACCTCCATCCATGCTGCCATGCCTTCCAGGAATTCTGTTTCAAGCGCATCAATGGTACCGTCGCCCCGCATGGGTATGCTGAGCAATAGATTCCCGTTCTTGCTGACAACATCGATCAGCTGGTGCACTACCCGCTGAACCGTCTTATACCGGTTCTCTTCAAATACCTTCCGGTTGTAATGCCATTCACCAATGCAGGTGCAGGTTTGCCAGGGACGCTCCATAATCTCACCGGCATAACCGCGCTCGCGGTCTTCCACAATACCTTTGTTCTGATTTTCCTTCAGTTTCTTGCCGGTGACAACCGCCTGCAATTTGCCCTTGTTCCATTTCATGCTGGAATTATAGTAGTGGGCAACGATATCAAGCCCCGTCTGCCCCAGCGGCAAGCCTGTATTGTCGAGATATATGTAATCGGGATGATAACGGTCAATCAAATCACGGCAACGCAGGAACCAATTTCTGGTGAAATCCGGATTGTCTGCCGGAGCATCCTCGTTCCAGGGCCTGTTGTTTTTCAGATGCCAGTCAGCCACTTCTTTGGCACCGGTTATGCCATTGGGTATCTTGATGGTCGGACTGGTGTATAGTTCCTGCGGATCCAGGCCTTCCCACCACTTGCCTTTTCCATCTGCTTTTGTCAGCGTGGCAGCATCATAGCGCACACCGGCCAGGGCTCCTTCACCGTCATAGCCATAGGCTGTCTGGAACCAGTGCCAGGCATGCGATGAATGGTTGCTGACGCCAAAATACAATCCGTTTTTACGAGCCACCTTTTCCCAGGTGCCGACAATGTCTTTTTTAGGTCCCACGTTCACCGAATTCCAGTCATGGTACTTTGAATCGTAGTTATCAAAATTATCATGATGGTTGGCCAGGGTGACAAAATATTTTGCACCGGCTTTTTTGTATAAAGTCATCAGCTTTTCAGGATCCCAGTTTTCGGCTTTCCACAGGTTGTCTATCTCCATAAAGCCGAATTTTGAAGGATGCCCGTAATGGTCAATGTGATAATTATATTGCGGGTGGCCCTGGATGTACATCTGACGCGCATACCAGTCCCCTTGCTCAGGCACGCATTGAGCTGACCAGTGTGCCCAGATACCGAATTTGGCATCCCGGAACCAGTCAGGACATACATACTGGCTCTCGAGGGATTCCCAGCTGGGCTGAAACAACCCCTTTTTAATATGGTTCCCGGATTTTTCAGCCAAAATAAAACTGATCAGGAAAACAGCCAGAAGGGTTACCGGCAGGACTGTGAAGAGTATTTTTTTTGTTGTGGTCATAAGTACTGATGTTTTTAGGGTTATGAAAAATCTCATCAGAAACGTTCTGTTATCAGCGATTCAATCTCATCCATGGTTGTTTCCTGCAGATTCAGGATTGAAGTATGATTGTCCCCCAGGATAAATTCCTGCATGCCCAGGTACGGCTTTCCTTTATGCTGTGCCACGGCCAGCAGGATGACCGGTTCACCAACCGGCAAATGAACATGCTCGGAATAATTCTTTCCGAAAACAAACCGGTTGTTACCTGCTTCAAATCCATCCAGGTATATTTCCAGGTTTTTAAAAATTAATTTGACTACCGGAAAATTAAAATCTTCTCGTCTGTGGATCGAGGCCAACAGGCGGATTTCCCGGGTAGCGGTAATGTCAATCATCCTGTCAACATTGAGCCAACCCAGGTCATTGGTCTCAAAAACATAATTCAGTTCACTGTTGATGGTATAAGCATCATACAATCCATCTGCATAATCACTCCAGAATTGGTTCGAAGTATAAGCAACCGTATCCGCCGACAGGTATCCTCTGCTGATCGCTTCCATTTCCGTTATCTCATCGGTGTTATAACTTTCTTGCAGTGTCAGTTGTTCAGGATAATCTGACGGATTCAACAAATCTTCAGGTTCAATCCAGTTAACGGTGGCAGTCTTGTCAAAAAACCTCCCCTTGTAAAGTTTCATGCCTTGCTGAATCTTACCGGCGGGGACAATAATACCGATTTTTGCACTATCGCTGATACAAAGTACCTTGCCTTTCTGGTATGCATTAAGATACAGCATGCCGCCGGTTTCCAGGATTTTGCCATCGGAAGTGGTTGTCAGGCCTGATAAAACATGGTCGGATTTCGAGTAAATTTCCTTAAGCCTGATCTCCACCTGCCCGTTAACAGGCTTGCCAAGGCAATCCTTAAAAGTGCCCCTGTCAATTTTCAGTACGGTTCCTTTCTCTCCTGTTATAATGGTATCATCATCCGCATGGATTACAAATTCCTTCACCGGTATGCGTCCGGGATTCAGGATAATTTTTACCTCATTGGAAGATTCCCTCAGCAGGATCCTTATGAGCCACAAAAATCCGATCAGGATCAGAATGGCCAGGGTTATTTTTGCAAAGAATGCTTTCATCGCGGTTCGGGGCTTTAATTTAACTTAATCGCGGGAGGCCTAAATATAATCAAAAATGAAGACTCCCGGGAAGGTCTCTTCTATGTTTTTAGCAATCACTGCAAATATTATGAATCCCGGACGGAAATTCAGGCCCGTCCGAATTCTTTGTGTTTGCTTTTAAGGTAACGGCCAACCTCGCTGAAATTCTTTTCTTTAATAAATTCCACCATCAGATTCCCGCCGACCAGAATTTTTGGATCAATGGACAGGCTGAAAATCTCACCATATATAAGCTTTTTCGTTTCAGCGTCGTAATCCCTGTTCCTTTTCATGCTTTTTCTGTAGGTCATCCAGTTGGATAACAAAATAAACGGATATAAGAAAGGGAAAAGAATCAGGGAGGTGGACTTTGCACGGGTGAAATGGATCTTCTTGATACGGAATCCGGCCAGTTTTGCCAATACCCTCAGTTTCTGCACGCCGATGAGAAAAATATGACCGTAATAGATTTCACTGGTGATATCCTGCTTTGCCATCCAGATACTGTCAAGCTCATTGGGAGGCATTTTTGTGTTGAAACGCTCACTCTCAAATAGCAGATAGCTGAGTTTTGACCGAAGGTTGGAGTGGTTGGGCGTGGTTATCAGCAACAGGGCCCCGGATTTCAGCACCCGGTTGAATTCTTTCAATGCGCCCAGCTGATCACTGAAGTGTTCGATGCCTTCCTGGCATATCAATCCGTCAGCCGTGTTGTCTTCCAGGGGGATGCCATGGGCTATGTTGGCCCTTTTGCATTCCATGCCCGCTATGGTGAAATATTCAGGGAACAGGTCAAAGGCCATGGGTTCGGCCCCTATATCCCGGAGTATTTTTGAGGTAATGCCATTCCCGGCCGGGAAATCAATGATTTTTTTCCCGGAATAAAGATCCCTGTTCTTCAGCAGATATTTTTTTACAAAAAACTTTATGCTCCTGGGATCATCTTCATACAGCAAGTCTTTATCCGGCATAAACAGCAACATTAAAAAGACTTCCCCGGATAATGGCGGAAGTCTTGTTGTGTGGGCATTACTGGATTCGAACCAGTGACCCCTACCCTGTCAAGGTAATGCTCTAAACCAACTGAGCTAAATGCCCCTAATTGTGTATTCTCCGGTGACCTTCCCGTCCCGAAAGCGTTCGGGAGCACCGGTACCCGGTGAAAGCTAAAAAGCGGGACAAAGTTAACAAATTTATTGATTTCAGCTATAGCCTGAGCTATCCCAACAATGGGTGCACAGTTTTTCCTTTGGCAACCCGATGGCCGAGACCAGGTCATTGATTTGCTGGAATACAAGGGAATTGATTTTCAGCCTTTTTCTTATTTTATCCACCATTTCATGGTGTTCTTCAGCGTTGATGTCAAGGTATTTATCGTAATTCACGTCATCCGTCCCCTCGATCTCAGCCACAGCTTTTCTGCCCGCCAGGTCAAGGGATGAGCGGGAATTGGAGAAATTCAGGAATTCGCAGGGGAATAAAAGCGTGGGACAGGCTATCCGAATGTGCACTTCTGCCGCACCTTCATTAAACAGTTTTTGGGTGTTGTCTTTTAACTGGGTGCCGCGAACGATAGAATCATCACAAAAAACCATCCGTTTTCCTTCGATCATCTCCCGGTTGGGTATGAGTTTCATCCGGGCTATAAAATCTCGCTGCGACTGATCCTGTGGCATAAAACTACGCGGCCACGTCGGGGTGTATTTGACAAAAGCCCTGAAATAAGGCAACTTTCGTTCATGGCTATATCCGAGTGCATGAGCCAGTCCCGAATCAGGGATCCCCGAAACAAAATCAACCTCGGTGTCATCCTTCCGGGCAAGTGCTGCTCCGCAGCGATACCGGCATGATTCCACATTGATATTCTCGTAAACTGAGGCCGGGTAACCATAATAAACCCACAGGAAAGCGCATATCTGCATCTTTTCACCCGGAGGTGCAAGCTGCTTGACACCTTCGGCAGTGATATGCACGATCTCACCCGGACCCATATCATGGTCAACTTCATATCCCAGGTTCGGGAACGCTATTGACTCGCTTGATGCAGCCCAGGCATCCTTTTTACGGCCCAATATGACCGGGGTCCGGCCCAGCTTATCACGGGCCGCTATGATGCCATCTTCTATCAGGATCATCATGGAGCATGAGCCTTTTATCCTTTCAAAAACATTTTGAATGCCTTCCACGAAAGTCTCCTCTTCGGCGATCAGCATGGCTACCAACTCGGTCTGGTTGATTCCCGTTCCTGACATCTCGCTGAAATGCCGGCACTGCTTGAGTGCCCTTTTTTCAAGTTCTTCAAAGTTGCTGATCTTACCTACGATGGCAAGCGCGAAGGTACCCATATGAGAATTGATGATTAAAGGCTGGCTTTGCCAGTCACTGATAATCCCTATACCCGCCTTCCCTTTGAAGGATGATAGTTCAGGTTCAAATTTGGTGCGGAAATAATCATTCTCCAGGCTATGAATGGCCCTGTCAAACCCTCCTTCACCTCGTATACACATGCCCCCTCTCTTCGTCCCAAGATGGGAATTGTAATCAGTGCCGTAAAAGACATCATTTACACAATCGTGTTTCGAAACGGAACCAAAGAAACCGCTCATCGGAAAATATTTTTAGTTAATTACTCAACCGTATCGATTGGACAGGGGATCCAGGCAAACGGGACAGGTATAAACCAAAAATCCTTCCCGGGATGTTTCAAATATAGATAATAATGAAATGCTAAAATATGATGTTGATTGATTGTGTATAAATTTGTGATGGAATGTTTGGGGGCGAAGACGGTAGACGGTGATCAGTAATTGGTAATTGGCTTTTGGCTAGTAGCGATTGGTTCAAAGCTAATAGCTTAAAGCCAAAGGTTAACGGCTAAATTGCATAACTGCATAACTTATTAATATATTCAATTAATTAACTAAATTGTGTCCTTGTTCTAACCAAACTTCATGAAAAAAGAACACTATACCATTTTGGCATTGTCACTGCTGAATATTGTCATTCATCTCATTCTCATTAACCGGCTTGAATGCCACAGGGACGAGCTTTTTTACTATGCACTAGGCAATCATGTTTCGTTTGGTTATGCCACAACACAACCACTCATCGGCTTCATCTCATATGGCTTGATTCAGATCTTCGGCTATTCCTCCTTTGCCATAAGATTGATCCCGGCATTAATCGGAGGCGCTTTGGTATGGTTTGTGGCTGATATTTCAAGAGAACTGGGAGGAAAGACTTATGCACAAATCCTTGCTGCTGTTGCGTTCATTATCACCCCGATTTCACTGAGAACTTTCATGCTCTACCAGCCTGTGTATCTTGATGTATTATGTTGGACCCTTACATTCCTTTTATTGACAAAATATATCCGCAGTGATGATCCGCGTTACCTCTTCTTTCTTGGAATTACGGCAGGGTTGGGATTGATGAATAAACTCCTGATCGCATTATTGTTCATGCTGATCCTGATTACCATTCTGTTTACCAGACACCGTAATGTATACAGTAAAAAACAATTTTATTCAGGATTGTTGATCTGCACGATCATCTTATTGCCGAATCTTATCTGGCAATTCATGAACCATTTCCCGTCAGTTGATCATATGAACGCACTTAAGAGAGAACATCTTGTGCATGTAGACCGAGTGGGGTTCCTTGTGGAACAGTTCCTGATGCCCTTTGCAGGTACGCTTGTAACAATTCCCGGATTGCTGTATGTGCTTATAAATAAGAAAATGAAGGCGTATCGGTTAGTCGGTGTCATTTGTTTGCTGGTCATTGTTTCCCTTTTTCTGCTAAGGGGAAAGCATTACTATGCCCAAGGTATTTACCCGTTTTTAATTGCTGCAGGTGCTGTAATCTGGGAAAACTTCCTAAAAAAGGCGTGGAGTCGCTGGGCGTTAATCATTTGGCTATTGATCATCACACTGCCTGTCTTGCCTGTAGCCATCCCGATCTGCAAAGCCGATAAGCTCGCAACCTACTACTCAGGGTTGGAAGAAAAGACCGGAATCACAGCGGGAAGAGAATTCGAAGACGGAACCATTCATTCGCTGCCTCAGGATTTCGCCGATATGATAGGATGGGAAGCGTTAACCCGGATAACAAATAAAGCTTATCAGTTAATTCCTGATAAAAACAGATGTCTCATATACGCTGAAAATTATGGCCAGGCTTCTGCCATTTCTATTCTGGGGAATAAATACGGCTTGCCTGAAGCGGTGAGTTTTCATGATTCATACCTGTATTGGGCACCGGACACCTTCGATTCAGAAATTACCGATTTTATCTATATTAATGATGAACTAGGTGCCGATGTTGAAGATCTGTTTGAGGCAATAAAACCTATCGGCAGAATTACCGATCCAAACGCGAGGGAGTATGGTACAACAGTCTATCTCTGCCAGAAACCGGTCCGGAGCTTTAACCGCTTCTGGAAAGATAGAGTAAACGAGGAGAGAAACCGGTAATTGGTAACCGTTAATCGGTTGCAGAGACGCAAGGCTTTGCGTCTCGTTCAATATTTTCCGATAAAAAGTCCGCTTATCAGCGCTTGAATAGCTTGATGGTTTCGTCCTGCATCAATACCCAGATGGAATAAACACCTTTAATGGTGCCGAAGGGTACATTCAGACATCCGATGGCTGCAACGATCAGCATCAGTATTCTGGACCATTCCTGATAACTAAACAACCCTATCCCGGCGATCAGCCCTATCGCTGAAAAACCGCCAATGGCCAGGGGAACAGCAACACTCAGAAATCTGAGGACTGCATTGGCCACCTCATCATCCATTACAAAGGAATGTGCAAAGTTGAAAACAAGGAAAACGACAATGGCTCCGATCATTCCTATGCTACTGAAACCGATTTGCAAGGCAGATACCAGTGTCACGTGTTTTTTCATAGTTGTTTCGTCCATGGTGTTTGGATATTTTGGTGTAAGTTATGAAAAATAATAATGGCAGCCTCTCATTACCATAAAATAGATCAGGTTTTGTGTCAATGGATATGCAAAAAATATAAGGACCAGCATGTCAGCGATGTCCCATGAACCTATTTTTCCTTTCCCAGCAGTTTTTTCCTGCTGATGAAGATCCTGTCAGCGAGGCCGGATTGTTTTCCGCTGAAGTACGCCTCCTTATTCATGCTGGAACGGATCAGGCAACCATGGGTTGTATCAGCGGTAAAAGCTGATATTACAATTGGGCTGACCATATTATCGCCTTCGATTTTCAATGAAAGATCCGGTTTATCCGAACCTGGTTTCTGGTCATCTACAAAATCCTCACTGGAGATCCAGGTAATGGAACTCAGATATTCCTCTGCTCTGGCCGAATCAATCTCAATGCCATCAACAGACCAGGTTCCTTTTTCTTTGATCAGGCTGAAAGAACTGTCTCCCGGATAGGTGAAGGTTATCTTGTTCCATTCGTTGCGGTTGGATCTGATGATTACTTTGTTGCGAAAATCATTCAGGTTCCGGTTGAATATCATACTGAGAAAACCTTCCACCACATAAACGAATTTTTCATCTCCCACCCTCACATAGGTGGAAATCTTCGGCTGCTGGTTGTAATAATCATTCGGATTGGTATTTTTAGGCATCCGGTATGAAAACCTTCCTATATAAAGCGATGAAACCGTTTTCCTGCCCTTCTTCACCAATACCCTGGTTGATAAGGAATCGTCAACCTCAAATTCTTTCCACCTTTCTTTATCAGTGGCTGCCACACGAGAAGCCTTGAGGTCGTTCAGCGTACGCAGGATTTCTTTCGTCATGCCGGGATCGGCAGCATATTCCTTTTGCCCGCTTTTAAGCAGCCAGTCAGGTTCTGCCTTAGCAAGGGTTAAAGGATTGTCCTGATCCAATCTGGGATATATGATAATGGTTGTTACCTCGGCGGTATCGGCATTAAAAAGGTCGGTACGAAAGGTTCTCTTTCCCTTCTTCTCATCGACCAGCAATATCAACGTAACCAATATCAATAGGAAGATAAAGACAAAAGACAGGTTTTTAACGGTTATTTTCTTAAACATAGCCAACCTCCATTCGTTTTACTTTTTTCAACTGATTGCGCTGCATCCGGAAAATGCCGTAAATGATGACCAGTAACAGGGGCAGTGAAAAATTAAAGTATTTCAGGAATTTGCGCTTTCCGTCCGTAAGCTCATCAATAGGCCTTAACGTCGCACCTTTTGTTCGCAGTTCATTCAATCCGGTCTCATCGGACAACCAGTCAATGGAATTGACCATCAGATGGATATTGTCGGGATTCACCTGTCCCTGATTGCCCCCTATAGGAAAATCGCCGTCCCCTACTACCACCATGCGTGCATTTGCATTACCGGTAATGTTGCCTTCCAATGCCGCCGCAACAGTAAGATCCGAAAGGGGAAAATCATTTTCGGTCCATTCCCTGTCAACTTCATACAACGAATAGGAAGATTTTGTGCCCGATCTTTCCGAAGTCGCGGCAAGCGGCGTGAAAGTCACCGAGGAATCGCCCGTATAGGTGACCGGACTGGCAAATTGCAGTAATACCTGTTCAAGGCCCGAGGAAATGGGATGATCTTTAAAATTGGTGATGTATGGGAAATAATAAAAGTTCACCATCTTAATACTGATATACTGTCCTTGTTGTTGCTGCAGGTTCACTGTCGGACATTGCAGGTCTACAATATAATGGTTGCTGACCTCAACACCCCATTGACTGAGCCAACTTTCAAGTCCGGTGTTGACAGGCACTCCCCATTGGCTGCTCTGGTCCGCGCCCACGCGGTTGATCGCAACAAAGATCCCTTTGCCGGTGCTGAGGAATTGACTCAGCTGATCAAGATGGCTTTGTGGAAATGAGTCCCTGGGGGCAACAATGGCGACTGCTTCATATTTCAACAATTCCTGGGTGGAATCAGTCAGATAGACCGGTTCAACCCGGTTGAGCACTTCCATGGCATTGATCGCATACTGCAGTTGCTGAAGCGGAGCTTCACCATGACCCTGCAATATGCCGATGACAGGCTTATCTTTTACCGACAATTTCTTAATGGCAGTGGAAAGGCTGTATTCCATACCCTGCGACTGACCGATGGCAGGGATAACCTCCGATTCCTCACCCATCTGTACCACAGCCCCCAGGTATGCTTTTTGTGCCTTAAACTGATCATCTTCCCGTACCTGGACCTGCAATTCCATCACTCCGGCCTGCTGGGCCTCCTTTTCGGTTTCTTCATCCTTCAATGGATTCTTGATTTCATACACCACCATCCCCTTTGAAATTGAGTGATACTCGGTGAGCATATCTTCAAATTCCTTTCGGATATTATCAAAGGAAGGATCCAGTTTCCGGGTGAAATAAGCGGTTATGGTGATCGGCTCTTCCAGATTCTTCAACAGGTCTTTGGTTGCCCGGCTGAGGGTATAGCGGTTATCCCCGGTAAGATCAAGGCGCACAAAATAACGGCTGGCCAGAATATTAATCAGTGCAACAACACCAATGACCAATGCCGCAAAATATAGTAGTGAAGTTCTTGATTTCATGTTGCTCAATCTTGATTAATTATCGTTGATATTGCGTTTCGCAATGGCTGTCTCAGCAGCGAAAAGTCCCAGGAAGATAATGGAAAAGAAATAGATCAGATCCTTGGAATCTACCACTCCCCTTGTAATGGACTCATAATGGGTGTTCAGGCTGAGATAATTCATCCATCTGCCGATAAAACCGGGAAAGCTTCCGGCCAGTATGCTGAAAAGAAGATGGAAAAAGATGCCTATCAGCAAAGCAAGCAGAAATGCGACTATTTGATTGGAGGTTATGCTGCTGGCGAAAAGGCCAATGCTTATATAGGCGGCGCTCATCAGCAAAAGACCAAGGTATCCGGTCCATACGGCTCCGTGGTCAATGGGACCAATGCTTGCTACGGTGATATAATAAGGCAGCGTAAGTGCAAGGGATATCCCTATCAACAGCAAGGCTGCCAGAAATTTTCCGAGTACAAACTGCCAGTCTGTTAATGGCTTGGTCAGCATAAGTTCGAGGGTGCCCGAACTTTTTTCTTCAGCGATCATCCGCATAGTAAGGGCAGGAATGAAAAAAAAGAGGGTCCAGTATGCGACACCAAAAAAAGATTGAAGGCTGGCCTGCTTGACCAGGAAAACATCGCTTCCGAATAGCCAGGTAAAGAGGCCGCTAAATCCCAGGAAGGCCAGCAACAATATATAAGCAAGCAGGGAATCAAAGAAAGAAGCCAGCTCACGTTTTGTAATTATCCAACTATATTTCATATCCGTATGTTGTATTTTAAATTTCACATCATTTCAAAGTCAGCTCTCTGAACACATCTTCCAGCTTGGTCTCCGTTGGCGTCAATTCAGTCAGGTCCCAGCCCTTTTTCACACACAGCTGAAATACATCGCGCCGCGAGGAAGTATCCGGTTTGCTCTGTACTTCAAAAGAGCTGTCACCCTTTGAAATGAAATCAACTATCTGCACATTACTGAGGCCTTGCAGGGCCTTAAATACTTCATTCTTATTGCCCCCTTCGATGGTAACTTTCAGAATCTCCCTGCCCTGTGATTGTTTTCGCAGATCGGCGGAGGTGCCGTCAGCCACGATCCGGCCTTTGTTAATGATGACAATTCTGTCACAGGTAGCCTCCACTTCAGCCAGAATATGCGAACTGAGAATAACCGTTTTTTCCTGGCCTATTTCCCGGATGAGATCCCGGATCTCGATGATCTGGTTTGGATCAAGTCCCGATGTGGGTTCGTCAAGGACCAACACCCTGGGATTATGGATCAGGGCCTGGGCCAATCCCACACGCTGCTGATAACCTTTTGAAAGCTCACTGATCTTTTTATGCTTTTCTCCCTCCAGCCCGCAGGTATTTACCATCTCCAGTATCCTGTCACGGATCTTGCTATCCGGTATACCCTGTATTTCAGCAACGAACCGGAGATAGTCGATTACTGGCATCTCTTTGTAAAGCGGATTGTTCTCGGGGAGATATCCGATATTCTTTTTGATCTCTTCAGGATTGTCCCGTATGGAATATCCACCCACGGTTATATCTCCTTCGTTGGGCATAAAGAAACAGGTGATGGCCTTCATGGTGGTTGTTTTTCCGGCTCCGTTGGGTCCAAGGAATCCAACGATCTCTCCGGTTTTTACCGTGAAAGATACATTGTCAACTGCCTTCTGAACGCCGAATTTTTTTGTAATGTTCTGAACGACAATATCCATATAAATAATTCTTAGTGAATTTAATCAGCCATGCAAAAAAAACAAAAACGCTTCAAATTTTATAAGATTTTAAGAATTTTTAACAAAATGGAGGGGACACCCTGTCAGGGTACCCCCACCCTGACAGGGTGTCAAATAATAAATAATTGAAATTCAGATTCTTATGTAAATTGCTAGCACCAAGATACCCTGACAGGGTGTCTATAATTGATTGCGGTCTTGCAGTCGTGTAGTCAGGAATTAGCGGTTTAGCCTTTTAGGTGCTTAGGTTTTTAGCTGTTTAGCAGTTTAGGTTTTTAGCGGTTTAGGTTTTTAGCGGTTTAGGAAGTTAGGCTGCAGAAAACTAAAAACTAATAACTAATTGATAACTAAAAACTTATAATTATTCACCTTTCACTGTTCACTGCCTGCCTGCCGGCCAGGCAGGTTCACTGTTTACCGGTTAGCTTTCTTCCTTCTCTACAACATTCAAAAAAACAGCCCGGACATTCATCCGGGCTGTTTCGTTACATTGTTCAGCTAACTGTTTACGAGATCTTGATTTCCCGTGCGGGTTTTTCTTTGGCTTCTTCCCTTTTGGGGACAACGATCTGAAGAATGCCATCCTTATGGTTTGCCTTGATCTTGTCGGCATTTACCGTTTCAGGCAAGGAGAAAGAACGCCTGAAGGAGCAATAGCTGAATTCCCTGCGCATTACTTTTTCATCATTTTCTTCATGATTTTCCTCTTTTTCCGAGGAAACCGTCATGACATGGTTATCGAGCTGTATCTTGAAATCTTCTTTGTCAAGGCCCGGAGCTGCAACTTCAATCCGGTATTCATCCTTTCCTTCGATGATGTTCACGGCCGGAATGGAATACTTGTTTTCCATGTCAAAAAACTTCGGGAAAAAATTACCGTTGAAGAATTCTTCTACCAAACTCGGTAAGGTTGTTCTTGTTCTTAATGATGGTAACATGGCTTTATCCTCCAATATTTTTAGTTAAACAAATTTTTAAGTTATGCCTTACTATTTTCAATTAATATGCCAATGATAATTTAATGCCATATTGTCAGTATTACCAATATAAATAAGCCATTCTGACATATTATTTCTTATAATTATTTATTTAACAACCATTTACGTATTTCATAATTTCGGTAATCCCTGCCAGACGCCCATCCCTGAACAATGAAAGATCATGCTGAATCCGGTTTCTGCCGGATATAATCTGCAAGGGCATCCACATAATCCCTGAAGGCTTTTATTCCTTTTTGTGTTATATAACAGGTTGTCAGCGGATAATTCCTGCGGAATGATTTTTTGATTTCTATATAGCCGGCCTCCTCGAGCTTTTTTAATTGCACACTGATATTCCCCCTGGTGGCACCGGTTTTTTCCATCAGGTATGTAAATTCGGCCGACCTGATACCAATCAGCAGCGACATAATGGAAAGCCTCAGCTGAGAATGCAATACCGGATCAAGTTCTTTAAACATAATAATGCTTTTTACAGGTCGTTACTTTCCGTTTTTCTTTTTAACAGCCAGCCGGGAATGATGTATGCAATGATAACCGTAGCGGCTGTAATCAGTAGCTGAACCGGGAATGGCGAAAAGAACGAGGCAATGGCAGCAGCCCAGGCAATGAAGCCCCCCCATATCAGCGGTTTGAACCTTAATATACTGCCCGAGACAAAAATGGCGAGGGCATACATAGACAGGGAAACCGGTTGAATCAGCGCATAATGGGCAGCGATGACAAATGCCAGCAACAGGATCAACGAAAGGGTCCACCCGATATAAAAATAAAGGAAGAAAGAGCCCACATAGGAAAAGGATTTTGACTTGCCATACTTCCTTACCGAGTGCAGGATGGTGATGAATACACCAATCCCCATCAATACCGGCCAGCCGATATAATGACAGGGGAGTTGAAAGACCTGAAGCAGGACAAACTCAAGCAGGCTGGCCAACAATACCAGTATGCCCCAGAGAAGATAATAAAAGTAATTATCCTGGACATCGCATCTGGCGGCTTCAATCATCTCGTAGATGACCTTTAAGCTGTCTTTTTCATTAAACCTTTCTGAATTTTCCATATTGTATTCAATTTAGTTTAGATTATAAATTCAATACAAATATAAACTAGTTTATATTATAAACCTAATATTTTCAGGAATATTTTACAACCTGTTGATATAAAAACAAAATGCGTTGATAATTTACTTAAAACGCCCGCAGTTGTTTATGTGTGGCTTCTGTATCAGAATCCCTGACAGGGTCACGCATATCAATTTGAACCGTGACCGCTGGCAGGGATCTTTCTTTGCTTTTGTCTTGCTTACTGTAAAACAAATTTTATAGGGATGGTAAAACTTACCTTTACCGGTTTACCATCCTTTTTACCGGGTTCCCAGGCCGGCATCGAAGAAATCACACGGACAGCCTCTTCGTCAAGTTCCTTGGCGGCATCCTTTATACCCTGCATATCTTTATCCTTGTAACCCGCCACAACAACGGCATTTTCATCCTTTTCGACGTTAATACCTTTAACAACCTTAGCCTCAACAACATTGCCCAGTTCGTTGACTATAAACTGAACATAAACTTTGCCCTGGATATGCGATTTTTTTGCCGCTTCAGGGTATATTATATGCTGCTGAACATATAATAAAACATTTTCGATTTCTCCTCCCTGGAACCGGGGCATTTCGTCAACTTTTATGTATATACTGTCATCGGCAATTCCTGATTCATTACCAGCCTTAAGGTTATTGACAGCAGCAGTGCCTTGTTTGCCTGCTGATTCATTCCCCAGCGATGAGGCAGCCTCCCTGCAGCCAAAAATAAAGATAAGCAATAAAGCCAAGGGTAATGCCAGCAGGTACCTGACCTGCCGGATGAGCGGGGATTTTTCTTTTGACATCATGGTAAATCGTTTTTTAATAAGTGAATAATTAAAAGAATTGGAAATCCCGGGTTGAATCCCAAAAACCTGGGACAGGAGGAGCAGGCGGTACCCGGCCGGATCACTGTTCTGCTCCAATACAGTTTCATCGGCCAGGTACTCGTGGGTTTCTTTTAATAATCTTCTGATGATATATATAAATGGATTAAACCATTGCACAATCTTCATCAGTTCAGCCAGCAGGATATCGACGGAATGAAACTGACGGGCATGTGCCATTTCATGCCTGATTACCGGATTACCCTTCAGATCACCCGATGCGGAAAAACTGATAAACAGAATGTTGAAAAACGAGAAAGCCGGCAGATTATCGGGTATGGTCACCCATAGCATCCTATCCTTTCTTTGTATACCATGACGACGGATTATAGCCCATAATCCCATCAGCTGCTGAATAAAAAAACCGGCAAATACCAGGGAAACCGCAGGATAAACATATTTTATCCAGACAGTCCAGGGACGTACCAGGGTTGGATCCATTCCATCCGCTGATGCATTGATGGTAATGGTATCCAGCACAATATTCAATACACCTGCACGATCTGCGGCCGGCATCCTGATGGTGACAGCCGGGATCACGAAGGATAAAATCATGGCCGATAAAAGATAAAACCTGTTCAGCCGGTAAAAAGTGAGGTTACGGATCAGCAAGAGATAAACAAGGCTAAACAGGCCCAGACAGCAGGCAGACTTGATCTGATAGAAAATAAAAGCTTCCATTTGTTTCCGGTTAATGTGTTTTGTACCTGGATTCCTTCTTCATGCTGTTCAGCATATCCTCCAGATCGTTGATATCCAGTTTCTGTTCTTTGGCAAAAAAGGATACCAGCTGTTTGAATGATCCGCTGAAATAATGGCTGATCATATTATTGAGATAATGTTTCCGGTATTCATCCCTGGATACAAGAGGATAGTACTCATGCGTTTTACCATAGGCAGTATGCCCTGCAAATCCTTTTTGCTCCAATATCCTGATGAGGGTGGAAACAGTATTATAGGCAGGCTTTGGTTCCTCATACCTTTCCACAAGGTCTTTGACAAATCCCTTACCCAGATCCCATAATAGTTGCATTACTTCTTCCTCGGCACGGGTAAGTTCTCTTAGTATACTTTTCTTTTCCATACAATAAATTTAACGGAACAAATATATAACTAACTTTTTAGTTATGCAACTAAATTCTTAGTTTTTTATAAAATTTGTTTATTTTTATCCATTCGGTTTGACCAGAAATGGATAAATTTTAAGAATTAATTTGGAATATAACTTTCTAAACCTGAATCAAGTCCTTGTTCCTTATTCTTTTGTCTGTTCTCCTGGTTCTTGATTCTTGATTCTTGATTCTTGCATTACTCGTCCCCTGCCTTGCCGGCAGGCAGGCTTGTCCCTCTCTTAAAACTCCATTGAAACCTTCAGTCTGCCTCTCTTTTCATGGTCCTCCATGGCCAGCTCTATCAGCCGGTCAACCAGTTCGGTATAAGTTATCCCGGAATACTCCCACAGCTTCGGATACATGCTGATCTTCGTAAATCCAGGGATGGTATTGATTTCGTTAACATACAGCTTTTCATCGGGAGTGAGGAAAATATCCACCCTTGCCATACCCTGGCATTCCAGCACACGAAACGTCTGCAGGGCCAGATCCTGCACTTGCTTTACCAGATGCTCCGGCAATTGCGCCGGTATGGAAAGCGCTGCTCCGTCCTCATCAATATATTTGGCCTGGTAGGAATAGAAATCGGCCTTGGGGATTATCTCTCCCGGTATTGATGCGGCAGGATTCTCATTTCCGAGAATGGCGCACTCGATCTCACGTCCCCTGACCTCTTCCTCGACTATTACTTTAAGATCGTAATCAAATGCCAGCGCAACGGCCTTCTTAAACTCAACTTCATTTCTCACCTTGGAAATGCCCACTGAAGATCCCATGTTGGCAGGTTTAATAAAGAGCGTCTGGCCCAGCTTGCTTTTGAGGGCATCATAGCTTATCTTTTCCTTATTCAGGGCTGACAAGGTTACAAAACGCGCGTTCGGGATACCTGCATCCCGGAGCAGTCGTTTCATTACATCTTTATCCATGCCTACCGCACTGCCTAATATGCCGGGGCCTACGCAGGGGACATTCGCCAGTTTGGCCAGCCCCTGGATGGTACCGTCCTCGCCAAACGGACCGTGCAATACCGGGAATATCACATCTATTTTCGGAAGGTCCGATTTTCCATGCAGACTGATCAACTGGCTATTGCTGCCTGTAGGCGTTAACGCAATTTCATGTTCCCGTCCTGAAAGCTGGATAAGCCTCGGATCTCCGGAATTCAATAACTGGATGGAATGCTCATTCAAGAACCAGCGACCTTCCTTGTCAATACCTATGAGCACCGGTTCATATTTTTTCTTGTCCAGTGATTCAATAACATTCTTTGCAGACTGAAGGGATACTTCATGCTCGGCTGACCGCCCCCCAAACATTATAGCTACTCTGATTTTACGCATAGGATTAACCATATTATAATGCCGTTCCGAAAATACAATGAAAAATCCATCCTGCCGGTTTGAAAAGTACTTTTTTTCAACACCGGGACAAATACCAAAGATTTTCTGATTCCGCTGGTAAACTAATGCCAATTTTTCTAACTTGCCGTTTCTTTTCACGGGCTAAGAACCCTGAAGGATAAAACCCATTAGACCCTGCACGAATAAGCCAGGGTATACAACAGATAACCATAAAAAGAACGGATTATGCAATACGGCTATTTTGATGATAAGAACAAGGAATATGTTATAACGCGCCCCGATACGCCAAAATCATGGAGCAATTACCTGGGCTCAAAAGAGTTTGGGGCGATAATTACCAACAATGCCGGAGGATATACCTTTTATAAGTCCGGAGGCATGGGGCGTTTCATTCGCATGCGTTTTAATTCCATCCCCATGGACCAACCCGGCCGGTATGTTTATTTCCACGATCATGATTCAGGCGACTATTGGTCGGCATCATGGCAGCCAGTAGGTAAACCACTCGACCAGTTCAAGTCACATTGCTGCCATGGCACCGCATACACCCGCATCACTTCGGAATACAAAGGAATTACCAGTCAAATAACCTATTTTGTCCCGCTCGGCAAGTTATACGAGATATGGAAGGTAAAGATCACCAATACCGGAAAACGGAAACGTTCGCTCAGCGGTTTTACCTACCAGGAACTGGCGGGGACATGGAATTCCCTGGATGACCTGCTGAACCTGCAATATGTGCAGTACACGGCACAGATGAATATCCTGGATGGCATCCTGGATCATGGTACGAACGTCAACATTCCCGCGATGCCTGATAATTTTGAGGAAAAAGATCAGGGCAGGCATACTTTTCAGGCGCTGGTCGGGGCAGAGGTCATCGGTTATGATACCGACCGCGAAGCATTTCTAGGGCCTTACCGCACTTATGCCAATCCCCTTGTCGTTGAAAAAGGCAAATGCACCAATTCCCTGGCCTATGGTGACAATCCTTGCGGATCACTGCAGTTCGCGATGATGCTGGGGCCAGGTGAATCAAAGGAATTGCTTGTACTGGTGGGAATCGGGAAAGCCGGTGAGGAAGGAAAAATGATTGCTGAAGAATATGCTGACCCCGGTAAAGCAGACCGTGATCTCCTGCAAGTTCAGCAATACTGGCACAACCGGATCAAAGGGATTTCAGCTGATACCCCCGATCCGTTACTCAACAGCATGGTTAACATGTGGAGCATTTATAACTGTATGATGACCTTTGCCTGGTCAAGGGCTGCCAGTCTCATTTATACGGCAAGCGAACGCGATGGATTGGGATACCGCGACACGGTCCAGGATTTCCTGGGTCCCATGCATGCCATTACCGATGAGGTGAAAGAACGGCTTGAGCTGATGATTACCGGCCAGGTCAGCACCGGCGGAGCCATGCCGATGGTGCGTCCCCTGTCACATAAACCCGGGGGTGAAATGGCACCGGCTGAAGAGGAGTACCGGTCAGACGACTGTTTGTGGCTTTTCAATGCAATCCCATCCTATGTCAAAGAAACCGGCGATCTGGCATTCTTTGATAAAGTGCTGCCTTATGCCGACCAGGGAGAAGATACCGTGCTTGGCCATTTAAAAAGAGCGATCGGCTTTAACCTGAAAAGATCGGGTGCCCATGGCCTGCCTTGTGGACTTAGAGCTGACTGGAACGATTGCCTGCGGTTTGGACATAACGGTGAATCGGTATTTGTTGCCATGCAATTACGGTTTGCACTCAGAGAATATATTGAAATAGCCGGATTGCTGGGCAGACCTGAAGAAGAGGAGTGGGCCGGACCCCTGCTTGAAAAAGTTGACTGTGCCATTCAGGAGCACGCATGGGACGGGAAGTGGTTCATGCGGGGATACCGCTACGACGGTATGAAATTCGGATCAAAAGATAACCATGAGGGGCAGATCTATCTTAATCCTCAAGCCTGGGCGATTATAGCCGGCGCTGCAACCCCTGAACAGGCAGAAAGTTCCATGAATATGGTGAACGAAATGCTGGCCACGGAATATGGCATTGCCTTGTGCAATCCACCCTATACTTCATCAGACTATACCATCGTTCGTGCCCAGCTTATGAACCCCGGCACCAAGGAAAACGGAGGCATCTTTGTTCACACCCAGGGCTGGGCCGTAATAGCAGAGGCCATACTCGGCCATGGCAACAGGGCATATGATTATCTGAAATCTTACCTGCCCTCATCCTTTAATGACAAAGCGGAAATTCGTGAAATAGAGCCATATGTGGTATGTCAAAGCACACACAGCAACTACAGCCCCGGATTCGGTAAATCCCGTATTCCCTGGCTGAGCGGATCGGCCACCTGGACCTATTACGCGATTACCCAGTTTATGTTTGGTATACGGCCTGGCTATAATGGTATTGCGATCGATCCCTGCATACCATCAAACTGGGACGGATTCAGGGTATACCGGAAGTTCCGCAGCAAAATGCTGAATATCCAAGTGAAGAATGAAAAAGGAATTGAAAAAGGGGTTGAACAAATGATCGTTAACGGAGAAAGACTTGCCGGCAAATTCATCCCCATGGATAAACTGAAAGAGGATAACACGATTCTGGTTATCATGGGTTAGTATAGCTGCACCCTGCAAAGCCCGGCGCAACTGCTGCATAATACGGATCCTGTTTTTCTTTGGCCATGGTTGACTTCCAGATTAATGGATATCCCACTTATCTGTGTATATTATTATATTAAATAAACCAAACCTTTATGGTATTTGTTAGTATATAAAAATGGTCTTTTTATGATAAGTAGTTTTATTAAAAATAATTGTATACTTGAAATCTGAAAAACAGATCTAATAATATGAGAATCAGTTTCAGCCATATTTTCCCATTGCATCGTGTCCTGCTATATTGGCTCATGGCCATGCTATCCCCTGCTGTCCTGGCCGATGAACCCGTTTCATCAGTAGACTCTATGGATGTGAAACAAATTAACTGGTACAACCTCGATCCGGTTGCGGATACGGTTCAAGGTGCCAGCGTCGATAAGACATACAGGGAAATCCTCCATGGACTTGTACCAAGAAAGAAAGTTATTGTTGCTGTCATTGATGGTGGTGTCGACATCCAACATACGGAACTGGAAGGCAAGATCTGGACAAACCCTGATGAGATAGCGGATAATAGCATTGATGATGACAGCAATGGCTACGTGGACGATCTCCATGGCTGGAATTTCCTTGGGAATCCCGCCGGAGAGAACATTCATTATGAGAATTACGAGTATGTCAGAATATATCGGAAATATGATTCATTATATAAGGATATTAAATCAATTTATAATTTGCCCAGAGCAGAAAGAAGCAATTACCGATATTATCTTGCCAGCAGGAAAAAGTATGAGGCAGAACGTACAAAATTCGAGACAGAAAAAAGCCATATTGATTTCTTTGAATTCGCTTATAATAATGCCGCCCAAACTGTCATGCGTTATCTTGGCAAAGAAACATTGGTTCAGGCTGACCTCGATGCTATCCATACCGATATTGATTCCGTGAAAAAATCCGTTGCCTTTCTTTCCTATATCTACAGTAAAGGGCTGACTCCGGAATCCCTGAAAGAATACAAGCAACATAACTTCAATTACCTGACGAAAAAACTAAATCCTGAGACAAATTACCGCGCCATATTGTCTGATGATCCGTCCGATATAAAAGATACAGATTACGGCAATAATAATATTAAAGGACCCTCATCAGACCATGGAACCTTTGTATCGGGCATAATAGCAGCGTCCCGCGATAACAGTAAGGGAATCAATGGTATTGCCGTGAATACGGAGATCATGGTATTGCGTGCAATACCCGACGGAGATGAATATGACAAAGACGTTGCACTGGCCATACGGTACGCTGTTGATAATGGTGCCGATATCATCAATATGAGCTTTGGCAAGAGTTTCTCACCCCAGAAAAAGTTTGTGGATGAAGCGCTGCAGTACGCCGGAAGAAACAATGTTCTGGTAGTACATTCGGCAGGTAATGACGCCTATAACATAGATGAAACTATGCAATATCCGTCAAAGACTTTCAGCGACGGTACCAAGGCGTCAAATTACATCACCGTGGGCGCAACCAAGAGCAAGCTTGATGAATTCTTTATCGCTGATTTCTCAAACTATGGACGTGAAAACGTTGACCTGTTTGCTCCCGGTGTCGATATTGTGTCTTTATACCCGGAGAATAAGTACAATCTGGCCAGTGGCACCAGCTTTTCAGGTCCGGTCGTCTCCGGTGTGGCAGCCATGATCTGGTCATATTATCCCGATCTTCAGGCTTCCGAGATAAAAGATATTATCCTTCATTCCGTTACCCGGTTTGAAAAATTCAAAGTATATTACCCGGATGACGAAGGGAAACGTAATAAAAAAACTAAATTCAGACATTTGTCCCGCACCGGTGGTATTGTTAATGCATACAATGCCATGCAGCTGGCTGAAAAAATTGCCAATGAAAAAGCCGTCCAATAACTCGGGCTATAGTGCTTGATTAACATAGGTTATTATGACGTTCTTTTATATCTACTTCCTGGCTTTGGCTCTCATTGTTATCATGATGACACTGCTGTGGATCATCAGCATCCGGATCAGGAATGTAAGTATTGTCGATCTGTTCTGGGGCTTCGGTTTCGTTGTGGCTTGCCTGTTTTATTTCCTGAAAACGGATGGCCTTGAGATCCGTAAAATACTCATTCTGACCTTGGTTGCACTTTGGGGGCTGCGCCTTTCCCTATATCTTGCATGGCGCAATCATGGCAAGGGTGAAGATTTCCGATATCAAAAGTTCAGAAAAGATTACGGGGAACACCGTTACTGGTGGATCAGTTTTTTTCAGACCTTCCTTTTTCAGGGATTTTTAATGTGGCTCATTTCTGCGCCATTGCTAGGAGCACAATTTTACCGCCCGGATGATAAGCTCGGGATATTTGATTTTATGGGTATTTTATTATGGATCATTGGCTTTGTATTTGAAACAGGGGGCGATCTTCAATTGGCCAGGTTTAAGGCAAATCACGCCAACAAAGGCAAAGTGCTGGACAGGGGTTTCTGGCGTTACACCCGGCATCCCAATTATTTTGGCGATGCAGCGGTCTGGTGCGGCTATGGATTTATTTGCCTTTCTGCAGGCAGTTATATTCCGGTGCTCGGTTCAGTCTTAATGATTTTCCTGATTATCAGGGTTTCGGGGGTTGTATTGCTGGAAAAAACCCTGAAAGATGCAAAACCTGAATACAAGGAATATATTGAAAAAACAAGCTCATTCATTCCCTGGTTTCCCAAAAAATAAGCAATCCTGCATTTGCTTTTTACAAATGCTGTTCCATGAAGCCAAAGATTTATATCTTTATGATTTGTTGAATATGCTATATTTTCTTAAAATATTTATAATGAAGTATCTGAAGGGTCTGCTGTCAGGCTTGTTTTTGCATGTTGTGGCGATTTCATTTGCAGGTTTTTCCGATACCGTTTTCTACGAATACTGGGATATCTGTTCCGTTACCGAAATCGGAGACTATGGGGTGACCGTCAACGGAGAACCGGCCGTAGTTAAAACAGAAAAGGGCGATGCCGTTTTCTTTGATGGTGTTAATGATGCCCTTTTCATAGACAAAAATCCATTGGGCGATGCCAGGGAATTTACGTTTGAGGTGTTGTTCAAGCCGGAAGGCGGGCAGCCCAACATTGGCAACGAGCCCCGTTTTGTTTGTTTCTGGGATCCGGATGATGCCAGCGGCCCGCGAATGACAATCGAAATAAGAGTTACTGCCGCCAACGAATGGTATTTCGATGGCTTTTTAAAAACCGACAACGATGACCTGACGCTTATCGATGCCACCAAAACACACCCCACCGGTGAGTGGATGCATGCCGCAGTGACATACAAGGACAATATGTTTACTACCTATGTTAACGGCCAGCAGGAATTGAGCGGGACGGTAGGCTATATTTCAAAAGTGTTCAACACAACCGGGAAAACCTCGGTGGGGGCACGTTATAACCTGGCAAGATGGTACCATGGTTTGATAAAAGCCATAAAAGTTACACATGCTGCAATACCCCCTGAGGAATTCTTTTCCATCCCCGATACCATGGCAACCGGTGAGGAAGAAATACGGTCCGGGACCAATACCCTGAAGATCTATCCGGTACCCGTGCAAAATGAGCTTTATCTGAGAGAAATAGGAGGCAACGCTTTACCCTTTTCAGTTTCGGTAACAAGCATAACCGGGCAGGTATTATATCATTCAGGACCGATGACCGATGAGGTTGAAGCTGAACAAAAAATAGATGTCAGTTATCTGCATAACGGGATTTATTTTGTTGTTCTGCAATACAACGATTATTGTATTGCCCGGAAAATATGGATTATGCGATAACTGAAATGTTCCAGCATCCGATAAGGCAGGTGTGCGTACACCTGCAGCCTGACACCATACAGAAATAAGCCGGCCAGCGGATTTGCACAGGTCTGTATTATTTCATAACTTTCGAATTGTTGAGGGTTTTAATTCATAATGCCAGGTATAGCCTCTACAAAGATCAATTAATATTAATCTTTTTAATCTCATTGAAAAAATGAAATCAGGTCTCACTTTATTTGGTCTTACACTTGCTCTGGCAGGATTTTCCCAGTCAGCTGATTCTGTCCTGGTCAGAGGGCAGATTATTACAAAAGATAATCACCCGCTGGAACAGGCGACTATCAGGATCTCCAATACAGACAAAGTAGCCTTTTCAGATGCGTCCGGACAATTTGAATTATGGACACCCATTGAAGGTATACTTGAGTTTTCCTGTATTTCAGAGCCTTATAAAATTAGTGTGAGTTCGTTCGGAGGTTGCAAGGAGAATGAGGTATTAAAATTTAAATTCGATCTTAAACAACCGAATTCCAATTACAAAACCAAAAAACTCAAAGGAAGGACGATAAAAGTCAATAAACTGGACGAGGGACGCCTCTCTGATTTTGTTCTGGCCTATTATAATTCCGATTTTGAAAGGATTACACAAAAACATTATGCTTATCATCAGAGCCAGAACCACAAGATCATTTTCATGGTCAACGGCAGGGTCATGGAGGAAAATTTTAATCCGATCAATTTAGATTACAGTTTATTACAAAATGTAGCTATTTTAAGGATCCTGGATAGTTATGATAAAATAATATTTATGATCTCAACCAAAGAAAAATAAGGGCATTAGGTATTCCGGAATATACTACCTGAGCACTATGCTCCGTCGATAACTGATCCTGACCGCCCGGCTTTTACAGTAATCCGCTTCTTTCCAGCAATGGTTTTATGGAAGGCTCCTGCCCCCTGAACCGCCTGTACAATTCCATAGGATGTTCGGTACCTCCTTTTGACAAAATGTGGACACGGAATGACTTTGCTGTCTTCCTATCGAATAATCCGTTTTGCCTGAACAGCGAAAAGGCATCAGCATCGAGCACTTCGGCCCATTTGTATCCATAATATCCTGCTGCATAACCTCCGCCGAAAATATGATGAAATCCGGTACTGACACTGCAGCCATCAACCGGCGGAAAAAGTTCTGTTGGGTCCATGGCCCTGGATTCCAGTTCAACCACAGAACCTTCATAGGGTTGAGTCAGCGAATGCCATGCCATATCATTGAATCCAAAACTCAGCTGGCGCACAAATGCATATCCGTTGTTGAAATTCCGGCTGCGGATGATGTTGTCGAGCATTGCTGCGGGCATCTTTTCGCCTGTCTTATAATGCATGGCAACCACGTCGAGCCATTCTTTTTCCTCGCCCCAGTTCTCCATGATCTGCGACGGCAGCTCAACAAAGTCACGATAAACATTTGTTCCCGAAAGGCTCCAATAGCTGCATTCACTCATGATGCTGTGCAGGGCGTGTCCGAATTCATGCAGAAAGGTACGCAATTCATCATAGGTCAGCAATGAAGGCTCTGTGTCGGTTGGTTTGGTGAAGTTGAATACCAGCGACACATGAGGCCTGTTATCGCGGTTATCCTTTTTATGCTGCTCCAGGTAGTTGGTCATCCATGCCCCACCCTGTTTGCCTTCGCGTGGAAAATAATCGAGATACAGCAGCGCCAGGAAACGTCCATCCTCTTCCGTAATTTTAAATGTCCTGACATCGGGATGATAGACCGGAATATTTTCAATACGTTTAAAACACAGGCCGTAAAGCAATCCAATCAGGTTGAGGATGCTCCCTTCCACATTTTCAAGCCTGAAGTAGGGTTTTATCATTTCATCGCTGATATCAAACTTTTCTTTCCTTAGCTTTTCGGCATAATACGACCAGTCCCATCGCTGCAGGGTGAAATCCGCTCCAAGTTTCCGGGCATAATCCTGCACTTCAGCATATTCTCTGCGGGCAACCGGCATGGAGGTATCCAGTATTTCGTTAAGAAAGCGGTTAACCTTTTCAGGACTCTCAGCCATGCGGTTTTCAAGAACATACCGGGCATAGGTGTCATACCCCAGCAGGGTCGCTATGGTTAAACGCAATGCGGCAATTCGTTTGATGATCTGCTGGTTATCTTTTTCATTGTTATGAAAGCATCTTGAACTGTAAGCCCGGAAAAGTTCCTCCCGTAATTTACGGTTATCGGCATACTTCATAAAAGCAATATAGCTGGGAGCTTTAAGGGTAAATACCCAGCCCTGCAGGTTCCTTGCCCTTGCTTCCAGCGCAGCTGCTTCTCTCACAAATCCGGGGAGGCCGGACAGGTCTTCTTCCTTTGTCAAATGCAACTGGTAACCATTGGTTTCATCCAGCAGGTTTTCCTCAAACTTAAGGCTGAGGGTTGAGAGTTCACGTGTTGCTTCCCGGAACTTCTTTTTGGCAACAGGATCAAGGTTAGCGCCATTCCTGACAAAACTCTTATGGGTTTCTTCCAGCAGTTTATGCTGCTCTGCTGAAAGCGGCAGTGAATTTCTCTGCCCATAAACAGCCTTAACTTTCCTGAACAGTTCCTCATTTAGTGTGATATCATTATAAAATTCTGATAAAACAGGCGATATCTCCTGCGCTATCTTCTGAATTTCCTTGTTGGTCTCGGCCGCATTGATATTGAAGAAAACAAGTTCCAGACGCTTAAGTTCCAGCAGGCTGTATTCCATTGCTTCAACAGTATTATAGAAATCCGGGATGGAAGGATCCTCTATTATCCTGTCAATTTTCCCGCGCGACTCATCAATGATGTCCCTGAAAGCCGGCATATAATGCTCATTCCTGATCTTGTCAAAGGCAACTGCCTGTTTAGGATCTGTGAAAGTTATCATATAAAATGTCTTTTACATTTATTTTTTTGCGGCACGAAAATACAAACAATAACCACTATTTCTTTTAAATTTACCGCTTAAAATTAAAAAGCGTGCCGTAAACCTTACCGACATCATTTATTTTATCCGGCGTTTACCTGATCGGTCATTATAACCCTGTAATTGCAACATAATTAAAAAAATTCATGAAAAGATCAAGTCTTCTGTTATTGTCCCTGTGCAGCGGACTCCTGCTTACACCGGCATGGTATGAATGGGGCCACGGCCTGCTGATGATGATAGCCCTGGTACCCCTGCTTTTTGTTGAGGACCATCTTCACAAAACCGCAGGGGAAAACAGATCCGTTGTAGTTTTTAACTATTCTTTTTTAACATTCTTTTTATTCAATGCACTCACTACATGGTGGATATTCAATGCAACTGCGGTGGGGGTTATCATGGCTATCCTGGTCAATAGTCTCACATCATCCCTTGTTTTCTGGTCCTTTCATTTTACAAAAAGAAAACTGGGCAGCCCTTTGGGATATTTTGCCCTGATTGTTTACTGGATCACCTGGGAGCATTTTTATTTCAACGGAGAAATATCCTGGCCATGGCTTACACTTGGCCATGGATTTAATTACAACATCAGGCTGATTCAATGGTATGAGTATACCGGCGTTTTGGGAGGAACTTTATGGATCCTGATCATCAATATCCTTATTTTCAACAGCCTGAAAATGTACCTTTCAGGGACCAGGGGCAGAACTATGTACTCATCTGTTGCGCTTATCCTATTGCTCATCATATGTCCCATGATCATCTCGCTGACAAGATTCAACCACTATGCGGAAAAATCCGATCCCGTGGATATCGTTGTTATACAACCTAACATAGATCCTTACAGGAAGTTTGTAGCCATCCCCAGCATGGAACAAACAGCTATTCAGCTGAGTGAGGCGGCCAGGGTATCCGACAGTACGGTCGATTATTTTGTTGCTCCCGAGACTTCCATTAATAATAACATCTGGATGGACGAGATTGATTATGTGCCGGATATAAAATTGATCAGGCAGTTCTTACAGCAGTATCCGGGGGCCAAATACGTGGTTGGCATACAGTGTTACAGGAGATTTTACCCCGGGGAACAGCTCACGGCAAACGCCCGGCCTATTCCGAGCGGTGAGTTCTATTACGACAGTTACAATGCAGCCATACAGCTTGATTCAACTTCCAATGTGCCATTCTATTTCAAATCAAAACTGGTAGTTGGGGTTGAGAAAATGCCGTATGCAAAGTACCTGAAGTTTCTGGAGAAACTGACCCTCCGCCTTGGCGGGACTTTCCGGGGTTGGGGTACGCAGGAAGACCGGGGCACATTTGTTTCATCTGTTGATTCAACTAGGGTCGCACCGGTCATTTGTTATGAATCTGTTTTTGGTGAATTTGTCAACGGATACATTAAAAATGGCGCCAACCTTATCTTTGTGGTTACCAATGACGGCTGGTGGGGAGATACACCCGGCTATCACCAGCACAATGCCTTTTCGTCTGTCAGGGCCATAGAAACCAGGAGAAGTGTCGCACGGTCGGCCAATACGGGCATATCATGCTTCATAAACCAGCGGGGTGAAGTTCTAAAAAAGATTACCTGGTGGAAAAGAGGAGCTATAAGGGAGACCCTGAACGCTAACGATTACCTTACTTTCTATGTAAGGTATGGTGACTATATCGGACGCACGGCAAGGTTCTTTGCCTTGCTGGTGGTGCTGCTGCTGGTGGCAAATCTCTTAATGAATATGGGGAAGAAGAAGGGACAAGGGAGTGACAATTGACAATTAAAAATTAACCATTAATAATTATTCCTTGTTTTTCCCTTTCTCTATCAACCCCTCATTCCTTCACCCGTGCATCATAAATATCACCCATGGAATAGTTTTCGCCTTTCAGTTTTTTTATGAGCACCTGCTTTACCGCGTGGAAAATTATGACATGGATATCCTCTGTGATTTCCATATCATGAATGGGTACATGGATGACCAGATCGGCCAGTTCCTTTATTTTGCCTCCTTTGTATCCGCACATGGCTATCGTTCCGGCTCCCTTTCTCGTTGCATATTCCATGGCTTTAACAACGTTCACGGAATTACCGCTGCCGGAGATGCCGATAACCAGGTCATCCTTTTTCAGAAAGACTTTGAGTTGTTCAACAAATATGTCTTCGTACCCCAGGTCATTGGATATCGCCGTAAGGCCTGAAACATTATCACTCAGGCACATTACCCTGAAACGCTTATCGAGCTCATAGGAAATACCTTTCAGAAAGTCCCCGGTAACATGCGAAGCAGTGGCAGCACTTCCTCCATTTCCCATGATAAAAATAGTATTTTCACGGTCACGGGCCCGGAGTATAAGCTCAACCATTTGTTCAATAACCTGTATGTCGAGTTTATCCAGGGTTTCTGACAGACGGGAAAAATAAGCCTTAAATTCAGAACTCTTCATCGGCATAATAGATTAGTTTGGATCCTTCACGATCGAAAGAAAAATCAAATTTCTGCAAGGGTTTTAATTGATCCAGCAATTTTTGTTGCTTTTTTTCTTCACAATAGAAGAGCATGAATCCCCCTCCGCCTGCACCGAGTAATTTGCCTCCAGTTGCACCATGTGCTAATCCGGCCTGGTAAATTTTTTCAATTTCACTGTTGCTGATCTGTGATGCCAGCTTTTGTTTTAATATCCAGTTTTCATGCAGTATTTTTCCGAAATCCTCAAGCTTTTCGGTATAAAGGCTTTCCCTGAGATCAGATACCAAATAAACCATCGATTTCAAGGTATTGAATTTGTCAGCCTGCAAGGCATTCTGCTTTTGTTCCGTAAGAATATCAGAAGCTTTCCGCTGGTTGCCGACATATAACATGATAAGATTGCGCTGCAATTGATGGACCACATCGTTTTTTATATAAAGCGGCTCGATCCGGACACTGCCGTCGGGATTGAAATAGATTATATTAAGTCCTCCGAATGCTGCGGCATACTGGTCCTGTTTACCAATTGGCTCGCCCAGTTTTTCAATTTCGATCTCACATGCCTCGCGTGCCAGTGTCTCATGTGTGACATATTGCCTTTTAACGGCATACAAATTATGCAAGGTACCGACGGTGAAAGAGGATGAAGATCCCATTCCTGTGCCGGCTGGTATATCGGCAATGGAACTTATTTCAATTCCGCCACGGACATCCGTTTTGAGCATAACCTCGCGCAAGAGCGGATGCTTAAGGTCTTTGAGATCGCTTACGGTCTCGGTCTGCGAATACTTCACCCGTATCTGATCACGAAAAAAAAACTTATGGGTAGAAATATACATGTATTTGTTGATCGATGTTGAAAGAACAGCTCCCTGGTGGCGGGAATAGAAAGTCTCCATGTCGGAACCTCCGCCAACAAAGCTGATCCGGAATGGTGTACGGGTGATGATCATGAATGGAATGGATTAATCACAGTGTCAGCAAATTTACGCTCTTTTTCTATCAATTGATATTCGTCGTATTTTCTTTTTTCGATCAGGTGCATGATCTCTTCATCATTCTTCTCCCGCCACCGGTAATACTGAATAATACGACCCATGAATATTTCCTCGGGAACCTCCATAAAAATCCTGTAATCTGAAATGCTGCGCAGCGCATCATGACTAAGGGCCACGATTCCGTCAAGGATCACAACATCACAATCCCTGGATGAATATTCCAGCGGCAGCGATGATCTCTCAGGATGATTTGCATAGGTGGAAATCCCGATGGTTTCTCCGGATATCATCCGGCTGATATCAGCTGCCATATGGTTAAGCCGGAACCTGTCGTATACGTCCCGGCAGTCCTCTCGCCTGTTTTCAGGAAGTATCCAGTGATCCAGCTCGACTTTCAGAGCCTTCACCTGCTTATCCCTGAATTTAAGCATCAGGGCTGATGACAGCGTGCTTTTCCCGGAGCGGGCATTGCCGGCAATGGAGATGATAAAAGGTTTCTGCTGTTTACTGCTATACTTTTCGAATAGCATTTTGAAAAGACCCTCAAACGGATCATCCAGTATAAAATCCACTGCTTCTTTCAGGTTTTCAAAGAAATAGTCGGGCATTACTGCTGACTTCCTGATTCCGTAACCGGTGCGCACGCCAATGGTAATACAACCGGCGTTTATGCCAGCCTGCAGGTCACGTTCAGAATCCCCAATCATCAACGACCGTGAAAGATCTATATGGAATTCCCTGGCCGCTTTTTTAAACATCCCGGTTTTTGGTTTACGGCAATCACAATCCATTTTATATTCGGGATTTTCTTCCGGATATCCTTTATCCGGATGATGGGGACAATAATATATGGCATCCAGCCATGAGCCTTTATTGCCAAGATCGGTTTCCAGTTTCTTATGAATGGAATCAAGCTCTTCAAGGGTGCAAAGGTTGCGCGCAATGGCTGACTGATTGGTGACGACAACCACCAGGTAACCCGATTGGTTGATGCGGCCAATTGCCTCCGGGGTATAATCATACAATTCAATATCTTCCGGCCGGCTGATGAAGTTTTTTTCCACGTTCAATACGCCATCCCGGTCCAGAAAAATGGCTCTTTTTTTGTGTTCATAACCGGCACCTTCGATTTTGCCCGATTGCCAGTCGGCTTTCACCTGATCAAGCCGGTCAGGAGTACCCATATCTTTCAGGTATTCAGCCGTGCGGTAACCATACATCCTGATATGCTTAAGGATGGAAGGAAAAACCTGCCTTCCGAAATCAGCTTTTTTGCCTTTCTCGATGAATTTCATGACAACCGGGCTGAACAAATATACGCCGGCATTCACCAGGTTGTGGTAAGTCAGTGCTGGCGGGTGCGGTTTGGGATGAAAAGCCATAATCCTGCCGTCAGCATTTATTTCAACCAGGTCACTGTCATAGGGATGGTCATTGGGATGAAGCACCAGGGTACATTCACTGTCATTTTTCCGATGATAGGCCATGAGCAGGGACAGGTCCATATTTACCATTACATCGCCATACAATACGAGGAAGTCGCCATGAATACGGTTTTCAATCTCCTTAATACCACCAACGGTTCCCAGGGGTTCCTTCTCCTCGAAGTATGAAATCGCCGCACCCCATTTACTGCCATTATCAAAATAGTCAATAATGGGATCTTTGAGATAGTTTACCAGCATGGTGATCTCCGTTATCCCGTACTTTACCAAAAGTTTTATCTGATGCTGCAGCAAGGGTTTTTCCCCAATTTTCAGCATCGGCTTCGGCGTTACCTTTGTATAATCGGCCAGGCGACTGCCTTTCCCTCCGGCCAGAATTACGGCTTGCATGGTTCAGTCAATCAATGCCACAAATGAACGAATTTTTTTCAGCATTACCTAATACCTTACACCCTGTCAGGGTACCCCCACCCTGACAGGGTGTAGAGCCGGCAAAAAAAATCCCCTGCACTTGAAGACAGGGGATCTCAAATCAAGGTTTTACCCTGATTGGTAATTAAACTCCTTTGAACAGTGTTCCCAGGGCAAGCAATATGTAGCCGGCCAGTATTAGCCAGATATTAATAGTAGTAAGCAATCCGGCTGAAACAAAGTGACCTAATACACCTAAAATAACCAGGATAACACTAAGTATCCATACTAATTGTGTTGGTGCAGATAGTTTCATAACTTTTGGGGTTTTGATTAAGAATATTAAATATACGATTTATTTTAAAACCGCAATCCATAAAGCTTATAAAGTTGGCAACGGGCATTATACGGGCAAGGTCCATTACAGCTATATGAAAGGTATCCAATGGCCTATGTAAACAAGGAGATTTGATTTTTTAATAATCCCAACACGTACCGGTCAACCGGAAAACTCAATTCTTCCTCCTTCAGCGCAGCAATGTCGGCCCAGCGGAATGACTGTTGGCCATTGATCATTTCGGGAAAGTCAAAAGGAATTTCTGAAATCTTAAAACCAATAGGGCTCTTGAATTTCATCCGGTAATAAATACTGATCAACTGGTGATCGGGATAAAAAAGTGCCAGCTGAAAAAAGTGCGTGGTATAAAAATGATCGATAACCTCCACAGTCTGACCAAATTCCTCGAGGGCTTCCCGCTTAAGACAGTCGACCGTACCCTCCCCGAACTGAAGCCCGCCGCCCGGGAATTTTGTCATTTGCCGGTCAAGCATGTATTCATCCGTCAGCAATATCTGTCTCTTTTCATTGATAACCAGGCCATAAACCCGAATATTGAAATGTTTTATTGTTCCGGTACCCATTTGGATAATATGCTTAAAAATCCCGATACCCCCGTAGGGTGTCAGGGTGTCAATATTTAGCGGTTATCTTATAGTAATTGAATTTTCTTCCTTTAAAAGCAGGGATAATCACCGTTTCACCGAGGGTATCATAATATCGGATCGGTTCGGGATATAAAGACTTCCTTTTCCAATGCAATAAATCATATTGGGTAAGGTTTCCCGACTCGTCTATATGAACAGCGGCAATATATGATTTCCGGGGATTGTTGAAATTTCTTTGTTTTTCTCCGGGTTCAAGGTTCCGGATATTATCATTATAAACAAGGGTTATGTCATTCCCGTTTAAGGGAGCAATCAGTGCATAGGAACAATAATTTTCGATGTAATCATTCAAGGACCCGGTCTCCATAACCATTTTCCGGTATTCATCAATTTCAACCTCCTGCTGCAACAGATAACGCACATCAAAATCCTGATGTTTTGGGACAACCTGGTTCCAGTTTACCTGTCCCGTTGAATCAAAGCAAGTAATGATCAGGTTATTGTAAGTATCGAAACTCTGTTCAAAGAGCTGTTCGGCGATAAGGATCACAGCACCATTTTTCCTCAGAATCAGATCGGTCAAACCATATTTCAACAATTCCTCATCGGCCATAACAGGTTCTTTAAGCTCAACCAGGCTTGATAAAAACTCCTCGCTGAATGCGTGTGATTGATTTTGATATATAATACCATCTACCGGGTCAATTTTGAAATAGAATGTTCCTCCGACCCCGGCACGGGCTAATTCAGAATAAAGACCTGCACAAACAAGCTCACCCTGCTCACCGGCGAGGATCCTGAGGCCCCTTATGTAACGGTCCTCAAGGGCAATGGGATATTCCCTGAAAGTCACGCCATCATTGGTATATCTATGTATAGTGTAACTGTTTTTGATATCCTGGAACAGAGAAATAATGGATTCCCTTTTTATCAGGCTAAGGATGGAGATGTTACCCTGCTCATCCACCAGATAAATGTTTTCCCTTGGTCCCTGACCTGTGAATTCGAAGTAATCTTTCTTGTTCCACAATAAATCCAATCCCTTATCAAAGACATAAAACTCATTATGCTGGACTTTTTCCCATTGAAGTTTTATCCGGCAGGCAATCATAAGTCGGGTTTCATGCCTGGATAGTGAAAAATAAAAATCGGGCCAGTTTCCCCTGATAAATTTAACGGTAGTAAGACCAATGAATCCGGTTGACGGTAATAGCGTTTCCTTATCGATCTTCTGGTAATACAGGTCTGTTTCCGTCAGTTTTCTCCGGGAAACGAATAGATACAGTTCTCCATGAAAATGAACCAGGGATTCCAGATCATAGGTTTTCAGACCTTCAAATAATTTCACCGCTTCGTCCTTCAGCAGATTGAGATTCTGGTCAAGTTTCTCAAGGTGATATTGTCCGGCATAATGTTTCAGCACAAAATAACTATCCGTGTCGTGGCCGATAATCTTGTGAAGGGTTGTGCTTCCCAGGTTAAAATTATATTCGCTGGCTGTTATCTCAATGGGCTGCGAAAAGATTGGTTGCGGGATTACAGCAAGGGTCAACAGCGACAAATAAACAGGATATAAGATTTTTTTCATGGTTCGGTTTTAAACTTAATTTAGAAATAAATTTAATACTATGTTCTCATTTTTTCTATAG
>CAYWCR010000005.1:0-91080 GCA_964456825.1 uncultured Bacteroidales bacterium
CGAACCTGGACAGGCAGAACCAAAATCTGCAGTGCTACCATTACACCATCGGACAATCCTTTTAGGGTGTGCAAAAATACAAAAAAACCCTGTTTTTCAAATTTATTGACCTGCTAATTTAAATCAATCAGCGGTTTTTAGTCCGTCCGCTGTCATGACAAAGGTTTTCCCCTTCCTCGAACTTTCATAACAATCATCATCCCCGATGTAATAGTGGTTCATGATTTCGCAGACCTCAGCGGGAAAGCTTACATGCGTGTTAACCGGTACTTCAACCTCGACTACCACTTTCCCGAAACGCCAGAAATCATCCCGGTCCATTTCAAAATACTTGTCAAGAACCAGTTTTGAATCTCTTGCAGCATAATGATAGTCTATATCATCAAGGTATTCGTCCGCATCGTTCATCCCGACATTGCGCAGATACTTTTTTACGGCCACCGAAACCTCACCGCTGTCGTAGGAGGGATTTATTTCCAGGATGATATTTCCATAAATTGCTTCCCGGCGTTTATTATAAAGGATATCATAATCGAAAATGGAATAACGGACTGTGTTCTCGCTCATGATATTGTTGTTGACATCAATGGAGAATGCAGCGTTCTCTGACAGGGATATTGATTTTGAATCCGTTCCCATGGCCTCAACGGAATAATTGGTGATTTCTGAAAACAATAGCGTAAGAAATAATACCAGTGCCAGAATCCATGCTGTCAGTGCTGTGGCACGAAGTACAACACTTTTGCTCCGGATATTGAATACGATTTTTATGCCTGCATAGATCAGGGTGAGGATGGGGATAAAAACAAGGATGAAGAGCGATAAGACCAGCAGTTTGAAGTTTGCCTGATGAGCCATCCAGCCCGAGAAATCCGGAAGAAACCATCCCTGCACCCAACCATGGGTACTGAAAAAATCGGCCTGTCCGAAAAAGAGCATGATGAGGAAGGCCAGGAAAACAGACCCGCCTATCAGAAAGATGATGCCCAGGGCATAAAACATGAACTTGAAAACAGCCATGAGAATTGTAGCCAGCATTTTAAAAATATCGTCCAACGTGTTTCTTGTTTTTTCAGACCGGCTCCAGGTATTGAAGGAAGTTTTTACCTTGTCGTATTCTTCGGAAATAGACTTTTCAATGGTATTTACGTTGACTGGCTTGCCTTTCATTTCCAGTTTCTGGGATGTGGAAACCGCTTTGGGCACTACAATCCATAAAATGGCATATACGATCAGGCCTGCTCCCTTGGCGAAAATCAGCGCAATAAAAATAATCCTTATCCACAGGGGGTCAATATTAAAATAAGCACCCAGCCCTGCTGCCACACCCCCCAGATAGTAATTCTCGGTATCCCGGTAGAACCTTCTGTTGGCGCGCCGTTCATGGAATGTCTCTTCATGCGCTTCTTCCTCGCCGAAAGTAAAATCATCGATGGTGCCCAGAGTTTTGATAATCTCCTCCACATCAGGCAGGGTGATCACCTGGTTGCCCTCAGCAATCTTTTTCCCGAGCAACTCGGCAATGCGTTGCTCGATATCGGTAATGATCTCTTTGCCTTCTTCACCATCTTTTTCAAAATGCGCTTTTAAAGCATCGAGATATTGCTGCAATACTTTGTAGGCGTCTTCGTCAATATGGAATTGTATGCCACCAATATTAACCTGGATCGTTTTTTTCATATTCATGGTTGTTATTAATCCTATTCTGTTATTCATGACTAATGGATGCGACGGCGTCGACAAGCTGCCTCCATGAAGCATCCAGTTCCGTAAGAAAACCCCTCCCTTGTTCCGTGAGGGCATAATATTTCCTGGGAGGCCCCTGGGTAGATTCCTCCCACCGGTAGCTCAGCAAACCCATGTTTTTCTGACGGGTAAGCAGGGGATACAAAGTCCCCTCCACGATGATCAGATCAGATTCTTTCAATTTTTTCAAAATATCCGAGGCATAAGCATCCCCTTTTGAAAGAATGGAAAGAATGCAAAACTCCAACACACCTTTCCTCAATTGTGCTTTTACATTCTCCAGATTCATGGCTTTTCTTTTAAATTGACAATATAACAAAGGATAACGGTCTTCTCCGGCTTCATTTCTTTCTTCTTTTGAAGTTTTTCTTTACATGCTCATATTCATCACGCATAAACTTGCCGATATTGGATGCGTTTACCGGATCCCCTCTCATTTCAAGCTTTTGTGCCGTGGTACGGGCTTCCGGAACAACAATCCACAGGATAATATAAATCAGAAACCCGATCCCGAATCCAAAAAAGATCACGAGGAATACCAAACGGACAATCGTGGGATCAAGCTTAAAATACATGCCAATGCCACTGCACACACCACCCAAAACACGGTTGTCCGGATCACGGTAAAGCCGTCTGGTACCCGGCGTGGTGGTCTCCTCTTCAGGCCCGGATGCTGTAAAGCCTCCTATTTCCACAGGATCACCCATGATGCGGATAATTTCCTCAATATCCTGCAGGGTGATGACCTGCTTTTCGGCAGAAGTCCTTTCTCCGAACAATTCGGAGATGCGGTTTTCAATGTCACTGATAATGTCTTTCCTTTCTTCTTTGTTCGAAAAATGACTTTCTATCCGGTCAAGATATTCCTTCAACCTGATATAGGCGTCTTCATCAATGTGAAAGACCTGATTTGCCAGATTTATGGTAAGGGTTTTTTTCATGGCGCTTTAGTTGTTAATTTGTATTTATAAGATTATACTGATGTTAAACTTGGTATTTTCCCAGTCTTCCACTTTTGCATCCCCTGTCTGAACACCAGTAGCGCCTGAGGATGCAGACACTGCACCCAATGCAGTAGTGCTGCTTCCCTTCATGCTGCCTGTTGAAGGAATTGTGGATTGCTCAACAGCCGGTTGGCCGGTCATCGAAAAGCCATGGTTAACATGCTTTACAGCAAGAATTTCCAGGGCAATCAGGGAACCGATCACGATCAGCAAATGCACAAAATGGTTATTATAATATTTCATTACTATGTTATAAATAATAAAATACTATGCAAAGATATATAGAAATATTTATACTATGCAATACATAGTACTAATTTTTTTAATTTTTTTTTTCATTTTATAATAAAGAAAAGTAAATCAAAACATTAAATCAAATCATCGGAGGGTATGAATCAGTATTGATCAAGCCGGACATTGCCATTTTTGCCCGTAAAACCTCCTCATAGCTATTTTTCCATTATCAGGAAATAACAAGCACTTCGCGTTTAGCAGTATTTTGCAGGCAAATCAATTTTCAAATCTTATTGAAGTCCAAATTCTCCTTATATATTAAATAACAAAGTAATCTTTTAATTTTGAATGCCATCTTAAACCATTATCATGAGAGCTGTAATTCAACGGGTAAAGGAAGCATCGATCCTCATAGAGGGTTCATTGCATGCATCCATTAAAAAGGGGTTGCTGGTATTGGTAGGAATTGAGGATTCCGATAGCCGGGAAGATATTGAATGGCTGGCCGGAAAAATAATCCGCCTGCGTGTTTTCAATGACGAACAGGGAATTATGAATTTATCGTTATCTGAGATCGGGGGGGATATCATGGTGGTCAGTCAGTTTACCCTGCATGCCTCAACTGTCAAAGGAAACAGGCCTTCCTATTACCGGGCTTCAAAATCCGAAATTGCCATACCCCGTTACAATGATTTTGTACTTCAATTGAAAAAGGAGTATGGCCATACGGTAAAAACAGGGATATTTGGAGCGGATATGAAGATTTCTCTAATCAATGACGGGCCTGTAACCATTTTTATGGACACAAAAAACAAGGAATAATGACAATAAAGGAAGCCCAGGTAAAGGTTGATACATGGATCAGCAAATTTGGCGTGCGGTATTTCAACGAACTTACCAATTTTGCTTTGCTGGCTGAGGAAGTTGGGGAGGTTGCCAGGATCATGGCACGCCAGTTCGGAGAGCAATCAGCCAAAAGAAAAGACACGAAGAAAATACTGGCCGATGAGTTGGCTGATGTTCTTTTTGTTTTGATCTGTATAGCCAATCAAACCGGAATAGATCTAACAGCGGCATTCCTGAAAAATCTGGAGAAGAAAACTTCAAGGGATCATAGCCGGCATCGGAAAAATGTGAAGCTGAAAGGGTGAAATTCAACGTAGTGTTATTTTTTTGTACCTTTGCAGTGTTTTTTAAGACGGTTAATGATTTACAACGGCTTTCATCCTGTCACTGTCCGGCAAGATACAATAATGCATCCACCCACCGTTGATACAACGGTAAGATCCGAACATGAAAGCATTATTGATACCGTTGTTCCTGATACTTCAAACTCCGTTCAGCAACACACCAATGCCGCTGACAGCCTGCATCCGGTCCCTTACAAAAAGTCAGTTTCCCCGGTTCAGTCACAGGATACCCTTCAGGTGACTAAAACCACGGTGTTTAATCCCTTCCGAAAAACCTTCCAAGTTTCCGATAATTTCCTGACCGATAACTCCCTGAGCCACATGGGGAAAAAATCCCCGGTCGTGGACACCCATGATTTCTCATCCGCGCAGGTTTCAGCAACAGCACAGGCACCACCGGCGGACCTTAGGCTTCTGTCCAGGGCTGAAAGAACAGGTGACTGGGTATTGCCTGTAATCCTGATCATCGTTTTGCTGTTTATCTGGATCAGGATATTTTACAACAAATTCTTTTCCTTTCTGGCCAACTCATTGATAAGTTATCAGCTATCGGCGAAAGTATTCCGTGAAAAGAATGTATTGCTGAAAAGGGTTTCTTTTGTCCTGGATGTCATTTACCACATCGTGCTTTCCATCTTTTTGTATGAATCCTTTACATACCTGCATCTTTCACCTGCACGACTGACTTCCTATAATCTGTTTCTGTTGTTTCTCAATATTCTAATACTCTATACCCTGGTAAGAAGCGTTATGCTGAAATTGTTCAATTCTTTGTTCAGGACGGAATCCGTCATCTCAGAATTTGTTCACAACAATTTCATTATCAATAAAAGTTTGGGTATCGTGCTTTTCCCCATAACCATAGCCCTATGCTATATGCCTGACAGCCTCGCCGGGATTTTGCTGGTTACAGGACTGGTTTTGATTGGTGCCGGTATCATTTTTAAGATGATTCGGGGTTATCAAATAATTATTCGTAAGGATGTTTTATTATTTTATTTGATTTTGTACCTTTGTACCCTTGAAATTTTACCCTTGGTTCTTGGGTATAAGGTTTTTATGTCGTTGTTATAGAGCCATTTAATAAAAGAGAAAACCTCCATGAAAATTAAAAAAATCCTGGTTTCTCAGCCTCAACCCGATTCAGAAAAATCACCTTATTATGAATTAGCGGAAAAAAATAACGTCAAGATTGACTTCAGGCCTTTCAGCCATGTGCTTGGGGTCCCCTGCAAAGATTTCCGCAAACAGCGCATTGATATCCTGGCACATTCCGGGATTATTTTCAGCAGCAAGACCGCTATTGATCATTTTTTCAGGATATGTGGCGAAATGAGGATTACAGTTCCGGATGTGATGAAATACTTTTGTGTTTCGGAATCGGTCGCATTTTATCTGCAGAAATACATTATTTACCGGAAACGGAAAATTTTTCACGGCAACGGTACCGTGTTGGACCTCATGGAGATTATCATGAAACATGCCGATGAAAAGTTTCTGCTGCCCCTGTCCGATCAGCAGAATGAAGAACTGACGCTCCAGCTTGACAAGCAGAAACTGAAATATTCCAAGGCCATTCTGTATCAGAATGTATGCCTTGACTTGTCGGATCTCAGCATTATAAACTATGACCTGCTGGTTTTTTTCAGCCCCTCCAGTTTCAAATCACTGCTGAAGAATTTCCCGGAATTCAAGCAAAATGAAATAAAAATAGGATCTTTTGGCAGTTCTACCGCAAAAGCCATTCTTGAGGCAGGTTTAAGGCTTGATTTACAGGCCCCAAGACCGGAAGCCCCTTCCATGATAGCAGCACTTGAAATGTTTATTAAGGAACAAAACAAGAACTGCAAGAAATAAAAACTTGGCGGGCATTTCCTTTTAATATCCTTTATTCCAAGCTTTTAATTTTACCGGCCGGCCAAACGGCCATGATGTAAATCACCACGGACAACCAAGAACGTTTGCAACCCGTCGGTCATTTATACGTAAAATAAAGCAAATTTCACCAGCTATGAGAAATGCATTACCGTCATCCCGAAAAAGGGTCTGCAAAAGATGCAATAAGAAGATTACTGAGGACATTATTTGCGCGGGCTGCAAAAACGAGTTGTTAAGTCAATATGATTCCAAGATCGGATGGAAAATGGCCTTTGAAATTGAAAAGGTCAGTCGTCACATTATGCGCAACACATCCATTTCCGATCCGGACGAATATCCATCGTCAATTTAACACAAAGACCGGATCAAGGCTTCAATTATTGTAAGCGGGAAATTTCAGATCGGGGATCATCCCGTTGCTTTTATCCGCAGTTCATGAAATTGCAGGAAAGCTGACAATTTTGTGGCAATAATGCTGCTCTCAATCAGAGTATTTACATTACTTTTGCGCGCTGTATATAATCCATTTATTGAGATATGAAAACAATGCTGCGCCCCAAGAAAAAAATATGGCTTGTCATCCCGCTTGCATTAATCCTGGTGTTTGGCTTTACCTACACCAGGGATAAGGAATTTGAGATCATCAAAAACCTCGACATATTTTATTCCTTGTTCCGCGAACTGAACCTTTTTTATGTTGATGAGACCAATCCCAAGGAGCTTGTTGAAGCCGGTATTGACGGCATGCTGAAGTCATTGGATCCCTATACCACTTATATTCCCGAGGAAGAGCAGAAAAATTTTGCCTTTATGACCACCGGGGAATACGGAGGTATCGGATCACTGATCCGAAAGGGAGGTGAATATACCATCATCTCAGAACCTTACGAAGGATTTCCGGCTCAGCAGTCGGGAATCAAAGCAGGGGATACAATCCTCTCGGTAAACGGCATATCAACCCGCGGAAAGGAAATCAGCGAAGTAAGTGAATTGCTGAAAGGCACCCCCAAAACAAACATTAAACTTGAACTGAAAAGGTTCGGTGAAAACGGCATTATTGAAAAGAATCTGATCCGTGAACAGATTGTCATTCCGAATGTGCCCTATGCCGGCTTGGTGAAAGAAGGGATTGGCTATATAAGGCTGTCCAATTTTACAAAAGATGCAGGCAAAGAGACGCAGACTGCACTGAAACAACTGCTGGATCAGGGCGCAAAATCCATCATTATGGACATTAGGGGAAATCCCGGCGGGTTGTTGGTTGAATCCGTCAATATAACCAATTTATTTGTGGATAAGGGAATGGAAATCGTCAGTACCAGGGGCAGGGTCAAACAATGGGATATGACCTATAAAACGGCCAATCAAGCCATTGATACATCGATCCCTGTTGTGGTGCTGGTTAACCGCGCCTCTGCCTCCGCTTCGGAAATAGTCGCCGGGGCTCTTCAGGACCTGGACCGTGCCGTAGTAGTGGGACAAAGAACATTTGGAAAAGGGCTGGTGCAGACAACCCGCCCCCTCAGCTATAACGCACAGCTGAAAGTAACCACGGCCAAATATTATATTCCCAGCGGCCGTTGTATCCAGGCAGTTGATTATGCCAATCGCAATGAGGACGGAAGCGTGGGACATATTCCGGATTCTCTCATCCGGGAATTCCGGACGGTCAATGGCCGGAAAGTATATGACGGAGGCGGTATTACACCCGATATCACGGTTGATGAAGAACAGCCCGGTAACATTACCATCAGCTTGTATACCAAGAACCTGATCTTCGACTATGCAACTGTTTATGCTGCTACCCATGAACCTTACGGCAGTATTGACAACATGGTCTTTTCGGATGAGGATTATAAGGATTTTTTACATTTTATCCGGAGCAAAAATTATGATTATATTACCGAAAGTAATAATAAACTGGCTGAATTGACCGGAATTGCACGCAGTGAACGTTATTATCAGGGGGCCGAGGAAGAATTTGAAGCCTTGAAGAAAAAACTGGCCCACGATAAGGAAAAGGATCTTCAGACTTTTAAAGAAGAAATCAAATCGCTGATCATGGAAGAAATTGCAGGCCGCTATTATTATCAGAAAGGAAAGATCCGCGCTTCCCTCAGCCAGGATAAATCGCTGGATAGAGCGATTGAGATCTGCGAGGATAATGAATTATACCATAAACTGCTTGGCGGACAGTAAGAATAAACTCTGTACTTTTATTTGCTGCATAAAAGATTCCTTGTTCTTCTTTATCTGGGCTCTTTGCTCTGTTGCAAACCATACCCGATCTGCTTAACCATCGTTATATAGTTTTCAATGAGGGTATCATAATGAGCTTTAATACGGCCTATCAGCGGATGTTTTGCATCATAGGCAGCAGCATCCACGGTTGCTATCGGTAATACCTTCGGCGAAGTGCCGGTGATAAATGCGGCATCAAACGATGGCAGTCGTGAGGCCGGAATGCTTTCTTCTGACAGCGGAATCTTCTGTTCATGGCAAATGGCGATGACCTTTTCGCGGGTGATACCCCTTAAAACGCGATCGCCGGGAGGAGTAAACACCGATCCTTCCCGGACCAGAAACAAATTTGACTTGCTTCCCTCTGTCACAAAGCCATGCTGATCAACCAGCAATACTTCATAAACCTTACGGCTGATTATGGCTTCCCGGCATTTATCCTGTTGGTTTGCATGAATCAGTTTGATATTGGGACTTTCCCTTTCCATCATTATAACGGAGGTTTTAATTCCAGCCAGGGTTTCCTCTTTATCGGGATAATGGTGAAATATCGGATACGCCGTGATAAGCGGAGGTGATTTTTCAGCAAGGCTGAAGGAAAAAAGAAGCCTAACATTACCTGCCATAAGCTTATTATTTATCTGTAGCTTTAAAAGAGTTTCTTTTATATATTCGTAATCAATATGATATAGATTATTGCTTTTATTGACGGAAATCTCAAGACGGTTGAGGTGATCTTCCAGAAAAAGGAATATACCATCAACCACCCGGATGACTTCATAACAGATGGATGAAGAAGCCAGGGAAAAAGCTTTTAACGCTTCGGCATCTGCAATCCGGTTATTGATTACACAAAACCTGCCTGTGAAGTCCTTAATGTCAAACATCGGATAAAATGAAATAAGTATTATTGCCGGAAGAAAACATAGGTAATGGTGCCCTGTTGATTGGGAGGTGATCCCGGGTCACTGTTGAACCTGGCTTTAAGGATTGACTGATTGGCTTCATTTCTAAGGCACTGATCCCTGGTTGACAACGCATCATTGATGAAACAGTTGCCGACAATCCCTTGCTGGGTAACGATAAAATTAATGACAACGGTACCTCCTCCCTGGCATTTATAAGTGGGGACATAGATATCTCTGACATGCCAGCGGTTGTTGAGATTGTACTGAATTGTTGCATTGGCTTTGTAAATGATATTCTTTATTTCTTTTGGTTTTTCCGGCTTTTTTTCCTCCTGCTGCACAACAGGTTCATTTTCCGGACTTTCAATCTTATTTTCAGGCTTCAGCGATTCAATACCCAGCTCCTCCATTACTTCCTGCTCATATTTTTCCGTACTGATCTCTTCCTGCATCTTTTCAGCCGTGTTTACGGCGATGTTATGGATGGTTTGCATGTCAAGGGAAGGAATTTCTACCGGTTCCGAAACCTGTTTGATGATCTCCTCAACGGTTTGAATTTCATCCATTAATTCAATGAGCATTTGTTCCTCGTGCTTTTCCCTGACTTCGCCAATTTTCATAAAGAGAAATCCAAGAATCAGCAGCAAATGAACAATGATGGTCCCTAAAATGCCATTTATATTATTAACCAGGAAGGCTTTCACAGGGTTAATTAATTTTCATTCTCTGCAAAAATAATAATTACTGTCAATTTTAATGGCTTTCAGATGACGAGTATCCACCGAAAAGTGAACAGCCACTTATCATTTGTAGTCATTCTGCGGTTTTTCAGCAGGAAACAGCAATTTTAAAGGCACGCTCAACGGTACCCGATAGCCGGATAATATATATCCCGGGTTTCATGGCCGGAAGTGCAACCGCATGTGTCTTTACTGCATGGAGGTGTTCAGTGAACATGCACTGGCCCCGGAGATCGACTGTCCCGGTGCCGGCATTCGCATCAGGATAACAGCCATTAAGGAGAGGAAAATTACTCTTTTCATGGAAAAGGACCGTAATCAACAGTAAAATTACATTTTTTGAATTCGTTTTATCAACAATGGCTATTTTTGTATCGTGGTTTTGTCCTATTCCATTTGCCATGACCTCACATAACCAATTCCTGTTTTTCCTAATTTTACTTACATCTCAGGTGAAAGGGCAGTTTTTTTCCCAGGGTGAGGATCCTGCATCGGTGAAATGGGAAAAGATCAGGACTGAAAACTTCAGGCTCATCTATCCCAGCGGATTTTATGCCGAGGCCAACCGTTTTGCCAACCTGCTCGAGTATTACCGGCCTTATACTTCCTATTCGTTGAAAAATATTCCGGGGAAGATCCCCGTGATCATCCATACCCGGTCAGTGAATTCAAACGCATTTGTTACCTGGGCTCCCCGGCGCATGGAAGTTGTGGCCCTGCCAGGTCAGGACAATTTTGCCCAGGATTGGTTTGAGCATCTTGCCTTGCATGAATACCGTCATGTTGTTCAGATCGATAAGTTCCATCAGGGAATGACAAAGGGATTATCCTGGATTTTCGGAGAAATGGCAACAGGAGCCGCCTCTGCCTACATGCCGCAATGGTTTCTGGAGGGAGATGCGGTGGTAAATGAAACGGCTGTTTCTTCAGCCGGAAGAGGCCGTTTGCCTTCTTTTGATATGGAACTGCGGGCATCCATACTGGATTCGGACAGAAAACTATCCTATGACCAGGCGTTCAATGGATCTTATAAGGTTTTTATACCGGATCATTATCAGTTCGGTTACCATATGGTCAGCTATGCCCGGATCCGATACGGGTCTGAATTCTGGGAAAAAGCCATCAGTTTTTCAGCGCGGAATCCTTATCTCCTTGCCCCGTTAAGTTTATACAGCCTCAGGCATACAGGCATGAACCGGGCGCAATTATACAACAAGGCCATGGATTCGGTAAGGATTGTCTGGGACAATAACCTGCGGGATATCAGAGAAAGTTATTATTCCAGGGTCATGATAAAGGAAAGCGACGGTTACCGGCAGTACAAATTGCCACAATCCCTGTCGGATAAAAGCTTCATTGCCCTGAAAACCGGCATTGACCTGCTGGATCAGATAGTCCGTATCGACAGTACCGGAAAAGAAAAGAAATTGATTGAAATAGGATCATCCGATGAACTGAATCTTTCTGCCGGTGATCACTATATTATCTGGGACGAAATAGTGGGGGATCCACGATGGAGCGGCAGGAGCTATTCGGTTATTAAGTCCTACCATATACCATCAGCAAGCAAAAAACAGCTGACCCGGAAAACCCGTTATTTTTTACCTGATATTTCAGATGATGAAACTAAAATCGTTGCTGTTGAGACAGATATAGAAAACAACAATTTTATAGTCATCCTGCAGAATCCCGGCGGGGAGTTGCTGAAAAGGATTCCTTCACCGGAGAATAAAGTCCTTCAGTTTCCTGCATGGATGAACGGCGAAGAGGTCGTGCTGGTCACTTTCAACGGAAAAGAGAAATGCATTGAAACGGTAAATATAGAAAACGGTGCATGGAAAATCCTGTTCCATGCAGGCAAAATGGATGTGGCAGAGCCAGCGGCATGGCGGCAATATGTTATATTCAGGGCATCCTATAATGGGGTGGAGAACATTTATGCCGTGTACCCGGAAGGCGGCCTGTACCAGATAACCTCATCAGCCTGGGGGGCATTTCATCCTGCGGTGACCGCTGACAGTGGAAACCTGGTTTATTCCAACTACACTTCCCACGGATTTGAACTCGCCATGATACCCCTGGATGCTAAGCGCTGGAAGGCTGTGCAACCCGTTCAGCAATTCGCAAATCCCTGGCCTGAAAAGCTGAAGCAACAGGAAATGATGGCTGAAAAACAGTTAAAAAGTGTCTTTCAGCAATATGATGCTGCGCCATACATCAAATCAGCAGGCCTTTTCAAATTTCACAGCTGGCTGCCCTTTTATATGGATCTGGATGAGAACAATCTGTCCATTGATTTTCAGACCATCAGACCGGGAGTAATGCTATTTTCACAAAATCTCCTGGGTACGGCATTTTCAACACTCAGTTACCGGTACGACAATGGCTACAACATCTTCAGGCCAAGCTTTACATTCAGGGGATGGTATCCGGTATTCAGTTTCACGGCAACATTGGGCGGACCGGTAAGCATTTTGCCCTGGCCCGATGATGTTCCATTGCCGGAAATACAGGCATACCAGAAAGTCGTTACCGCAAAAACCTATATTCCGCTGTTCTTTACGAATGGAAAGTTCCTGAAAGTTGTTCAACCGCAACTTGAATATGAATGGTCAAATACATTTTATTACAATGGATTATTCAAATCAGGTCTAACCAGGATCCACGCCAGTTTCTATACCTATCGGTATCTGCGTTCATCACTCAGGGACCTTTACCCGAAGTGGGGCCAATTCCTCTCCCTGACCTACACCGGTACACCTTCTGATGAAGGTCAGTTCGGAAACCTCTGGACGGCCAGGGCTGATCTCTATTTTCCGGGGATACTGAAGCATCACAGCCTGAGATTCGGTGCAGGGTATCAGCGGCAACTGCTGCAGCAATTTTACCTGCCGGTCATCCGCATTTCTTTTCCGCGGGGATACAGGAATTATTTCGCCGAAGAATTCATGAAGGTGAGTGCAAATTACGCTTTCCCCCTGCTGTATCCCGATTTTTCACTGAGCTGGTTACTATACATCAAAAGGATGTCTGCCAATTTGTTTTATGATCTGAGTTACGGGGTCAATATACAGGAAGTTGAAGAGGACCGGAGAGAATCCTATACCGGAATGTATCATTCAACCGGAGTGGAATTACTGGCCGATATAAACCTGCTCAGGATTGTGTTCCCGTTTCGGGCCGGTATACGGTATTCTTATTTACCGATGCTGAATACCCATCATGTTGAAATGCTTTTTACCATCGATACCGACATTTTCTGATCCCCGGTAAATTCCCTTTCGGGGGTTGACCCTTAATATTCGTCCCAGCTTTTAATGGTTATATCGTCGAGTTTAAGTTTGCAGATGGCCAGCAAAAAAGCACTGGCCAGTCGCGCATTGGTGATGAGCGGAATGTTATAATCAATGGCACTGCGACGGATCGTATAGTCATTGCTGAGTTCTGATTTGGAAAGATCCTTGGGTATGTTGATCACAAGATCGATCATCTTGTTTTTGAGATAATCCAGGGTATTGGGCTTTTTATTTTCATCGGGCCAATGTAAAACCGTACAGGAAATGCCATTCATCTCCAGAAACTGGGCTGTCCCGAGGGTGGCGAAGAGATTGTATCCTTTTTCAGCCAGCGTCCGGCAGCTGTTGACCAGCTCGACTTTTGAGCGCATTGGTCCGGTAGATAAGAGGATATTTTTTTTCGGATAAGTGTATCCTACCGACAACATGGATTTCAGAATAGCATCGTAAAAAGTTTCACCGATGCATCCGACTTCTCCGGTGGACGCCATATCCACACCCAGTACGGGATCAGCTTTTTGCAACCGCGAAAAGGAGAACTGGGGTGCCTTTATTCCGATGCAGTCAAGATCAAATATTGATTTGTTGGGTTTTTCAACCTGATTCCCCAGCAATATTTGTGTTGCCAGTTCAATGAAATTAACTTTCAATACTTTTGAAACAAAAGGAAAACTCCGGGAAGCGCGAAGGTTGCATTCAATAACTTTGATGTCATTATCCTTGGCCAGAAACTGGATATTAAAAGGGCCACTGATCTCAAGCGCTTTGGCTATTTGCCTGGAAATCTTTTTAATCCTCCTCATGGTCTCAAAATAGATCTTTTGCGCCGGAAAAACGATGGTGGCATCTCCGGAATGCACACCGGCAAATTCGACATGTTCACTGATGGCATAGGCAACCAGTTCGCCTTCCCTGGCAACGGCATCGATCTCAATCTCCTTTGCCTGTTCAATGAATTCGGATACCACAACCGGGTATTGCCGCGAGACCCTGGCAGCAATGTTCAGATAGTGTTCCATTTCTTCCTTGTTGGATACCACGTTCATGGCAGCACCGGAAAGCACATAGGAAGGCCGTATCAATACAGGGAAACCGACCTCATCAACGAAATCATTGATTTCTCTCACGCTGGTAAGCTCTTTCCACCTTGGCTGATCAATTTTTAAACGGTCGCACAACAGGGAAAACTTGTGCCGGTCTTCGGCATTGTCAATGGAAACGGGAGAAGTTCCCAGGATATGGACGTTTTGTTTGTGAAGCCTCATGGCCAGGTTATTGGGTATCTGGCCGCCCATGGAGAGAATAATACCCCTGGGTTGCTCAAGTTCAATTATGTCCATGACCCTTTCAAAAGAAAGCTCGTCAAAGTACAGCCGGTCGCAAACATCATAGTCGGTGCTCACGGTCTCGGGATTGTAATTGATCATAACCGACTGGTAACCTGCTTTGTTGATAGCATACAAAGCATTAACACTGCACCAGTCGAATTCCACACTGCTGCCGATCCGGTAAGCGCCAGATCCTAAAACAATAACAGATTTATTATCAGCAGAATATTCAATGTCATTAGAACTTCCGCTGTAAGTCATGTAGAGATAATTGGTTTTGGCCGGGTATTCTGCTGCGAGGGTATCAATTTGCTTGACGCAGGGCAGGAGGTTATGTTTTTTCCTGTAAGCCCTGACTTCCAACAGTCCGTCCTGCATGGTTTCACTTTCTTGCTTCAACACATACCGGGCAATCTGAAAATCCGAAAAGCCATAAACTTTTGCTTTTCTCAGCAGCTCCATAGGGGTGTCCTGAAGGGTATTATGCTGTTCGAGCTGATTTTTCAGATTATGGATATTTCTAAGTTTATACAGGAACCAGGGATCAATTTTTGTCAGTTCATGGATCTTTTCTATGGAATACCCTTTTTCAAAAGCTGCAGCAATCACAAAGATCCGCATATCCGTGGGTTCGGACAATTCCTTTTCCAGATCTTCAAACGCAAGATCGCGGTTGCCGACAAAACCATGCATACCCTGGCCGATCATGCGCAATCCTTTTTGTATGGTTTCTTCAAAAGTACGGCCAATGGCCATTACTTCACCGACACTTTTCATGCTGCTTCCGATCTGTTTTGAAACGCCGATGAATTTATTAAGGTCCCAGCGGGGTATTTTACAAACGATATAATCAAGTGCCGGTTCGAAAAATGCCGAGGTAGTTTTGGTAATGGAATTCCTGATTTCATGCAGGCCATAGCCGACTCCTAGTTTAGCCGCCACAAAGGCCAGCGGATAACCGGTGGCTTTTGATGCCAGGGCACTGGATCTTGAAAGACGTGCATTCACTTCAATAACCCGGTAATCTTCCGAATAAGGATCGAGGGCATATTGAATATTGCACTCGCCGACGATGCCGATGTGCCGGATAATTTTAATGGCCAGCTGTCGCAGGTTATGATATTCAGCGTTGGTGAGCGTCTGCGATGGAGCAACCACAATGCTTTCACCGGTATGAATCCCCAGGGGATCGAAATTCTCCATATTGCATACCGTGATGCAGTTGTCGTAACGGTCGCGCACCACTTCATATTCAACTTCCTTCCATCCCTTCAGCGATTTTTCAACCAGTATCTGAGGTGCATAAGAGAATGCCTTATCCGCCATACGGCTCAGTTCTGCTTCATTATTGCAAAAACCGCTGCCCTGGCCGCCCAGTGTATAGGCCGCCCGGATTATTACGGGATATCCCAGTTTTTCTGCTGCCCCGACGGCATCATCGCTGCTGGTAACCGCTATGCTTTGTATCGTTTTAACATTTATTTCATTCAGCTTTTTAACGAACAGATCACGGTCTTCCGTATCCATAATGGCCTGAACGGGAGTTCCAAGAACCCTTACCTGGTGTTTTGCCAGGATCCCGTTTCGAAACAAATCAATACCGCAGTTTAATGCTGTCTGGCCTCCAAACGATAGCAATATCCCGTCAGGTTTTTCTTTCTCTATGATTTTTTCAACGAAATAGGGCGTGACCGGGAGGAAATATATCCTGTCTGCAAAGCCTTCAGAGGTTTGAACCGTTGCAATGTTGGGATTGATAAGGACTGTGTAAATCCCTTCTTCCTTTAACGCCTTTAATGCCTGTGAACCGGAATAGTCAAATTCACCTGCTTCTCCTATTTTTAGTGCTCCTGAACCCAGCAGAATTACCTTATGAATTGCATTATCCATGAATATTTGCTATCCGTGAAAAATTCTGGAAATAAAGTTGGCGCAAAATTACAATTATTTTTAAATTGTACTTGTATATTTATAAATTTTTGTATACTTTTGCATAATCAATGAATAATTATTCATCATCATGGGAAACAGAACGGAACGATTGCTGACCATCCGCAATATCATATCTAGCCGGAAGGTATCAAGCCAGGAAGAATTGCTGAGCCTGTTGGAAGATAAGGGGCTGACCTTTACCCAGGCAACCCTGTCGAGGGACTTGAAGTTCCTGAAAGTGAATAAAATTTCAGACAGTGAAAAGGGATATATCTATGAATTGCCGGATCAGCATAATGCTCCGGGCCATGAACTGGCCGAGAGTTATGCCGCAAAGGGTTTTGTTTCCATCAAGTTTGCCAATAAGATGGGTGTGATAAGGACCCTTCCGGGATATGCCCCCAGCATAGCCTCGCTTATTGACCAGACCAATCCTTTTGAGATCCTGGGGACCCTGGCCGGAGACGATACCATCTTATTGATCCCCCACGAAAATGTGTCGGAACAGGATATCATCAATACCCTTGTTCTTATCATACCGGAATTAAAGAATAAATTAAAATAACCATACAATCACAGCATGAAGGAAAAGAAGAAAAAGGGGAAAGTTGTGTTGGCCTACAGCGGAGGCCTTGACACATCCGTAATTCTGAAATGGCTTATTGAAAGAGGATATGAAGTGATAGCCTATGTGGCGGATGTTGGACAGGATGATGATTTTGCTGCTGTTGAAAAGAAAGCGCTGAAAGTTGGTGCTGCAAAAGTATACATTAAAAATCTGAGGAAAGAATTTGTTACGGATTATATATTCCCGGCCCTGAAGGCAAATGCCATGTATGAAAACCGGTATTTATTGGGTACTGCCCTGGCCAGGCCATTGATCGCAAAGCATCAGATCAGGATTGCGGAAATGGAAAGGGCCAATATTGTATCGCATGGTGCCACCGGGAAAGGAAATGATCAGGTTCGTTTTGAACTATCCTATTATGCGCTGAACCCGAAAATTAAGGTCCTTTCTCCCTGGAAAACCCAGGAGTTTCTGGACCAGTTTAAGGGGAGAACCGATATGCTGAATTATGCAAAGCGTCATAATATTCCTGTTAAAGCCACGGTCTCCAAACCATACAGCGAAGATGACAACCTTATGCACATCAGTCATGAAGCCGGCATTCTTGAAGACCCAAAATACAAGGCAGAAAAGGAAATGTTCACCAAGATAGTGGCACCACAGGATGCACCCGACAGGGAAACGCATCTTGAAATCCATTTTAAGGACGGACTGCCCGTTAAGGTAGTAAACCGGAAGGAAAAAATATCGCAGGACAAGCCACTGCCTTTGTATTTGTACCTGAACAAGGTGGGGGGAGAGAACGGGATCGGATTGCTGGACATGGTAGAAAACAGGTTTGTCGGCATTAAATCCAGGGGTGTCTATGAAACGCCAGCCGGAACCATTCTGTTAAAGGCCCACATGGATATTGAGGGCATAGCCATGGACCGTGAAGTAATGCGGTTAAGGAACATGCTTTCGCCGGTTTTTTCAGAACTGGTTTACAATGGTTTCTGGTTCAGTCCCGAAATGGATTTTCTGCGGGCGGCCATTGACAAAAGCCAGGAAATTATCGATGGCATTGTATACCTGACCCTGTACAAGGGAAATGTTATCATTGACGGGAGAGAATCTCCGAGTTCGCTTTATGACAAGGAATTATCGAGTATGGATATCGAGGGCGGATTTGACCAGAAGGACAGTTCGGGATTCATCAAGATCAATGCCATACGGCTGATGGCGCATAATGCAATACTCAGAAAAAAGGGTAAATCACGCTAGGTTATTGCCGGAATACTTAATTGGAATAAGGGGATGGAGAATGGCATTCCCCTGAATAATAATGGGCTGTAATGAAGCTTTGGGAAAAGGGAATAAAAACGGATCAATGGGTGGAAAGGTTCACCGTTGGAAAGGACCGGGACATGGACCGGATCCTGGCCCCATATGATGTGCTGGGATCGCTGGCGCATGCCGCCATGCTAAAACAAACCGGAATCCTGCCTGAAACTGAGTTTCAGGCAATCCGTATTGCATTGACAGCGCTCTATAAGGACATTGGCAGGAAAGGCTTTGAAATCGAGGAAGGCATTGAAGATGTTCATTCCCAGGTTGAACTGCTGTTGACGCGGAAACTGGGTGAAGCCGGCAAGCATATTCATACAGCCAGGTCAAGAAATGACCAGGTGCTGCTCGACATTAAACTATACATAAGGGATGAGATTCGCCAGGTATCTGAAATAGCGGGCAAATTTTTTCACAGCCTGCAGCAGCGAAGTGAGGAAACGAAAGAAATATTGCTGCCGGGGTATACCCATTTGCAGGTGGCCATGCCTTCTTCCTTCGGCCTCTGGTTTGGCGCTTATGCAGAAAGCCTGGTGGATGATATGCAGCTGCTGCTGGCCGCGTACCGCATTGTTAATCAAAATCCGCTTGGTTCTGCTGCGGGTTACGGATCTTCCTTCCCGATCAACCGGCAGCTCACAACAGACCTGCTTGGATTTGACGCCATGAATTACAATGCTGTCTATGCACAGATGGGCAGGGGAAAAGTTGAAAAAATTGTGGCATTTGCATTGGCTTCCTTTGCTTCGACATTGTCCAAACTGGCCAGCGATGTCTGTCTTTATGCCAGTCAGAATTTCGGCTTTTTCAGATTACCCGATGCCTACACCACGGGGTCAAGCATCATGCCGCATAAAAAGAATCCGGATGTATTCGAACTGATACGGGCCAGGTGCAATAAAATTCAAAGCCTGCCGAACGAGATCGGATTCCTTGTTAATAATCTGCCTTCAGGCTATTTCCGGGACCTTCAGGTTATCAAAGAATCCTTCCTTCCGGCATTCGATGAACTAAAAAGCTGTATTGCCATGGCTGATCTGATCACAGGCAAACTGGAAGTTAACCGGCATAGTACAGAAGGGGAATTGTATCAGTATTTATTCAGCGTTGAAGAAGTGAACAAATTGGTAGACAGCGGTGTTCCTTTCAGGGATGCATACCGGAAAATTGCCCAGGACATCAAAACCGGAAATTATCATCCGGAAAGGATGGTAAGGCATTCCCATGAAGGCAGCATCGGGAATCTTTGCAATGATAAAATAGCGTTGCGCATGAAAAGGATCTTACAGGAATTCAACTTCCGGAAAACAGATATAGCCATTAAAGCATTGCTGCAATATGGAAAAAAGTAAACGTCAGTTCCGTATCGTAGTGCGGATTGAAATGGCCACCCTCATCAACCGGGACGGAAAAATAAACCGGAAGAAAATGGACCGGCTCGCCATGGTATTATCGAACCTGAACAATAGCGGAAAACAAATTATGGTGGTTACTTCCGGCGCTATTGTGCTGGGCTCAGAGAAACTCAATCTTTCATCCATGCCCGGCTCAAAATTGGATATGCAGGCCACGGCAGCCGTTGGCCAGGTTGAACTCATCCGGTCATATCAGCGATTTTTTGATGAGTATGGTCAGATAGTAGCCCAGGTGCTGGTTACAAGCGATATTGTTGAATATCCATCCCGCATTGAAAACACCCGCAACACATTTGATATGCTGTTGTCTATGAACATTATACCCATTGTCAATGAAAATGACCCTGTTTCAACTACGGATATTGAGCTGGATGATAATTACCCCCTGGCCCTGAAAGTTGCCAATATCGCAAGGGCTGATTTCATTGTCATAAAGTCAGCGACCAACGGTTATTATTGTATTGTTCAGGGCAATGGCAAGCCGGCTGTTGAGGTTGAAAATGAAATAACGCTTCAGGAGAAAATAGAAGAATTATGTAAGGGCATTACCCCGGCCCGGTTGGATTCATCCGGTATCGTATTCCCTGTGTCGATGGAAGAAATCTGTCCCCGTTAACGACTGGTGTTATGGAATTCAGAAAAATACTGAGAAATAAAAAAAGGATCGTTGTTAAAATAGGCACATCCACGTTGTCCTTCGAGAATGGAAGGATAAACTTTCATCGCCTTGAAAAGCTGGCGGATGTATTAAGCACTTTGCGCAAAAAGGGAATTCAGGTTGTGCTGGTCACATCAGGGGCTATCGGTGTTGGTGCAGCCAGAATCGGAATGACACAGAAGCCCAGGGAACTGAACCTGAAACAGGCATTGGCAGCTATTGGCCAGGCCGAGCTTATGAAAATGTACCAGAAATTTTTTGAAGAACATAATCAGCTGGTAGCGCAGGTTTTGTTAACCAAGGATGTGGTCACCATTCACCGGCGCAACCAGCATGCCAGGAGAACCCTTGACCGTTTGCTCGATATGGGGATCATCCCTATCATCAACGAGAATGATACCATTGCCACCTATGAAATTGAATTTGGCGATAATGATTCCTTGTCGGCCATCGTAGCAACGCTGATTGAAGCTGATTTGCTGGTCATCCTCTCGGATATTGACGGATTGTATTCAGCAGACCCCAGGATGGAAACTTCTGCCGAGATTATCCATTCGGTATTTGAGATTACACCTGAGCTTGAGCAATTGGCTTCGGGTGCAGGCAGTTCCTTCAGCACGGGCGGGATGGTTACCAAAATCGCCGCGGCCAAAATGTGCATGCAGGCAGGACTGGATTGCATTATCACCAATGGATCAGAACCTGCGGTAATTTTTGACATACTGGAAGGCAAAAAGGTCGGTACCCACTTTGTTGCCGGCCAGCAACATATTATTAACCATGCATGATCAGTCTATGAAATCAGGGATACTGGAAAAGGGAAAAAATGTTAAGAAGGCTTCCCGGATACTGGCTGTTGCCAATACGGCCCTTAAGGATAAAGCCCTGCTATTGATCGCGGAAGAAATTGAAAAGAACCGCGAAGCCATCAGGTCAGCCAACAGCAAGGACCTCCGGGCCGGTGTGAAAAAAGGCCTTTCGGCTGCCTTTATCGACAGGCTCACCCTGGATGACAAACGCATTGACGGCATGGTTAAAATATTGCATGATGTGGTCAACCTGAAGGACCCTGTTGGTGAGATTTTCAATATGAATACCATGCCTAACGGATTAAAGGTCGGCCAGATGCGGGTTCCCATCGGTGTGATCGGCATTATCTTTGAATCCCGTCCGAATGTTTGCATAGAAGTGGCCTCACTGACGGTAAAATCAGGTAACGCAGCGCTTTTAAAAGGAGGATCAGATGCCATTCATTCCAACATCTGCCTTACCCGCATAATTAAAAAGGGTTTGTTGAATGCAGGTTTGCCGGAAAGTTGTATCGAGATCATTGATAATACAAGCCGGGAATCGGTGCTGGAAATGGTTAAAATGAAGGAATATATTGATGTTATCATTCCCAGGGGAGGACTTCAGTTGATACGCTTTGTGGAAGAAAATTCGGTAATACCCGTCATCCGGCATGATCAGGGAATATGCCATACCTATGTTGACGAGTTTGCCAGCCTGCAGATGGCCTTGAGTATTTGCCTCAATGCCAAAGCCCAGCGTCCGGGCGTATGCAATGCCATGGAGACCTTGCTGGTGCATTCGGAAATTGCCCCGGTTTTTTTACCCATGATGGAGAAGGAATATAAAAAGGCAGGCGTAAAATTAAAGGGATGCAACAAAACAAAAATGATCCTGCCGGATATTCAGGACGCAACGGAAGAGGACTGGAAGACAGAATACCTCGACCTGATCCTGGCTGTTAAAATAGTGGACAGCCTTGAGGAGGCCGTTGCCCATATTAATGAATACAGCTCGCATCATTCGGATTCCATTGTAACGGATCATTATGGCCAGGGCATGCGGTTTATAACCGAAGTCGATTCGGCAGCCTGTTTCATTAATGCTTCCACCCGCTTCAGCGACGGGAATGAATTCGGCCTCGGAGCAGAAATGGGCATCAGCAATCAAAAACTACATGTTCGGGGGCCTATGGGTCTGAAAGACCTTACGGCTCCGAAATATATTATTTTCGGTAATGGACAGATAAGAGTTTAGGAGTATTTACCTTAAAAACTAAGCATTATGAATGATATCCTGCAAAAACTGGAGACCTTAACCATCAAGGCTTCCGAGATTGACAAGGGACTCTTTGAAAAATTTAACGTAAAACGCGGACTTCGCAATCCGGACGGAACAGGAGTTCTTGTCGGCCTTACCAACATCGGCGATGTTGTGGGATATGAAAAACAGGGAGATAAAATAATACCCTGTGACGGCCGCCTTTTTTACCGGGGAATTGAAATTACCGAACTGGTGAATGGTTTTCAGAAAGATCACCGGCATGGATTTGATGAATCGGTATATTTATTGCTGACCGGAAGTCTGCCAAGCAAAGAAAACCTTGACATGTTTTCATCCTATCTGGTCGGCCATCGTGACCTGCCGAACAGCTTCGTTAACCTGATCCTTTCCTTCCGGGGGAAGAATATCATGAATATGCTGGCACGGTCTGTCCTGGTTATGTATACCATGGATGACGATGTAGAAAATTACTCCCATATCAACCTGCTGAAGCAATCCCTTACCCTGATCGCCAAGTTCCCGATCATTGCCTCTTATATCTTTTTTAGCTTCAGGCATACCTATCAGCGGAAATCATTAATATTCAGGCATCCGGATCCGGCCCTCAGCACCGCTGAGAACTTCCTGTACATGCTGAAAGGTGAGGGATATTCCAGGCTGGAGGCAGATATCCTTGATCTTTCGCTGGTGCTGCACGCTGAGCACGGAGGTGGTAACAATTCAACCTTTGCAACCCGCGTAATCAGTTCAGCCGGCACGGATACCTATTCTGCCATTGCAGCCGGCCTCGGATCCCTGAAAGGCTATCTCCATGGCGGTGCGAACCTTCAGGTGGAAGAAATGATGCGGGATATCAAGAAAAATGTAAAGGACTGGAATAACCAGGAAGAGATCCTTGACTACCTGATAAAAATATTGCAGGGACAAGCCGGAGACGGTTCAGGCAAGATATATGGCATTGGGCATGCCATCTATACATTGTCTGATCCGCGCGCTATTTTACTAAAGGAAAAGGCAAAGGAACTGGCTGAATCCAAGGGAAAACTGGATGAGTACAATCTTTACGAAAGTGTTGAAAAACTCGCACCCGAAGCTTTTGCACGGTTCAAGGGTGATAATGCGAAGGTTGTCAGCGCCAATGTTGACTTCTACTCGGGATTTGTATACAAATGCATCGATATTCCCAAGGAGTTGTTCACCCCTATTTTTGCCGTGGCCAGAATGGCTGGCTGGTGTGCTCACCGGCTTGAAGAGGTTACCTTTTCTTCTCGGCGCATCATTCGTCCGGCCTATCGCAATGTTTTTGGCAGGGTGGATTATGAAGATCTGGAAGAAAGAGCATAATTTTTATTAGTCACCCTATAAAATAGGGATATTGTTTTAAAATATACTATTTTTTATTACATTTGCCCTATCTGTTTTATAGGTTAAAATGATTTTTAAAGATTTTAATAATAAGGATATTGCATTTCAACAGGGTTGAGAATGGTATCATTATAAATTCAGGCAAAAGCCATTCTCATTACCCGGGAATGGCTTTTTTGATTGGGTTAAGAAAAAATAATGATTTATGATAAGCAGGAGATTGCCAAAGGCACAGGGGCTGTATGATCCCTCAGAGGAAAAAGACAGTTGCGGTATCGGCTTCGTTGCGCATATCAAAGGGATCAAGTCACATGAAATTATCAGCAGGGGAATAGAAGTCCTGGAGAATATGTCACACCGTGGTGCGGAAAGTGCTGATAATGTGACCGGCGACGGAGCCGGAATATTAATGCAGATTCCGCATAAATTGATCTTATCCAGGGGCATCAACGTTCCGGATGAGGGCAGTTACGGAACAGGTCTGGTTTTTTTGCCCAGGGGACAGGATGAAAGGGAACAATGCGAAAAGATACTGACCGGGATCCTTGTGGCGGAGGGACTTGATGTAATACATTTTCAGGATGTCCAGGTCGATAATTCAGTGCTCGGGGAAATATCCAGCAGTTCTGAACCCTTCATCCGACAGATATATGTTACCGGAAATCATGAGCAGGATGAAATGGAAAGAAGGCTCTACATCTCCCGGAAAATGGCTGAAAACACGATCAGAAGTTCGGCCCTGAAAGATAGGGAAGCCTTTTATATTCCCAGCCTGTCAACCAAGGTTCTCATCTACAAGGGATTGTTCACATCCCTTCAACTGGCGCAATATTTCACCGATCTGAAAAATCCCGCCATGGAAAGCGCTATTGCCATGATTCATTCGCGGTTCAGTACCAACACTTTCCCGACATGGGATCTGGCACAGCCCTTCAGGTTTCTCTCCCACAATGGCGAGATCAATACCATCAGCAGCAACCGCATGTGGATGAATGCCCGCGAATCGCTCATGAAAACTGAACTGTTCGGGGAAGACCTGAAGAAATTGTTCCCGGTCATAGAGCCCGGCAAAAGTGATTCGGCCTCGCTGGACAATGCGCTGGAGTTTCTGGTGCTGACGGGGAAATCATTGCCGCATGCCCTCAGCATGCTGATCCCGGAATCGTGGAATGACAAAAACCCTATTCCTGACAGCCTTAAGGCGTTTTATGAATACCACTCTACCATCATGGAGCCCTGGGACGGGCCTGCCTCGATAGTGTTCAGCGACGGACGGTATATCGGGGGTACCCTGGACAGGAATGGACTGCGTCCCTCACGCTATATCATCACCAAAGACGACATGATCGTTATGGGGTCGGAGGTCGGCGTGCAAATCTTTCCTCCGGAGAAAATCCGTGAGAAAGGCCGGCTCATGCCGGGAAAGATTCTCCTGGTGGATACAAAATTCGGCATCATTGTGCCTGACGATGAGTTAAAAAGGCAGCTGACGGGACGGAATCCTTATGGCAACTGGCTGAAGGAAAACCGGATTGATCTGAATGATATTGTGGTAAAAGAAAGGATTCCCACCAGTCTCGGTGACCGGTTTGACCAATACCTGAGGGTATTCGGATATACAAAGGAAGATATTGATATTGTCATGAAACCCATGGCCAGGGAAGGGCAGGAACCCGTCAATTCCATGGGAAATGATACACCCCTTGCTGTCATGTCGGATAAGCCGCAACGCCTGTTCAGCTATTTCCGGCAGCATTTTGCCCAGGTTACCAATCCGCCTGTCGATCCCATTCGTGAAGGGCTGGTCATGTCGCTGACCAATTATATCGGATCGGTTTCCCGAAACTTGCTTATCGAATCCCCTGCCCATTGCAAACTGATTAAGTTCCGAAGTCCCATTGTCACCAATACGGATCTGGGGAAAATAAAAAACCTCGACCAGGGCCAGTTCTCCCATGAGGTCATTCCTATTCTGTTCCCTGCCACCGGCCATAATCCAGGAAAAGCCCTTGAAAAAGCCCTGGATGAGATTTGCCGGAAAGCTGAAAAGGCAGTGGACAACGGGCGCAATTTTATTGTCCTCTCCGACAGGGATATGAATGAAAAAATGGTGCCCATACCCTCCATCCTGGCTGTTTCTGCCGTTCATCACCACCTGATTGCAGTCAAAAAAAGAATGCAGATTGGTTTGATACTGGAATCTGCTGAACCCAGGGAAGTGAACCACTTTGCTTTGTTGTTCGCTTACGGGGCCAGTATTGTCAATCCATACGGAGCATTTTCCATCCTGGAGAAATATTGCGAGAGCGGCGATATTCAGCACGATTATGTGAAAGCCCGGGAGAATTATATCAAGGCAATAGACAAGGGATTGCTGAAAGTTATGTCTAAAATGGGCATTTCCACCCTCAGGAGTTATCTGGGATCACAGATTTTTGAGGCCATCGGAATTTCAACCGGTGTGATCAACCGGTATTTTACCGGGACCGACTCAAGGATTGAAGGCATCGGCCTGGAAGAAATAGCCAAAGAAGCCATGATGCCGCATCAGCACGCTTTTGAAAAAAATAGTCTGGAAGCAGAGAGTCTGCACAGTGAAGGCGTATATCATTACCGGACAGGCGGGGAGTATCATGCCTGGAATCCGGATACCATCGGATTGCTGCAGTGGTCAACACATACCAATGACTATGCAAAATACAGGGAATTCAGCGCTCAGGTCGATGCTGAAAACCGACGTCCTCATTTTATACGGGGCTGTGTGAATATCAAAAAGGGGAAATCAGTTCCCATTGAGGAAGTTGAACCGGTTGAATCCATCATGAAACGTTTCGTCACCGGCGCCATGTCGTATGGTTCCATCAGCAAGGAAGCCCATGAAGCCATGGCAATTGCCATGAACTCCATTGGAGGAAGAAGCAACACCGGTGAAGGAGGGGAGGATTCAGAACGGTTTAAACCAAGAGAGGACGGTACCTTTGCCCGCAGCGCCATCAAACAGGTGGCTTCCGGGCGTTTTGGTGTCACAGCCCATTATCTTGTCAATGCCGATGAGCTTCAGATCAAGGTTGCCCAGGGGGCCAAGCCGGGAGAAGGGGGTCAGCTGCCGGGATATAAAATTGACAGGATCATTGCAAAATTAAGGCATTCCACACCCGGAATAACCCTTATCTCACCACCTCCGCATCATGATATCTATTCCATAGAGGACCTGGCACAGCTTATTTTTGATCTTAAATGCACCAATCCGGGCGCCCGCATCAGTGTCAAACTGGTCTCGGAAAAAGGTGTCGGCACCATTGCGGCCGGAGTTGCCAAGGCGCATGCTGACGGCATTACCATCAGCGGATGCGAGGGAGGAACCGGGGCAAGTCCGCTCAGTTCCATTAAACATGCAGGATTGCCTATGGAATTGGGCATCTCGGAAGTGCAGCAGACCCTGGTGATGAACAACCTGCGTGACCGGGTCAGGCTGCAAACAGACGGACAGCTGAAAACCGGCCGGGATGTTATTTATGCCGGATTGCTGGGAGCGGAAGAATTCGGATTCGCTACAGCCGCCCTGATCGTTCTGGGTTGCATCATGATGCGAAAATGCCATCTCAACACCTGTCCGGTAGGCGTGGCAACGCAGAATCCGGAACTTCGCAAGCGGTTTCTGGGAAAATCAGCCTACCTGGTCAATTATTTCCGGTTTGTTGCCCAGGAGGTAAGGGAAATGCTCGCGGAAATGGGATTTCGTTCCTTCGATGAAATCGTTGGCCGGACCGACATGCTGGAACAGCGTAAGGATATATCGCACTGGAAGGCAAGCAAAATAGACCTGTCCAGGATCCTTTTCCGCCCGAAAGAGGCTGACAACCATGCAACCCGATGCATATGCCTGCAGCAGCACAAAATTGAGGAGGTCATGGATCATGAACTCATAGCGCTTTCCAACAAGGCCATCAAGAATCAGGAAAAGGTCTGGATTTCCAGGGATATCACCAATACTGACCGCACTGTCGGGGCCATGCTGTCCGGTGAAATAACCCGCATATATGGCGAAGCTGCCCTTCCCGACAGCACCATAATATGCAAATTCAAAGGCTCAGCCGGACAATCCTTTGGCGCATTTCTGGTAAAAGGTATTCAGTTTGAAATGGAAGGTGATACCAATGATTATCTGGGCAAAGGATTATCCGGAGGCCGGATCATTGTGGTTCCACCCAAAGGATCCACCTTCAGGCCGGAAGAAAACATAATAGTCGGCAATACCATTCTGTATGGCGCTACAAGTGGTGAAGCTTATATCAGGGGCGTCGCAGGCGGCCGGTTCTGTGTGAGAAACAGCGGTGCCATTGCGGTTGTTGAAGGGGTCGGCGATCATGGCTGCGAATACATGACCGGCGGCAGGGTTGTGGTGCTGGGTAAGACCGGCAGGAATTTCGCAGCTGGCATGAGTGGCGGTATTGCATACATACTGGATAAGGAGGGCAATTTTGATTATTTCTGCAATAAAGGCATGGTTGAGTTATCTCCGGTTGGTGATAAGGATGACCTTATGGAATTGCAGCAGATGATCAGTAACCATTATCTCTATTCACGAAGTGAACTTGCAGAAAGGATACTGGTGAACTGGAACGAATACCTGCCCAAATTCATCAAAGTGATACCGCTGGAATATAAGAAAGTGCTTGAAGAACAAAAAATATCCCAGCTGCTTGAAAAAATCAAACAGACGGAAGACGAACCGCATTTTCACTATTAGGATCAATCCAAGCTAACCATTAACATAACACGGATATGGGAAACCCAAAAGGATTTATGCTGATACCCAGAAAGGCGGCAGGATATCGCCCCCTCAATGAACGCATTGATGACTTTGGTGAAGTTGAGCAAACGCTGAATGAACAGGACAGGAAAGATCAGGCTTCCCGTTGCATGGACTGCGGAGTACCCTTTTGTCAGTGGGGATGCCCAGTCATGAATAATATGCCGGAATGGCAGGATGCCATTTATCGCGGTAACTGGAAAGAGGCTGTTGATCTGCTTCATATTACCAATAATTTTCCTGAATTCACCGGACGTATCTGTCCGGCCCCCTGCGAAAACGCCTGCACCCTTAATATTCACGAAGAACCGGTTACCATTCGTGAGAATGAAGCCGCAGTAGCCGAAAAAGGATTCGAACTGGGCTATATTGTACCCAGGCCGCCCCTGGTAAGAACCGGCAAAAAGGTGGCTGTGGTCGGATCGGGTCCTTCGGGACTGGCATGCGCTGATTTGTTAAACCAGTGGGGCCATACGGTTACGGTTTTCGAGAAAGATGAGGCTCCGGGCGGATTGCTCAGGTTTGGCATTCCCGATTTCAAACTGAACAAGAAAGTAATTGACCGCCGTCTTGAGGTGCTGCAGCAGGAAGGCCTTCATTTTAAGACCAACACCCTCGTAGGGTATGATGTTAAGGGAACAGACATGCTGAAGGAATTTGATGCCGTATGCCTTACCATTGGAGCCATGAAGCCGCGGGATCTGCAGGCCGAAGGCAGAGAGCTGACCGGAATTCATTTTGCCATGGATTTTCTGACTCAGCAGAATAAAGTAAACCGGGGCATGCATATCGGCGAAGCTGAGCGGATAACAGCAGCCGGCAAAAATGTCGTGGTCATTGGTGGCGGAGATACCGGCTCAGACTGCGTGGGGACATCAATACGCCAGGGGGCAAAAAGCATCACCCAGATAGAGATACTGCCCAAACCACCGGCACGGCGCAATCCGGATAACCCATGGCCTTTCTGGGCAAATGTTCTGCGGTATTCAAGCTCGCATGACGAAGGATGCGACCGGAAATGGAGCCTTTCAACCAAAAGATTTACCGGAGAAAATGGCAGGGTAAGAAAAATAGAAATGGCGGAGGTAGACTGGGTAAAGTCAGCGGGAAAATTTACCATGATGGAAAAGCCAAACACGGATAAGGTGATGGATGCTGAACTTGTTTTGCTTGCCATGGGTTTTGTTCATTGCATGCATGAAGGAATTGTCAGGGAGCTGGAACTGGAACTCGATGTAAGAGGCAACATAAAAATAAATCCGGGCTTTCAAACCAGCCAGCAGAAGGTTTTTGCCGCAGGTGATTCGGTAACGGGAGCGAGCCTGGTTGTCAGGGCCATTTTCCAGGGCAGAAACCTTGCCAAGGCTGTCAATACTTTCCTGAATGCTCCGTAGCTAATGATTGTTCAACCTGCATGAACCCCGATTTATCGCTTCGGTTAAAAGGCATTGTATTTGCCTGTATAACGGCATTGCTCTGGGGAGTGCTTGCAGTAGCCCTGAAAGTAAGTTTGCAGGATGTATCTCCGGTGGATATAACCTGGTTCAGGTTCACCCTGGCATTTGCCGGCATGGCCCTGTATTATTACTTCAAGAAGCCACAATACCTGAGAATATTGCGCCGGCCGCCGTTTATCCTGGTGCTTGCCTCCGTCTGTCTTGGTATTAATTATATCGGCTTCATTAAAGGGGTCCATCTTACTTCTCCAAGCATAGCGCAGCTGTTTATACAAACAGGCCCCGTATTGCTGGCCATTGCCGGTTTTCTTTTCTTCAGGGAAAAAATGGTTCTCCGGCAGATCCTTGGATTTTTAATGGTTCTTTCCGGGCTTTTTCTTTTTTACCGGGAACAGGGAAATTTCATGCTCGGCGATCTGAAGATCTATCAGTCAGGCATACGTTGGATCCTGGTTGGCGCCGTTACCTGGGCCATTTACTCCATTTTGTTAAAAGTACTGGTTCGGCAATATCCTCCTATGCAGTTGAATCTGGTGATATTTGGAATACCGGCTTTATTATTTCTGCCCTTTGTGAAATTCTCCGGCTTTGTCGGCCTTTCATTTACCGAATGGCTGATCATGATCTTCCTGGGACTGAATACCCTTGTTGCCTATGGAACCCTGTCACTGGCTATTCAATATATCGAAGCCAGCAAGGTAAGTGTAATATTGATCCTGAATCCACTTTTGACTTTTGGCATCATGGGATTGGTAAGCCTGGCAGATGCTTCCTGGATCGCCCATGAGCATTTTTCATGGCTGAGCCTTGCGGGGGCGTTTATTGTGCTTTCAGGCGCCATGCTAACCATTTTAAAATCCTTCGGTGCTGATTCAAGGTTGAAAACTTAAGGCGCGTAATACCGGCATTTGAAAGCATTTATTTAAATTTGTTTTCATGCCTGCGGATGATAACCTATTATTCTCACTGGTAAAACAGGACAATAAATCTGCCTTTGATACCCTGTTCCGGAAATACTATGTGAGATTATGCCGGTATACCTGTCATTTTATCGCTTCAACACCGGAAGCCGAAGAAATCGTGCAGCAGGTATTTATACGCTTGTGGGAGCAGCGACAACAAATCAGCATTAACACCTCCCTGCTTGCCTATTTGTATACGTCGGTAAGAAATCAATCCATGAATGAACTTAAAAAGGAAAAGATCCGGCGGCATTATGAAGAGGAGTTCGTGATTCAGAAATCCTTAACGGAAGAAACAACAACCGGTAACCCGGGAGAAGAAAAGCTCAAAAGGGCTATCGAAAAAGCATGCCTGCAATTGCCTCCGAAATGCCGTGAGATATTTGAACTTAGCCGGAATGACGGCCTTACCTATGAAGAAATAGCCGAATATCTCTCCTTGTCCAAAAAAACAGTTGAGAATCAAATGGCCATTGCTTTTCAGAAATTGCGTCAGCAATTACAGCCTTATCTGCATATGCTTTGGATAATTTTTGTTGCTTGTTTTTTAGGGGATGGTATTTTATAAGATGTCAACAATGAAAACATGGTAATGGAAGAAAAAGTACCTTTCGGCCTGCTGGCGAAATTTATAACGGGACAGGGCACACCTGAAGAAAACAAGTGGGCGGCGGAATGGATTGAGCTGAGCAGTCAAAACCGGGAGATTTATGACCAGCTGGTTAAGATCTGGGAGAGGTCACGGAAAACACAAACGGAGTTTACCCCTGACACAGAGAAAGCCCTGGAAGCAGTAAATGCAGAACTCAGCCGGGAAAGTAAGCAGGATTTCTCAAACACTGCCAAAAACAGCAAGCTCCCCCGCTTTTTACTGAGGATTGCTGCGGTTCTCATGTTGATGGCCGGAAGCTGGCTTATTTTCAATCAAATACAGCACAGGGAAGAGATCATAATGACAGACAACACCGGCAAACCCATGGATGTCAGATTGCCCGACGGCAGCCTTGTTACCCTCAATACGGGGGCGACATTGCGCTATCCGCATGCGTTTCGGAGGCAAAAAAGAGAAGTTAATCTCTCGGGGGAAGCCTTTTTTGATGTAAGCAGCCATCCGGAAAAGCCATTCATTATTAAAACGGAAAATACGTTTGTACGGGTGCTGGGAACGTCATTTAACGTACGTGCCTTGAAAAACGAAGCCTCGGTTGTTGTGACCGTTGAGGAGGGCAGAGTTGAATTTGGTTCTGTGCTGGAGATGGAAAAGTCCGGGATTGAAATTGCAGCTGGCGAAACGGGGATCCTGGAAAAAGGAAAAAGCCCATCTATTGCCAGTACCCGGGATGACAATTACCTTGCCTGGAAAACCGGTATATTGACCTTTCATAAGGCTCCTGTAACGGAGGTTATCCATGCGGTTGAGAAATACTTCTTTGTCCGTATTCAATCTGAGAACAGTTTTCTTGATTCGGTTTCTGTTGACGTCACACTTTACCGGGAAAATGAAGCCGAAATGATAAAAACCATTGAAATGCTGATTGGCTTTAGCATAATTCCGAAGGACAGTCTGTATATTATAACCGCTGAGTCCATTTGATACTAATTTTTGCCGATGATTTTCATCCGGAGAATCCTGATATTGCTGTTTATGATCCTGATGATGAAGGCTGCGTGCCATTCTCAGTCCGTCCTTCTGGATATGCATGTAACCCTCAACATGAACCATAAGCCGCTATGGCAGGTAATGGACAGTCTCAGGAAGACTGCGCACATATTCATTGCCTATTCCAACGCCCTGTTCGCGGTGGATAAACCTGTTACCATTGCTGCATCAGACAGGCCGCTTCGGAATGTGCTGGAGGATATATTGGAAGGGACAGGTTACACGTACAGGATTTTTCATAATCAGATTGTTTTGCAACCATTGCCGAAAAGGCCTGCCCTGTATTACATAAAAGGTTTTGTCAGGGTAAAGGACAGCCTTAACCCGATTCCTTATGCCACGATTTCCATCGTTAGCAGGCAAACAGGCGTTATAGCCGATATCAACGGTGCCTTTGTGTTCCCGGCCAGTGAAGAATGGCTGCAGGATACCCTGTTTATCTCCTCCATCGGATATGAACCGGTGAGCATATCCCTAAGGGAAATGCGGAATGAAAGCCCTCAGCCGGTTTATCTGAAAAGGATCATGTATGAGATTGAGCCTGTCATTATTGAACCTGAAAATACCCAAAAGGTCAGGCTGGGCAACCGCAAAAACCGAGCTGCCGGATCACTTTACATGGATACTCACGGACAGCAGGTTGCCTCTTTCATTGAAATGGAAGACGGCCGGAAAGGTACCCTGAAAACACTTTGGTATTATCTGTCAGAAGACGGAAATGCCGATGCACCGTTCCGCATCAGGCTGTATGCGTATGACACTGCTTCAGGAAAACCCGGGAATGATCTTTTGCAGGAAATGGTGGTCGTAAAGCCTTACGGGAAAGCCGGATGGTATGCTGTGGATCTGCATCACCACTACATTCCTGTTTCTTCGCCCGGCTTTTTTATTGCCATGGAAGGAGTGTTCCCTAATGATTATGATTTTTATGCCCAGGGAGATGATTTTACGGATATCGCCAAAACCTCCCCGGAAACGGAAATAGAAGATTCTCCGACGATGATCAGCTATGGACAGCGGCTGGGATATACCAAAAGCCGGCGCAATGAAAACAACACCTGGCATTATTCGTTAGACCATACCTGGTTTCAGTTAAAAAAGCAACTTTTTTCGGTTATGGTTGCTGCGGATATTATAATGCTTGAAAAGCCACATAAAGAAGAATGACATGAAAACGCTCTTAATCATAGTAAGCCTGTTAACCGGAGCTGCCGTAGCTGAAACAGCTGCACAGTGCAACAGCAAGCTGGCCGAACAGGCTGCCTCCATGAGTGGCAAGGAAACTATTGTCATCCGTGAGTTTAAGATAAAACTGGAAGAAGGCAACATGGACAAGCCGATGCCTGTCGGCCGGTATGCCGTGATGCTGAATGAGGGAATGCATTACCGGATTACCCTGGTTAATTCGGCACTCAGCGAAGGCAGGGGAGTTGTGCAATTGTATGATAGAACCCTGTTGCTGGGAAGTACATACAATGCGGAGTCCGGTAAAGATTACGAAACCTTCGATTTCATTTGCAGTAAGACAAAAACATATCAGGTACTGGCCTTTTTCAGGGAAGGAAAGCCAGGTTGCATGGCAGCAGTGCTTTCCATGATCCTCCCTGATTCGGCAACCGTATCCGGCATAACAGACGAAGCGGAAAGGGAAATACTGTATATCGGCATCGATAATCCTTTGTTGATCAGCTCTTCGGATACAGAACAACAAGCTGTCAACCTGAATATCGACCAGGGGAGCATTGAAGAAACAGGTGGCGAATACAGGGCCAGGGTCATTAAGGAAGGGCTGGCCATGGTTCATGTTGAGGTATTGGATTCCATGGGCAATATAACCGCGACCGACTCTGTGGCTTTTGATGTACGTCCCATGCCCTTGCCGGTAATGATGATTGCAGGCAGGCAAAGCGGTACCCTGAGCCGTCAGGAAATACAGAATGCCAGAACCGTTGATTTATGGGTACCGGTTGCAGGGGCGGAAAATTACTTCTCCCTCCTTGAGTATTCGCTGATAACTGATTTATCCGTGAATAGCGGAATGACGGTTGCCGGGAATCAGTTACCGCTGCGTCAGAAAGAAGCTATCCTCAGCCTGACGGAGGGCTCGTCATTCTTATTAACGAATGCGGTTGTCAGCACCCCGGACGGATCCACCCATAAGCTGCCGGCACAGACCTACTGGCTGGGTTGGTAATAACTTGTTTTCCATTCCGGCTTTGCATATTTTTACCCTGCAATTAAAACAACAGGTCATTTCATGCCTTTACTAACGTCTATTATCAATTGGTTTAGTGTAAAGAGAGGATATCAGATCGATTTATTTAAAAAATATCCCGGGGAAGTACAGCAGGATATTTTCGCGAAGTTGCTGTCAAAAGGGGCTGCTACTGAATGGGGGAAAAAATATGGCTATGCGTCCCTGTCATCCATTGAAGATTTTCAGGAGAAGGTACCCCTTCAGACTTACGAGGATGTCAAGCCCTATGTCGACCGGGTGCGCAGGGGGGAGAACGATCTGCTCTGGCCGGGAGAGACAAAATGGTTTGCAAAATCATCCGGGACCACCTGTGATAAAAGCAAATTTCTGCCGGTCAGCAAAGAAAGCCTTGAGGAATGCCATTTCCGGGGAGGAAGGGATGTGCTTGCCCTGTACCTGAAAAACAATCCTGATTCAAAGATTTTTCAGGGCAAGGGATTGACACTGGGAGGAAGCCATAAGATAGACAATTACAATAATCAGTCTTACTATGGCGACCTGAGCGCTATTCTTATAGAAAATCTGCCATTCTGGACTGAATTTATCCGCACGCCGAGTCATGATGTTGCCTTGATGGAAAAATGGGAAGAGAAACTTGATAAGATTGCCCGTGAGACCATTCATGAAAATGTCACCAGCATTGCAGGTGTCCCGTCCTGGAACCTGGTTATGTTGAAATATATGCTGGAATTTACCGGCAAAAGAGATCTCCTGGAAATATGGCCTAACCTGGAATTATTCATGCATGGCGGAGTCAGCTTCATTCCTTACCGTGAACAGTTCAAAAAGCTCATTCCTTCGGAAAACATGCACTATATGGAAAGCTATAATGCTTCCGAAGGCTTTTTTGCTATTCAGGATGATCCGGCTGATGATGGCATGCTGCTCATGCTTGATTACGGGATTTTTTATGAGTTCATACCCATGGATGAATTCGGGAAAGAACATCCCGCTGCCGTAACCATAGACAAAGTCGAAAAAGATACCAATTATGCACTGGTAATATCGACCAATTCGGGACTTTGGCGGTATATTATCGGCGATACCATACGATTTACCTCAACTTTTCCGCATAAAATAGTCATCTCAGGCAGGACCCGGCATTTTATCAATGTTTTTGGAGAAGAGGTCATTGTGGATAATGCCGAAAGGGCTTTGGGAATTGCCTGTGAAAAATCAGGTGCCAGGATCACGGATTATACGGCAGGCCCGATTTTTATGAGCGACAATAAGAAGGGTGCTCATGAATGGGTCATTGAATTTTCTGTACCCCCTGATGATATTGATTATTTTACCACCCTGATGGATCATGCATTAATGTCATTGAATTCAGACTATGAAGCCAAAAGATACCGGAACATAACCCTGGATAAACCCGTGGTCCATCGCGTGGAAAAGGGTACTTTTTATCAGTGGTTGCAGGAAAAAGACAAGCTGGGGGGACAAAACAAAGTTCCCCGGTTATTCAATGAAAGAAAATATCTGGAAGAACTGCTTCAGATTGATAAAAAATTGAAAAACAATCAGAAAATGCATTAAATTTATCACCCGTTATTATTCTCAATCTGAACAGTACCAACTGGACAATACCTAAGAATTCACCATGAGCATGCACATCGCTGTAGCCGGGAATATCGGCTCCGGGAAAACTACATTGACCAATCTTTTGTCAAAACACTTTAGCTGGGATGCACATTATGAAGATGTGGAAGATAATCCTTACATTACTGATTTTTATAACGATATGCAGCGCTGGTCGTTTAACCTTCAGATTTATTTTCTCAACACCCGGTTCAATCAGATACTTACTTTCCGACGGTCGGGCAAAACGCTCATACAGGACAGGACCATTTATGAGGATGCTTATATTTTTGCCCCCAACCTCCATGCCATGGGATTGATGTCAACCCGTGATTTTGAAAATTACTTTACCCTTTTTAACATGCTGGGTTCGTTAATTCAGCCACCCGATCTGGTGATCTATCTGAGGGCTTCCGTTCCTACCCTGGTAAAACAAATTCAGAAAAGGGGAAGGAAATATGAGGACAATATTCGCCTGGATTATCTTAAGCGCCTGAACGAAAGATACGAAGCATGGATTGATTCCTATAACATGGGCAAACTGCTGATTGTAGATGTTGACACAGTTAATTTCATCGATAAGCAGGAGGATTTAAGCATAGTTATTGATAAGGTCAACGCAGAGATCCACGGATTGTTCTAACGGTTTTTACAGTGCTTTGAGGCGCTGGTGAATGGTTTCCCATCGTGTTTCATTGATCTTTGCCCCGGGCTCTTCAATAACATTGGCCGCTAAAAGAGCACCGATATTACCACATTTTTCAAGCGAATATCCTTTTATCAGTCCAAAAAGAAATCCCGCCGCATACAAATCACCGGCTCCCGTTGTATCAACTGATTTAGCCGGCGTTATTCCAATGGGATAAACGTTATTCCCCTGCTGAATCAGGGACCCTTTCCTGCCGGTCTTGACTACAGCAATGTCGGCAAACCGGGCCAGCTCATGCAATGCATCGAGGGGATCTGCACTGCCGGTATAGGCTTTAGCTTCTTCTTCATTGGCAAAAACAATATCAACATAAGCTGCCATTATCTTTTGCAGGAAACCAAGATTTGACTCCACGACATTATAACTCGCCAGGTCAAGCGAAACCTTCATGTGCATTTGTTTTGCCTTGATCATGGCCGTTTCAAACAAAAGCTGAAGCGGAGCCAGATAACCTTCCACATGCAGAATATCATAGTCATTAAAGGAAATATTTTGAAGGTCCTTTTCCGAGATTTCGACAGCTGCTCCCAGGAATGTGGCAAAAGTCCTTTCACTGTCCATACTCACCAGTGAGATAGCCCTGCCGGTTTCGGTATGGCTGAGTGACAGGACAGGGTTAATGCCCGCCCTGAACATATCGTTATAGAAAAATTTCCCGAACTCATCCCGTCCGACTGTACCGATAAAGCCTGTATTAACACCCAGCCTGGCAAGGCCATGGATGGCATTGGCGGCGGATCCGCCTGAAGCCATGCTTCGGTTTAAATCAGCGCATGCTTTTTCGATATTGGTCGCAGTGGCAGCATCCACCAGCTGCATACTGCCCTTGGGCAGGTAAAAATCCCTGAGCAGGTTGTCATTATTCAGTTTAATGATAATATCTACCAATGCATTTCCAATCCCAAGCACCTGTTCCATATCTGATCTCATTAAATTTTAAAACAAATATATTGTTTAATTCATGTTTTCCTATTACTTTTGCTCGCCCTAAAAAAATTGTACGGCAGTTAATGTACATTTTTTTTCGGCAGATATTCCTCAGTAGCTCAGTTGGTTAGAGCACCTGGCTGTTAACCAGGGGGTCCTAAGTTCGAGTCTTAGCTGAGGAGCAGAAAGCGGGATGATTTTCATCCCGTTTTTTGTTATCTATATATTCAACCCTGCCTTGCCGGCAGGAAGGCGCTCTGCGGTTAAATACTAATCCATCCTGATCTTACCTGAGAAAGCATGCTTATACGCCATTCATCAATGCTTTTTATCCGTTGGCTAAGGGGACAAATTGCTTTATTTCATACCGCCGGATGCAGGTCAACTATTTATTGACATTCGTCATAAGAATCAATCTTATTTTAAAACCCTGCGTAAACTTGTATAAAAGCTACTAAGAAAAAAGTGAGTATGAAAGCAATTATGATTGAAGCATCACATTCGACCCCTGCCATAAATTTTTGCGAGGACGGGAGATTGTTGATCGAAGGCCGTTCCTTACCCGAGGATGTGAATAAGTTCTACAAGCCTCTTATTGAATGGATCATTAACCTGAGCACGGAATCAGTAAGGCTGGATATTAATCTGGAATATTTCAACAGTGCCTCTGCCAAGAAGTTGCTTGAATTGCTGAAGATGCTGGATGCCAACAGCAAAATAAAAAGCCTGATTATCAACTGGCACTATGAAGAGGGTGATGATGATGCACTAGAAACGGGTCAGATTTTTGAAGACTTATTGGGAAGGGCTCAGTTCCGTTATCATGAATACACTGAGGCAGCCTGATCCCTGATAAATAAAAGACTATTTGCAGACAACTTCTGAAAAATCTTTCCCCCGGGCATATTGAACCAGGAGGTTTTTAGATTCCAACAGCCATTCTTCCACAGTTTCAGTTCCTTCAAAATTAAAGAATACCATTAAAAAATTCCGGGTATTATCGGTTACACAAGTTCTTTCTGAATCACTGGTTGGATTTCCAAAAGGACCAACAGCATCTTTCAACACCGGTAAACCGCCGATATTCAATTGACCCCTTCCGATAGCATAATACAGATCGCTTTCTTTTCCCACCGTCAGCCAGATACCATCCTGTATTTTTTCCACATCATATCCCCCGATAGAAATTCCTGACCTGACGGAGACCAGATTCAGCATATCAATAATGTTATTCACCTTATAAAGACTTTTGCCCTGCAATGTCCTTCGCAGCAAAGCTTCAGCCGATAACCTGTAACGGGATGGATCTTTTCCCAGGGCCTTATAGGCTTCCCTTGCCATATGGATGGGGGGTATTTTACTGATATCCTCAAGGGTAAGTGCAGCGCGTATCTCATCGAGCGTTTTTTCAATAAGCAGCCATAAAAGTTCATTTTCGGCGGCAAAAGACACCTCACATTGCAGTACGTTAAGCGTTAGCTGCGGACATTTCACCCGGATACCGGGATCGATGGTAATGGAGTTCATCGGCTGCCTTGAAAAAAATGAATTATTCTTTCTTTTGCCTGGAGATCATTTCAATAAACTGATCGAATAAATATTCAGTATCGGTGGGTCCGCTTGAGGCTTCCGGATGAAACTGGGTGGAGAAAAATGGTTTTGACCTGTGGCGCATGCCTTCGTTGGTATTATCATTAAGATTAATGAATGAGGGTTCCCAATCCGGGGGAAGGGTATCATTGTTGATGGCAAAACCATGATTCTGCGAGGTAATGTAGGCTTTATGGGTATCTTTAAGTATGACAGGTTGATTATGACTGCGGTGTCCGTATTTCAACTTATAGGTATCGGCGCCTGCTGCAAGGGCAAGCAATTGATTGCCAAGGCAGATTCCATATATAGGGGTATCACCGGACAGTACCTTCTGAAGATTCCGTATGGTGGCCTTGCATTCCTTTGGATCTCCCGGTCCGTTGGAAATAAACAAACCGTCATAGGCTTCTGTGGTAAAATCATAGTCCCAGGGCACAACCACTACGGTAGTATCCCGTTTCAGGAGGTTCCGGATAATATTGTATTTGACACCGCAATCCACCAGCAAAATCCGGTATTTTCCATTCCCATATACCTTTTTCTCCTGAATGCTGACCTGCTGAACCAGGTTATCCTTATTGGGGTCGTAGAACTCGATATTTTCTTCGTTATAAACAATCTTACCCAGCATGGTCCCCTGTTCCCTCAGGATTTTTGTTATGGCTCGTGTGTCAACGCCGAATAGTCCCGGAATTTTATATTCTTTTAGCCATTCTCCGAGGCTTTTATTCGAATTCCAGTGGCTGTAATCATCGGTATAATCGGAAATAACAAGTCCGGTTATATGAAGTGCATAGGATTCAAAAAACTTAAGCATATCATCTTCGCGCACATTGTCGGGGACGCCGTAATTCCCGATTATCGGATAGGTCAGCGTCAATATCTGCCCTTTATAGGAAGGATCGGTAAGGCTTTCAGGGTAACCCGTCATGGCCGTGTTAAAGACAACCTCACCGGAAACCGAACGCCCGTAGCCGAATGAACTGCCTTCAAATACTTTTCCATCTTCGAGTACAAGCTTAATAGCATTCATTTTCCTGATCCTTGCTTAAAGTGTTATTTTGTTGGAACGGAAGGCATTGATGATATCTTCAACCTGTTCGGCTGCAATTTTCTTGGCTATGATCTTCTTATTCTTATCCAGGATAAAGATCTGGGGCGTTGTAAGGATATCATAGGTTATTTTGTAATCGTAGGAATATGGATTCCAGGCATTCATCCAGTTATACAGCTTATGGGTATTAACAAAATCCACCCATTTGACCTTCCCTTCTTCGCCAAAAAGTGTGCTGACAGCCAGCACCGTGATACCCTTTTCCTTCAGGCTATTCTCATATATTTCATATAGCTTCGGTATGGCCGTTTTGCAGTGACCGCAATCGGATTCCCAGAAAACCAGTACAATATAATCAGCTTCTACCTCGTGCAGGTTGAATTGTGCACCCACATGCGGGAATTTTTTCATCACGGAATCATGTTCAGCCTTTATAAAATGTTCGGCCGGTACGTTCACCAGTTCTATATCCGGGGCAATCTTGCCGATAAGCAAAGGCTTGGTCTTTTCAATCCTTTCTTTCAGGTCGGCTATGAATTTTGGTTCGCTCCACCACGATTCGGTGATGTAATATTGTTCAGCAATATGGATCTGAACAGCGTCCATTCCCATGTAATTGCTTTTGCCAAAATAGTTGAACAAGGTTATCAGCATATAGCGGAACAGGGTTGAATCTGACCTTGTCTTTTCAATCAGCTTGTCAACTTCCGCATTCAGTGAATCAGGTATCTGGGGGACCACCTTGGTGATATAATTCATCACTTTCTCTTCGTACAGGGGGGTGCGAAGCAATCTTGCGTCCGCAATGTCAAAATTATCGAAATAATGATTCCGGTAATAGTAGTACTGCCAGGTCGAATCTATGATATTGCCGTTGGCATCCCGGGGTGGATCAGGAACATTAATATCCAGGGTTGCTTTAAGGAATTTGGCAACAAAAAGACCGGGATGATCCGAGGCAATCTTTTCAATGTAGGATATGCGGGTTTCATTGACCTTTTTTGATTGTGCCAGAAGATTTTCTTTTTCCTCCTTATTCTCCGTCTTTTTCAACAAGGCCTGCAGGCTGTCAGCCTCATTTCTGAGCCCGACCATAAATTGCTGGAACTCCATGAATATCTGGTTTTCATCAGATCCCTTAAAGGATAAGGTGCGGATAAAATCAGCGGTATCCGTTTCAAGGAAAAACTGCTGATCCCTGCCCATGATCATTTCAAAATACCGGGTGCTGGGCAGGTATATAAGATACATTCCTTCCGGCAGCGGTTGACTTCCTTTAAAAACGCCATATCCCTTTTTATCAATTACCGCCGTATCATCGGGGTACATTGATTTATTGAGATAATGACCCAGGATAACCGAAGTATCCTGTATGCCGTTTATTTTTATTTTTATTTCATAACCCTGGGAAAAAGCTGCCGGCAGAAAGCCGAAAAACACCAGGAGTAAGGTAATAATGCCGGATCTTTTCATGTATTTCATTTGACATTCCCGACTTTTTTCGGGTGGCTAAAATTATATATAAAAATTAAATTAGAAAAAGTATGCAATTATTAAATTGCCGGGAGCAATAACCGTTAATAATCAACGCTATTTTTTGTACCTTGCCTGGAACTATTAATTCCACGAAATATAGAACCATTCACTCGATTGAATTATGGTTACGATAAAAGACTGTCAGGAAATCATCAACAAAAAGCTTGCCGGACTTTCCCTCCCTGAACAACCTGTAAATCTCTATGATCCGATACGTTATGTTGTTGAACTGGAGGGCAAAAGGATCAGGCCGACCCTGGTTTTGATGGGGTGCAATCTTTTTTCCGATTCCATTGAAAAGGCTGTTAATCCCGCTATTGCGATAGAGTTGTTTCATAATTTTACCCTGATGCACGATGATATCATGGATCAATCTGATCTGCGCAGAAACAAGCCTACAATCCATAAAAAATGGAATGTGAACATTGGCATTTTATCAGGAGATGCCATGCTGATCAAAGCATACGAGTTTTTAGCCCACAGTCCTTTAGCCGGATTGCCTCAGATACTGGAGGTTTTTAACAAAACAGCACTGGAGGTATGTGAAGGACAGCAGTTCGATATGGATTACGAATCGACCGCTTCGGTTACCCTGCAGGATTATCTTCACATGATTGAATTGAAAACGGCGATCCTGCTGGCCTCTTCATTAAAAATCGGAGCCATCAGTGCCGGGTCATCAGAGAAAAATGCCGCATACCTGGCTGATTTTGGCAGGAATATCGGCATTGCATTTCAGTTGCAGGATGACCTGCTTGATGTCTATGGAATCCTTGAACAGTTTGGCAAGCAGCCGGGGAATGATATTGCATCAAACAAGAAGACCTTTTTACTGTTGACGGCACTGGAAATGGCCCGGGGAGAAATGCTCAATACGTTGAAATACTGGATCGGACAAAAAAACTTCAACCGGGATGAGAAGGTCAGAAAGGTAATATCCGTCTTTGATGGTTTGGGGATAAAGGAGATCACCGAAAACAAGATAAATTCGTTTTATGACCTGGCCATAAAATCGCTGGAAATGGTCAGTGTCAGCAAATCAAGGAAACAACCCTTGCTTCAGTTCGCCGAAATGATGATGAACCGCCGGAAATAAAAGGAATCCATCCTTACTTTGTTACGGATGCTTTTTCCATATACACCTTATAGTGAACATTGAGCACTGAGTCAAGTTTAAGGTTCAGCTGCTGCTGGTTGTATACCCGGCTGATTTCAGTCATACGGTTAACCATGGAAAGGGAGTATTGAATATCATTCTGTATGTTTTGAATGAACTCCGGTTTCTGATCAAGATAAAAGGTCAGATAGGCATCGCAGATATCGCCGTACTGGTTCATAATGGCATTGGCTTTGTCAGCGGCATTAAGCTGGTAATAAGAACTTGCCATGGCAAGGCTGAAATAATCATAGGGTATTTTCTCATGGGGGGTAAGTTCATGGCACTTATCCAGGACCAGGATGGCCCGGCTGTTATCCCCTTCCTGTATCAATGCATCAGCAAGCCGCACAAACCGGTTGCGCAACCTGACAACCGACATGGTTCGTACATTAAAGTCATCCAGGTATACATCCGGATCATTCATATTGCCCCACTTGTATGTGTTCATTAACCGGTCAAACAGGATCTCGGTGTTGATTCTTCCGACATCCAGCTGGCTGGTGATGGGGGATCTTACCGGTATCAAACGATAGGCAAATCCTTCAAGCTGAAAATACTCATCCAGCCCAAGGGTTCCGTCATGGCCGCTGGAAACATAATATACAGGCCTTTCCCAGTTATTGTTTGCCAGGATATCCAAAACAATGAAATCACTTTTGATTAAATGGTTTTTTCTGAAATTCCACTCAATGGCAGGTACTATTAATCCTGCATCCCTGGCTTTTACCGTTCCGTTTATAATAACGAGTGCCGTATCAACAGGCAGTCTGAATTTGCGGGTGGGGATAAAACTGTAAACTTCACCGTTCTGGCTTTCCACTTTTGTCTGTGGTTTATCACTCAAAATAAATGCCATAATATCCTTTAAATCAGCTGATTGATTGGTTCTTTCCTGAATATAAACCACATCATTGGTTCCCATACGGAATTTTTCAGGCGGAACCGAAATTGGCAATATATCTGATTCATAGGCTTTGCGCAGCATCTGATCAATATACCAATCCATATTCAGCAGCATCAGGTTAACGACCCGCACATCCGTGCGGATTCCTTCCACTTCCTGGGCATACCAGAGAGGGAATGTATCATTATCGCCATTGGTAAATAAGATGGCATTTTTTTCACATGAATTGAGATAATTATAGGCTATGTCTCTCGCTGTATAACGTCCGGAACGGTTATGATCATCCCAGTTTTCCGCGGCCAGGATACCGGGAACAAGGATCAGGCAAAGGGCAGTGAGCAGCCCCGCGGAAACCGGTTTTTGAAAACGCCTGCTGAGGCTTTCAAACAGGCCGAGCATACCCAGTCCGATCCATATGGAAAATGCATAAAACGAACCGGCATAGGAATAATCCCTTTCCCTGGGTTCAAAAGGTTTCTGATTGAGGTAAACAACAATGGCTATACCCGTTAATATAAACAACAGCATGACCACCCAGAAATTCTTATTGTCGTGCTGCAAGTGGTAGAATAAGCCAATAAGTCCCAGTATCAGGGGTAAAAAGAAATACGTATTTCTTGACGGAGCATTTTTCATGTCATCCGGAATCTTATCCTGGGAGCCTATCAGTATATTATCCACCGGCTTGATACCGCTTATCCAATTGCCATGCAGGGGTCCGCCCTCCCCCTGAATATCATTCTGCCGGCCGGCAAAATTCCACATAAAATACCGGAAATACATATGGCCGAGCTGGTAGGCAAAGAAAAATCTGAGGTTATTCCCGAAACCGGGGGGATTTTTTGGCGCACCGCGGTTAAACAAGGTCTGGCCTTCACTGCTGCGGCGAATATTGCCCTGGGCATCACGCAAAGGCTCATACAGTTTTGATTCATTCAGTCCGGCCCATTCAATATACCCGTTGATATGATCATTATCTGAACTCCACATACGGGGAAATATCGTGGTATATTTTTCATCGAACTGATACTTTGCCTTGCGGTTGGTTATCTCATATTTTCCATCGGTTTTTGTATAGGTGGCTTTCCCTTCTTTAATGCTAACGGGTCGCGCATTGAAATACTGTCCTTTTATCAGCGGTCTGTCGCCATATTGTTCACGGTTGATATAATACAGCAGGGAAAAAACAGTTTCAGGGTCATTTTCATCCATGGGAGGATCAGCAATGGACCTGATCACCATCATGGTAAAGGATGAATAACCCAGCAGAATAACCGCTATGCAGGTAAAAATGGTGTTCAGCAGGTATTTTTTTCGTTTCACGGTAATCCAGATGCCATATACCAATGCCCCTATCAGCAGAACGATATAGAATAAAACCCCTGTATTATAAGGAAGGCCGAATCCGTTCACAAAAACAAGCTCAAATCTTGTTGCCAGCCATACAACGCCGGGGATGATCATGTACATGATGGAACCCAGCATAATGGCAGAGACGATCAGGGCATACACAATACCTTTTGCCGTGATCTCATATTTTCTGAAATAATATACCATCACAATGGCCGGTATGGCCAGCAGATTCAATAAATGCACTCCGATGGATAATCCCATTAAATAGGCAATGAGGACCAGCCAGCGGTTTGCGTGCTTATCGTCCGCTTCGTTTTCCCATTTTAAGATGGCCCAGAAAACAATAGCCGTAAAAAATGAGGAACTTGCATAAACTTCACCTTCCACGGCAGAAAACCAGAAAGTATCCGTAAATGTATAGGCCAGAGCCCCTACCAGGCCGCTTCCCAGTATCGCTATGAGGGTGGCAGGTGAAAGGGTTTTGGCTATTTCATCCGTATTGGCATGGGCATGACCGGATGAGGCGGAATTTTTCACATGAACCAGTTTTAATCCAAGATGCGTTATGGTCCAGAAAAGGAACATAATGGTTAAAGCACTGGCAATACCTGAAAATCCATTGACCATCATGGCAACCTTTTCCGGATTATTGCCGGCAAACAGGGAAGCCAGGCGGGCCGTGAGCATGAAAAACGGTGCTCCGGGAGGATGTCCGACCTGAAACTTGTAGGAACTGGCAATGAATTCTCCGCAATCCCATAAACTGACAGTAGGCTCAAGGGTAAGAAAATAAGTAACGGCAGCGATTAAAAACGTTGTCCAGCCAAGGATGTTATTGTAAAGCTTAAAATTTTTCATGCTTTTTTGGGCTTTCCATTATTCAAATTGAAATAGTTCCTGCAAATGTTAAAAAAATTCTTGTCTAATTTTAATTTGTTTTTGGTTTAATCATTCAATTCGTATTAAATAAAATTAAAAATTGTTAATATTTGCCGATCATGAAACGAAAAAACAGAACTGGTATCGTCTATTCAACAGATCCGGGATTCCGTTATACCTTTGACGCCGCTAAAGAAAAGGATACGTTGCCTCCGAATCAGCAGGACCTGAGGGTTATGCTTGACTCCAGAAACCGCAAAGGCAAACAGGTTACCCTTGTTACAGGCTTCATAGGGGTGGACAGCGACCTTCAAACACTTGCCAGGGATATAAAGATGCTTTGCGGATCGGGAGGTTCCGCCAAAGACGGTGAAATAATAATACAGGGGGATTTTCGTGATAAAATATTAAAATACCTTACGGATAAGCGCTTTAAAGTTAAAAAAGCAGGTGGATAATACCGGGTTATTGAAACGGATAGGAAAATTCCTGTCCTGGTTGCAGCAGTTAAGCACAGGCCGCAAGTTAATGCTCGGTACGGTCATGGCGTTGCTGATCATATATGGCGTCTGCCTGCCTGAAGAACTGTTTCATGATCCCACATCGACCGTGTTGTTTGATCGCGAGGGTATCCTGCTGGGGGCCAAAATTGCGGACGATGGTCAATGGCGGTTCCCGGAAACAGATTCGGTCCCCTACAAACTGGAAACCTCCATCATCGCATTTGAGGACCGGTACTTTAAACTGCATCCCGGATTCAATCCTGTTTCCATGGCCAGGGCATTGCTTCAGAATATTAAGGCCCGCCGGATTGTCAGGGGCGGAAGTACACTTACCATGCAGGTTATAAGGCTTTCAAGAAAAGGAAAACCGAGAACGGTACCTGAAAAACTGATCGAAATTATCCTGGCCACGAGGCTCGAATTATCCGCCAGCAAGGCGGAAATCCTGCAGCTGTATTGTTCCCATGCGCCTTACGGGGGCAATGTAATTGGATTGGAAGCTGCATCCTGGCGCTATTTCGGATTCAGCAGCCCGGAGTTATCCTGGGCCGAAGCCGCACTGCTGGCTGTGCTTCCCAATTCCCCATCCCTGATCCACCCCGGCAGGAACAGATCAGGATTGATGGAGAAACGAAACCGTTTGCTTGACAAGCTTCATCAGCAGGGGAAAATGGATTCATTGACCTGCCGTATTTCGAAACTCGAACCGATACCTGAAAATCCCCTCCCATTGCCTCAGCTGGCTCCGCATTTGCTGGCGAGGGTGGTCAGGGAACAACCTGGCACCATGGTCAGGTCTTCCCTGGATGCGTCCCTTCAGGTCAAAACATATGATGTAGTGAAAAAATATAATGAGATCTTTTGTCATAATCAGATCCATAATCTGGCAGCGCTGATCGTCGAAGTGGAATCGGGTAATGTAATGGCTTATGTCGGCAATATTGCCGGCATGCCGGATGCCGGTAACGGCAACGATGTGGATATTATTACCTCACCGCGCAGCACCGGAAGTTTGCTGAAGCCTGTTTTGTTCGGAGCCATGCTGGAAGACGGCAAAATTTTGCCTGGCAGTCTTATCCCGGATATTCCGACTACCTTCAAGGGCTTTTCTCCCCAGAACTTCAATCAGCAATATGATGGAGCCGTTCCGGCCAGAAATGCCCTGTCGCGTTCGCTCAATGTACCTGCCGTGCTAATGTTGCAGGAATATGGGGTAGAACGGTTTCATCACCTGCTGAAGCAACTGGGAATGACGACGGTCAACCGGCCTTCGGATCATTACGGGCTGACGCTTATCCTGGGCGGGGCTGAAGGCAATTTGTGGGAGATGTTGGCTGTTTATGTTTTCTTTTCGCGCACGCTAGATCATTATAATCGTTTCAATCAATATTATAAATCTGATTTCCGCAACATGAATATTCATGCCAGCGGAGCAGGGGAAGCACCATCATCAGGCGCTTCCGATCAGCCCTATTTGTTCAGTGCCTCCACCATATGGTCGGTGTACAATGCCATGCATGAGGTCAATCGTCCTGATGAGGAAACCGGATGGAAGCAATACACATCCCAGCGAAGGGTCGCCTGGAAGACAGGGACAAGTTTCGGATACCGGGATGGCTGGGCCATGGGTACAACACCGGAATATGCCGTCGGGGTATGGGTGGGAAATGCCGATGGAGAGGGACGGCCTGGCCTGACAGGAATTGCAACGGCTGCGCCCGTAATGTTCGAACTTTTTAATTTATTACCCGGCAAAAGCTGGTTCGGGGAACCTGTTGATGAACTTGTTGAAGCCTCGGTTTGCAGGCGGAGCGGATACCTTGCCGGGGTCTATTGTGACGAAGTGGATACCCTGAAGATACCTTACACCTGCGAGGTAGCGCCTGCCTGTCCTTTTCACCGCCTGGTACATCTTACTCCTGACGGGCGTTACAGGGTTAACAGCAATTGCGAAGATGTATCGGATATGCAACATAAGGCATGGTTCGTATTGCCACCTGTCCAGGAGTGGTATTACAAAAACAGACACCATGATTATACTGTACTGCCTTCGCTTAAGCCGGACTGCGAGCAGGAAGAAATCCGTTCCATGGAAATGATATATCCCCGGGAGGACATACGGATCTATATACCGGTGCAACTGGATGGCACCCGGGGACGTGTTGTTTTTGAAGTGGCACACAGGAGACCTGAAACTGCCATATACTGGCATCTTGATGATCATTTCATTACGGCGACCCGGACCATTCACCAGGTTGAATTGCTGCCTTCCAACGGCTGGCATACACTGACACTGGTGGATGAAAACGGTGAAACGATCCGTAAGAAATTCCTGGTGATCGATGAGGAATAGCGATGCACGGCCGGTCCCGCATGGAAGCTGTGCATAATTGAACCATGATCCTGGATTAACGATTTTTAACGAATCAAAGCCTGACTGAATCGGCATTTTATTTATATATTTACCGACCAAATCAGACTTCTTTGATGCAAAAAAAGGACAATGTCATACGCCGGCGCCTTAGGGCCTCCTATGTCACATCCGTTATCAGTATCTCACTGGTCCTTTATATGCTGGGATTAATCGGATTGCTCCTGCTCAATACCAAAAAGCTGTCAGATTATGTAAAAGAGAACATCGGATTTAGTATTTTCCTGAATGATGACATAAAGGAAGTCGAGATCTTTGGGCTGCAGAAGATACTGGATTCCAAGCATTATGTGAAGGAAACGCAGTACATTACAAAAGAACAGGCCATAAAAGACTTTCAACAGGAATGGGGGGAGGACTTTGAAGATTTTCTCGGATTCAATCCGCTGCCGGCATCGGTTGACGTTAAATTATATGCTCCGTATGCCAATGCTGACAGCATTGCGATCATTGAAAAGGACATACTTACTTACAGTGGAGTGCGGGATGTGGTTTATCAGAAAGACCTGATTTACAAGGTTAATAACAATGTCCGAAAAATCAGCATCACCATTCTGGCTTTCAGCTTTCTGTTGTTTCTGATTGCCCTGACCCTGATCAATAATACGATCCGCTTATCCGTATATGCCAAACGTTTTATTATCCGTACCATGCAACTGGTGGGTGCACAACATACGCTGATCCGCAGGCCTTTTCTTTACAGAAGCCTGTATCAGGGCTCATTATCAGCACTCATTGCCATCGGATTGCTGATTGGCACGATGATAATCGCTGAACGGCAGCTGAATGGCCTCTTCAGCCTCAAAGATTACAAAATTTCCGCCATTCTTTTTTCCATGGTGATCGTCATTGGCATTTTGCTGGCCCTGATATCGACCAGTTTTTCCGTTAACCGCTATCTTTCCATGACAACCGATGAATTATATTCATAATTTTAATGATATGGCAAACAAAAAAGAAGAATTAGTCAGTAAAACCGGATTTGCTCTCGGGAAAGAAAATTATAAACTGCTGATTATTGGTTTTATCATCATCATCATCGGATTTTTATTGATGATCGGAGGCAAATCGGATGATCCTGCCGTTTTCAATAAAGATGAGATTTTCAGTTTCCGCAGGATTACACTGGCCCCGCTGGTAGTTCTTGCAGGTTTTATTTTCGAGATATGGGCAATCCTTAAAAAACCCGTGGAAAATTAATCTTCCGGTCAATGAGTTGGATTCAAGCGCTCATCATCGCCATAGTAGAGGGCATCACGGAATTCCTGCCCATATCGTCAACCGGGCATATGATCATTACCAAGGAGATACTGCAGATGCCCGACAGTGAATATATCAATCTGTTTATTGTCAATATTCAGTTCGGTGCTATCCTTTCGGTTGTGGTGCTTTACTGGAAAAGATTCATAAAATCACTCGACTTTTACTATAAACTCCTGGTTGCCTTTTTACCTGCTGCTGTTTTTGGTGTTCTCATCGGGGATACCATAGACAAGTTGCTGGATAACGCTTTGGTAGTGGCCTGTGCCTTGATTCTGGGCGGAATCATCCTGTTGTTTGTGGATAGATGGTTTGACGATGCGGATGAAAATCAGGAGATCACTTATCCCAGGGCATTGAAGATCGGACTTTTTCAGGTCATTGCCATGATTCCCGGAGTATCACGCTCAGCTGCAACGATTATAGGCGGAATGGCGGGAAAACTGAACCGGAAAAATGCTGCTGAATTTTCCTTCTTTCTGGCTGTCCCCACCATGTTGGCAGCGTCGGCCTATAAGCTAATCAAAGGATATAGCTCACTCACGCCTGGCAACACGGGAATCTTATTGTTCGGGAATATCGTTGCTTTTATTGTTGCCATCATTGCCATCAGAGGCTTTATCTATTTTCTCACAAAAAACGGATTTAAGATTTTTGGCTGGTACAGAATATTTGCCGGAATGGTGATTATCATATTGATAATGGCAGGCAAAATTGTTTTGTAGCGATGGATTTTATCAAAGGAGAGATGCTGTTATTCAACAAGCCTTATGGCTGGACTTCTTTTCAATTGGTTAACAAGGTGAGGTTTACCCTGAAGCATGAGCTGAAAGTAAAAAAAATCAAGGTTGGGCATGCCGGAACACTTGACCCGCTGGCAACGGGACTGATGATCATCTGCACCGGCAGGGAAACGAAGAATATTGCACGCTACCAGGATCTGTTTAAAGAATATGTTGCTACCCTGAAACTGGGCTCCACAACCCCTTCGTTCGACCTTGAAACAGAGGTCAATGAAAATTTTCCCTATGAACATATTACGGAAACAATGGTTAATGGAGTATTACAGCAATTCATCGGGGAGTCGATGCAGGAGCCACCTGCTTTCTCTGCCAAATTTGTTGACGGGGTGAGGGCTTACCAATATGCAAGGAAAGGGAAAAGTATTACACTTTCGGGTAATAAAGTAGTCATCAGTGCCATAGAATTATTAAAGTTTGACCTTCCTTATATCAGCATCCGGATTGAATGCAGTAAGGGCACTTATATAAGAGCGCTGGCAAGAGACATTGGGAAGGCATTGCATTCAGGAGCTCATCTTGTCAGCCTTGTGCGAAGGAAAATTGGTGAATATCATGTGGATAAATCATTGAGTATTGAAGAATTTGAAAGAAATATGATTTTTTTGTAACTTTTTTTTCACTTTTACGTAAAAGCCTCGAATATAAAATTTTGAAGTTTCATACCCTCATTCCATGAAATTATCACAGTATAAATACAACTTGCCGGATGAACTTATTGCCAAGTATCCGGCAGAAAAGAGAGATGAGTCGCGGTTAATGGTGTTAAACAGGCAGACCCGGAAAATAGGGCATTGTATGTTTAAAGACATCCTGGATTACTTTGCTGAAGAAGATGTAATGGTGGTAAATAATACAAAGGTTTTCCCGGCACGGTTATATGGCAATAAGGAAAAAACGGGGGCTGAGATCGAAGTCTTTTTGCTACGGGAACTCAACCGGGAACAACGGCTATGGGATGTTCTTGTTGATCCGGCGAGAAAGATCAGGATCGGTAATAAACTGTATTTTGGGGACAATGACGATTCACTGGTTGCGGAAGTGATTGATAACACCACCTCCCGTGGTCGTACCTTAAGGTTTTTATTTGACGGTGATTATGAGGAATTCAAAAAGACCTTATACAGGCTGGGTGAAACACCGCTTCCGAAATTCATCAAAAGGGCGGTCCAGTCAGAGGACCGGGAACGGTATCAGACGATTTTTGCCAAGCACGAGGGTGCGGTAGCGGCTCCTACCGCTGGTCTTCACTTCAGCCGGGAACTCATTAAAAGGCTTGAAATTAAAGGGATAAAATTTGCTGAGATCACACTGCATGTGGGATTAGGTAACTTTCGGACCGTTGATGTTGAGGATCTCACTAAACATAAAATGGACTCTGAGCGGATTATCATTTCGGATGAAGCCTCAAAAATCGTTAATGCGGCAAAGGACAATCATAAACAGGTGTGTGCTATCGGTACTACGGTCCTTAGAACACTGGAAAGCTCAGTTTCCACGATGGGGCATTTGAAACCTTACGACGGATGGACCAATAAATTCATATTCCCTCCTTACGAGTTTAGCGTGCCAACACGCATGGTTTCCAATTTTCACCTGCCCTTGTCAACACTTTTGATGATGGTATCTGCCTTTGCCGGTTTTGAATTTTTATTCGAGTCGTATAAAATTGCCATTAAGGAAAAATACCGGTTTGGCACTTATGGGGATGCCATGTTAATTTTATAAGCCATGTCTTGCCTCCTGTCTGACAAGCTTAAGGAAACACTGAGCACAGGACCCGTTTAGTCCATTATATCAACCCACCCGAAAGGATCTTCGGCATCGCCATTCTGTATAGCCACAATGCTGTTGTATAATTGAGTTGAAAGGGGGCCCGGATTGCCATCCCTGCAATATTCGTAAATCACATTAAGATCAGGATCGATAATTTTCTTTATTGGCGTTATTACGGCTGCTGTACCGCAAGCTCCCACCTCATCGAATGATTTAAGCTCTTCAACAGACACCGGCCTTCTTTCCACTTTCAATCCTATTCTTTTTGCCAGATCTATGACACTCTTATTGGTTATGGAAGGAAGTATTGATTTTGAATCCGGTGTTATGTAAGTATTGTTTTTTATGCCAAAAAAGTTTGCCGGACCTGCCTCATCAATATATTTTTTTTCCTTTGCATCCAGGTACAGGGTAGTGGAGAATCCCAGCTGATGGGCCATTTCGAGGGAAGTGAGGCTGGCAGCATAATTACCCCCAACCTTAAAGGCACCGGTTCCCAAAGGGGCAGCCCTGTCATGGGTACGGCAGATCATGACATCCACCGGTTTATATCCATCCTTAAAATAGGGGCCCACAGGTGTTACAAATACCATAAATAAATATTCTTTGGCGGGCTTAACGCCAACTTCAGCACCGGTTCCGATAAGCAGCGGGCGAATATACAGGGAGGCACCTAACCCATACGGGGGAACAAATCGCTCGTTCAGCCGGATTGCCGAAAAGACAGCCTGTTGAAACAGTTCCTCGGGCACCGGTGTCATTTTAATGCCAATGGCCGTCTCCTTCATTCTTTTGACATTTTCGCGCCACCGGAAGACCCTGATTTTACCGTCCCGGCCACGGAAAGCCTTTAAACCCTCAAAAGCTTCCTGACCATAGTGCAGACAGGTGGCTGCCATATGCATAGGTATGAATTCTGAAGAAGTTGTTTCCAACTCCCCCCATTTGCCTTCACGGTAATAACAACGGACGTTATAGTCAGTTTTCATATAGGCGAAGGGAAGATGTTTCCAGTCTATGTTTTCCATGGCAATGCCTTATTTTACTTTAGGTTTCAAAATTAATCATTTACCTAAATGCTGCAACCAGGTAACTTCATTATTTTTTTTTCGTACAAGAACAAAATATCATAAACCAAGCCAATATATGAAATGAACATGGTGTTATTATCAATATTTTTTATTGACGTAATTTTTAATTACTTTTAATAACTCCAATTTGAAATAAAAAAATTAATTCATAGTTTTATAATTAAATAAACCCTAACCATGGAACAAGAAAAGAACCTGATTATGGTTACATGGGATTTTACCGAAAAAAATCTCTATGCCCTAAAACACGCCGTTAATATATCCCATATCCTCAAAAGTGAAGTCGTCCTTCTTCATGTTGTTAAAAAAGATAGTGAAATTGAGGAGGCTCAAAAAAGAATGGAAGAAGATGTCCGGAAAGCAATTCCGGAAACAACCGTTCGGTTCAGGTTCCTGGCCCGTGAAGGTTCGATCTTTCATACCATCGGAGAAACGGCAGCCGAGATAAATGCCGTGATGGTAATTATGGGAACCCATGGAATCAAGGGCATGCAAAAGCTGATGGGAAGCTGGGCCTTAAAGGTAATTGCTAGTTCAAAAGCCCCGTTTATTGTTGTACAGGATGCTCCAAGGGCAGAAGTGTTTAAGAATATCGTCATCCCGATCTCTTACCGGCGGGAAATAAAGGAATGCATTTCCTGGACACATTTCTTTTCAAGGACTTTCAATACCAAGTTTATCCTGATCCGGGCCAAATATTCAGATTCAAATTTCAAAAGAGGGGTGGAATCAAATACCTACTTCCTGTCGAAATACTTTACCACAAAGAATATTCGGTTTGAAATAAAAATTGCGGATGGAGAAACCGACTTTGGCAACGAGATTGTTAATTACGCCAAACAGGTCCAAACCGATGCCATTATGGTGATGACCACCAGGGACATAGGTTTTACCGATTATGTGCTGGGTCCGCAGGAACAATATATAATCGCCAACAGTGAGAAAATCCCCGTAATATGCATTAATCCCCGGCCCGTCAAAATCGGAGGTGGTTTCAGTGCGAGCGGAGGATAACCATTACCACATTTTCAGATTGTTCAGCCATAATAAAAACAAGGAATTTTCCTTGTTTTTATTTTTAATTCCGGTTTATGAAGCTCTTAATCGCCACCAACAACCTCCATAAAGTTCAGGAGATCCGGCATGCCCTTGATCAGCGTATCGAATTGCTGACCCTTAATGATATCGGTTTCAGCGGTGACATTCCTGAGACCGAAAAGACGGTTGAGGGCAATGCAATCCAAAAAGCTTTCTTTATCTATGAACGATACAGGATTAATTGCTTTGCTGATGATACGGGGCTTGAAATTGAAGCCCTGAATGGAGAGCCTGGTGTTTATTCAGCACGCTATGCGGGTGAGGATTGTTGTTTTGAGAACAATATCAATAAAGTACTGGCGGCAATGCAGTCGGTCAAAAACAGGTCTGCACTTTTTCGCACGGTCATTGCCCTGATCATGGATGGAAAACTGATCACCTTTGAAGGTATTGTAAAGGGGATGATTTGCGATAAAAGAAGGGGCGAAAATGGATTTGGCTACGATCCTATATTTCAGCCCGAAGGATTGGATAAGACCTTTGCTGAAATCTCACTGGAAGAAAAAAATAGGTTATCCCACCGGGCCATAGCCATAAGGAAACTTGTTCATTATCTGGGCACTGTTTGCTGAACGACTCCCCTTTATCCTGTTTCTGCCAAATAATCCGCAACCTTTTTGGGTAGTTGAAATGAAATTATTATAATAGCAATAACTTTGGCAAAGTTCCGTATTATTTCAGGTAATATTAACACCATGAACCGACTCTTAACAACCCTGACATTCATTTTGCTGAATGCTTATTGGCTGGCGGCTCAAATTCCCAACGGATCCTGGCGGGACCACCTGCCCTATACCGGTGCAAAAAAAATTGCTGAAATTGATGGAAAGATATTCTGCGCCACCACCGGGGGATTGTTCTCCTACAATACATCCGACAACAGCATTCAGCGATATTCAAAAGTGAATGGTTTATCGGATATTGACATCAGCACCATCGGTTACTCCGAAGAAACCAAAACGCTCGTGATTGCTTATCAGAATGGGAATCTTGACCTAATACGGAATGATACTATCCATAATCTGCCCGATATCAAAAGAAAAACCATTATCGGCGATAAATCGGTCAGCAACATTCTTTTTGATAATACGGAAGCTTATTTGGCCTGTGGTTTTGGTGTGGTTTTGGTGGATATGAACAAAATGGTTGTCAAAGACAGCTATTTTTTCGGACCCGGGGGATCTCAGATTAAGGTCAACGATATAGCATTTGACGGGACGTACCTGTATGCAGCCACCACCGAGGGTATTTACCTAGCGGATCATCGTGACCCTAACCTGGTAGATTATAATGCATGGACCCGGCTTACTACCTTGCCTGATAACACTATACCGTATCGCCATCTGGTCTATATGAATGGGAAACTGTTCACTTATTACCGGAACCCGGCAACCAATATGGACGATATTATCACCATTGACGGATCGGGTTGGAAAAAATGGGAAAAAGGCTATAGTGAATACTTCACTTATTTTTCAAAGCAAAAGAACTATCTTGTTTTTTCATCCAATTACCGGACGGATGTCTATGATGAAAATGAAACACATATCGCAGCAGTTGCTTCTCTTTATGCCCAGCATGCTATTTTTGACAAGAACGGACAGATATGGATTGCTGATCCTGAAAAGGGATTGGGGAAAGCCGAACCTTCCGGATACAGTTTTATAGCCCCCAACGGACCTGCTTACCGGGATGTCGGGGATATCGTATGTCAATCGGGAATTATCTGGGCAGGCGGAGGTAATCTTTCATCACGCTATAAAAGCAGGGGGGCCTATCACTTTACGGATGAAAAATGGACCAGTTATAACCGGATCACCCTGCCGGAACTCGATAGTTTTTACAACATTTCACAGGTCGCTATAGATCCCTTTGACCCGGGGCACGTTTATGGCGGTTCATTGGGATATGGAATCGTTGAATTTCAGGATGGGAATCTGATCAACATATTTGATGAAACGGATGGCGTCCTTGAACCCGTTCCCGGTTATGGACATGGATTTGTAAATGTTACCGGCATTAATTTCGATCCGGCGGGTAATCTTTGGATCTCGACCAGCTTAAGTGATCAACCTGTTTATGTGATTAATAAGGACAAAACATGGCAAAAGCCGGAATTTGAATTTTCCGGATTTGGTGTTGGCACACGTGTCGGTGATATTCTGGCAACCTCCTTATTTCAGCAGTGGCTTATCATTGATAAATACGGGGTTCTGGTCTTTTCCATGGACGGCGCTTCTATAACGGAGCGTGCTATAAAGGTAACGAATCAGGAAGGGGAATCGTATGACGGTATTTATTCCATTGCGGAAGACCGGGAAGGGAATATCTGGGTAGGGACCAACAAGGGTCCTGTTATTTATTATAATCCTGTTGATATTTTTGAAGAAGAAGCAGTCAGCGGCTATCAGCCGGCAATCCCCCGCAATGATAACACCGATAATGCTGATTATTTGCTTGGGACAGAGAAAATCAATGCTATAGCCGTTGATGGAGGAAACAGAAAATGGCTGGGGACAGAGAATTCCGGGGTTTTCCTGGTTTCCGAAGACGGCAAGGAGGAACTGCTTCATTTCAATACCGACAATAGCCCCATACCCTCCAATACCATTAGCAGCATTGCCATTAATCATACCAATGGCGAAGTTTTCTTCGGTACCGATAAAGGCATATTTTCATACAAAGGCCAATCTACCGAAGGCAGCGATGACTTTTCCCATGCCTATGTCTTTCCCAATCCGGTAAGGGAGAATTATGAGGGCGATATTACCATTACCGGCCTGGTTACGGATGTCAATGTTAAAATTACCGATGTTAGCGGAAATCTGGTTTTTGAGACAAAAGCCTTAGGAGGCCAGGCGATCTGGGACGGCAGGAACTTTTCAGGGAAAAAGGTGAATACCGGTGTATATCTTGTCTTTTGTTCCAATGATGATGGCAGCAAGACTTTTGTTACAAAGCTTTTGTTCATTCACTAATCCATTATATCCCGGCAATGCTTGTTAAAACACGTGCCATCGCGTTACATTATGTAAAATACTCAGAATCAAGCATTATTGCCTGTTTATATACAGAAAAATTCGGAAGGCAGTCCTACATCATTAATGCCGTACGCACAAAAAGACCTGCCATCCCGTCCTCTTTCTTTCTTCCGCTGACCCTGCTGGACACCGACGTATACTATAAATCCGGCAGGGATATCCAGCGAATAAAAGAAATGACATGCCTGCTGCATTTTCATTCCATCCCTTTCCAGGTTGTCAAAAGCACAATTGCTTTGTTCATTGCGGAATTGCTGTATAAAACCCTGAAGGAAGAAGAAACAAATCCGGCGCTTTTTGATTTTTTAATCCATGCGATCCAGTTGCTGGATATCAAAGATGAAGGAATTCAGAATTTTCATCTCGTTTTTCTGCTGCATTATATGAAATTTCTGGGCATATATCCCTTTCATCCCGAAACCGAAGGGATGCAGAACTATCTGCCGGTTTTTAACCTGCCTCCGGATGCAGGAGCCGGGGAGAAAAAAGGACTTGAACAACTGATCCACAGTTCACTGTCTCAATTGGGAGAAATCAGGCTGACCCATAAAACACGCAGCTTTTTACTGGAAAGGATTATGGAGTTTTACAGGATCCACCTCGATCAGGTTACCGGGATCCGGTCATTGCAGGTTCTTAAGGAAGTATTTCAATGACGGTCCCTGAATGCCGGAAAACAACACGGACAACTTAAATTTTAAAATGCGGATTGTATTGGTTAATTTCGTTGCATAAGTGCAACCGATGCAAGACAACATGAACTATGATTGGTTAACCCTGGCCCGGAAAATTCAGTCCATTGCACAGGCAGGCCTGACCTATTCCGAAAATCCTTATGATATCAGCCGGTATGAACAATTGCTGCAGCTGGCAGCCGAAATACTGCATCATTATACCGGGGTGGAAATGGATAAGATCGCCAATCTGATTAAATCCGAAAAAGGATATCTTACGCCCAAAGTGGACGTCAGGGGTGTGGTTTTCAGGGAGGACAAAATACTCATGGTCAGGGAAAGAATAGACGGCCACTGGTCTGTACCCGGAGGATGGGCCGATGTAGGATTGACACCTTTTGAGGTAGCTGAAAAAGAGGTTTGGGAAGAATCAGGTCTCAGGGTAAAAGCAAACCGTTTGCTGGCAGTGCTGGATAAAAAATGCCATCATCATCCGCCTGACCTATTCCATGTATATAAATTGTTCATCCTGTGCGATGAAACAGGGGGTGCAATGACCAGCGGACTTGAAACCAGTGAGATAGGTTTTTTTCCGCAACATAACCTTCCCCCCTTGTCACAAAACCGTATTACCCGGGAACAGATAAACCTGCTCTATGAGTACAGGGAAAATCCTGACAAGGAAGCCCTATGTGATTAAAGTATTTGTATAATTGAAATAATTTAAGTATTTTCTGGTCAATTAACTGTTAAGGATTGATAACCTCAATCCAATAACCTTCCAGAACGGCATTGACGCTGTTATCATACATGGCTTCGCAATGGATCCCGGGCAGATAAAACCTGCCTACATAGGAAGCGTTCAGGGGGATGACAAAGGTTTTGCTTTGCCCCCGGGCAAGGTCAAAATAAGTTAAGACACGATCATCTCTGAAATCCTGATAATTAGGTACGCTTACTTCCTGTGAAGATTTAAAATCAAACAAGCGGTTATTACGGATTTCCCACCCCGATGGGAATATCTGGGTAAGGGCCATATCCTTATAGCGGAGCAGGGATGGATTCGTTACCGTTACCACGGCCATAAAATCGCTTCCCTGGGTTAAACGCGAAACATCCACCGCAGACCCGTTAATATCCTTGAATTCCAGTTTCATGGATAGATTGTTCGCCACCGCTCTTTCACCTCCGGTCTGTGGTATTCCCGACAAGACGACTCTGGCATACAGCATTCCCTGGCCTTTGTTTTCAAGCTGGATTTTTCCATTTGTAGCTGATCTGGTAAAATTCAGGGTAACTTTAGAAAAGGGTTTTTCGGTATTGGCGGTGATGATTTTGCCGTCATTGATCCTGTAAGTAAACTGGAGTTTTTTCGATGTGCCTGAAGTCCCTGCAAATTTAACCATTGATAATAGGCAATAAGCCGTTGTCTGGGTACTCATCCAGTATTCCCGGGTCAGGCTTTCCGATATTTTCAGGGCTAATGGAGCTGCTTTGGCCCTGTCATTCATCAGGACCAGGGTTTCCAGGATCATGGCCCAGTCGCGTTCCATGGAACCATAGGAAGAAGTGAATCCGCTGTACGGTTTAATGTCGGCGATGGACCCTGCGGTTAATTGCCTGGCTATTTCTGCCTGTCCGGCCAAGGCATAAGCAGCTGCAAGCCTCCATTTTGCCTGAATGCTCAATTCCTTATTTTCCCTGAGCCTGTTCATGGCTCCCATTTCAGGTTCGCCGGCGAGCGCCAGGGTATACAAACGATACGCCTGCTCAAGGTCATATTGATAATATGGATCTCTTGCGCCCTCGTTTCTCCATTGCCGTGCGGTTTTTTTCTGGTGTTTGAGCCAGCCCGGTTTCAGTCCCGGTGGCAGGGCATAGCCTTTCTTTTCAGCTTCCAACATGAAATGTCCTGCATAGGAACTGCTCCAGTCATTCACATCATTTCCTCCCGGCCAGTAACTGAATCCACCACCGGAAGTTAGAAAGGATTTCAACCGGTCAAGACCTGCTTTAATATTTCCGGATATCCTGGATTTGTAGTTTTCATCGAGGTCCATTACATCGGATAAATATAGCTGGGGGAAGACAGATGAAGTTGTCTGTTCAATGCATCCGTGCGGATACTGGATAAGATAATGCAGGCGCCTTTCAATGTCAACAGGAGGAATGGAGGATACCTCAAGATTACCGGTATTGGTACCCGCCATGCCCGGCATGGTAAATTCGGATATCCAGGTCTTGCCAGGATCCACTAACCCGGCATACAAGGTTGTAATCTCCGGATTCGAGGGCCTTACATCCAGTTCAATATCATAGGTGGCAGATAAATTGCCGCTTGTGGCAACCACGGTTACTTTGCCCAATCCAATCCTCAAGGCGGTCTTCAGTGAGAACACCACCACTTTGTCTCCGGTCTGTTCGAAGGAAACCGGTTTTGATCTTTCATCCTGAGGAATAAGCAATTCATTGGATTTTATCTGAACGGATACATTTTTTATGGTTGGCTCCATGGCAAAAACAGTAACCGGAAGCTTCACCTCCTCACCCGGGCCGAGAACCCGGGGTAATGTGGCCAGCACCATTAAAGGACTTCTTACCGGAGCGGTTTTTTCCTGAAATCCATAGGCTCCATCAGCTCCTGCAATGACCATGGTTCTGACAGACCCGACATAACGCGGCATCTGAATGACATGGGAATTTGAACGTCCCTGCTGAAGCGTGAACGGACCCTTGAAGATGACGACAGGTTTGAAGCGGTTTGCCTTTTCAGCGTCAGGTTTCCCTTCTTCTTCAGCATCTCCTCCGATACTCAGAATGCTTTCAAGTTTACCGCCATAGGCTCCGATTACCTGGTCATACAAGTCCCATGTTCTTACCCCCAGCGCCTCCCGGGAATAAAATGTGCTCCACGGATCGGGGGTTTTAAACCGGGTAAGATCAAGCAAACCATCGTCCACAATCGCCAGGGTATAAGTCATGCTCCTTTTATTGGCCTCGCTTATCTTCACCGTGAATTCTTTCTCGGGTTCAAGGACATCGGACATGGTGATCTGCGGCTGAAGTTTTGTCTCAGGATTCTCCACCAGCAAAGGTATTACACCGTAAAGCCTGATGGGCATGTCATTGGCTGTGTTGCTGTGAGGCTGAATGAGGGTGACATGAACATAAATGTTCGGCGCCATTTCGGGTGTTACATCAAAAACATAGCGCGTTTCTTTTTCTGTTGCGGGTATCCATTCAGCCTTGATAACGGAAGATCCTGATTCCAGGCTCACCAGGGCACGTCCTTGTCCGCTGGTGGGAATGATGATCTCGGCTTTTTCACCTACATTGTAAGTCGTTTTATCCGCATTAAAGGATAGCATGGATGCTGCCTGAGGATCATCCCGTAAGGGTCTGCCGGCCCATCCGGGCCAGTCAATATATACAATCTTGCCAGCTGCATGACCGCTTACCGGATCCATCACCCGGATCAAAAACCGTCCCCATTCAGGCCGGTTGATACGGAAATTAAACCTTCCTTTGCCGTTTGTTGTGTTCACCTTTTTGGTAACAACAGGCTGGTTATAATTATTTCCGATATAACTGGCCAGGTCATCAGCAGAACTTTCCCACCAATACCTCCAATTGATTTTGTATATATTGACCTCGAGATTGGCCCTGCTTACAGGATTACCGTTATTATCCAGCGTCACCACATCGACCCATTGTGCCGTATCGGTAAGCAACATACTGCGTTTGTCACCTGCTGGAGGTCTGATACCGACATAGGAGCTGTAAGGTGAATAGGGAATTGAAAAGAAATCAGTGCTGAAATCTCCGCTTTCTTCAAAAACCCTGGTTATCAGATTGGCTTTCAGCATTCCGGGTGATCTTTGCTCAACCGATAGTGCAGCTGAAATTCTTGCTTTGCCTTCCTCATCAATCCTTCCATCAAATATAGTCTGCTCTTCAGGGGTAAAAGTGCGGGAGGGATCCGTAAATTTATAATCGGGATATTTACTGAAAGCCGTCTCGGCATGGGTCAGAGTAACATCAACCTTGGCCTTAAGGTTTCTGGCCGGAGCGCCATGAAGCCAGGTCACCTTAAGATCACCAAAAAGTGACCGGTCACTGACGGTGAGCTTATCAACATTAAAACCGAAATTAATCTTCAGCCGGTTGGGTTTTACAGTCTCTATTTTCAGGGTTTTGGCAAACTCGGTTCCCCCGACTTTTATCTTTGCATTCCAGTAACCTGTGGGCGCTTCGGGACGCGTTGGGGTATTGAAGGTGTAAAACCCATTTGAACCTGTTCTTCGCGTAGAACGATTATATAATTGTCCCTGTGGATTATATAATTCAAAAACAACCGGATGGTTTACGGGCAGCTGCTTTTGCTTGTCTTCCAGTATAAACGTCAGAAATAACGTATCGCCTGGCCTCCAAACACCTCGCTCACCATATATAAAGCCTTTAAGCCCCTTCTGTATGACACTTCCGGAGACATCGAACTGGCTCAGGGATAAGGATGAACCATCATCCAGTCTGAGATAACCCCGCTGATCGTCTTTTTTAGCGATGAGCAGAAATGGTTTTTCGCTGCATTTCAGCGATGCCATGCCGTTGTTGTCTGTAACCGCAGTGGCAACAGTCTGTTGCTGATAGTTCAGTGCAGTAATTTCCGTGCCGGGCATGGACTGTGCCGAAACAAGATGGGTGACGGAAACCAGCAGTGCATTATTATTGCTGCCCTTGGCAATAATGCCCAGGTCAGATGCAAGAATATTGCGCGCTACATAGCGATTTTGGGTATAATAAGAGGGTGAGCAGGGATTATCCCGTTGCTCCCAGTCATAATCATAATACTCCCCTTCGTAATAGTATTCTTCATAATAGTCCTCATAGGAGTCCCAATAACTTAATGCTGTATTATCGGGTTCATCATAATTGTCATCCTGGTCATCTGCCTCTTCCTCTGTTTCGCCTTCACACGGGTAAAGAGAATAGCTTTTCCTGAATTGTATTTCTAGCCTGTAAATCGAACCAGGATCAGGCTGGATAAAGGATGCAAGATCCAGGTAAAAAATATTCCATGTGGTTAAGTCCACCGGTTTACTGGTAAGCAAAACCTTTTGCTTGTGCACAAGGCGTCCGGCTCTTTTTAACTGGTTGCTGCCGTCCAGGCGATTTACCTGTAAAAAATGACCGATGTTGTTTTCGAATATCTTAATGATCCTCACATCAACAGCACTGAGGTTGACCGCTTCAAAAGGAAATATTAGCCCTTTTGAATTGGGCAGAATAACACCTTTGCCTGCAAGCCTTACAGCAGGTTTAGGTATTTCAAAGGCAATTTCCTTTATATATTCTTCTTTCATTTCATACCCCTGAACATTCAATACACCTCTTTTGACGAATAATTTGATATTGCCTCCCTGTCTTACCGATGGATATGCCTTAATGGTATTGCCATCAACCTGGTAGGAAAGTGTGGTATAATTCTCAAGGTATATGAGCCCTTCAAGATTCTGGCCTTTTTTTATCGGATCTGAAAATTGTATCAACAGATATTGTTCGGGCTGCTGGGTCACTTTCACATGCATGACCCTGAAATCTCCCAGGGCGGGAATCTCCAATTCCTGTTTTCCATTGCAATCAATTCCAATCGGGCTGCCATCCCAGATGATTTCCACTTTTTCCGTTTTTTCAGTACGTTTAACACTGTCAATAACAAAAGTGAAAGTCCGGCTGTCTACCGGTGGATCCCATTTTATCTTAAAAGGCCGGCCGGTCTGGCTCGCAGTAATGATCTTCATAAGCTGTTCATCATGGATGGCATCAGCGGCAATCAATGATCCCTTTATTTTATTCCATTGAAGATCGGTATTGCTGTAAGATTGCAATACGTCCACCGTTACCGTAAAGGACTGGGGAATTACCGAAAATTGAAATTCAAAGGTTTTAAGGTCAGCGGGGACCTCCATTAATTTGGAAAGATAAAACCTGGCGGTGTAGGTTTCCCCTGATTTCAGGTTTTCATCAGGCCTGAATTCCAGTGTCCTTTTATCGATCCACAGGGCATGGCCTTTAATGGCGGGCTTGAAATTAAACAATTCGGCCTCAATGGCAGTATTCGATTCGCCGGCGCCGGGACAATCCTCGGCAAGGATTATCTGAATGGATGATTCGGATGAAATCACACCGGAAGTAAAGGCTGCAATTTTTTCCGTGAAAGCAGGATTGACCTCAAAGGTTTTTTCACTTTTCTTTTTGCACTGAACGAGAGTAAGCGATAGTAACAAAATGATAATCCCTTTGTTAAGGATACCTGGGTATGAATAGTTTCTCATGGTTATTGGATTTTAATGGGAAATACAGGACGGCTTTAAAATACGAAATTTCAATGAACTGGCAATGCCTATACCCAAATAATGAAATCGCTTTTAAAGGAGGGTGCAGATCAGGACCGGATAATCGTTTCAATGGCCTGTGCAAGTTTGCCAGCTACCAAACCTTCAAGGGGATCCGGATCACTTCCTGTATACATGATACAGATAAGAAGCTGTTTCTGCTGCTTTTCCAGTTCCGCATAGAGCAATTGCTTTTGAAGGCGATAGGCTTCCTTAAGTTTTCGTTTGATTTGATTGCGGTCAACAGCCCGTTTGAAACGCCGTGTACTAACGGTGAATAATACCTGTGCCGGATATTTAAGTGGTTCAGCGGCAGGTCGCCATAAAACTTTAAGCGGATAAAACCGGATGGATGTACCCGAATCAAACAGCATGCTGATCCGATGATTCAGGCTGAGACGTTCGTCTTTCTTAAAAGTATTTCCGGGGGCCATCGTTCATTGCACATTACAGCTGATGATAAAACGGATATCATCCGCTACGGATCATTGCTTTTTCAGTACAATTCTTATTACAGTGCCTTTCCCTAATTCAGACTGGTGCACGAATATTTTTCCGTCGTGATATTCCTCAACAATTCTTTTAGCCAGTGAAAGCCCCAAACCCCAGCCCCTTTCCTTGGTGGTGTATCCGGGTTTAAAAATGGTTTTGAATTTGCTCTTGGAAATGCCTTTTCCGGTGTCAGAAACATCAACATACACTACCTGATTATGATCGGTAATGAATATATCAACTTCTCCCTTGCCATTAGTAGCATCAATAGCGTTTTTACAGATATTTTCCACCACCCATTCAAACAGGGATGCATTAAGGGGAACAAGAAGCTCTTCTGCAGTTAAATGAACATTAAACTTAATAGAACCTGAAGATCTGGTTTTCAGATAATTAACTGCGGTGGATATAACGGAAATCAGGTTTTCCTTTTTCAATACAGGTTTTGACCCGATTTTTGAGAAGCGCTCGGTTATTTTTTCGAGTCTTTTAATATCCTTTTCCAGTTCGGTTAAAAGATCAGCTTCCCTGGTTCTGAGTTTCATCATTTCAAGCCAGGCCAGCAAGGAGGAAATAGGAGTGCCCAATTGATGTGCCGTTTCTTTGGAGAGGCCGACCCACACCTGATTTTGTTCGGCGTTGCGGGATGAACTGAATGCAAAATAGGCTATCAGAATGAAAAGCAGAATAATGCCCAACTGCACAAATGGATAAAAAGTAAGTTTGGTCAGAATGGTTGATTTGCTGTAATACAGAAACTGTCTTTCGGTAGGAGTAAGATTTATGATAACAGGATCTCCTCCTTCTTTCATTTGTTTGAGCTTTTTCTCAACATAACGGGGATTATCCATTTTCGAAGAATCGAGATTGCGCATAAAGAGAATATTATCCAAACTATCTACAACGATAACCGGAACTGTTTCGTTGTTCTGCATCACTTTGCCATAAAAGTCAAGATTTTTGTCGGTCAGTTCAGCATTGACAAATTTTTGCTGCGCTTCAGCCAGCAGTTCGGCCCGCTTCCGTTCTTCCACGGCAAGTTTCCTTACCAGTATGTTGGTATACCAAAGAGAACTGACCCCAATGGAAACAGCAGCAATAAAAAGCAGGAATTTCCAGCGCAATTTTCGGGTATAGATATTCAATGCTGACTAAGTTTAAGGGTGTTAAATTAATGGAAAAATTCGAAATCAGAACTATCTTCTTCTTCCCATTTTATTTGTATCTCATCGCCGGAATGATTGCTTTTTGTCTCTTTTGGAGGGGGTATCGTGGTTGGATCATCTTCCCATTCGATGACAGGATGATTGTTTTTCTCTCCGGAGTTTTCCCGATAAGGCAAACTGCCCTTGCCAAAAATATTCTTCATATCTGTTCCCTGCTGCTGAAGATTTTCTTTAATCAGATCAAAGGCTTTCTTGCTGTCAAATTCGACCTGGAAATCATCCGGATTTCCAATGATGGAAATAGGGATTACCGTTTTATCAACCTCGTTTTCCATTACCATATATTCCTCTATTTCCTTTTTCTTCCGTTTTGCTTTTTTAAATAAAACATCCGAAAGAGCAACCCTGAGCCTGTAATCAAAATCATTGTCAAAGGAATGCGTGCCCGACAATGCAATCATGAAAGCAGATGAATTGATCAACATTTCCGGGATACGGATCTTTTGATCATAAATGTATATGGTATTTTTAAGGGTTCTGAAATGAATATGCTTAAGTTCTTCCACGCTGATATATTTTGAAAGGCTCAACATGGGTTCAAATTTAAGCAGCTCACCATTGATTATTTCAACTTCAGCCTGAGCTGTGAGGCTGGATGGCATAAAATTAAGGCGATTATCCCAGCAGGCAGCAAAATTTACTTTTCCCCCAAGCTTCCCACTCAGGTTCTCATCCAAAATAAAACGCTGGCTGAAATTATTGCAGGCGGTAAAAAACTGCTGAATATCAATACGGGTAAGGTCAGTAGTACAGTTGATAAGCATGCAGGAATCCCCGGCCTGAGTAATTAAAGAATTACCTGAAATAATGCCATCTATAAATTTAAAATTGAAATTATTAATACTCATAAGCTTATGGGTATAGACCAGATCACATTTCAGTTCCGTTGCATTGAACTTTCCGATCTGAAACTCATCAGCATTTATTTTTGCTTTGATGTCAAGATAATCCGGAAAAACGAAGCCTGATGCTTCCTGGGAAGAGCCTTGCGATTCCCGTATAAAGCTTTTGCCATCCAGAAACTTGGAGTAAATATATAAGTTAGAGCTTATAATGGTTTTTTTATCAATTAAATAATTAAAAATATTTTCAACGGACCCGGTAACGAGAAAACTGGTCTGGTTAAGGTTCAATGCTAAATCCTGGAAAGTAACATTACGGTCAATCAAAATCTTACCATTTATGTCCTGCATCGCATAATCCAATCCCTTGATCTTGCCAGCGCAATCATCAAAATCAAAATATCCTGATTGTACCGTGGAGAGCAAACCTGAAACCGTGAGCTTTTCACTTTTTGACAGGTTTCCGGCTGCTTTAAGATGGGCCTCCACCATACCACTAAGATATTCAACAGTATCAAATTCAATAAGATTATAAAGATTATTTAAATTAATAGTAGAATTAAGTTCTGCTGAAAAAGCAGGATGTTGAAGGTTCGTAATATAGGCCTTGCCATGAATTTTGCCAGTACTTAAACGGGCATCCAGGTCGCTGATCTCAAACCTGAAATTGGAAGGCTTGTCTCCCGAAAATTTTCCGGTTATTCCGATGCCCGATAGTTTACTCCGCGTGTGTTTGTTGGCTATTGAGCCGTTCAACAGCATAAAATCAGCCTGGATCATGGGAAAGCCTTCAGCAAACAGGGAGCCTTTAATGCGGGAATTGATTTTACCTTTTCCTTCCACCACGAAATCACTCAACCGGCCATTCTCATAGCTTGAAAGAATGGAAAATATTTCATCCAGGCCGAAATTGGGGGATGCCAATATCAGGTCAGCTTTCAGGGAAGAGTCCAGCAGCATATGTCCCCTGAGTTGAATAAGAAGTTTATTAAGCATTATTTCACCCTGCTGGACCGTGAGGTCATTATGCTGTGAGGATGCTTTAAAATCAAAAGAAAAGGGCAGATTTTTAACCCATACTTTACCATCCTTGCCGGCTTCCCGGAGGTACAAATCGGATTTTAACGCATACGAACCTGCATCTTCTGAAAAAGATCCGTTAAAAGTTAACTTCCTGATGAAGGATTTTACGGCAAAAGGCTTTTTCTGATTGATATAACAAAAATCGAAGGATGAAATAATGACATTATTGAATTCAATATGATAATGGCTGTCACTTTCAGATTTTTCTTTCTCCAGGGATTTCCATATGGAATAATTATCCCTGCCGGTTTTGTCCGTGAGCAAATTTATTTTCCCGTCAACCAGATGAACCCGTTTTAACTTGTATTCATTTTTCATCAGTCCCGACAAACCGAACTGGAAATAAATTCTGGACGCGCTCAACAAGGTATCCTTGTCCCCGATGTTGAAGTCAGCATAATCCGGACCCGCTTTAGACCTGATAACAACATGGGTAAACTCAACCGTAGCATAGGGGAATCTCCTGATCATGCTGAAGTCAATGTCTTCTACTATTATTTCTGTCAGCAGATGATCATTAAGGTTCTTTTTAAGATATTTGATAATGGCCTTATCGTAGGAAAAGGACAAAACAATCAGCAGGGTCAGTAATAACAGCAAAATGCCTGCTATCGGGTAACCCAGCCATTTTAGCATCCTCCTTGTTTGTATGTTGATCACCATAACAGCATTAACATTTTTTTACGGTTCAGGCTTGTACTAAAAACTGAAAATTGCCATCGGAAATTGTCAATTTATGATTAATCAGGCCCGTGTTTTTAATTCAGGCTTGGTTTTGCATCAGATAAGGAGGCAGCGGAGATCTTATTTTCTTTGTTTTTCAACTGATCGTTGATTTTTGGAAGGAGTTGCTTGCTGTCAAAGGGTTTTGCCAGATAATCATCACACCCTGCCTGGGTAATACGCTCCCGGTCTCCGGCCATGGCAAATGCCGTCTGGGCGATCACCGGCAACCGGGGATTCATTTTCTTTATAAGGCGGGTAGCCTCAAGCCCGTCCATACCCGGCATCTGAATATCCATAATTACCAGGTCCAGTTTACGGGTCTGAAGGCATATCTCAACTGCTTTTTCACCTGATTCAGCCTGGAGAACAGATACATTTGTCTTTTTCAGCACTTCGGTAAGAAAACTCATGCTGTTGATATCATCTTCAACAATAAGGAAAGTTTTTCCTTTCCAGTTGTAATTATATTCAGAGGTTTCACCAGCATAACCAGGCAATGCATGGGAAACCTTTAGATATGGAAGCGCAAAAAAGAATGTTGTCCCGCTGCCCGGGCTGGAATTGACCCACATTTCACCCCCCAGCAATTCAACCAGGTTCTTTGAGATGGTCAGCCCCAGCCCTGTTCCGAGTATGTTCTTTTCCTCGGAATGAGGGGAGCGTTTAAACCGGTCAAAGATAATGTCCAGTTCCTCACGGGTCAGGCCAACGCCTGTATCTTTTACAAAAAACTCAAGCTTTTCCTGTGAAATAACTTTATATCCGAATTCAATGGTCCCTTTTTCGGTAAATTTGATGGCATTGCCAATAAGATTACTGAGGACCTGGCGCAATCTGAACGGATCAGTTTTTAACGTCAGGTTTTGATTTTCAGCATCCAGGTTAAGGACTATCTCCAACCGTTGTTTGCTGATCCTGTTCTTTACCTCATTGAAAGTATGGTGCAATTCATATAAAAGCCCGGTTAAATTGCATTCCTTTTTAACGATCTTCAATTCGCCGGCTTCAATTTTTGCAATATCAATAATATCATCCACCAGATTGAGCAGTATTTCTCCACTGGACTGTATATAATGGACGAATTCCTTTTTCTGATCCTCGGGAACCTCTTCCGAAGCCAGTAGATTGGAAAATCCAATAATGGAATTCATGGGTGTTCTGATCTCATGTGACATGTTGGCCAGAAAAGAAGATTTAAGCTGGTCTGATGTCTGGGCTTTGCTGGTTTCATCTTTGAGGGCATTGATGTACCGCATCTTATCGGATATGTCGATGATAATGCCCCTTTTACCAGCGATTCTGCCCTCCTTAACAATATTATCTGAGTACACGGAAGCTTCAAATTGCGAGTTATCTTTTCTTACTGCAATAAATGTCGCCTCTTCGAGCTTTTCATTGCCCAGGATATCATTTTTGTTTCCGGAAATCAGGGTTTCCACCAGATTGATTCCTCTTTTCAAATCAGCAACTGAATATTTGAAGGTTTTAAACCAGGCTTTATTGGCATAGGTGTAATTGCCCGCTATGTCGGTTTCAAAAATGCTCTGGGGAAGCATATCGGCCAGCTCCTGATAACGCTTTTTGCTGTCTTCCGCGTTTTTCAATACGACATCGTGCTGCTTTTCCCAGGAGCGAATCTGTGCCAGCAACTGTTGAAACTCCCTGTAAATTTCGGTTATTTCACTGGCTGAATTCTTCAGGTCGATGGCTTCATGCTGCTGCCTGAATTTATTTTTTGTCAGGGAAGAAATATAGGTTGTAAGTCGTTCAAGATCGGAAACAATATGCTTTGAGATGATAAAGCCGGCAAGAATGGAAAGAGCGATGACAACAAATAGATACGCAAAATAAACCATATTAAGCCTTTTTATCAGCGACTGCTGGATAAGGGAGGCTTTTAAAGTTAAGGTAACAAACAGGCTTTCAATTTCTTCACTTTTATCATTTAACGAAGCACTCAGGTTTGAATGGCTGGTCAGTCCTATTTTTTCATCCAGGGCAACCAGCCGTTCAAATGCATTGCGGTAATTATCAAGCATGCCCATTAGTGTGTTTTGTTCATCAGCTGCCATCGAACCGCTGTTTTTTATGACGGCAGTAAGATCAGCAGCCATTTTTCTGAAATTTGAAAGGAACTCATTATGGTGCCAATGAAAATAATTCTTTTCGTTTTTCCGCAATTGAAAAACATAGGTCTGATAAATACCGGCAGCTTTTTCAAGCCGGTTTCCATAATCATTCATTTCGCCTTCCAATCCAAAAATATTGTACCCGCGCTTGTAGGTCAGATAAACAAGGCTGTCAAACAATACATTATAGTCATTCAATTTCAGGGTCAGCTGGTTTAAATCGGAGGTCAGGCGAAAAATCCCGCTTTTCTCACCGGTAGTTATATTTTTAAGGGTGGCCGACAGGGTTTCATTGATTTTATAATGCTCCATTAACTGCCGGCTTTGACCGGTCATATAAAAATCAGGATTAATGGACTCAATCAGAAGGAAATCACTGATCGCCTTTGAATCCTTCATGAAGCTGATATTCAGGCCATTGATTTGTTGAACCACAGAAGTGATTTTCCTGGTTTTGCGCTGATAGATAAAATTGGAAGGAATAACAAAAACAAATGTCAATAAAACAAACGATAGCAGCCAAGCCAGTAACCTGTATCTTAATGATTTAATCATTATCCATTAATCTGTAACATAACCTGTCAAAATAGCTATAATTATTGAAAGAGTTTTCCGGAAGGCTAAAAAGTTATTGACATTTTTAAAATAGCAGAAAGATAATTAATATCATGTATGTTGCTCTGAAAGAATCAATTATGTAATCAGGCCTACAGGGTCTCTATGCTTGACTGATAAGCGGCAATATCAAATTTAAGCACTTTGCCATCCAGGATACCGGGGAGGTCCAGCATTATTTTCAGTACTTCGTTAGCCAGCATGTTGCCGGCAAGGCTATAAAGGATCACCTCGCCGGGCAGGAAGGCAGGAAGGATGGTATCTCCCTGATTATGAGGAAAGGAAGGGAACATCTGCTGCAAAGAATGACCATCCCTGAAATGGAACACGGAAACCATGATGAATCCATCGTGCAACGTACCGAAAACAACAGGTATTCCGATCCTGAGTGCTGCCTGGTCGATCAGCTGGTGAGAAGCGAGGGTATCCGTGGCGTCCACAATAATATCATAGGCTGAAACAATGGAAAGAATATTGCTTTCGGAAAGACAGATATTATGAATTTCAATTTTGCTGGAAGGATTATTTTCAGTCAGCTTTTGCCTGGCTATAATGGCTTTCTGTTTTCCCAGGTCTCCGCTGCCATATAAGGTTTGCCGTGGGATAGCGGTTTCTTCAACCACCTGATTATCGCATATTCCAATATAACCCACGCCGGCTGCTGCCAGGTTCTGCATGGCAAAAGTGCCTTTACCCCCGGCACCAACGATCAGCACCCTGGACTTTTTCAATTTCTCCTGTCCGCTGATACCAATATGAGGCAGGTCAATCTGATGTTTGAAAATTCGCAGTTCCCGGTTGCTGAGAATTTCGGATTTCATGCATTCAAGTTATCTTTAAAACAAAGATAGCAATGAATTTCATGAAATCCGGAATCGTTCAGAAGGTTAATGCAAGTCCTGCTGAAAACGGGTATAATTCAGGTCCCTTGTTGTTCTGAAACAGTGAAGTCAGGTAATAATCACCATACAGGGAGACTCCCTTGTATCCAATATGTGCTGTTAACCCCCAGCGAAAAGGATTCAGGTAAAAGTCATCACTATGCTTGGATTTTTTTTCGCCCTCATCAACTACAATTTTAGTATGAGAACCAAGCTTCATCCCTCCAATCACGCCGGCAGAAACGTAAAGCCTGTGGGATCTGCTGTTACCAAACAATTGGACTTCCAATAATACAGGAATTCTTAAATAAGTTGTGGTCAGCTTGCTTTTTTCCAGCCCGCCCAGTGTATCCACGGTTACGATTGAACCGTTGCTTTTACCGATGGAGTTATCATTGCTGAAAAAATAGTTGCAAAACTCAAGTCCGAGTCCGGTGGTCAGTCCGAATTTGTTCCGGATAAAGCCAATGCTGTATTGCGCAAAATTGAGATTAACATTGAGTGACCGGCTTGCGTTAAGCTCCATAAATGAGGTCGCGGGAGTTCTGGTCAGCGAACCGCTGTTATCCAGCAAATTGTTCAGTCCGATTTCCACGCCGGCCCAATGTCCCCTGAACTTTTTATCTTCATCTGACACGCAGGAAATGTCATCTTCTTCATCTTCGTTGTCATAAATATCAACACTGGTCTTGTCTTCATGCTCGATGATTTCAATGTTTTTTTCCCCGATTCTGACCTTAATGGTATCTTGCGGATCTGATGCTGTTTCTGATTCATCGGACCCTGTGGTGATCAGCAGCAAGGTATCGCGGGTTCCTTCATCCGGGGCAACCTCTTTCCCCTCAATGGTAAGCAACTGCTTGAGCTCCTGATCGGATTCGTCTGCGCTGACAGCGGCAGAATCAGCACTGTCAGCAACTTTCACAACAACCTTCACCGGAACATCGTCCGGTATGGATTTCAGTGTATCAGCCTCTTGTGCCAAAAGGCTTATCGGTAGCAGCAACAAAGCTGCAGCGTAAATAAACTGTTTCATGATAATGGATATTGTTAGATTATATATGGGTGGGACGGTCACCGGTGTATAAAAGTTACACGGCCTTAATTATTTTTATGTGACACAACGCTGAAAGCTTCTGCTGTAATAATGAGATCTGACATTTTACCCTGGTCATCCAGGGTGCTATAAAATTGTATCCGGCTTTCGGTGAGGTAGTTAAAACCGTCCACAATCTTTCCGGCTGTTTTCCAGATATCTACTTTCCGGACGAGACCCAAAAGATCAGGAATATCGCTGCCGGTCTTTTTTCTTTCAGGCAGGGAGGCTGTGAGCTCATTATTCCCGGGGATCACGGGTTGCAGAACCAATGATTTTTCCACAGGCGGGAGTGCCCTATGAGGATTGGGCAATAATGACGCAGCAATATTGCTTATCAATGGGAGGTAAGCCATGGTTTCAGGTTTATCAGGAGCAATAGCAACCTTCTTTTCAATATCGGTCGCAAATTTTGAGGGAGTTTCCCTGATTTCAATGTTCGTGGTGCTTTTTCCGGCTGCTTCTATCCACGGATTTGTATGGGTTGATAAAAAACCATTCATGTAGGCCAGCTTTCCGGATCTTTCACCGGGATTAATGGCAATAACCATGACCAGCGCCGCAATTACGGCTGCAATACGCAAAATATTACGGAAACCATTGTAACGCGAACGGATGGGCAATGCCTTTTTCAGCATTTCCTTGCCCGGAAAGGAAAGATGAAAATCAGGCCTGAGGATGGTTTGTTCATAGCGTTTGAAATCTTCTGCCCTTTGCGGGTGAAGATCTATATAGCGTAAGAGCCTTTGTCTGTCTTCATCTTTTAGCAATCCCTCTATGGCTGCAATGCAGAATTCATCCACATTGGATTCCTGTACCGCTTCAACATCCGGGAAATCCTTTTTAAGGCTTTCTTTATGGGGACACGGTGATGTTTCGGCCGGCATGCTGTGACTGCGTGCCTCCAGTTCACGGTATTGTCTTTCAAGATCAGGATTCTCCGATAAAAATACCATCAACTCGGCCGATAAAACCGGATCAAGATTACCATCGAGGTAATCTGCCAGATATTCTTCATAATTCAAACGGTTAATAGCCATAAGGAACCATTTAAATCAATGTTTCAATGCTGCCGATATAGTTTTTCAGAAACATACGGGCCCTGAAAATGTAAACTTTTACCTGTGATTCAGACAAACCCGTGATCTGCGCTATCTCATCATACCGGTATCCTTCATAATCCCTGAGCAGAACCACGGTTCGCTGATCGACCGGCAATTTGCTGACGGCATCCTCAAGTATTTCGGAAAGGCCGTTATAAGGTTCGGTCCGCAACTGCGGCTCAACCTTTTCGATGTCAAGATCACAGGTTCTTTTGTTCTTCCGGATCATATCAATCATGGTATGAAAAGCGGTTGTAAATAAATATGATTTGGCTTTGCCGGAATCCACAGATGAAATTCTTGTCCAGAGTTTTTCAAAAGAATCCTGAACGACATCCCTGGCATTTTCTGAATCTCCGATATTTTTCAGAATAAACCGGTAAAGTCCGTCAGCATGATCGTCGACGGTTTTATTGAACTCCGCAATGGTCATTGTAACATTACAATTCGAAAATAGGACGAATAAGACAGGTGAAAGTTACAGCAGGATTTTAAAAAGAAAAAATTAACTATGGAATTCAGCTGTTGGCCAGTGGCCAAAAATCATCATTCCGCGTATTTTGGATTCTTATACAAGGTTACCCTTACCAGCATATAACGAAATTCCTTTTCGATGATCCAGTGCTTTTTTAGCGTCATTATTTCTTCGTCGGTAAACATATTGTATAGGTTGGAATAGAAAATATATTTATTCCGGTTAAAATCCTTTCTGGGAATGAACCTTTCATCGTCAGAAAGATCATAGTATTTCAACGGAAGTTCATTGGGGACTTCTGTGCCAATATCGGAAAATGAAATATTGCTGGAGTCGATGTAATCCAGCATGTTGTTCCGCAGGCCGTAATAGGGGACATGTGCCAGGGTAGCGTCCCAGCCTTTGGCAACCGTATCGGGATAGGTCCAGCAATTGCCGCTCAGGAGTCCGATCAGCATTATCCAGTATAGCCAGTTGCGGAGTTTTCGGGACAGGGTGGTCCGGTAAAGCATATATACCGTAATGATGGTCAGTATGATGGTAATGGGCAGAAAATAGCGATGACTGTTCAATACTTTGTAAATCAGGGCGCTTGGAATAAAGGCAAGCATGGATAATCCCAGCAGGATCAACAGGTCGGAAAGGGATTTATCGATGCCTTGCTGCTGTTTGCGGAACCGGAAAACGAGTATAAGCAGTACCAATACGATAAACAGCTTCCCGTAATCCACCAGCCTCCAGGCAACGATCACCATATTCCTGAGAAATCCTTTTGCATCAACAAGCTCAAAACAGCCAATCCACGGAGAGTTCTCGTGGTAACCTATCCAGCCCTTTTTCAGGTAATGAAAAACAGTATAGGCAGCCAGGGTCAGCAGGGCAGGCAAATAAGCAGTAAAGCGAAGCAATTTGCCAGCCGGCTTTTCCCAAATCCGGCTTTTATAAAGATCAAATAATCCGATCAGCACAACACCCATGGCCCCTCTCATATGGCTGAACAGCAATCCGGCAACAGCTGCCGAAAGCATCAGTCTTCTGTTGAAAAGAATTGAATTCAGGGATAACAGCAGGAAATATACCAATACCAGGTCGGTGGAGAAAACAATGCTTTGTGTCATCAGGCATGTGTCGGCAAGCACCAGGATCATGACCGGGAATATCATGTTTCGGGGCATATAATAGCGGAGGAACCTGTAAAGCTGAACGACAATTCCAATGGAAAACGGCAGCATAAGCAGATGCATCACAAAAAGGCTCTTTCCGGTGATTAACCAGGCCAGTGCCAGCAGGTAGCCTAATACCGGAAGATATCCGGCATCCAGGTTGTCGGGTAACAGCAGGCTGAATTTATGCTCCAGCAGCCAAAATGCTGTTTCTGAAAAAATAAGATCCTTATCCCAGAAAAAGGAATGCCGGCTTGCCAGGACGGTGATCAGTGTGTAAAAGAAGAAAAATGGAAGGAGAATCCGGAATTCTTTTCCTGAAATTTTGTAGGGATCTGTTATATTATGAATAGGGGCATTCAAGATCAGTGAGTTATGATCAACCCTTCAGGGCATTTGCTCCGCTCACAATCTCAGTAAGTTCTTTGGTAATGGAAGCCTGGCGGGCTTTATTATAAGTTAATTCGAGGTCGCGAATAAAATCAGTGGCATTGTCGGTGGCTTTATGCATGGCCGTCATCCTGGCACCGTGCTCGGATGCCCAGGAATCAAGCAATGCTTTGTGAAACTGGATCCTGAGGAATAGCGGAATTAAGTTTTCCAGTAATAACATGGCGGAGGGCTCGTAAATATAATTTAACGGTTCATTATCCGTGTCCATGATCGATTTATCAACAGTCACCGGCAAAAATTGCTCAACCATAACATCCTGAATGGCTGCATTCCGGAATTGATTAAAAACCAGCTTTATGGTACCGTATTTTTTTGTCAGAAAATCATCCATCAGTTTATCCGCAAATGGTCTGGAGTTCTCAAAGATTAATTTGTCGAACAGGGTATGATTACATGTAATAGCGGAAGTCACTTTTAATTTCAGGCCGTCATATCCTTTTTTACCGATACAGATAATATCCAGTTTATTATCCTTTATTTCCGTCTCATATTGTTCAGCAATGGTGGTCAGGGTTTTCTTGATGATATTCGAATTAAAAGCTCCGCAAAGGCCCCTGTTCGAAGAAATAACAACGAGCAATACCCGGTTGGAGGGATTGGTTTGAAAATATACATTATCACCTGGCTCCTCGAAGGTGGCGATGGCAATTTTATATATTTCCTGCAGTTTATTTGAAAAGGGCCGCATTTGTATAATAGCATCCTGGGCTTTCCGCAGCTTAGCTGCAGACACCATTTTCATAGCGCTGGTTATCTGCCTTGTTGATTTTACCGAGCTCAGCCTTATCCGTATCTCTTTCAGATTAGCCATTAAAATGCTTTTCTATTTGTATTTTTCAGCTGTATCAGCAATGATAGCTTCCAGGAGTTTTTCGTTTTCTTCGCTTAGTTTTCCTTCTTTAAGTGAGGAGAGGAGGCTTTTGTGTTTAAACTCAAGGAAGTTAAGAAACTCATTTTCAAATGCTTTGACTTTATCCACCGGAATATCGGCCAATAAACCCCGTGTACCGCAATATATGATGGCTATCTGCTTTTCTACTGTAAGGGGTGAATGAAGGTTTTGCTTCAGTATTTCAACATTTTTTGATCCTTTGTCGATTACGGCAAGAGTCGCTGCATCGAGGTCTGAACCGAACTTGGAGAAGGCTTCCAGTTCCCGGTATTGTGCCTGATCAAGTTTAAGGGTTCCGGCCACCCGTTTCATCGATTTTATCTGGGCGGTACCACCGACGCGGGAAACCGAAATTCCGACATTAATGGCCGGACGGACACCGGCATTGAACAAATTGGTTTCCAGAAAGATCTGGCCGTCGGTAATGGAAATTACGTTGGTAGGAATGTAAGCCGATACGTCCCCTGCCTGTGTTTCGATAATGGGCAATGCAGTGAGTGAGCCACCACCTTTGACCACACTTTTTAAAATATCCGGAAGGTCGTTCATTTGCGCTGCGATCTCGTTGTTATTGATGATTTTGGCGGCTCTTTCCAGCAAGCGCGAATGGAGGTAAAAAACATCGCCGGGATAGGCTTCGCGACCGGGCGGACGGCGCAACAACAAGGAAACCTCACGATAGGCCACGGCCTGTTTTGACAGATCATCATAGATGATTAAAGCTGACCGGCCTGTATCCCTGAAATATTCTCCTATTGCACAACCCGCAAAGGGTGCATAGAATTGGAGGGCAGCCGGGTCTGAGGCCGTAGCCATAATGATAATGGTATACGGCATGGCTCCGAATTGTTCCAGGGTTTTGGCTATATTGGCAACCGTGGATCCTTTTTGTCCAATGGCTACATAAATGCAGTATACAGGTTCACCCCGCTCGTAAAACTCCTTTTGATTGATGATGGTATCCACGGCTATGGATGTTTTACCGGTTTGCCGGTCGCCGATGATCAGCTCACGCTGTCCCCGGCCAATGGGTATCATAGCATCAATGGCTTTTATGCCTGTTTGAAGAGGCTGGTTAACGGGCTGCCGGTATATAACTCCGGGAGCCTTTCTTTCGAAAGGCAATTCAAAAGTTTTTCCGGTAATGGCACCTTTGCCATCAATCGGCTCTCCCAGCGTATTAATAATCCTTCCGAGCATCCCCTCGCTAACCTGAATGGAAGCAATACGGCCGGTTCTTTTAACCAGGTCTCCTTCCTCTACTTTTTCTGATGATCCGAGAAGAACAGCCCCTACATTATCTTCTTCAAGGTTGAGCACAATGCCCTGTATACCGGATGCAAACTCGATCAATTCATTGGAACGTACCTGGGTTAGTCCATAAATACGGGCGATCCCGTCACCCACCTGCAGGACGGTCCCGACCTCCTCGATTTCAACCCTGGTGGAGATTTCCTTAAGTTGTTGCTTCAGAATTTTTGATACTTCAGAAGGTTTTATTGTCGTCATGTTATTAAACTATTATCAATGGTTGTTCTGATACTAAGGATATCATTGAATCAGCTCTTTTCTGATCTTTGCCAGCTGTGAAGCAACACTGGCATCGATCTGGTGATCTTCGATTCTTAAGATGAAGCCTCCCAGAAGCTTTTCATCGGTTTGCTCCTGCAGTTCAATTTGAATTTTCAATTTCCGCGCAATAAAGTTGATGATATTATCCCTGATGGCGGGGTCCAGTTTAGCAGGCGTATGCAATACTCCTGACCGGATGCCCATTTCTTTATTATACAAATACAGAAAATGACGGATCATGGATTCCAGGTAAACCTCCCTTTTCTGGGTAAAAACCAGGTTAACAAAAGAAAGGGTTAACGGATTAATCTGGCTGCCGATGATCTTTTCAATGATTTTCTTCTTTTCGGACGTCCTCACAACCGGGATTTCGAACAATACTTTAAGTTCGGGTATCTGACTGATGCATTGTCCGATAAACTCGACATCATGCTTGACTTCGCCCAGTTTATTATCTTCCCTGGCTTGCTGAAGTATTGCTTTTGCGTAACGTACTGAAATTTTACTGTCGTTCATAAAGGAATGAAGAAAGGCTAAATAAATCTTATATCGTTCAGGTTCCGGTCAACCAAATCCTTTTGTTTTTGCGGATCGGATAATTCATGAGAAAGGATTTTTTCCGCAATATCCACTGAAAAATCAGCTACCTGCTTTTTAAGTTCATTGATGGCGGCTGTTTTTTCATTGTTGATGCTTTGCCGCGCTTCTTCGATCATTTTTTTCGATTCTATTTTTGCCTGGTCTTTGGCATCATTGATCAGGGATTCCTTTATTTCACGGGCCTCCTTTATGATTTTGTCACGTTCAAGCCGGGCTTCAGCCATGATTCTTTCATTGTCGGCTTCCAGTCTTGAAATTTCCTGTTTTGCCTTTTCTGCAGCCTTCAGCGCATTGGCAATGGAATTATCCCGTTCCTTAAGGGCTTTCAGAATAGGTTTCCAGGCGAATTTCCGGAGAATCAGGAAAGTAATCAGAAAACCAATTAAGGTCCAGATAATGGTACCGGTATCGGGTGTTAGTAGTCCCATTGTATTAAAAGATTAATAAAAACCGGGAAGCGGATCAACCATCCGGCTCCCGGTAATAAACTTACATAACTACGGCAAGCAGGCAAATGATCACGGCAAACAGTGCAACCCCTTCAATCAGGGCAGCTGCAACAATCATATTTGCCCGGATATCACCTGCTGCTTCCGGCTGTCGTGCAATAGCTTCCATGGCGCTTCCGCCGATGCGTCCGATCCCCATAGCTGCGGCCAATGCAGCCAAGGCTGCTCCGAGGGCTCCGCCAAATTTTGCCAGACCAGCACCAGCTGCGGCTTGTAGAATGATAGATAACATAGAAATTGGTTTATATTAAACAATTAATTAGTGATGTTCTTCCGTTGCCATTCCAAAATATAATGCTGACAAAAATGTAAAAACAAAAGCCTGTATAAAAGCAACCAACAATTCCAGAAACATCATGAATATGTTAAATGCAACCGAAATGACAGATACACCATAGGCCAGTCCGGTTGACATCTCAGCGAATATATAGATCAGGCTGATAAAGCCGAGGGCAATGATATGCCCTGCTGTAATGTTGGCAAATAACCGGACCATCAACACGAAAGGTTTGGTGAATACTCCAATGGTTTCAACTAGGGGCATGAGGGGAATGGGGATTTTAAGCCAAAGGGGCACACCGGGAGTGTTGACAATATGTTTCCAGTAATTCCGGTTCCCGGTTAAGTTGGTGATAATAAAGGTGAAAAGTGCAAGAACAAAGGTCACCGATATGTTTCCCGTGAGGTTAGCCCCTCCGGGTGGGATAGGTATTAAACCAAGTACATTGTTTATCAGGATAAAAAAGAATACGGTAAGAAGATAAGGCATATATCTCTCGTATGTTTTTTCACCAATGGAAGGTTTGGCAATATCATCGCGAACAAAAACAATAACAGGTTCAATAAACGACTGAAGGCCGCTGGGCGGTTTTACAGGATTGCGTTTATAAGCTTTTGCCACGGTAAGAAAAATCCATAAGATCAGACACAGGCTGAATAGCAGAACAGCCACATTTTTGGTGATGGACAGGTCAAGCGGCAGGGTTCCGTCTTCATACACGATCTTGCCCTTTTTTTCACCTTCAGTCTCAAGTTTATACCCTTTGTAGGCATCATGGCCATGATGAAACCTGCTCGACATAAAAATACTCAGACCCTGGGATTTACTGTATATGATAACCGGCAAAGGAATACTGATATGGGTATGGCCAACCGTCATGATATGCCATTCGTGCGCATTGCTTATATGATCAAAGATGAAGGACCCGGGCTGAAATTTCTCCTTTTCAGGTTCATCATGATTCCCGATTGCATTTTCCTCCGAATGCGATTGATGGGCGGTAACGGGCTGATCTTCAATGGCGGTCAGCGTGAAAACCGATGGGATCATCAGTATAAAAAAACACTGGAGAAATCTCAACATATGAATAACCGATGCTTTTAACTACTAAAGGTATAAAACTATTTTCAAAAACTATTTATTATGTTCCTTTCTTTTTACCACTGATGTTAACCACAAAACTTCATATCCTGTATAGAAAAGATACAGAACCATGGCGGCTATACCAATGTTCAACGCCTGCTTTCTGAATAGTAAAATGACGATAAATGCGGCTATGAGGTAAAGTAAGAACTTAACGCCAAAGAGTATCATAAATTGCCTGATGAAAAGGGTATTTCCGGGTTTATGGATCCGGACAAATGCAAGATAGAACATACTGTTTAACAGGAAGAAAAAGCCCAGCATATAAGGAAATATGGTCGGATACTGAGTTTGAAAGATAGTCCGGTAGAGGAAAAAGGCAATCAGTCCTAACATGGCGGTAATCAGCAATAATCCGGCAAAAAATCTTCCCGTTTTCACCTGCATCTTATTTACGGCCCATAAAAGTAAGGTCTTTGATAAAATAGTATATGGCCAGTATCACAGCGACTAAAGATAATACAACGGTAAATAACGGGAAACGCATATGCAACCAGTCATCAATTTTGATGCCGCCCAATACTCCAATGCCGATAATGATTAACATCTGAAAGGCCATACCGGAGTATCTGGCAATATCGTCAAGCTTTTTTGGCTCCTTCGGCTGGTTTTTCAGTTTCATTGGATTTTGTTGCAGTGACATCGGACATATCACAGTTCCCTGTAAACTTGGCACCGGGCTCAATGGCCAGCCTTCGTGTAATGATATCGCCTTTCAGGGATGAAGTAGCTTTCAGGGTCAGCAATTCAGAAACGGATATTTTCCCGTTGACAGCACCTTCAACAACGGAGTTTTTGCAGGTGATTTCACCTTTAATGGTGCCGGTTTCTCCAATGACAAGCTTGCCTTTGGTTTTTAAATTTCCGTTTAGGTTGCCGTCAATGCGGATATCGCCATTGGTTGAAACATCGCCTGTTATTTCGGTCCCAACACCTATCTGGTTGATCACATTGTTTTCAGTTTCCAGTATTTTCGCCATGACAGGAATATTTAAATGTGTGAATGCAACGATATATTAGAATAACAAAGATATAAATTTCATATTGTTATTATCTATTTATTTATTTCAAATTCCTGACAAGTGGAGGAATGGAAGACTGGAAGTAAGGAACGGCGGATAGGTGGAACAGTGGAACAGTGTCTGCCTGACCGCAAGACCTGCCTGGCCGGCAGGCAGGCTGCAAGACTTTATGACGGTAGTTTACCGTTTACTGCTTACCGCATTCCCGTCGTAGGACCATTTCAGGTATACCGATCCCCAGGTAAAACCTGCGCCGAAGGATGTTAAAATAAGATTGTCCCCTTTTTTGAGCAGGTGTTCAAAGTCCCAGAGGCATAAGGGTATGGTAGCGGCGGTAGTATTGCCGAACCGCTCAATGTTGATCATGACCTGGTCGCGGCTGATTTCCATCCTGCGGGCGGTGGCATCGATGATCCTGAGATTGGCCTGATGGGGAACGAGGAACCTGATATCATCGTGCGTCAGATTGTTGCGTTTCATGATTTCGACAGAAACATCAGCCATTTTTGAAACAGCAAATTTAAAGACCGACTGTCCTTCCTGAAAAACGAAGTGCTGCTTTTTATCGACTGTTTCGTGGGAAGCAGGGTGAAGTGATCCCCCTGCAAACATATGAAGGTGTTTGACTCCTGATCCGTCTACTCCAAGAATAGCATCCATAATGCCTGTATTATCATCCGCAGGTTCCAGCAATACAGCCGCTGCGGCGTCGCCAAAGAGCGGGCAGGTGGTACGGTCTTCGTAGTCGGTGACGGCAGACATCATGTCAGACCCCACAACAATGACCTTATGATAGGCTCCGGATTCGATAAAACGCCTGCCTGTTTCCAGTGCAAAAAGAAAACCCGAGCAGGCGGCGTTGAGATCATAGCCAAAGGCATTATGCAATCCTGCCTTGTCACATACCAGTTGAGCAACAGCAGGAAAGGGCATATCCGGCGTAATGGTGCCGCAAACAAGAAAATCTATTTCTTCGGGTCTGGTCTGGGTTTTCTTCAACAGTTCTTTCACCGCTTTGGTTGCCATGAAAGAAGTTGCCTTTCCCTTTTCTTTCAGGATCCTTCTTTCCCTGATCCCGATCCGCTGCATGATCCATTCATCGCTGGTATCAACCATGCGGCTGAGCTCAATATTATCCAGAATATCCGGGGGAATGTATCCGCCGACGCCAGTAATAGCAGCGTTTATTTTTTTCATTATCTGAAAGCTTCTTTTATTTTTCCGGTTATATCGGCTTTGACAACATCGATACTAAGCAGTATCAGGTTTTTTATGGCTACGTCATTGGATATACCGTGGGCAATAATTACCGGAGCGTTTACGCCCAATACAGGCGTTCCGCCATAATTTACGAAATTGAATTTTTCAAAAAACGGATCCTGGATCTTTCGTTTCCGGATGAGGGAATAAAAGGCCTCGGCTTCCTTCAGCATCACATTGCCAATAAAGCCATCACAAACAATGACATCAACCTTGTCGCCAAAGAGATCATTTCCTTCAACATTACCGAAAAAATTAAAATCAGGCGTATCTTTCATAGCCTGAAAAGTTGATTTTGTTAGGAGGTTACCTTTTTCATCTTCCGATCCTATATTTAGCAATCCGATGCGCGGTTCAGTGATCCCAAAGATATCCCGGGCATATATTTTCCCCAGGATGGCATATTGATACAGCACATCAGGCCGGCAATCGGGATTGATACCAACATCGAGCAGCAGCATGGGTTTTTCGGCCATCCGTGGCATCGCAGCTGCAATGGCCGGCCGGATAACACCGGGAATGGATTTGATCACCTGCATGGCTCCCACCAGCATGGCACCGGTATTTCCGGCACTGGCGAATGAATCGATCATGCCGGTTTTCAGCAATCTGAAGCCGACTACAATACTCGAATCAGTTTTCTGCGAAAAGGCTTTAATAGGATAATCTCCCATGCTGATTTGCTGGGAAGCATGGACAATTTCAAAGTTATCAGCCGGTATGGAATGTTTCCGGCAGATTGACAGGATCTGTTCCTGGTCCCCGATCAGGATCAGCCGCGTGTTTTCAGGCAATTCCTTATATGCCAGTGATGAGCCCAGTACTATTGCTTCCGGGGCATAATCACCTCCCATAATATCGATCCCTATTCGCATGAAGAAGGATTTCTAATGGATTTGATCAGGCGGATACCTGCTTTTCAATGGCCGGTTTACCCTTATAATGGCCACATTCCGGGCACACCCGATGGTAAACTACAGCAGCACCGCAATTCTGACATGTTCCCAGTGTAGGGGCAACAGCTTTGTCATGTGTCCTTCTTTTGTCCCTTCTTTGCTTTGAATGCTTACGCTTTGGATTCGGCATAGTTCAAAATTATTAAATGTTATATTAAGTCTTTCAGTTTATCCCACATGGGATTGTTTTTGTGCTCATCCGTAACAAGATGTTCTTTCAGCCTGGCCAGCATTTCCTTGTTGCAGGAAGGCTCATGGTTGCTGTCAGGCAGATGAACTTTCCGGCAGGGAATGCTGAGTCCGATGCTGTCAAAAATATACTGTCTTAAATCGATCTCACTGTCCTCAGGCTTCAGCAATATAATGTCGCTGTCAGATTCCCCGTCTGTAATGGAAAACTTTGCACACAGGTTGCCATTGAACATTATTTCCAGCGGAAAGAATTCAAGGCACCTGTCGCACTGCACTTCAATAAAACCATGGATGGCTATGACAAATGATAAAATCGTGGCTTTTTTGATCAACCTGACCTTGATCTCAAGATTACCATCCCGGGCTTCAAAGAATTCATAATCCTTAATGAACGATTTCCCAACCTTGAAAACGAAATCATGACTTCCTTCACTCAGCCCTTTAAAAGCAATAATATACTGATTTTCAGTTTTCAATTCGGGAAAGCAAAAAGTGGTGCAAAAGTAAAAATATTTATGAGAATAAAAAAGAAATCATGAATGAAGTATGAGGGGGAGGGTCTGAAGGTTTGATAGTTTGAAGACCTGCCTGCCGGCAGGCAGGTTTGAAGGTTGAACCCGGTCCGAAAGCTCACAAATTTGATAGGAGCTGAAAATCAGTTTTATCCGTGACTCCGGATCAACAAATCAACTAACCTGCCTGCCGGCAGGTCAACCAATACTTAGGAAAGAGGCTGCCCGTTAAGCTCAATAAAATGATTATCAATAGTTTCAATTAACGTGTCAATAAAATAATCGTCTTTGATTACATATTTTTTGGCACCGTATTTAATGAATTCCTGAATGAGGTTTTCACTTTTTTCCCGGCTCAGGATGACGACGGGAATATTTTTGCCCGATCGGTTTATTTTCTGCAGGGTTTCCAAACCCGACATGGAACCGGAATCATCATCCCCCAGGATATAATCCAGCACGATGAGATCCGGTCCGAGTTTCAGATTATCTATGCACTCTTCTCCTGAAAAATAGGACTTAACTTCAAAACCCTCACGGCACTTAAAAGTGTACTCCATCAGGTTCAGCATCATTTTATCATCATCCACAAAAAAGATAAGCCTGTTTTTCATGCCGTACAGAATCAACCTCCCTTTTTATTTTGGTTTCAAAATATAGTGATTATTCTACGAATCAAAGTCAACAAGGTTATAAAGTTTATTAACGATAGAATGAAAATAGTGAATTTTTCAAAAAGTCATTCCCTGCTATGATATGAAAAGGTTCAGGCAGGGGAATTGGAGGGAATGAGCAGGGAATGACCCGATATTACAATGACGAAGTTTTAAAACTTCAATGAAACGCCAAGACTCAACCAGGCAATACCATAACCCAGCTCGGCCATAACGGCAAAATTGTCTGAAAGGTAATATCGTGCACCTGCGAAAATTGAGTATGCAACGCCGCTGCCATGTGCAGAGGAATAATCATAGATTCCCCAATCTCCATATGATTTGTGTGTTACAATCTTAGCTCCCAGTAATACTCCGCCATATAAATCAAGTTTGTCAACCAGATCTACAAAATGATACGTTCCACGACCCCCTATTATGAAGGTGGTATATTTATATCCATAATAGTCACCTGCATAATCCGTCCATTTGGATTTGTAACCTGAAAATCCCAAATAAGCACCTACCCCAAGATTGCCAGGGCCCAGTTTTTCCCGTAAGCAATAGTCACCTGCAATAAAAATGGGAGGAATTGTAGTATTGTAATGGTTACCCCAGGTATAATAAGTTGATCCAATCCCAATTCCAAAACTCAATACCTTATCTCCCTGATCGAAGAGCTGAGCGTTGGCTGTTAGGCCCGAACCCAGTAAAAATGTAGTTAAAACAAGACTACTCAACAACAATCTGATTTTTTTCTTCATGGTTATAAAATTAAGGTTTAATAACAAAGTCAGTTTTCGCAAAATTATTGATTTCATTCGTATGGTCAAAAAATAATTTAAAGAATCGCGACCTCAATAATAACAATTATATTCCGTTTTTGATGCATAATAATTTTGTTGACAGCATTTTTTTTCTAAAACAAGATACGTAAATTAATAGTTATATTTGTGAAACGATTTTAGCCTATAAGAAATGAGCCCATTAACAGGAGAAATTACCCAGATCATCGGTCCCGTTATCGATATCAGTTTTGAAACGGCGGGAACGTCTTTGCCCAGTATCCATGATGCCCTCGAGATTGAACGTGAGGATGGTGAACCGCTGATTGTTGAATGTCAGCAGCACATTGGCGAGAACACCATTCGGGCCATTGCCATGGATTCTACGGATGGATTGAGAAGGGGCATGAAAGCCACTTCCCTGGGCGGTGCCATTGTGATGCCGGTTGGCGAGCAGATCAGGGGACGACTGCTGAATGTTACGGGAAATCCTATCGATGGCCTGTCGGGAGTCGATAAAAAGGGAGGTTACCAAATTCATGGCAATCCTCCGAAATTTGACCAGCTTACCACGGAAGCCGAGGTATTGTTTACAGGCATCAAGGTAATTGATCTGCTGGAACCGTATCCCAAAGGGGGTAAAATTGGTTTGTTTGGCGGCGCCGGTGTTGGTAAAACCGTCATTATCATGGAGCTGATCAACAACATAGCAAAGAAATACTCAGGCCTTTCTGTTTTTGCCGGTGTCGGTGAAAGGACCAGGGAGGGCAATGACCTGCTGCGGGAAATGATTGAATCAGGGGTTATCAAATACGGCGAGGCCTTTAAGAAAAGCATGGAAGAAGGAAGCTGGGATCTGTCTCTTGTTGATCCTGAGGAACTTAAAAAATCACAGGCAACCTTGGTATTCGGCCAGATGAATGAGCCCCCCGGAGCCCGCGCAACGGTTGCCCTGTCGGGGCTTACAGTTGCCGAATCTTTCCGTGACGGGGATGATATAAGCGGAGGCAGGGATATCCTGTTCTTTGTCGATAATATTTTCAGGTTCACACAGGCCGGTTCGGAAGTATCTGCATTGCTGGGACGAATGCCTTCGGCCGTTGGATACCAGCCTACCCTGGCTACCGAGATGGGAATCATGCAGGAAAGGATCACCTCAACAAAACGTGGCTCCATCACTTCCGTACAGGCCATTTATGTGCCTGCTGATGACCTGACGGATCCGGCTCCTGCCACCACCTTTTCACACCTTGACGCGACCACGGTGCTCGACCGAAAAATATCTGAGCTGGGTATATATCCGGCTGTCAACCCGCTTGATTCCACGTCCAGGATCCTTTCGCCTGAAGTGGTCGGGAAATCGCATTATGAAACCGCCCAACGGGTTAAGGAGATCCTTCAGCGGTACAATGAACTTCTCGATATCATTGCCATCCTGGGTATGGATGAGCTTTCTGAAAAAGACAAACTTGTGGTTCACCGCGCACGCAGGGCACAGCGGTTCTTATCACAGCCTTTCCATGTCGCTGAGCAGTTTACCGGTACTCCAGGCGTATGGGTATCCATTGAAGATACGATCAAGGGTTTTAATATGATCATGAGCGGAGAGGTCGATCAATACCCTGAAGCGGCATTTCATATGGTTGGGACCATCGAAGAGGCCATTGCCAAAGGGGAGAAATTAATTGAACAGGCTAAAAAGTAATTAATACCCAATGCTGTGAAAGTTGAAATATTGACTCCCGATAAAAAGCTTTATTCAGGCGAGGCGGATCTCGTAAAAGTGCCCGGGTCTAAAGGATCGTTCGAGATACTCACCAAGCATGCACCCATTATCTCAACCCTGGAAAAAGGACAAATAAAGATCATTGAAAAGGATAACAAGCCCGTTTTTTTTGATATATCCGGAGGCGTTGTTGAGGTGCATAAGAACATTATTACCATCCTGGCAATGCTATAAAGTGAGGGCTTGAATGACAGATTTCATGAGGCGGTTCATCGTATATTTTCTGGTTTCTTTCTTTTTTCATCTGGCCGTTACGGGGCAAAAAAAGGTGTCTTTTCCGTCGGATGACGGATTGACCATAACGGCAGACCTTTACCTGAAAGATACGGCCTTCCCTTTTATCCTGCTGTTTCACCAGGGGAATTACAGCCGGGGCGAATACAAGGAGATTGCCCCGAAACTGCTGAATCTGAATTATAATTGTCTTTCGGTCGATTTGCGCTCGGGGGGTAAGGTCAATTTTATTGAGAATGAAACCTGCCTGGAAGCAAGCGGTAAGAAAGTGCCGCACAATATGCTGGATGCCCGGAATGACATACAGGCAGCCATACGGTATGCCGGCTCAGGTTGGTCTCGGGGTCCCGCGGGGTCACGAAGGGGGCCGCCATCAGCTCGCTGCCGAAGTAGAACTGGTTGCGGCAGCGGTACGCCTCGTCGCGGTCGCCGTCCCGGTAGTAGAGCGGCGTCACCAGCGGGATGCTCTCCTGCGTCATGCGCCACGCCATGCTGTAGAGGTAGGGAATCAAGGCATGCCGAAGCTGCATCGCGTCCTTCGCGACGCGGAATGCGTCCGCGCCGTTCCCCCACGGCCGGCGGTCA
>CAYWCR010000006.1:0-27907 GCA_964456825.1 uncultured Bacteroidales bacterium
CCTAATTTGACACACTTGACACCCTGACAGGGTCCCCCCACCCTGACAGGGTGGTTAGAATCAGAATGAAAATGAGAATGAAAATGAAGAAAAACAGATGCTTTTGCTCAGTTTTTAGGGTGGTTGCTTTAGTTCTGTTTTTAGAGCTCGGCCGGCCATTATGTTGCCGATGGAATCGCTTTTAAAGACCCTCAGCAGGCTGTCGCTTTCGAATGGATTATAGAATGAACGGGCATCTGCCCAAAATACCAGCATGGTATCATTCATATAAAGGATCTGTCCTTTGGTCAGCGTATTATTGGACAAATGGATCACCGGCAGGCTTTTTCTATTCCATATCTTCTGTACTTTATCCCAGTTCTTTTCGCTAAGTCCATAAGGGATGGGATTATCAGTTTTCGTCAGGGTATCATCCGCCTGGAAATCCCGCGAATGACAGGGGATAAACAGGCATTGCAGCAATAAAAAAGCGGTAAGCAGTGCGACAGGTCTCATGTGACATATATAAAAACAAATGCATAATAAATGTAATATAAATTTAATTCTAAATAATGCCTTGACAAGAAGCATCATAACCGGAATGAGAATGAGAGCACATTAACATTCAAAAAATAGATAACTTTACACCAAATTTTTTTTAATTTGCATTAATAGTGTAAGCGAATTGAAACTTTACATCCAGAATATGGTCTGTATCCGCTGCCAGATGGTGGTAAAAGCTGAACTGGAAAAGTTGGGAATACAAGATGTTGATGTAAAAATCGGGGAAGCGGATATCATGGAAGAAATCTCACCCAGACAAGTTGATCAATTGGATATCGCATTAAGAAAATCAGGATTGCTGCTGATGGACAATAAAAAAAGTATTCTGGTTGAGAAAATTAAAAATTCCATTATCGAATTAGTGCACTATACAGATGACCAGATCAGATCGAACCTCTCGGATTACCTGAGCGAAAAACTCAATTACGATTATACCTATCTTGCCAATCTTTTTTCTGAGGTTAAAGGAATAACCATCGAAAAATTTTACCTGACCCATAAGATAGAGAAAGTAAAAGAGCTGATTGTATATGACGAACTTAATCTTACTGAAATAGCCTATAAATTGCATTACAGCAGCGTTGCCCATTTGTCAAATCAGTTTAAGAAATACACAGGACTAACCCCATCGCACTTTAAAAAACTCAAAAACAAGAGGCGTGGCACGCTTGAAAAAGTGTGAATTATGTAAGTTTTTATCTAAATTGTGTAACTGTCCTGCCGTATTGTCCCTTTAAATTTGTATCCCAATTGGGATCGAAGAATTTTTTTTCTTCTGAATGTTGCTATTGAAATAATTGAATATTAACCACTTAAAACAATAATAATGAAAATATTGCTGGTCTATCCCCTATATCCGAATTCATTTTGGAGTTTTAGCCATGTATTAAAGTTCGTATCGAAAAAAGCAGCTGTGCCGCCATTAGGTTTAATAACCATTTCGGCAATGCTTCCGTCGACATGGCAGAAAAAGCTGGTGGATATGAATGTCACAGCCCTCCATATAAGTGACATCGAGTGGGCGGATTATGTTTTTATCAGCGCCATGTATATACAAAAAGAATCTGTCGACCATGTCATAAAGGAATGTGTAAAACACAAAACAAAAATTGTTGGTGGGGGACCTCTTTTCACCCAGGAATATGAAAACTATCCCCAGGTTGATCATTTCATTCTGAATGAAGCAGAAATCACCCTCCCACAGTTCCTGCATGATTTTCATGACGGCAATCCTCAAAAAGTGTATAAGACTGATGAATATGCTGATATTACGCGCACTCCGGTTCCCGATTACCATTTGCTTTCAAGGAAAGATTATTTCTTAATGAATATTCAGGTTTCAAGGGGATGCCCTTTTGCCTGTGATTTTTGTGAAATAACCTCATTGCTGGGGCATAAGGTTAGAATGAAAAACAATGAACAAATTTTAAATGAGCTTGATAGGCTTTATGAACTCAATTGGCGTGGATCTGTGTTAATTGTTGACGATAATTTTATCGGAAATAAAAGCGTGATTAAAAACAGCTTGCTCCCTGCCATGAAAGACTGGATGAAGGCCCATAAATACCCTTTCGTTTTTACTACCGAAACCTCTATTAATCTTGCCGACGATGAGGAATTAATGTCACTGATGGTACAAACGGGTTTTAACTCAACTTTTGTCGGCATTGAAACACCGGATGAGGATTCGCTTCATGAGTGCAACAAAGTACAGAATGTAAAGCGCGACCTGTTACAGAGTGTGATTAAGATACAAAGGGCCGGAATGCATGTTTCAGGAGGATTTATTGTGGGTTTTGACAGCGATACTCCGGGTGTATTTCAACGGCAAATTGATTTCATACAAAAAAGCGGAATAGTATCTGCCATGGTTGGCCTGTTGAATGCGCCAAAAAATACCCGACTTTACAAACGTTTAAGAGAGGAAAACAGGTTAACAACCGAAGCTACCGGAAACAATACCGATTTTTCAATGAATTTCATTCCTAAAATGAATCATCTCGAACTTATAAAAGGTTATAAAAACATTATTCATAACATATATGCAACCAAGCCATATTATAAAAGAGTACGCCGGTTGTTATTGAATTACAAAAGGATTAAATACAGGCAGACAAAAATTGACTTTTCGATTATCGGAGCATTCATTAAATCAGTATTTATTATAGGCCTGCTGAACAGAGGAAGAAGTGAATATTGGAAATTGCTGGTATGGACTCTTTTTCACCGGCCCGGATCCATGGTTGATGCAATAACCTATACTGTTTATGGTTACCATTTTCAGATGGTCTATGGTTTGCGAACCAAAAGAACCGCATAGTCTTGTAAAATGTGTGAATGAGATATAAATAAAAAAATCCATTGTGTAATGCTTTCGAAACGCAGGAGAATTACCTTTAATGCAATCATTCATAAGCAAATACATGATAACCGCTTAAGTTGAAAAGTCTCAGGCGTCAGGTCAACCTAAAAAAAAGTCCCGTCAGTGGCGGGACTTAGAATTTAATTCACTAATGGTACCTGATTCTATGCCTTTTTAACATTTACTGCATTTAATCCCTTTTTTCCCTCCTGCAAATCAAAAGTTACTTCATCATTCTCCTTGATGCTATCTATCAAACCGGAGGCATTCACATAGTATTCTTTAGGTGAATTTGCGTCTTTAATGAATCCGAATCCTTTGGAATCATTATAAAATTTTACTGTTCCTTTGTTCATAACAATGAATTTTTAATTATGGGTGCAAGTTACATTAACTTTCAAAGTTTATCAATGATATTTTACAATAAGTTTTAATTTGACAAATTTAAAATTCTTCAGGATACTTTAATCTGTTTAAGTGGTATCAGGTTATAACTTCTCAATTATTTCCAGCATTTGGCTTTTTGTTTTTCTCAGCTTAAATGCTATCGTGCTCAGCAAATCTTCTTCTGTACCGTGTCTCCACATCAGATCGGAATTTGTTAATGCAGGATAATTCTGCTTAAGTTTACTTTTAAGGTCATTCCAATAAATAATATCAAATTCTTTGTCCATTAAATCAATTTTATTAAATATCGATCGATATTAAATAATAACATGTGAAAGTAACTCAATTAGTTACCAAAAGCATTACACAATTCAGGATAAGAATTACATTATTCACACATTTTAATCAAACCATGCAGCAGTATCATTTCCTGCCATGAAACTTTTTTACAGCAACTGGCCCTATACCCTGTCAGGGTATCGGCTCCCGGCTATAATTTGTTTCCGCCATAGATGATTTTGTGGTAGTCCTGTAAGCACTGACAGATCTTCTTATTAACCTACAAGGGAATTTAAGCAGCATTCATTTTACTTTTTCTATAGCCATAAAGAAAGTAGATCACCAAACCTATCACAAGCCATATACCGAATCTCATCCAGGCATGATTTCCCAGTCCTGTCATCAGGTAAAGGTTTGCCAGAACGCTTATGACAGGTATGAGCGAGAATTTTTTAACCATGCTGACCGCACTGAATACAATGGACACAAGGATGAAAATGCCCGTGGGGGGATTGTCGACGAAGGACGAAGGTATTTGATCTATGAAGTCCATGAGTGTGCGGAAAAGGGGCTCTCCCGAATGACCAATTAAAAAGGCTGTTCCGAGGACAATGCACCATAAAGGAATGAGCCAGGTTCGGCTGTTCAGATAAGGAATTCTATAGCCCTTTCTCGCATTGTTGTCTTTATTACCGATCACCAGGATACCTCCGGAAACCAGCACAAAAGCAAACAGGGTGCCAATACTGGTGAGGTCGGTTACCTCGGTGAGGTTAACAAAAAACGTGGGCAGGGCAACGATTATACCTGTTATGACCGTAGCAAAGGCAGGGGTTCGGAAACGATGGTGCAGTTTTGAAAAGACGGGAGGCAATAATCCGTCACGGCTCATACTCATCCAGATGCGTGGCTGCCCGACCTGGAAAACCAGCAAAACACCGGCCATGGCAATAATGGCACCAACAGCGATGATCCCTGATAAGCGGTTCAACTGGTATTGCTGAAAAACGAAAGCCAGTGGATCCCCTACTCCAAGTTCCGAATAATGAACCATACCGGTGAGCACAAGGCTGATGGCAATATAGAGTATGGTTGTTATGATAAGGGAATAAACCATGGCTCTGGGCAGGTCCTTCCTGGGATTTTTACATTCTTCAGCGGTGGTGGAAATAGCATCAAAACCAATGTAGGCAAAGAATACTCCTGAAATACCTTTCATCATACCTGAAAAACCGTTGGGTGCAAAAGGATCCCAGTTTTCCGGCTTTACCAGGAAGGCACCGATCCCTATTACCAGCAGCAGAATAGCCAGTTTAATCAGGACAAAAATATTGGAAGCCATTTTGGTTTCATGAATTCCTATGTACACAAGCCAGGTAATGAAAAAGGTAATCATCACGGCCGGCAGGTCCATGATCATCGGTATGCCGGCAATATGAGGAGCCTTTGTCCATGCAAGATAGCCATCTCTGACAACTGATGTCAGCTGTTCAAACTCATTTCCGGCAGCCAGTAATGTTGTCCCTTGCGTGAATCCGTGCCAGGCAGTGCGGTAATCCATCCCCAGGAACTCCGGCATATGAATGCCCGTACTGTTAAGGGCAGCTGAGAAATAATCGCTCCAGGATATGGCTACGGCTATATTTCCGACCGAATATTCCATGATCAGATCCCAGCCGATGATCCATGCGATGAGTTCGCCAAAACTTGCATATGCGTATGTATAAGCGCTTCCGCTCATGGGAATGCGCGAAGCGAATTCAGCATAACACATGGCTGAAAATCCGCACACAACAGCGGTCAAAACAAACAGCAGCGACACAGCAGGACCTCCTGATATGGCCGCGTTACCTATGGTGCTGTATATGCCTGCTCCGATGATGGCTGCAATACCCAGGGAGGTCAGATCACGTACACCCAAATCCCTTTTGAGTTCCGTCCCTTTATATCCGGCACCTTCACTTTCAAGGATGCTGTTGATATTTTTTCTCCTGAGAAGAGAATGCATTATTTATCTTTTTGACATCACCCTTACAAGGATTCCAAATCCCCGAAGGTGTATTACAAAGTAAGAAAAATATAACGATTATTATATGGTACCACTAATTTTGATTTTATAATAAGTTTTCCCTATCTTTAAGTATGGAAGCAACTATGTTTTGCGCTTATTGTCCATAGTAGTTAAAGTACAAGGGAACCCAGCGTTTCCATGATCATAAAAATGAAAAAGAAGAAGAGTACCCTCAGCATACAGACGCAGCAAGAAATCTTTTCTACAGAAACACTTCCTGGAAAAAACGAGTTACTAACAGCGCTGTTTGATTATTCGATCAAGCTTTCCTCCGTCCCTTTTTCAGAAAACTTTTATGTCGTTGCAGCGAATGAGCTTAAACGTGTATTCGGAGCTTTGGGCGTAACCATTTCCACCTTTGATCCGGAAAGTTCCACCCTGATCCTTCAGTACGGCACATTTTCTGAAGACCAGCGCAATAAAGCGATAAAGCTTATCGGACGTAATCTTGAAGGAATGCGTTTCAAGGTTAGCAAGGAACTATACGAAATGATGACAAAGGAATGGGTAAGAACCGTTTCTACCCTGAGTGAAGTGTCCTTTGGCGCTATATCACCGTTTGCCGGGAACTTGATTGAGAAAGCATTCGGACTGGGATGGTTTTCTGGTATATGTCTGCAGGATCAGAAGAAATTTATGGGCACTGCCGTGATCCTTGGTAGAAAAAAGGTGAAGCCTCCTTCTGATGAAGAGCTCAAAGGGTTTTCAGGTGTTACAGCCGTTGCGTTGAGCCGATGGCTTAACGAGCAGAAAGCACTGCTTACCGAGATGAAATATAAGTCCCTGGCTGAAAACATGAAAGATGTCCTCTGGCAGACAGACATATCAGCCAGGATTTTATATATAAGTCCATCTGGGCTTAAGAACCTGGGATACGATCCTGAAGATTTGCTGAACCGGTCTTTCACCGAGATCATTTCCCCCGAATCCTATGCATCCATTTCAAAAGCTGTGAGACAAAAGCAGCGACAGTTCATCAAAGGCCGGCGATTGGATAGTTTTGCCTATGAAATTGAGGTTATCCATAAAAATGGTTCACGGTTCTGGGCTGAAATAGTAATGAATCCAACTTATGATCCCATGGGCAGGATGACCGGATTTCAAGGTGTTGCGCGTGATATATCAGAGCGCAAGGCCGCCGAGCTCAAGATCAGGCAGCAATATGAGAAACTGGAACTGATGAATGCAGAGAAGGATAAATTCTTTTCTGTTTTGGCTCATGATCTGAAAGGAGCCCTGCATGGGTTTCTGGGATACTCAAAATATATATCTGACAGGTTCCATGAATTAAGTATGGATAAACTGGAGGACTATTCCAAAACAATAAGGACCATTGCGCTGAATCTGAACGATTTGCTCGAAAACCTCCTGGAGTGGTCCCTGATGAAACGAGACCGGGTATCCTATACACCGGGGAACCATAATTTGAATACCATCCTTGAAAGCAGTCTGCGCCTTATTGAACAGCAGGCCAGAAACAAAGAAGTCACCATAATACGCAATATCCCGCCCGATATTAATCTGTTTGTTGATTATCAGATGATAACCAGTGTTATCAGGAATCTGGTATCCAATGCGGTAAAATTCACAGGCCGTCATGGTCAGGTTGAGATTCTGAGCGGTAATGATCAGGATCTTCTTGTTGAGATAATGGTCCGTGATACCGGAATCGGAATGGATGCAGGAACACTGGAGAAGCTTTTCAGGATCGACAGCGTCATGCCAACACCAGGAACGGAGGGTGAGTCAAGCACCGGCCTTGGACTTATTATTTGCGGCGAATATATTTTAAAGCACAGTGGCAGGATATGGGTTGAAAGTGAGGTAAATAAGGGGACGTGTGTGCATTTTACGTTGCCGAAGGGGAGCAAGAATATTGATTGACCTGCCGGCAGGCAGGCAGGTTTGAGAATTTGAAGATTTAAGGCAGGTTGCGGCTATAGATTAGAATGCTGTTATGCTTATTACCTGAAAAAAAGCTGCCAGACGCATTCAGTGTGTCTGACAGCTTAACTATGAAAAAATCTACTTACTTAAGCTCCAAAACCACGATAGATTTTGCAGGCATCTTAACTTTTATGCCTTCTTTTGTGATTTTGGCATTATCAAAATATGTCGGCACAACAGTCTTGGGATTTTCAAAAGAGTTTCGCATGGTAATATCAGGGGCGGTCAATATTTTACCAATTACTTCTTTTACGGTTGAACCCCTGAGATCAATGGTAAGGTCAACATCATTTTTCGGATCTATATTAACGATTGATACATGAATCAGCCCATTTTTATCTTTTGAGGCGGATGCGTTCAATACAGGAAGTTTTTTCTCTCCGTCCAGCATATAATCACCACAAGTCATATCAGAAGGCAGAAGCATGGCTTCGTGATGGACTTTATACAGGTTAAAAACATGATAGGTTGGAGTCAGGACCATTTTATCATCCTGGGTAAAAATCAGGGCCTGCAGAACATTGATCGTCTGGGCTATATTGGCCATCTTAATGCGGTCGCAGCGTTTGTTAAACTCATTGAGATGAATACCGGCGACAAAAGCATCGCGTAATGTGTTTTGCTGAAAAAGGAAGCCGGGATTGGTTCCTGGTTCAACATTGAACCATGTGCCCCATTCATCAATAACCAGCGCAACCTTTTTCTCAGGGTCATATTTATCCATAACGGTAATATGCTTGTCGATAACCCTGGGAATGTTCAGGCATCTTTCAATGGTTTCGAAATACTGCTTTTCACTAAAGCCGGTCGCTGGTCCTTTATTTTCCCAGTCAGTGGTGTAGTAATGCAATGAAATTCCCCACATTTGCCAGATTGGTATCTTTTTCATCAGGGTTTCGGTCCAGTTGTAATCATTACTATTAGCTCCACCAGCGACTTTAAGCAGCCTGTTTTCCTGATAATTCCTGCAAAAGGTTGCATACCGTTTGTACTGGTCGGCATAGAATTCAGGCGTCATATTGCCGCCGCAACCCCAGTTCTCGTTTCCCACCGCCCAGAACTGCATCTTCCATGCTTTATCGCGGCCGTTTTTACGCCGCAGTTCAGCCATCGGGCTGATGCCATCGAACGTAAGGTATTCCACCCATTTTGACATCTCTTCAACAGACCCGCTTCCCACGTTGCCACAGATATAAGGTTCAGTACCCAGTTGTTCGCACAGGTCCATGAACTCATGGGTTCCAAAGCTATTATCTTCGGTAACACCACCCCAGTGGGTATTGACCATTTTTGGCCGCTGGTCACGGGGGCCAATGCCATCCTGCCAGTGGTATTCATCGGCGAAGCATCCGCCCGGCCAGCGCAGGTTCGGAATTTGTATTTCTTTCAGGGCTCCCACAACGTCATTTCTTATACCCCTGGTATTGGGAATGGGTGAGTTTTCACCTACCCAGTATCCACCGTAGATACAGTGACCAAGGTGTTCTGAGAAATGCCCGTAGATATGCCTGCTGATGGTGTATTTGCCAAGATCAGCGCTAACGATCAGTTTGGCTTCAGCTGACTTCTCAGGTTGGGCCAACAGGGCTGAGAACCGGGGAAAGAACAATGCTGCAAGAGCAAACAATAAGGTATATTTCTTCATAATTAGAGATTTAAGTTTTTAAAGATATTATGGTAAGTTAAGCATTCCTATTACAAAATCCTAAGCAGTATGCAACCATTATTTTTTAATTTTTCCCTTAATCATGGTGAAGGAATGCGCCGGAAAAGTATAGGTAATGGTTGTTCCCTTTGCCTTAATATCCGGTTTGTTAACGGTTTTAACCAGCTCCTTGCCGAAATCATTTTCCACTTTGACATCGGGGCCGTTCACCTCATAAACGCTGAATACTCCGTCATATTCACCAGTCTGGCATAGTATGTCGGTCGTAATGTCTTTATCTTTGTTGCGGTTGACAACACAGAGCGTCACTTCGTTATCCTTGCAGGTTGCAGAAACATCAAGGTAGGGAACATGGGTCTGGCGGGTTTTGCTTTCACCCAGTCCGATTGAGAAAACATCAGTATTGTAGGTTTCGCAATGAACAGCGATATCGAGTGCCGTACCATGGGCATTATTGGCAAACAAGGATAAGGGATAGTATATGGTTTGTTTAAACATGCCGGTTTCATTGGTAAATATGGGAGCAATGACATTCACCAGCTGGGCCATATTGGCCATTTTAACCACATCGGCGTTTCGTACGAATGCATTCAGGAAACCCGCAATAACCAAGGCATCTTCGAGGTTATAATGCTCTTCCAGTGCCCTGGCACCCTGCATGGACTCGTCGGTACGTGCCCGGTACCATATATTGTATTCATCCCATGCGATATAAACCGGAGGACGATTCCCCCGATGGGCTTTTTCCATTTCCTTAAGGATCATTCCCTTTACGATCTGGGTACGCTGTTCCACCACCAGTGGAGTGGAAAGAAAGTTATAATAGTTATTGTCAGGATTGCCAACATAAATATGCAGTGCAATATAATCTACCACATCAATCAATTCCTTGAGAATTGTTGCGTTCCATTCATTGGGATCGGCGTTAGGCCTGTAGTTTGAAGAACCCGCAGCAATCAGCTTTATAGAAGGATCCGTAAGACGCATCAGCTTAGCTGCTTCGCGTGCCTTTTTTGAATAGTCTTCGGCCGTCAGGGCTCCCATCTGCCAGAAACCATCCATTTCGTTGCCCAGACTCCAGTATTTGATCCCATAGGGTTCAGGAAAGCCATTCTTTTTGCGCAATTCGGCATAATACGGGCCTTCTTTAACATTGCAGTATTCAACCCATTCACGGGCTTCTTCAATAGTCCCTGTTCCCATATTCACTGAGAAATAAGGCTCAATGCCCGTTTTTCTGCAGAATTTCATGAATTCATCCGTGCCAAACTGGTTGGTTTCCAGTCTTGCCCAGGCCAGCTCCATACGGGGAATGCGGTTCGGGCCCACGCCATCAAGCCAGTGATAATTGGATACAAAATTACCACCGGGGTAGCGGCCCAATGATACGTTCAGTCCTTTTATCGCTTCGAGTACATCCTTCCGGAAACCATCCTGGTCCGACAGGGGAGATCCGGGTTCATAGATACCTCCATATACACAACGTCCAAGATGCTCGACAAAGTTGCTGTATAGGTTCTTATCCACCTCGCCGATCGTACGGTCGACATCGATCTTAATGTTGGCATTTTGTGCAGGCAATTCACCGGCAGAAAAGAGAATGATCGCTATGCAGGCCAATACCTTGCTGACATGTTTGTTTTTATTCATAATACACATATTCTTTTGGTTTTAATACTATCGGGATCACTTAAATCAATTCCAGTATTCGCTCATTTTTATAATGAAACCAAAGGCCATCCATCCTTATCCCATTGAATTTCGCGGATCAGCAGTTTCGGTTTTCCGTTATCGGAAGCATCGTAACCGTGAAAAATAAGGTAATCGGTTTTGTCAAACGTATAAGCAGAATTATGCCCAACGCCCGGCCAGAATTCATTTCCCGCCAGCACAAGAGTACCTCCGCCCTGGTCAAGACGATTCCCTTCCCGGTCAAGGTATGGCCCGGTTATCTTTTCAGATCTTCCCGCCATTATTTTATAATTGCTTTTTACACCCCTGCAACAGAAATCAAACGAAACAAACAGGTAATAGAAACTGTCTTTTTTAAAGATAAAGGGAGCTTCAATGGACCCTTCGCCGGCATCATAATCATCGGTTTTGAAGTCACGGGCGCGTTTGGCAACGGTATGCCATTCCTGTGGCTCTGCCACTGATTTCAGATCACGTTCCAGCTTTACCAGCTTCATCCCGCTCCAGAATGACCCAAATATGAGCCAGGGAGTACCTTTTTCATCAACAGCAAGATTAGGATCGATGGCATTCCACAGGTCACGGCCCGGAACAGATTGAATCACCTTTCCATGGTCTTCCCAATGATAGGCAGGATCGTCAGCATCAAGGGTTGTGTTTGTGGCAAGCCCGATGCAGGAAGTATTCCTGCCGAATGCTGATACAGAATAAAAGAGGTAATATTTTCCGTTATGGAAGCTGATATCCGGTGCCCATATGTGCCCTTTGAATTCCGGTATCAGTTTCACTGCCCAATCCGGTGCCTTTTCAAAGACGGGTTTTTCCCTTTCCCAGTTGACCCTGTCTGCCGAGGACCATACCGATATTCCAAAACCGGTACAGAACAGGTAATACATATTGTCCTGCATGATCATAACCGGATCATGTACTGTGGTTTTGTTCTGGGAGTATGCAGAGACGGAGTATAAAACAACTGCAAAAAAAAGACAGGCAATAAAGCACCGGGGTTTCCATTTATAATTTTTCATATGGCATCAGGTTCAAAACAGTTCGGGACTAATTTATTTTCTTTCCATAGACGCCAATACCTTTGGGATTGATCCCGGTAGCCACGATAGTCTGTGTTTTTCTTTCCCAATCCCATGCATTGGCCACCATAAACTCGGTAGTCCCTTCCAGATTCTCAACCAGCAACCGACCTTTATCCATGATCCAGTTAGATCCCGCCATGTTGTCAATGCTGCCATTTTTATTGAAGTTCACCAGAACCGGATTATTGAACATGGTGGTATCATAATGCCAGCCTCCCGGGGGTATCTGCCCCTGCCAGAGCACTACCGTATCAATAACTTCGTTCAGTGTGATCATTTCCCACCGGCCGGTAATAGCATTGGGTTTTATCTCGGACGCCGGAATCCCGGCAAATCTTTCAGGTGATACTACAGGCCAGCCATCGCTGTTCCAGAATATTTCCCTGACATGGAGTATCATTAAAAGGTTATCAGGGGCCAGGCGTCCCTGGTGGAACATAAAGTACCTGCCATTATCATTGATCACCCCGCAATGACCTATTCCGGCCCATCCGGGATGGCCTCCGAAACGGTAAGCATAGGTAAGTATCGGATAGTTATTGGTCGTATCGGTCAGATCATTGCCAAAATAATCAAGAAACGGGCCTTCGGCATTGACACTGCGCCCCACCCTGACATTATAATGGGAGAACAATGCATCATAGGAAGTAAAAAGAAAGTATTGCTGTAACTCAGGATTATAGATAATCTCAGGAGCTTCCAGGTTTCTTGTCTTATATTCTGCCCTGCGGGCAATCAGATGCCCTTTATCCCCGTCCCTTAATGCCAGTCCGGTCCCGGGATTCAGCTCAACGCAAAACAGTCCTCCGAAATAGGATCCATAGTGCATCCAGTGCCTGCCTGTTTTTTTGTCAACGATCACTGAAGGATCGATGGCATTCATTAAATTAGTATCATCGGTTTTTACCACGCAACCTTTTTGTTCCCATGGGCCTTCAGGGGAAGAAGAAACGGCAAGCCCCAGGTAGGAAGTCTGTGCCCCGAAAAGTGATACCGCATAATATAACCTGAATTGGCCGTTCCATTCAACAACATAGGGAGCCCATATGTTTTCGGGCTTTCTTCCTCCCGATACCTCTTCAAGATATGCGATTGCTTCTTCAGGTATTGTATCCAATGCCCACCCAACAAATTCCCAGTTTACCAGGTCTTTTGACCGGCGTACCTGGATATTACCCATCTCAGCAGGGAAATCTTCTTTCCTGGGCCTTTCTTTAAAGAATATGGCATCGGTGGAGTACAGGTAAAAATATTCTCCCGACCTGATGCAGGAAGGATCATGTACATTATAGGTACCCCATTGTTTGTAAAATCGGGGTTCCCAGATATTACTGTAGTCATCGCTGTATTCAGGTGCTTTTGCAGGAGTGACCACCTTATTGCCCTGGCATCCGGCTATAAGAAGTAATACCAGATACAGGAAAATCCTCAGCAAGGAGTTTTTTTGGTTGGCTTTATCATTCATAACCGTATGTTTTATCGGGTTCAATGGCATTCATTTATAAACCGGGTTGTTCATTATTCTCCTCGTGATTCAACTGGAATACACTGACCTGTATAATTCAAAGTTAGGTACAATGAGATCTTTATGGGTACAGGATTGTATATAAATGGTGGACAATTGTTGAAAATAAGCGGGGAATGAAAGCAGAATTTCATTTATGGTGTAAATTTGAGGAGGGAGGAATAGAGTAATTAGAAGTTAGAAGTTAGAAGATAGTAGTTGGGAGGTTGATGAGAGTTTTAAGTTTATAACGGTACACAATAATGAAAAAGAAGAAAAAACAGATCAGGATTTCGGGAAAGAAAAGGTTTTTATATAATACCCTGTTGGTGGTGGTTATCCCCGTGATCTTATTGTTCATGATTGAGATATTCTTAAGAATTATACATTACGGGGATCATGTTGATCTGTTCGTAGACTTCCCCGGAAAGGAAATTCAGCCGCATAAAATAATAAATCCCGTTATCGGCAGGAAGTATTTTCAAAAGCTGGAATACACGAAGCCATGTCACGATATGTTCCTGAAAGAAAAGCCGGAGAACGGATTCAGGATATTTGTACTGGGCAGTTCAACAGTGCTGGGTTTTCCGTATGACGAAAACCTCATGTTTACACGGATCCTTCAGGAAAGGCTTCAGGATAGTTACCCTGAAAGACAAATAGAGGTTGTCAACACAGCTTTTACCGCCATTAACAGTTTTACCCTGCTTGATTTCATCGGTGATGTGCTGAAAGAAGAACCGGATGCCATACTCATTTACGCGGGCCAGAATGAATTCTACGGAGCCCTGGGACTTGGATCCGTTGAGAAGACTTATCCCGGCAGGGGCCTGACCATGCTGCATCTTGATCTGTTGTCATTCAGGCTTTATCAGCTGTTAAGAAATACCCTCCATGGCATAACATCGGCAATCGCCGGCGACGAAAAGGACAAGGGGGTGAAGGGCACGCTCATGAAGGTTATCGCTGAAAACAAGGAGATACCTTATAAAGGTGAACTCTATAATAAGGTGATCAACCGGTATGAAAAAAACATGGACAGGTTGTTGAAAAAGACAAAACGCAGGAATGTTCCTGTTTTTATCAGCGAACTTGTCAGCAATATAAGGGACATCAGGCCTTTTTGCTCGGCAGCCAGCGCAGATTATCCCCTGGCCATTGAACTTTATGATAAAGCAAGACAATCTGAAAAGGCAGGAGATTTTGAAAAAGCCAGGACTGAATATTATCTGGCCAAGGATCTGGATTGCATCAGGTTCAGGGCTTCAGAGGAAGCCAACGAGGTGATCAGCAAGCTGGCCCGAGAATATGGAGCTACCCTGGTGCCGATGAAAACCAGTTTCTTTGAGGAGGTGTCCCCGCATGGAATAATCGGGAACAACCTGATGACTGAGCATGTGCATCCCAATATTGACGGATATTTTTTAATGGCAGATGCTTTCTTTTATGCCCTCGCCGAATCAAAAATATTGGGTGAAAAACTGAATATTGTGAACTACCGAAAATCTGCCTATTACAGGAATAACTGGGGTTTTACCGAACTTGACAGCCTGCTGGGCATGCATAGGGTCAATGCCCTGAAGTATTACTGGCCTTACCAGCCTTACGACGCACCTTTCGTTGATTACCGGAATATCTATAAGCCGGTATCAAAGATTGACTCCCTGGCTTTTAACATCATCAGATTGCCAGACTACAGGACAAGTGAAGCACATCTGGCCATGGCAGCCTACCATATAGAGCAAAAGGATTTTTACAATGCTTTCAGGGAATATCATGCTGCAATCAGCTGTAATCCATATCAGGTAAAGGATTATCTTGAAGCAGCAGATTGCCTTATCAAGATCAACGATATCCCCCTGGCGATAGAATTCCTTGATAAATCACTGGCATTGCTGCAGACCTTCAACGGTTATTTCAGGAAAGGCGAACTGATGATTATGAAGGGAGATTATACGGCAGCTGTTGAAGCATTGAATAAGGCAAGGGAACTGGATACGCTTCACCGGAATACGGTCATAATCCTGTCAAAGTTATATGAAGCCTATTATTTTAGCGGCGATGAAAGGAATTCATCTGCTATGCTTAAAACCCTGAAAATAACAGATCCAGGTTTTCAGGTTCGCCTGCCTGAAAAAAAGATCGGTTATGTTTTTTATGTGCCGGTGCAGGTCGAAGCGCAGATAAGAAAAGCGATTGATTTAATCAACCAGGGCAATGACACCGTCGCCCTTGAATTGTTACTGAGATCACTGGAGATCAGGGAAACTTCGATTGCAAACCGCGTTGCCGGAAGCATACTCATGGGAAAAAATGATAAGAATGCAATCCTGTATTATCTTAGAGCCTATCCGGATTACAGCAAGGATATAGATTTCCTCCTTGAACTTGGCATTCTGTACTTGCAGCGCGGGGTTAAGGACAAAGCCCGGGAGGTGTTGGATGAAATGAAAAAGCTTGACCGCAGGAATGAGAAGGCAGGATTGCTGGAGGAGAGGATAAGGGGGTGATATTGCATTATTGATATTATGCTTTATAAAAAAAGGCCGGAATGCTCCGGCCTTTTAATCAAACACCTAATGTATTAAACAAATTAATCAGAGAGAAATTTTTGTAATAAAATCTCCCTTGGTGGTCTGGACTTTAACCAGGTACAAACTTGCAGGAAGATAGTGGTTGATAACACCCGTGCAATGGTCATCCTGCAATACAAGGCCGCCGGCCATGTTGTAAATCTTAACCGAGCGGATTCCAATGCTTTCAGGATCCTGAACCATGATCTGGCCGTTATAGGTATAGACAACCATGTTCAATTTGCCGGCATCATTTTTCACGCCACCGGTAATAGCTTCGGCAGTATAGATAGCTCCAACGTCAGCATCTGAAAGGAAGGAGCCAAAGATCTTGAAGTTATCGATATAGCCGTTATACAGAGGATCGGGCCAAACGCTTTTCCCCAGATAGGAAACAACAATGGTCTGTGCCGAGGGTGCAGTACCTACATGTGCTGAATCACCGGCCTCAACACCGTCAACCCAAAGCTTTAAATGCGTGGCATCATATGCAGCTGTAAACATATACCATCTGCCGGTTTCAATCGTGGCATCACTGAAGGGTACTTCCTTACCGGGATCAGCGGCACCATGGTCGATCGTTACTGACATTCTCTGGGCTAATCTTCCATTGGCAGGAGTTGACCAGAATTCATCTCCGGTATCTTGTATACCTTCCGTACCAAAGGTGAAGAAACGTGACCATGTATCCAGTGAATTAGCTTTGATCCACAGGTTGTAGGTAACAGCGTCAAAAGCCGTATAGGCATTATTGCTCAATGTAATGCAATTGGCATCAGCATTGGCACCGCCGGGAAAGGAAAGCACATTGCCTCTTACAGGGTCAGCAACAATGGTGGGAAGCACAGCTCCACCGGCTGACGATGTCACATTCTCCATGGCGTCCAGGATGCCATCATCGAAGGGGAAGCTTGATGAGGGCGCAGGCTGCGCCAGCAATGCTCCTGAGAGGATAATAAAAGCGAAAAATAGTAACTTTGTTTTCATAAGTTTTAATTTTAAGTTAGACATCTGTTAAGTTACAACAATAATAAATATCTTATCTTTATAGATATTTGAATATTTCAAAAAAGTCTGACCATTTTGCCCGGTTCGACATCATCATGGCCCCCGGGCAAAATGATTTTCAGTATCAGTTCCAGCCCGGATTTTGTCTAACCACACCTTTGGTCCTGTCAATTTCCGTTGGCGGGATAGCCATATATTCACGGCCCGGTGTCCAGTTAATATACTCAACATCCCTGGCTTTCAGTTCCTCAATTTTGTAATTCGGACTGCTGGGATCAAACCATCCCCAGCGCAGTTCATCCACGTATCTCCAGCCTTCGAAGGCAAATTCGAGTAAACGCTCGTGCTGAATTACTTCCAGCATTTGCTGATAGGAATAGCCCGCATATTCAGCTTCCTTGTCAGCCAGATTTGCCCTATCGCGTATGATCTGGACAAATTTGGCAGCTTCGGGGCGGTTGTTTGTCTCATTCATACATTCAGCATAGAGTAATAATACGTCGTCATACCGTATGACACGTCGATTGATGCCTGAACGCCAGGCCTGTTCCAAAGTGGCATCTTCAGTCAGCCATTTCCGTATAAATACTTTAAAATTATCAGGAACTACGTCGGGTGTGGCAAAGGTCATCGTCTGAAGCACACTTTGAGGTTGCCCGTATACCAGGTAAGTATCATCGCCCGGATGTTCGAACAACAAGCTTGCTTCCATACGGGGGTCCCATTTATCGTCAATGGTCTTTTCCAACTGGAATTGTTCATAAACCCAGGGATTCGGCGCCAGGTCACCCCAGCCGAAAGGCTGCGCTGCAAGGCCTTTATGATGGGCATCGGTTTTCAGCCAGTCTGAAGCCGGGTCGCCGGTAAAGCCTTGCACACTGAGACCGGGAATCTCGCCGTCGTATTGAATCTCAAACAGTGATTCAATATTGTTTTCATAGGCATCGCCATCCAGAAAATTATGACGGTATTCCGGAACCAATTCGTACCTGCCGTATTTCTGGTTGCCTCCCTGGTCGGTATTAATGATATCTTTCAGCATAATAGCCGCTTCGCTGAAGCGCTGGTTGATGATCAGGGATTTAGCCAGGAAAGCTGCTGCGGCGCCACTCGTGGCCCTGCCTGTCTCTGATTTCATTCTGGCATCTTCTTTTGACCAGCACATGTTGGATGCATCGGTAAAATCCTGGATAACCATTTTCCACATTTCTTCCGGAGGGGACTGTGGAATGTAATAATCCTCTTTAGATTGTGCTGCATGTTCATATTTTACAACATTTCTGAAAAGATTCAACAGGTTGAAATAGCATAATCCCCTGATAAAGTGGGCTTCACCGAGAATTCTTGTTTTCAGGATTTCATCCATCTGAATATCCGGCACGTTGTCCAGTACCTGGTTGGCTCTCCATACGCCGATATAATTGTGTTCCCAGGGAAAAGAATAGGCAATATTGTTGGCGTCAACGATATAGTTGGCAACATCTTCGGGATAATACCCGGGGGTGACGCTCAGCGCGTCGTCAGCTCTTACATCCATGATCCAGGGCCCGAATCGCATATAAGTACCGTCATAGATCAGCGCCTGGTACATAGCAGTGGAAGCCTGTATAGCATCGGTTTCTGATTTCCAGAAAGAGCCTTGAGTCAATTGGTTGGGATTTGTTATAGTAACAAAATCCTCCCCGCATGATGTCATCAAAGCCATCATGCCTGCTAGAATATATTTTAATGTTCTCATAGTCAATTATTATGATTTATGCATTGTTAAAGTCCGAGTTTAATGCCAACCATGAATGTCCTGGGAGCAGGGAATGAACCTCCGAGAAATCCCCGACCGAAAAGGCCGTTATTAATATAGTCGGGATCATAACAAACCAGTTTCGTGAAAGAGAAAAGGTTCTGTCCCTGTACAAATATTCTCAGGTTTTCGATACCTGGTACCTTTCCGAGTATGCTTTTTGGCAGGCTATAACCCAACTGGACGTTCTGAAGTTTCAGATAGGAACCATTCTGTATCCACCGGTCGGAAGGGCGGTTGTTCTGGTTATGGTCGTTAACCGTCGGACGGGGCCACTTAGTTGAAAAACGGTCCAATGCATCATCAGCGTCATCTCTCCAATAGTTCTCATAGGATTCCACAGAGTAATTACCTTCAGAAAGCGAGCTCATAGCCTGGTAAAAGCTGTTATAGACTTTGTTACCGGCAATACCCTGGAAAAAGACTGACAGGTCAAAGCCTTTATAATCAATACTGAGATTCAGTCCATAGGTCAATTTCGGAATGGCAACACCCAGGTAAGTCTTGTCATCGTCATCAATCTGTCCGTCGGGTTGTCCGGTCAGATTGTTGTTTTCGTCTCGTCCGTTGATATCTTTAAACATGACATCCCCCGGTCTGGTTTGGCCATGCTGGAAAGCGTGCTTATTGGGATCAAAACTTGCAGTTCCGGGAACAGATGTGTTGATCTGGTCAGTCGACTGGAATATGCCTTCGAATTGCCAGCCGTAAAGTTCACCCAGGGAACGGCCCAACTCAGATATGGAGTTTCCATCGATGATAGCCTTATCATTCCCTGCTATTTTAGTAACTTCGTTTTTCAATGTGGCCATGTTACCACTCACCTGGTAATGAAGGTCTCCTTCAAGTTTTCTATAGCTGAGGTTAATTTCAATCCCCTTATTAGTCATCGATGCCACATTGGCTTGTCTTATCTCCCAGCCGATCGCACCGGATGAAATGGGGATCGGGTAAGGCATGAGGATATCGTTTGCCTCATTATGGTAATACTCGGCAGAGAGTTCCAGTTTGTTTTTCAGCATGGCCATATCAAAACCGATGTTGGTGGTAACCCTTTCCTCCCATTTAATGGAGGGATCAACAGCAACGGTTTGTATGGTACCTGGTTTAAGCGTACCTCCTAATATATAATTGACAGCGCTGTTTACCAATGTCTCATATGCATAGGCCCCTATATTCTCGTTTCCTATTTTTCCCCATCCTCCCCTGAATTTCAACATGGTAATAAAAGGAACGTCGAAAAAGCTTTCATTGCTCAATTTCCATCCAATTGCAAATGAAGGGAATACACCGGACTTGTTCAGCGGTCCGAAATTGGATGAAAAGTCTTTCCTGCCCGAAGCGGTAAACAGGTACCTGTCTGCATAAGAATAATTCACACGTGCCAGGTATGATACCATGGTATGTTCAATCTTGGTACCCTTTGCGGCCTGTCCTGAAGAAACGCCGCTAATGACCTTTTTATAAGGGCCTTCATAGCCTAAGGGCCATTCAGCGTGTGCATAGATATCAGCAATATGATCTTTCTGCACCGTATGTCCTGCAACAGCAGTTATATCGTGTTTTCCGATCACCTTTTTGAAATTCAGCAGGTTTTCCATGATGATCACCGGCTGTTCTCCCCTCCATTCATTCAACTGGGGTATTTCCCAGGTATGACGATCACCGACGTTATAGGTGGGTACAAACTCCATATTATGCCATTCCGAACGGTCATAGCTCAGGTTGATCCTGTAACTCAGGCTCTTCAGTATTTCAAATTCTCCGTAGATCACACCCAGGAACCTGTGACGCTGGAATTTTACTTCAGCGAGGTTATTGAAGGCAACCGGATTACCGGCAATCTGGCCGTGATTTGTTGATCCTCCGCCATATCCGCCAATATTGGCTGTATCATATAATTGAACCGTGGGGATGGCTATCACCAGTTCGGTGAGGATGTTATTCCAGCGGGTGCTGGTAAGCCTGATCTGGTCGGTATGAGAATAAGCAAATGACTGGCCGAATTTGAAGCGTCCTTTTTTCTGGTCCATATTCAGCTGAGCGGCATACTTGGTAAAACGGGGACCCGGACCTACAATGACTCCGGTCTGGTCATAATAATTGATGCTGGCGTAATAATTGGAAGCTTCGGTTCCACCTTGCAATGACAGCGTATGATTGGTGATATGTCCCCGGTTAAAGAATTCCTTCTGCCAGTCGGTGTCGATACTGTCGGGGCTGATATATTCGGGTCGTATGGGATTGTTGGTACGGGCTCTGAAACTGCCGTCATTCAGGCGCGCTGCATTATTGATTTCCTGGAACTGAATTGTGTTGGTGAGTTCCATCCGCTTGGCAATACTCTGGAAACCAAAATTGCCATCGTAAGTGATTCTTGGTGTGCCAGCCTTACCTCTCTTGGTGGTGATAATGATCACACCGTTGGCACCACGGGAGCCATAAATGGCAGCTGCCGAAGCATCTTTCAACACCTGTACTGATTCAATATTATCAGGATTGAAATCGGCAATACCGCCTGAGGGGGCTGAATAACCATAACCCGGGGCATGATCTTCAAACCGCATGCTTTGTCCCGATATGTTAACATTCGTTGCAGCGGCTACCGGAACACCGTCTATAACATATAATGGATCTGTATTTCCGAAAGTACCAACGCCACGGATCTGAACTTTCTGAACAGCACCAGGCTCCCCAGCTCCGAATACCTGGACACCGGCGGTTTGGCCCTGCAATACCTTGGCAATATCCGTAGATGCGATTTTTTCCAGATTTTCTGTGTTTACAACAGAAACAGAACCGGTAAGGTCACTTTTTCTTTGTGTACCGTAACCAATCACAACGACTTCATCTAGTTTTGTAACGTCTTCAACCAGCGCTACATTAATCTGTGTCTGATCTCCAACCAATATTGTTTCAGCAAGATAACCAACATAGGAAAACTCAAGCGATGAAGCGGGTCCGGCAACTTCAATGGAAAATACACCGTTGATATCGGTAACGGTTCCATTGTTAGTCCCTGTCTCCACAACATTAACACCGGGAAGACCAGTATTGCTGTTGGCATCAACAATCGTTCCCTTTACTAACGTTCTTTGAGCATAGCCCATTCCCATGCTCAGCACAAGGAACAGACCTGTCAGGTAAAGGATAAATAGTCGTTTTTCTTTCATAGTCTATTTAGGTTAAAGTTAAAGTAATAAAAAGGTATCCTCAAAAATATGCCTGATTACATGGTATCAGGCGGACAATTCTGTAAATGAAGTGGACAAATGTTGAATGAATTTAATAAAAAAGAATGGCAATGGGTAATCAAATCATTCATTATGAAGGGATTTTTTTGCACCTAACAGTTTATCGGGAATATGCAGATAAAAAGTCTTATTGCGACGGGACTTTTTTGTTGATATATTCTGTTGGCGACATGCCGAAATGCTTTCTGAAACAACGGCTGAAGTATTTGGGGTCGTTGAAACCGACCTCAAAGGCAATCTCGGATATGTTCAGATTTCCCTGGAGGAGAAGCAGTGCAGATTTTTTCAGCTTCATGGAAGTGATAAAATCATTGGCGGACAGGTCAACAATGGCTATCAGCTTTTTATGCAGCAGGCTCCGGCTCACGCACATCTCGGCTGCAAGCTTCTGTACACCGAATTCAGGATTATTGATGTTTTGCTCAACGATCCTGATGGTTTTTTGCATAAATTCTTCATCGATATGGGTGGCCGTAATCTCTTCAGAAACCGGTTCCAGGCTCTGGTCAAATACTTTTCTCAGCCGCATCCGGTTTTCAATCAGGCTTTTGCATTTGGCCTCCAGGATTTTTATGTTAAATGGCTTGGGAATATAGTCGTCCGCTCCTGTTTCAAGGCCTTCAATCCAGTTTTCAAGCAGGGTTTTGGCGGTTAGCAGAATCACCGGTATATGGCTGGTTGAAAGATCATTTTTTATCCTGCTGCAAAACTCCAGCCCATCCATATAAGGCATCATGACATCACTGATGATGAGATCAGGTGAATATTGCCTGACCATTTCAATGCCTTCCACACCATTGGAAGCTTCAAGTATGCGGTAATCATTCCTGAAACTATTGACAATAAATGAACGAAGGTCATAGCTGTCTTCTACCAGCAGGATAACAGGCAGTGAATTGCTTAGACCCCGTTCAATATCAGAACTCGTAACATCGGGGTGGATCATTTCCTGTTCGAACAACTCCAGCTGACTGTCAAAATCAAATTGCTTTTCCATATAGACAACATTTCTCTCTTTTTCTGAAAAGCTGGCAGGGCTATAAGGTACCCTGACGGTAAACGTTGTTCCATGGTCGGATTCGCTGTTGACATAAATATTGCCGTGCAATGCTTCCACCAGTTCACGGGTGAAGGTAAGTCCCAGTCCTGTTCCGTTGACATGTTGGTTTTCAGGCGTAGTGACACGATAAAAACGGGTAAATATCCGGTTGATGTTTTCGGCAGAAATGCCAATACCGGAATCCTTGATGGAGATATAGCAGTAAGGTATTTCGGAGATCTCCGCATCAAGATGTACAGGACACGTGAACGACAGGTCAACCTCAATCCTTCCCTTTTCAGGGGTATATTTAAAGGCATTGGATAACAGGTTGAAAAGGATGATCTCCAGTTTTTCTTCATCAAACCAGGTTTCACCAGGAGGTGTGCAGGTCCTCAATGTGTATTGGATATTCTTGTTATAGGCCAGGCTGTCAAAAGAATGTACCAGGCTGTTGATAAATCCGATCAGGTCGAGCGGGGCTACCTGCAATTTCATTTTGCCTTCCTCGAGCCTTCTGAACAACATGAGTTGATTTATCAGATGCAGCAGCCGCTGGGCATTGCGCCCGATGGTCTGGATCAGCCTGCCGGATTCGGAATCCGCTTTAATCAGTTTGTTTAATGATTCGATGGGGCCGAGTATCAGGGTAAGCGGAGTGCGGAACTCATGGGATATGTTGGTAAAAAATCTCAATCTGAGTTGATTAACCTGTCTGACTTTACGGTTTAGTCGTATCAATTCATCACGTTGCTGGACGATTTTCAGGTTCTTGATCTCCAGCTCCTGTTTCTGTCCTTCAACCTGAAGTTGATGGATTTCAAGTTTCTCTTTCTGTTCCGCTATTTTTGCGGTACGATCGTTAACCAGTTTCTCAAGTTTTGCTTTTTGCTCCTTCAGGTAATGAGTGCGATACTTAACATAGAAGAAAACGGTCAGGATCAGCATGCATACGGCCAGGATCCTGAACCACCAGGTCTCCCAGAATGGCGGGATAATATTAACAATCAGGGTTTTAGGCAGATTTGAAGAAATCCCGTCACTGTTAATAGCCTTGACATGAAAAAGATAGCTGCCTCCTTTCAGGTTTGTATAGGTAACAAAACGGCGGGTGGAAGGAACATATACCCAGTCTTTATCGACGCCGTCCATTTTATAGGCATAGGTGGTTTTCTCCGAAAGGAAATGGTTCAGTGCCGCAAACTCAATGGAGAAGACGTTATCCCGGTATGAAATTCCAATACTTTCCGAGGCTGAAATGTTTTTTTTCAGGGGCACCCGATGATATCTTTTTTGTCCAATGGCCAGGGATTCATTGAATATTTTAAAATCGGTAAAGGTCACTTCCGGAATAAAGGGATAATCAATCATCTGTTCCGGGTCGAAGGAGTTAAGACCGGCAACACTTCCGAAAAACATCCTGCCACTGTCATTCTTGTATGAAGCTGACCAGTAAAACTGACTGCTGAGCAATCCGTCATTCTGATAAAAGTTTTTAAACTCCTCGTTATCGGGATCAAATCTTGAAAGCCCATTGTCAGTGCTGATCCATAGGTTGCCCGATTTATCCTCTTCAATGCTGTATACAACATCGTTACAAAGGCCGTTAAATTCCGAGTAATTCTTAAAATCATATTCTCCCGTTGACATCAGGATACACCGGTTAATACCGTTTCCATAAGTGCCAAACCATATGGTCCTGTCCATGGCTTCAATCATAGCCGTAATATAATTCCCTTTCAATCCATGGGAAGTTCCTGATTCCTTAATGACCACAATATCGTGCGGGGATAAGTTGACAGCATCCCCGGAGAAGGATAGATTACTCAGGCGGAAAAGCCCTCTCCGTGTTCCTATCCATAAATTTCTGTCTTTATCCAACAGCATACAGCCGACCTCAGATATTTTAATCCCTGAAAGGGCCTTATTGTCCGGCCGGATAAAATGGCCTGAGCGCCGGTTAAAGAAATTCAAACCGCCTTCTGTACCAATGACAAGATAATCATCGTTATAAGCAATTACCGATGAAATAAAATTGTTGGACAGGCTATAGGGATTATCGGTCGCTACATGATGCTGAAAACGTTCCTGAGTCCCCCGGCGCAATATATTAATTCCGCCTCCCCAGGTACCGACCCACAGGTTTTTATCCTGATCAAAAAACAAGGCGCTGACAAAGTTGCTGCTCAGGCTGCCGGCATCGCGTGGATCATATAGAAAATGGCGGAACTTTCCCGTATTGGCATCCAGTTGGTTCAATCCTCCGCCTGCTGTACCGATCCACAAATATCCGTTTTTCTCAATGATGGAATTTATGGTATTATGGGTAAGGGAATTGCTGTTTCTTGGATTATGAACCAGACATCCAAAGGGCTTTTGGTATACATTATAGTAGTTCAGCCCTCCTTTGTCAGTTCCGATCCATACGTTTCCAAAGGCATCTGTGCAGAGAGAGCTAACAAAAATATTATTAAGGCAATAGCCATCCTGCTCCAGGTTTGAAAAGCGACGAAAAGTATGCGTGGCAGGATCGTATACATCGAGACCTCCGAGTGCACCGATCAAAAGATTCCCTTTTGAATCTTCGGCAAAAGCGCGTACTGTTGAGTGGTTAACCGTCGTGATATTTTCAGGGTCATGGAAAAACACCTTTGGTTGTCCCGTTGCGGGGTTAAAATTTGCCAGGCCAAAAAAGGTGCCGATCCAAAGGGACTTGTCTCTTGCCTCGTACAATGCCCTGATGTCATTGCTGAGATCCGGGCTGCTGATATCAAACCGCTTGATTTCCCGGCTTATGGTGTCATAGCGGTACAGTCCATTAACAGAACCGAACAACAAACCAAAGTCACGGGTTAATGCAATGGTATTAAAGGCTTCGGCAGATCCGAAAGTGCTGAATTCATGGGTCTGCATCACAGGCCATTCATCTGCCATGGAATAACAGCCATGATACAAGCCGGTCTCTGTAGCCAGCCATAACCGGTTTTGTTGCGACCTGACCCCATTAATCTTTTTGGCCGTCATTTCCAGTCCGGCAATATCCACGCTGATAAATTTTTCCTGCTGGAAGTTAAAATAAAGCAGGCCTTTGCTGCTTCCGATCCATAAATTACCGGCATCATCCTCGCAAAGGGAGTTTATGGTATTCAGACTGACACCCTTGTCGGCAGGGGCTGATTTATATACTTTCACCTGATATCCGTCAAACCTGCACAGTCCATTGGGTGTGCCAAACCAGAGGAATCCCCGGCTGTCTTTCACAATAGAGGTAACGGTATTCTGCGGTAATCCATCCTCGGTGGTATAATAATATACCTTATAAGGTGACTGTCCCCAGAGTATCATTTGAAAAAGCAACCCTATTACTATTCCAACCAGCAGCCTTATTGCCCTATGGTTTCCCATGATGTCTGAAATCGTCTTAAAGGATGATCCAAGAATTGTCTTAATCAAAGATATTAAATAAATGTAAAATTTACACTTATTAACCATTTTTTTTAGCTTATTTTCATCATGGGATTATGTCCGAAATGCAAGCCACTAAAACCTCCAATAATGTTAATATTGTGTTACCGTCAATAGGATCCAATTTTGTATCTTTAATGGATTAATCAATATACACGATCCTAATGAAGATAATGATCCTGACCATTATTGCCGGAGCAATGCTTACAGCGAATGCTTATAACCAGTTTCCGGAATTCCGCTATCATGAAATGGGTAAAACCGGGGAAGATCTTTTGGGCCAATCCTCTCTTGCAGACATTGACCGGGACAGCGACCTTGACTTTATTGTCGGCAGCAGTGTAGGCACCCTGTGGTGGTTTGAATACCAGGGTGAAGACCGGTGGGTAAAGCATATACTGGGTGAAAATGCTTTCACCGACAAGGGCGGTGTAGCATTTGATGTGGACGGGGACGGCTGGGTCGACCAGGTGTCAGGCGGAACCTGGTACAGGAATAGCGGAAACCCAAGGGAGAATATTTTTCAGCGTTACGAGAACGGTGCTATTTATGCTTATGATAATATTGCCGGGGATATCAACGGAGATGGCAAACCCGAGCTTCTTTCCCTGAGCGAGCAGGAAGGATTGTATTGTTATACGATCCCTGAAATCCAGTCAAAAAAATGGAAGAAACTGATGATCGGTGAAGGCATCAACGGTGGCATCTGGCCAAACGGAATTGCCGATATCGATGGTGACAGGGATATGGATATAGTGCGGTCCAATGTCTGGTATGAAAATGAATTGGGGGATGGCAGTAAATGGACCATTCACCGGACCATCAGCTTTGTCCGGAACTCCGGGAAGTATGCCAATTCATCCAGGATCATGGTCCTCGATTTTGACAAGGACGGGGATATTGACCTGATCCAGGCAGAGTCCAATAATCCTTCGGGTAGAATAGCCTGGCATGCCAACAAGGACGGCAAAGGAATCAACTGGTTCACCCATAAAATAGATTATGAAACCAACCAGGACTTGCACTCGTTGTGTGTAGCCGATTTTGATAATGACGGTGATCCGGATGTATTCTCCGGAGGAGGACCCATGACTGGTGATCTGACCAGGCGTTGCTTCATCTGGGAAAATCTTGGCGGAAAAGGAGAAGAATGGACCAGGCATGAAATACTCACGGAAATTGAATGTGTTGATGCTGTTGCCGGTGATGTTGACGGAGACGGTGATGT
>CAYWCR010000006.1:28007-56629 GCA_964456825.1 uncultured Bacteroidales bacterium
AACAACCCAAACATACCCATATGAAAACAATCCGGAGTATCCTGCTGCTGATCATAATGTTCTTCCCTACTGCCTGCGATGATGATGATAACGGGCATGATTATTATGATGTAGTATATGTTATGGAAAATATTACTGAACCTGCCACCTGGTATGATCATACCGTTTATATCATAATGAAATATGATTTTTATGTTGAGGATATACTGACCATTGAACCCGGGGCCATCATAAAGTTTCACCCTGTTGACGGACCTTATATGATGATGTCCGGCAGCGGGAAAGTCATAGCCAACGGGACATCATCAAAGCCTATCGTATTCACGTCTTTCCATGACGACGATCATGGCGGGGACAACAATGAGAATGGCAGCCATACAGAGCCTAATTCAAGGGACTGGGGGGAGATCAATACCAACGGAACAACGGGATCCAGCTTTCGCTATTGTGAATTTTATTATGGTGGTGCGGTTCTTTTTAATGCCACACTCACCATTTATGGAGGGGAAGCACGTGTTGAATACTGCAAATTTATTATCAATGACGGGAGTTATGACCATATAGGAGTGCTGGATGCTTCCGATGCGGAAAGCGGAACCATCATAAGAAACAACGTGTTTTACAATAACCAGCGGCCATTATCCATCAGTTCGTTTGTGGATATTGACGACTCCAATGTTTTCCATAATCCTGATAATGAAAACGAGGGCAACCGGTATAACGGAATATTTGTGGATATGATGTACAGCATTACGGCCTCGCGGCAATGGCTTGAAACCGAAGTTGCTTTTGTAATTGACGGGTATCAGCGATACATTGATGAAGGAGGTTCGCTGACCGTGGGAAACAATGTGGTAATCAAATTTTGCAGCACAGGTGAATTATGGCTTGAGAACGGGGCCGGACAACTGTATAACCATGATGGCGCCGGTGTTTTTTTTACTTCTTTTAAAGATGATTCGAAAAAAGGAGATACCAATGGTGATGGAAATGCAACCAGCCCTTCCAATGGTGACTGGTCAGGCATTTATGACAATTCACTTTCCATTCCCTCCCCTTATTTCTATAACTGGGATAATATCATGTATGACAGTTATTAAATAGGGACAAGGGACGAGTAAGAAAAAACACTCAACTATTTTTAGTGCTTTGGTGTTTTGGTGGTTATTAATAGTGACAAGTGATTAGTGACAAGTAAGCAGTGGCAGTGAGCAGCAATTGCGCAAATTAAAATTGAACAAAGAATAAATAACAAAGATAAAACTGTTCACTTTTCATTATTCACTGTTCACTCCTGCCTGCCGGCAGGCAGGTTTCACTGATAAGATCGCCGATTTCTTCCAGGTCAACCGAACCCAGGAGTTGAATTACAACAAATTCATGCCCGTCATGTACGATCAATACCGGGTCGTGAAAACAGTCGTCCCCCGGAATGGCTTTGATCTCTACCCTATCGCTTTTATCCCTTACTTCAACTAAATCAACGTAATGAGACGCGTGGAAAAAAGCCGTAAAATCACGGATGCAATCATTGACCGTACCGGCATTCCTGTTGGCCTCCCCGCAGACCAGTATGCGGATCCGGCGGACATCCCTGAGCATGTCCTTAACCTCCTGATCCTCCCCTGATAACGCTATCTTTGCCATAAAAACAGGAACTGAAAAAGCAAAGAATCCTTTTTCACCCCTGTAGCTGTTCATAATTTTTCTGGTTGACCGTGCCGGATTTTCATTGGCAGATCCCGGCAGGCATATCGCTGTCATTAAAAAGAAGCACAGTGCTATTTTTATATTATTCATAATTCAGATGGTTTTATCATAAGACGAACTTATGGTGAAAAAATTACACTATTGCAGAAAAAAAATTGAACGATGTTGTGAAAAAGGCATAAGGCAGAAGGGATAAGTAAAATAATAACAGTTTAACAAGTCAGATTGTCGACCGTTCGATATGTTTTTTTCGGCATTACACGCATCATGGCAAAAACCTGTTAACGATTCGCTAACAGGTTTCAGCTAAAAACACTTCTAGTATAGTAATGGGTAACATAAATAGCTGTCAGACGCCTCAAAAGGTGTCTGACAGCCCGGGAGTCAATTAAAATCCGGATTCTGAACCAGGTTGGGATTTGCGTTTAATTGATCCTGGGGAATAGGAAAAAGGTTATACTTTTCGCCTACTTCTTCAGTCCTGAATCCATTCGGTTTGTTGTAAACACCAAACCGTATCTGATCATTTCTTCTCAAACCTTCACCCGCAAATTCACGGCCTCGTTCAGCCAGCAATTCATCCAATGTCAGTGTACCCGTGGTGTATAACTTGCTATTGTCTTCCGGGAAGGCCCTTGCCCTTATCTGATTGGCGAGGTCAACGGCTTCCTGTGTTGCCACGCCTCCGTTTTTACGCATCAGAGCTTCAGCTTTCATAAGGAGAACATCGGCATACCGGAAAACCACAAAGTCATTGGCCAGCTGGAAATTTTTTGCTCCTGTGTAATCGTATTTTGCCAGCCTTGCGCCCTCATTTTCTGCTGCATTTTCAAGTGAGGTCAGATCCACTGTATATACCAAAGGTTGTCCCAGCTTTTCCTGATTGCAGAAAAGGGAATCGCCGGTATATGAAAATTGCTGACCGGTTAACCACATAGCGCTGCGGATATCGGTTTCATCAAAGGACCGGTAGTGTGACGGAACAGCACAGAATCCGTCCCATCCGCCCTGTTCACTATTAAAAGTTTGAGTGCCCGTGAAATGTAATGTCCACAGGTAATGGTTGAATATACGATCCCAGGCTATGGTGGCTTCAACATCCGAGAACGGGATCACAAAAATGTTTTCGGGTGAATTCTCGTTTTCGATGGTAAAATTGTCAAAATAATCATTGTTGAGTGAATACTTGCCTGACAGGATAACGGAATCACACGCGGAAATGACTTCATCATACATGGGTTTGTCTATGAATACTTCAGCATTCAGGTAAAGTTTAGCCTGCAGGGTAAAAGCGGCATATCGGTTAAATCTGGCGTAGGTTGACATATCCACAATATTATTCAGGAGCGGGATACCCACCTTCAGTTCCTGCTCGACAAACTGAAATACCTCAGCCCTGGTGTTCTTTGCAGGGGCATAACCGGTGGGAACGTTAAAGCTGTCAACCACAGGTACGTCTCCGAAAACATCGAGCAACTGATAATAATAGAATCCCCGCAATGCCTTTAATTCGTTCGTGACCGATACCAGGGCTTCCGATTTTTCTTCAATGCCTTCATATATATAGATAACCCTGTTACAATTGGTTACGCCTTCATAAATTTGTGCCCAGGAATTGTTGATAATAAAGTCGGTGGGTATCCAGGCATGTTTGTGAAACCGTTGATATATACCATCATTGAACCAGTGTATACCCCTTGTAGGTAAAAGTATCTCATCACTGGTCAATTCATTCAGGCCCCATAATCCTTCAACGGAGGGATAATGGGAAAGGCTCAGATATGCGGGTCCGGCAGCTGAAAGGACTTGTTTTTCGGTTTTAAAGAAGTTATCGTTTACAATCTCTGTATATACCTCCGGATCAAGGTCGGTACATGACAGAACCATTGTAAAAATAACGAGGCTGTATATAAATATTGATTTTTTCATGATCCTTTCGATTTAGAATTTAACACTTAAACCAACAATAAAGGTACGGACACTCGGATAATCAAAACGATTATCATTGCCGGGTTCCAGTCCTTTGAAAGATACTTCCGGGTCAAGTCCGGTATAACGGGTAAATACAAAAACATTGTTCACCGTTCCATATATCCTTATGCTTTTTATATATCTGTTTTCGGTGAAGGGGTAAGTATAACCCAGGGTAATGTTGTCGATCTTGACAAAATCCCCATCCTCAACGTAGTAGCTTGAGAACTCAGGATCATCCCATAGTTCCGTATCCAAGGCTGTTTTCATTATATTTCGCGGCAGGAACATCGGATTTTCATGCCATATCCGTTTGGCATTGATGATCTGGTGACCGAACATACCCCTGAGCATTACCGACAGGTCAAAATTGCCATACCTCAGCGTGTTGGTGAGACCCAGGTAAAAATCGGGCACTCCGTTTCCGACAACAGTACGGTCTTCGGTGGTTATGGTGCCACTGGTATCGATATCATCAAATACCCATTTCCCAACGCTGTCAATTTCGAGAAAACGATAGGTGTGAATATTTCCCACAGGTTCACCTTCTTCAAGGCGGTGCGTCCAGGCGCTGATACCCGGGGCCCCGACATCACCTATATTTCTGTATTCAAGTTTATAATAGTCGTTTTGAATGGACAATACTTTGTTTTTCCTGTAATCGAGGATCAGATTAAAATCCCATGAAAGCTTACTTTTCTTAACAGGGGTTGCATTAATGGTGAATTCAACACCTGAATTGCGCATGGAACCGACATTTGCCCACATCTGAGAAGAAAGATTCGGCGGGACCGGAACATCATATTCTTCCAGCAGGTCGCGTGTATCTCTTATATAATAGTCAACCGTACCTCCAAGCCTGGAATTCAGCGATAACCAGTCAATACCAATGTTATATTCCGCCTTTGTTTCCCACTTCAGGTTCGGATTGGCATTGCTGATGGGAACATATCCTCTTACCTGCATACCATTGTAATAGAAAAATCCTATATCCTGTCCGTAACGGATGATGGGTATATAATATTCATCCAGTCCCTGATTGCCTGTAACACCATATCCCGCCCTGAGCTTCAGGAATTCGATGACACCGGCAACAGGTTTAAAGAACTCTTCCTGAGAAATATCCCATGCGACAGAGACAGCAGGAAAGGTTCCCCATTTGTTATTGGCCCCGAACTTGGAAGATCCTTCACGGCGAAGGCTGGCGGATAGAAAATATTTGTTGCCGTAACTGTATGAACCCCTTGCAAAGAAACCGGATAGGATACTCTCGCCCTTATAAGAAGTCATTTCAGCCCGTCCCTCTGACAAGAAGGAACCCAGGGCGAGATTATTATAGAGAACATCATCGGTAATGAAATTGCCCGTGGATGCATAAAATTCCTCGCGCATATAATATTCGTATGCGTATCCACCCAGAACGGCTAAGTTGTGACTTCCATAGGTCTTTTTCCATTCGAAGGTGGATTCAAAGGTTTTGGTAAAGTTATTGCCGGCCCAGCGGTTTGCACTTCCGTCGATCCCTGCGGTTTCCATAGGATACGAATAACTGGGCATGAAAAAGCCATTCAACTGCCTGTACCGGTTCATGCCTCCGGTGGCATTGATCTTAATCGATTTTGTGAGGTAAACATCCACCCCAAGATTGCCAAACAACCTTGATCCTGCATTATCAACCACACGCTCGGTAAGAACACCAACAGGATTATCGTATTGCCAGGCCCCCGGGAACTCAAAGAAGCTTCCGTCGTCATTCCTGACCGGCTCGGTTGGATTGCGCTGAATAGTCTGTCTTACAGCATTATAATCAACAGGATTGCTTTTATTGTCCGTCAACCCCAACTGAATATTGAATTTCACTTTATCATTCAGGGCATTTTGCTGTACGCTGGCAATAACACGTAATTCCTGTTTGTGCGAATTCAGCAATATGCCATCCTGATCGGAATAATCAAATGATATGCGGTAATTTGTTTTTTCCATGCCACCGTCCAGCGCGAGATGATGGTTCTGGCTGAAAGGTGTCTGCAGGATCTCATCAAACCAATCGGTATCAGCCCCGTAGTTAACCATACCCTTTGCCCTTGTTCTTTTTGTAGCTATTTTCGAAACAGCAAAACTGTCTCTCAGGGCAAGGTATTCTGTGCTGTCCAGTACCTCTATCCGGTTTAACACGTTCTCGGTATAAAATCTCGTTGAGTATTCGACATTCACTTTGCCTTTTGCTCCGTGCCTGGTGGTCACCAGGATAACACCGTTGGTCCCTCTTGTTCCATAAATGGCAGCCGCAGATCCGTCTTTCAGTATGGAGAAAGATTCAATGTCATCGGGAGCTATTGCCTCCAGGCTTCCGCCCGGTATTCCATCAATAACCACAAGCGGATTTGTGGTACCATTAATACTGGTCGCTCCCCGAAGCGTAATTTCATAACCTTTTGTCGGATCACCGCCATCAATTTTTGTGATAGACAAACCGGCAACTTTTCCCTGTACCAGTTGTAAGGCATCGGTAACAGCACCGGGATTAAAATCTTTCTGATCAACTGATGACACAGCGCCGGTTAATTCACGTTTGGTTACCGAGCCATATCCGATCACAACCACCTCCTCGAGGACAGTGATATCTTCAACCAGGCCGATATCGATGACAGTTCTTCCAGCGATACTTGTCTCTTCCGGCAAATACCCCATGTATGAATATACCAGTATAGCATTTTCATTGCTGACTATAAGGGAATAATTGCCGCCCACATCGGTGACCGTACCATTGGTTGTCCCTTTTTCAATAACATTCACACCCGGTAAAGGGATTGCTGTTGTCGCATCAATTACCCTGCCGGCAACAGTATATTGCTGCAAATTTTGCTTAACAGTCAGTACAATAAGATTGTTTTCCAATACTTTATAGGTAATATCAGAACCGGAAAAAATCTTATCCAGTATCCCTTCTACGTTTTCATCCTTCACGTTCAGGTCAACGATCTTATCAATGGTTTTGAAATCTTCGTTGTAGAAGAAGCGGAATTTGCTCTGTTGTTCCAGTACCTGAAATACTTCACGCACCGTCATTCCGGTGAAATCATACGTAAAACGTGTTTTGAGGGAATTTTCCAAAGCCAATAGGTTCACTGAGAAGAACAGTGATATAAATACCGTCAGTTTAATCACCATGATCAGTCTCCTGATTCCTTTTCCTTTTGCAAGGAAATGCAATCCTGGTTTCTTTTTCATAATTTTAGGTTGTTAGTAAATATTGCTGTAGTTATTTTGGTTAGTATTGTTTTAAATGTTGTCTGAATTTTTCTTTCATCTTCCGGTTTTCATAAAGCGTAATGGTCTTTCCTTCTATAGTATAGCGTATAGGTGATGAAAGTATTATGGCGTCAAGTACCTGTTGAATGGTTTCGTCCAGCAACGTTCCGGTAAACCTGAAATTTTTAACCTCCTCATCGGCAAACCGGATCACAACATCATATTTACGTTCAAGCTTAACAGCCAAACTGCCCAACGGTTCCTTGCTGATGATCATTTTATTTTCAGTCCATACCACTGCAGGTTTTGTATCTACATCACTGATCACATACATCGTGTCTTTCTGAAGCGCAGGATTATTGCTAATGGATTCCCCGGCTTCTGTACCGGCAGCCAGGGCAAGTTTATCCTGTTCTATAATAAAGACAGCCTGTTGGTCGGGTTCTAATATAAAAGACCGGGCAGGCGTATGACCCGGATGATTTTTCAGGATTTCAATTTTACCCTTCACCAGTGTAGCGACAATCGATTTTTCATCGGGATAAGCTTTCACATTAAATTCGGTTCCCAGCGCTTTAATGTCGAGGTGAGAAGTTACAACGGTAAATGGAAACCGTTCGTTTTTTGAAACTTTAAAAAAAGCCTCTCCAACGAGGTTAATTTTCCGGTCACTTTTATTAAAGATATGGCTATACCTGATTTTACTGCCGGCATTAAGGATCACTTCAGAACCATCAGGCAACAGGATGTCCGATGTCGATGCCATGGGTGTTGTAATTTCGGTAAAAGACTCAGCAACGGTAGCAATCCGATTGAAATACCAATAAGATGCCACACCTCCAATGGAGAATGCTATTAATAATACAGCGGCGATTTTAGCTGTCCTGTATGCGGTGTTCTGCATTCTTATCGCCATGGATGCACTATCTGATCGGCCGGTGGTTATCCGGTATCTGATTTGCCGGAATAATTGCCGGAAATCAATTTTGTCCGCATCCGTTTTATGAGTGATTGCTGTATCAAGTTCATGATATAAATATTCATTTATTTTCTTTTCATTCTCCTGATTTTCCAGTAATCGCAGGAAGGTACTACCCTCCCCTTCTGAAAATCCTTTCCTTTTATATTCGTCCAGTAATTGCTTAATTATTTTCTGATCCATATAGTACAATTCGTTTTTCAGGATTCACTTCAATCATTTTGCAGCATACTTTCAAACCAACCGGATCAGTGAACCGAAAAATATCTGACCGCTGTTAAACGTCAAAGGTTCACGCTTTAAATATATTATTTGTCGTCAGCCTGATCTCTGCTCTTGTCCTGGTTCTTGATTCTTGATTCTTGGTTCTATTATTTGTACAATTCAGAAAAATAAACTACTCATTTGAAAATAATAGAAGGGCAACAAAGGATGTATAGTAACAGATGGCGATCAATCACATACCATTATCAGAGGACTGAAATCCTGAAGTGAAGGGATATCAGCTGTATTTACCGGCCAGTTTTATCCTGATTGTCTGCAGTGCTCTGTATATCTGATTTTCAACAGTACGTACCGACAAGCCCAGTTTTATGGCAATCTCTTTGTTGGTAAATCCATCGAACCTGCTCATTCTGAAGATATCTTTCTGCTGATCAGGCAATATCTCAAGCACCCGGTCTACATTCTCATGCAATTCATTATATAACACATCTTTTTCAGTCTGATCGTCCGAAATACTTTTATGGATAAAAGAGTACTCAACATAACGTTGATGTGTTGCCTGATGTTTAATAAAATTAAGGACCTTATTAACCGCTATAGTATACAGGTAATTTTTAAGCTGGAAGGATTCATCAAGCCGGTTGCGATTTTCCCATACCGAAATGAAACTGCTTTGTACTATCTCCTCTGTATCAGCTTGTGATTTTGTATAACTCAGGACAAAAAAGTACAATCTTCGGGAATACTTGTTAAAGAGTATTTCAAAAGCTTTTATGCTGCCATCTCTGATCTGACAAAGCAGGCTCTTGTCATCATATGCAGAAACAATACTCAATGCAGAGAGGAATTTAGCAGGTTATGATGACAAATTTAGAATGAATAATTAATTTACATTCTTTAGCTTCAAATTATTCTGCAAAAACTACCGGCAGTTATCTTTTCAAAGAAGGGGATCAGGATGGTTATTGCGGCATTTTTATCTGGCTTTCATCCTTAAAGAAGACCGGAGGCATATAGCGGCTGACATCCCTTGTGTATGAAGGGTTGTTGATGAGGGTATAGCAGGCAATATATTGCCATTGCTGCAAATTGGGATCGTACAGGAAGCTGGAAGTCTTGTTGCTGGATTGATAAGGAATAATATAGGCATAGCCAAACTTGAGATCACTGGTGGATTTACAAAGCTTGTTTTTTTTCAGAAAGGCAGCGATTACATTATCGGCATGGATGATAGCTTCCCCTTTTTTTACATTTTCAAAACCTGAAGAGGGGTTAAATTCACTGATCACAATGATATATTCATGCCATTTATAAATACCCCGCGGGTTGAGGCTGTCAATCCGCGCCATCATAGCCTGATCTGTTAATTGATTGAGATTGGATGCAGTTCCCTGCCTGTCAAGAAAATCAGCCAGGGCTCCGGCAACCGCCAATTTCTGTTGTTCAAAATAATCCGTGCTTACCGGAGTTTTTAAGAATTCGGCATACTGAATGCAATGACCGACAAGGTTTTCAGCTTCCTTAATCGGTCCAATGCTGTCACTTTCGATCATGGGTATAAATACTTTTTCAAAACTCTTCTGGTTTTCTGATAATTCCTTCAGGTCATAGGGCGATTGCAGGTCATAGATCCTCGCTTCGGTGTATGTCCTGTAGTGTTGCAAGCCTTTGGCGGTTCCGGTAAAACTGTTTTCCAGGGCATATTTCAGGGCAAGATCTGTCATTCGTTGCGCATGCAGGTAGGCTTCAACCGTTTCTTCCCTGGTTATGGAATTGAATTCCTTCCGGAAATTCTTTTCCTTTTCAAACAGTGCCTGGTAATGCATCCGTTGATATTTGATCTGGTTGTAAACCTTGTCTTTATATCGATTATAGAAATCGACAGAAAACTGGTCTTTTCTGAACTTTGCACGTTCAAGGCGGGATTCTACCATATCCTTGGCCTTGAAGAGGTCTTCATCGACTACATATTGCTCATATTCCCTGATAAACAAGGTATGATCGAGTTCACGCTGAAGATGGAATAGCGAAACATCATGCGACTGTTTCAGCCGGGGAAGTTGTTGCTGTAATGCGGCTATGCGGTAATCGATGCTGTCGAAGTAGGCTTTTGATTTAGGTTCAAGCGAAATGTCCTGGCCAAAAAGGTTAATACCCAGCATGATCAGTATCAGCATACCGCCTGCTTTATTTGTTGCCCTGTTTCTCATCCTGCTGTTCTCAGCCTTTTGTCATGCATAAAATCATACGAAAAAACCCGGTCAGGGTTTTATCCCATTGCATGAAAGCATGATGATATTGATCATTTGCTGTTTTTCATATCAGGCCCACCGCCCGCATCACTGACTTTCTTCCATACCGCATCCGCATCCTGTCAATGGACTGGTAAAGCCTTACCATCTCGGGCGTGTCTTCAAACAGGTTGAGTTGCTGAGTGCCCTGCACCAGGTGGCTGAACCTGACCCCGATAAGCCGGATGAGCATGCGCCGCTGGTAGAGGCGTTTAAAAAGCTCTTTGGTAGTTTCTATCAGCTTGTGGTCAAATGATGTATAAGGGATGCGCTTTTGCAGCGTGTGGGTATCGAAATTGGAGTAGCGTATTTTTACGGTAACGCACGAGGTGAGTTTTTCTTCTTTTCTCAGTTCGTAGGCAATTTTTTCCACCATGGCTACCAGTATATTATTCAGCAGGGCGAGATCGGTTGTGTCCTTGTCAAATGTCCTTTCGCTGCTGATGGATTTCTGTTCCCAATAAGGGGTTACAGGGGTCAGGTCGATGCCATTGGACTTTTTCCAGATTTCGATCCCATTCTTACCCAGCACTTTTTCCATCATTTCCACCGGTATCAGGCTCAGGGTCCCGATGGTGGCAATGCCCATCGAACGCAGCAGGTGAAAGGTCTTTTCACCGATCATCGGGATCTTGCTGATGGGAAGGGGATGCAGGAATGGCTTTACCCCTTCGGCCGGCACCTGTTTTTCGCCATTGGGCTTTGCCTCGCTGGTGGCGATTTTCGATACGGTTTTGTTGACCGAAAGCCCGAAAGAGATGGGCAATCCGGTTTCAGCGATGATCTTCCGGCGCAATTCCTGCGTCCATTTCAGGGAACCATAAAAACGGTCCATGCCGGTGATGTCGATATAATGCTCGTCGACCGATGCTTTCTCGTACACCGGTGCGCTGGCCGCAATAATGCCGGTAACCATGTTTGAATACCGGCTGTACAGGTCCATATCGCCCCTCAGGATAACGGCATCGGCACACAATTGTCTTGCCATCCTCATGGGCATGGCCGAATGAATGCCGTATTGCCGGGCTTCATAACTGCAGCTGGCCACCACACCCCGGTCCGATGCTCCCCCCACGATAACAGGCCTGCCTGTCAACCGGCTGTTGATCAGTCGCTCCACCGATACAAAAAAGGTGTCCAGGTCGAGATGAATGATGTTTCTTTCCCCGCTTTCCAACATAACAGCATCAATTGTTAATAAATGATTATTAAATAATCAAAAAGTATGATTATAATATAATCTTTTTATATTATATTTGCAATAGTATTTAACAAATAAAATATATCTCTTCAGTCCTCACCCCCAACCCCTCTCCAACATGGAGAGGGGACGTGGGTGAGGAGGTTTCAGGGGTACCATTGTATAACAAAAATAATCAGCCATGTTCTTCTCCTCCAACATCAAATTCCTTCGCAAGCGCAGGGGGCGCACACAGGATGATGTAGCCTTTACCCTTAACATGAAGCGCTCCACCCTCAGCGGGTACGAGAATGAAGTCAGCCAGCCCACCCTGCAGGCCCTGGTTTCTTTTTCGAAGTATTATGGCATTGCCATCGATACACTGGTGAAAGTCAATCTGACCACCATCTCCGAAAGCCAGCTTTCCCAGGTTGAGCGGGGCGGAGATGTATACCTCAAAGGCAGTAATATCAGGGTGCTGGCCACTACCGTCAACAGCGACAACCTTGAAAACATTGAACTGGTGAGCGAAAAAGCAAAAGCCGGATACACCACCGGATTTGCCGATCCCGAATTCATCAGCGAACTGCCGGTTTTCCAGCTCCCTTTCCTTTCGAGACAAAAAAAATACCGGACCTTTCAGCTGACCGGGGACTCCATGCTGCCGATCCCTTCCGAGTCGTGGGTGACCGGAGAATTTGTGCAGGACTGGAATTCCATCATTAACGGGCATGGTTATATCATCCTGACACTGGATGAAGGGATAGTCTTTAAAATTGCCGAAAACCTTATTGAAAAGGAACAAAAACTCTGCCTGTATTCACTGAATCCGATGTATGAGCCTTTTGACATCCATGTCAATGAAATAAAGGAAGTCTGGAGGTTTGTGAATTTTATCAGCAGCGAAATTCCTGACCCCGTCCTTCCTCAGGACAGCCTGTTCAAGACGGTCAGCGGCCTGAAGAAAGACATTGACAACCTGAAGAAGAAACTGCGGGATAAGGAATAAGGCGGAATCACGGGTATAAAACCCCAGGGCAAGCCCTGGAACCTAAATATCTCCCCAAGGGGCAGGTTCCTAAAACTCATGAAATCTGAGTCTCACGAATAAAAATACTAAATACCCCTGAAGAAATTAAATCAAACCAACGATAATCAAAGTCTATCAATTAATCGGCGATATCTGCGGTTCAGACACTTTTATTTTTTTTCATATACACCATATTGCCATGGTTTGAGGGTAATCTTTGTCCTGCGCTTAAAAGTTGTGGTATTGCCGGTGAACACTTCCTGCAGCTTTCCCATCCTGGTGACTGACCTCAGGGTAAAGTCCTCAGGATACTCACCCAGATTGCAGATGACCACTACCTGGTCTTCCCCCTGTTGCCGCATGAATGCAAATACATTGCTGTCGGCCGGGGATGACAATACCTTCAGCGTTCCGCCCCCGGTGCCGTTGAATAGTGCCTTGTTATTTTCCTTTAGTTCCGTAAGGGTCCTGTAAAAACTGCTGTAACTGTATTCACCCCAGTTGATGGTATCTTTTACAAAGAACTTCAACCGTTCATTGAAGGCGGATTCCTGCCCGTTATAAATGAGCAGCATATCCGGCAAGGTGGCGGCAAGGACGGCAAATGCCTTAGCCCCCTGCCCCATCCTTTCAAACTCGGTACCTGCCCACGAATTTTCATCGTGGTTGGAGGTGAACTGCATGAGCCATGAATTATCAGGATAAGCCGTATCAACCCATTGGAGGTGCTCCGCAATGGCCCAGGCAGGCTTTTTGTTTTTCGCTATATCATTCAGGATATGGTGCATTTTCCAGTCATACGACATGTTAAAGGCTTTTCGGTGCAATTCAGGCAGTTCGGCTTCAGCCAGCATAAAGACCGGCTTCACCTTGTCGAGCTCGGGCCTCAGCTCCTCCCAGAAATCTGTAGGCACTCCGTGAGCATGGTCACAACGGTAACCGTCAACATCAAATGTTGTCATCCAATAGGTAAATACCTTAACAAACTCCTTGCGCAGCTCAGCATTGTCAAAGTTCAACTCTGCAACATCCCACCAGTCAAATTCAGTTGGATTTATGGGATAGGTCATTTGCAGCTTCTTCAGTTTTTTGAAATATTCAGGATGCGCTTTCATCCACGCAGGATTCCAGGGAGTGCTGTCTTTCTCAATCCGGGTATAATAATCAGAGTGATCCTTGATCCAGGGGTTATCCCAGGATGTGTGATTGATGGCAATATCAAGGATAACATGCATTCCCAGGGCATGAATTTTATCCACCAGTGACTTAAAATCATCGAGTGTACCATATTCCGGGTTAACGGTCAGGTAATCTTTGGTTGCGTAATAACTGCCCAGGTATTTTTTCCGTTCGGCAGGGTCTTTTATTTCTTCGATTAATACCGTCTGGTCGGCCTTCCTGTTCATTTCACCAATGGGAAAAATGGGCATCAGCCACAGGATATCGATGCCCAGGTCTTTCAACCGCGGAAGTTCCTTTTCAACGGCCTTAAAAGTACCTTCGGGTGAGAATTGCCTGATATTGACCTCATAAATTACGGCATCCTTTGCCCACTCAACAGGATCAACCTGGCTGATGCCTGAAGGATTAGCCCGGGTTACCGGCGTTTCCGGTTGATGTCTGCAGGCGCCGGACAACAAGGCCAGCATTCCAAAAGTCACAAAAAAATTGCTTTTCATGTCATTATTTTTCTTTAGAAAATATGTTGGCAAAGATCTGAAAAAAATCCGGCTCGTTTGGAACCGGATTTTTCATCAGGCAAAACATGTCAATTGTATCCGGGATTCTGGAGCAGATCTCCTTCAGCGGCTTCAATAGCCGTCTGTGGTATGGGTACCAGTTTCGCTGTTTCAGGAGAGGGATCAGGTTTATTCATCAAAGGCTTAGGCAGGAGAAAAGTCCCGAACCTGATCATGTCCTGCCTGCGATGTCCTTCCCAGTATAATTCACGGCCCCTTTCCTTCAGAATATCCATCAGTTCCATGCTGGCAAGTGCAGGTGCTTTACGTTTGGCTCTAATCTCATTGACTATGGTCAAAGCATCTCCTGTATTACCATTGCGCGCCAGGCATTCAGCTTTCATAAGCAGGGCGTCGGCATAACGGTAAATGATGAAATCATTGGGTGTACGCATAACATTGACCGGCGTGTTACGGGGTGCATATTTCAATACCCTGACACCATTATTTTCTGTGGCATTTTCGAGCGGACAATCAAAGGTGAAGTTTAATGGCAGGCCTCCGCGGTCAACCAGCGCCACGCCCGCCGTGCTATATTGCTGTCCGTAATTGAAACCGTTAACGACAGCCATAACAGGGTATATTGTGCTGTCAACCCAGCGCACATCCGTAGCTGTATCCGTTCCATTGAACCAGCATTCTTCAAGGTAGCCCTGGGGAGCAACGCAACCATTCCAGTTATTGGTAAAGTCTCCCATGAGGAACTGGTTATAGTGGAAAGTATGTTTTACCCATATAACCTGGTCATCGATACCGTAGCTCTGATCATCGTCAAGTTCGGTAACAAAAATGGCTTCATCACCTGGTTGTTTGAAGTTCAAGTGGTTGTCAGGACCAAATATACCAAAGTAATTTTCTGCCAGCTGATAATTACCGGGATCAATGATCTGGTTCAGATAAAGAAGGCATGAATCCCATGCAGCCTGGCCAACATATACTTCTTTGTTGATATACATCTTGGAAAGCAGCATAAGGCATGCGTCACGGTTGGGAACCCCATAGTCCGCCTCAGCCCTCTCAGGCATATTATCCAGGATGGTTTTCAGGTCATTGACGATAAAATAAAACGCATTCTCACGGGTAAGGTAAACCGGATCAGTTGTGTAGTCTGTACTGAAAGGATCACGATAGGGTGAAACGCCATAGAGATCGATCAGGCAATACATATAAAAGTCCCTGAGAAACCTGAGCATCGATCGGTATCCTTTTATCTCATCGGTTACATCATCACCGGTACCGAGTACTGAAACCCCGAAATTTGCTGCTGCGATCGCTGTATTCAAACGATTCCAGGTAGCGCCGACGTCTCTGTGCACAGGGAGCCAGGTATGCAGCCATTGCTGCTGCCAGACACCTCCGTCAAACCAGTCAGTTCCCCGCGTGGGAAAGCAAAGCTCATCTGATGTAGCTTCCTGCAAACCCCAGAATGATTCGCGGTACCAGAGGCCTTTTAGCTGACCCAGTGCCGGAGCAATTAAATTAGGGATCAGATTCGGATCCTCAATAAGGGTTTCTGAAGTAACCTTATCCTGCGGAGTTTCTTCCAGATCAGTGCAGGAATTCAGGAACAGGCTGCTCAAAAACAGAGCAGCTAAAGCACTATATAAAATATTCTTTTTCATATGAGTCAGATTGTATGTTTAGAATGTAACATTGAGCCCAAATAAGAATGTCCTTGATTTTGGATAACTCGTATTATCAATCCCCAGGGCACGGACACCATTCATATCAGCGGAGGACGAAACATCAGGATCATAACCGCTGTAATTGGTGATCAGGAAAAGGTTCGATCCTGAGACATACAGCCGGAGATTCTGTATCCATTCTATTTTACTGATATTGAAATTATACCCCAGCGTAGCACTGGCCAGGCGGACATAAGAACCATCTTCAAGATACCTGTCGCATACCCTGCTTGAAAAGGAATAGCTGAATTCATCAGCAATAAAGCTCTGCAGGGCATTTTTCGATTGGTTCATGTTTGTCTTATCCAGCAACAATGCGGTGTTATTAAAGATCTTGTTACCATAAACCGCGTCGATAAAAAAGGCAAAGTCGAGGTTCTTATAACGGAACGAGTTGTTCAAACCCCAGGTGAATTTTGGCAGAGCAGATCCGATAAAGAAAAATGAATCGGTGCCTGCAATGTTTCTTTCATAGTAAACCCTCCCTTTAAATCTGCCGGTCTTTCCAACCGAATCAACCTTGACCATATAAAATGAAGCCATGGGATGTCCGTTGGCATATGCCTGTGCATATGCTCCGGTCATACCCTGCCCATCGATTTCTCCTGTCGGGATAATCGTTGCATCATCATCCCGGATTTTTTCAGCCCTGTTTTTTATGGCCGTAAAGTTAAAATTCACATTCCAGGAGAAATTGCTTGTGTTAACAGCAATTCCATCAATACCCAGCTCAATACCGTCATTCAATACATATCCCTCATCGAGATTGGAAATAAAGGTGCTGGTCGGAGATAAAGCCTTGGTAGGTTGTTCCATCAGCATATCCGTTGTTTTTTTCCTGAACAGGTCGATAGTTCCTGATAATCTACCTTCCAGCACGCCAAAATCGAGCCCGAAATTGGTCGAAGTAGTGGTTTCCCAATGCAAACCAGGTTGCGGTGTTTTATCAATTTTAAAACCGGTAACGGGAATATGGTTGATGATGGATGTGGAACCGGCATCAGGCGCAAGCAAAAATGTTGAATTGTCTGTTCCTATCTCTGAGTTCCCTGTTTTACCCCAGCCCACCCTTAATTTCAGGTTACTGAATACGTTCAGGTTCTGTATGAATTCTTCCTGGGAAAGTCTCCATGCAAAGGCCAGTGACGGGAAATTACCATATTTTGAATCGGATCCGAATTTTGATGAACCGTCTCGCCTTATGGTAGCCGTGACCAGATACTTTTCATTGAAGTTATAGTTAATCCTGCCGAAGAATGACTGTAATTCTTCCGGTGTATTGGCCCATGAATCCAGATTAGAGTAATCAGGATCACCTTCATCCATTTGATTCACATAGTCGATCATATCGGTGGTAAAATAACCTGCCTGCTGGTTAAAACCGCTGCGGTTGATCCGCTGATAGGAGAACCCAGCCAGCAATCCGAGGTTATGAATGCTAAAGGACTTATTATAGTTTAATGTATGCTCAATGATGAAATTTTGCAGCTCATTGGTATTGATCTGGGCACGGCCTTGCTCTGAGCTCAGGTAAGAAAGCCTCTGGCTCTGGTTGATTTTACGGATAGCATTGGTATAATCAACACCAAGGTTCAACTTATAATTCAATCCCTCAATTAATTTCAAGGTTGCCGCAGCACCTCCCAGGATTCTTGACGTGCGGGTAAGATCGTCGGTATACTCCAGCATGGCCACCGGATTTCTCTCTTCCGTGGAGATTGTCTGAAAGGGAGCCCCGGAAGAATCATAAACCTGCCAGGTCGGGTTTGTTTTCAGAGCATTCAGCAACAGGTCACCTTCAAATCCGGTAGCGCCGACCGGCACCCTGTTTTCCTTGGTCTGCGATGCCGTCAGGTTGGCTTCAACAAATAACCTGTCCTTTAATGCCTTTTGCGTCATGTTTACACGGCCGACGTATTTATCCAGGGATGACTTTTCTATAATGCCTTCCTGATTAAGGTAATTAAACGATACCCGGTAGGAATTCATTTCAGTCCCTCCGGATAACGAAATATTATGAGAATGGCTCAGTCCTGTCCTGAATATTTCCTCCTGCCAGTCAGTTTTGGATCCATAATGGTTGGCATCATCAACCGCTTTGTCCAGCGTATCGATGCGTACCTTCAACCATTCATCAGCGGTTAATACATCCAGTTTTTTAGGAAGATTCGAGATGCTTAAATAAGTGGAATATTCAAGGTTTGTTTTGCCTTCTTTACCCTTTTTGGTGGTAATCAGCACCACTCCGTTGGCACCCCTTGAACCATAAATAGCAGTGGCCGAAGCATCTTTCAATATATCAATGGCCTCAATGTCGTTGGAATTAAGAAAATTGAGCGGATTTGTTGCAGGTGCTCCGCCCATTCCATTTGCTGACGGACCGCCGGGTGAGGAAGCGGCCATATCCAGCGGAACTCCATCAATAACATACAGGGGTTGCTGGCCTGAACGGATGGTACTGGCACCACGGATGCGGATCTGGGATGCAGATCCTGGCTCACCGTTGTTCTGCGTGATCTGTACGCCCGGTATACGGCCCTGTATAAGCTGTTCAGGTGTGGCTGCGCTGATCTTATTAAAATCCTCTTCCTTTACGGAACTGACAGCACCGGTCAGATCGCTTTTCTTTGAAACGCCGTAACCCACTACCACGACCTCTTCAAGTTTCATGACGTCTTCTTCCAGGCTCATGTTAATCGTTGTCATTCCGGCTATGGGCTGTTCCTTGCTGAGATAGCCAATAAACGAAAAGACAAGGACAACATTTTCATCCGGCACGGTGAGCGTGTAATTCCCAAAGACGTCCGTTGTCGTACCGTTGGTGGTACCTTTTACCACGATGCTTGCCCCGGGAAGTTCTTCACCGGTGGCCGAGGTAACCAGTCCGGTAATCGTTTTTTCCTGCGTAAAAGCCGCTAGCTGCAGGAAGCAAAACAGCAGGATCAATACTGTTTTGCGGGATTTTCTTCTTACATTCATATATTCATTGTTAATGGTTAGTATTTGATTATGTTTAGTATTCCTTTGCAGGTTATGATTAATTCCTCATGATCTCAACCGATGAATTTCCGGGAATGGCGTAATCATGGTTATAAATGTTAATCTCAACCGAAACGGAGGATTCATTGGTGATGATCACCTTTCTGTTGTTGACTTCCGCTTTCAGCTGGCTCCCCCGGAACAGTATCTTGAAGGCAAATGACTCCCAGTTGGAAGGTAACTGCGGATTGAGCACAAGCCTGCCCTCTTTCACCCTTTTCCCGGCAAATCCTTCGATTATGGCCATATAGGTGCCGGCCATCGAAGTGATATGCAAGCCTTCGTGCACTTCATTATTATAGTCGTCAATATCAAGCCGCGAAGTGCGCAGGTATAACCTGTATGCCATTTCCGTTTTCTTCAGCTTTGCTGCAAGCACAACATGAACGCAGGGTGAAAGAGATGACTCATGGACCGTGCGCGATTCATAAAAATCGAAATTCCGGCTTATGGTTTCTGTATCATATCGGTCTTCGAACAGGTAGATCCCCTGCAGTACATCGGCCTGTTTGATAAAACAGGAACGCAGGATGCGGTCCCACGACCATTTCTGGTTCAGGGGCCGCTGCTTGCTGTCCAGCTGGTCAACGGTTATCTGTTCCTTGTCCATATATCCGTCCTGCTGCAGGAAAACACCTTCCGATTCCAGGTACGGAAGGTACATCTTGGCAATGATATCTTTCCAGCGTGCCGGTTCCTCCATATCGTTAAAGTTGATCTTTTCAGCCAGCTTCTTATATCCGGCAGGATCAACCTGCTTTGCCAGGTCAATGGTTTCAAGGGTATATTGCAGTGCCCATGTTGCCAGGGTATTGGTATACCAGTTGTTGTTCACATTATTTTCATATTCGTTGGGCCCCGTCACTCCCAGGATCACGTATTTCATTTTTTCGCCCGACCAGTTAACACGCTGGCTCCAGAACCTGCTGATGGCGATCAGCACCTCCAGCCCGTATTCGATAAGGTATTTATGATCACCGGTATGCCGCGTATAATTATGGATTGCAAAAGCGATAGCGCCGTTCCTGTGGATCTCTTCAAAGGTAATCTCCCATTCATTATGGCATTCTTCACCGTTCATGGTGACCATGGGATACAAGGCAGCCCCGTTTTTATAACCGAGTTTCAGGGCGTTTTCAATGGCTTTTTCCAGGTGTTTGTAACGGTAAAGCAAAAGATTGCGTGTGACCGATGCCGGTGCAGTGCAAAGGAAGAACGGAATACAAAAGGCCTCCGTATCCCAGTAGGTGGAACCGCCATATTTTTCCCCCGTGAATCCTTTAGGCCCTATGTTGAGCCTTGGATCATCTCCCCGGTAGGTCTGGTTCAGGTGGAAAATATTGAAACGTATGCCCTGTTGTGCCTCATCATCGCCTTCGATGACGATGTCGCTGTGCTCCCAGATGCCTGCCCATATTTCCCGGTGTGCTTTGAGCATGGGGACAAAACCCAGCTGAACCGCTGATTTTAAGACTTTTTTTGTATCCCCGGGGAGGTCCTTCTTCTCATGGTTCAGGGAAGAAAGAACGGCGATGGTTTTTATGATCTCCAGCTGGCTTTCTTTTTTAAGGCTCAGGGCATACGACAGTTCAACATAGCCGTCCCTGGAATGATGGGATGGCTTATCCTTGCATTCATTTCCATCCACCAGTATCCTGTTATGCATTCCGCAGGCAACATCGAACTCGGTTTTCAGGGTGCGTGCAATGAGGTAACCACCATGGCCGGAGGCTTCGTGATCCAGCTGGGTCCAGAATACTTCATTCCAGTTGGCATCCTCATTCACTACATTGCCGTCGAGATAAGGGCTTACCTTAACTTCGGCGTTCCTGTTCACCGGGGTAATGCAATATCGTATCGCTCCGGTTTCGGGACTGGCAAGGCTTAAAAAGCGCATCACGGAAACCTTGACACGCAGGCCTGAAGGCAGAACAGCAATAAAGTCGCGGTTCAATGTACCTTCTTTCATGTTAAGCACACGCCTGAAAGAAGTCACCTTGCATTTAGCAAGATCGAGTGGTTCATTATCCAGGGTGAAATTGATCCCGATGAAATTCGGGGCATTTAGTACTTTGGCAAAATACTCCGGGTAACCGTTCTTCCACCAGCCCACTTTTGTTTTGTCGGGATAATATATCCCTGCCACATAGGAACCCTGGAGAGAGCTGCCCGAGTATTGCTCCTCAAAGTTGGCACGTTGTCCCATTTTTCCGTTCCCGATGCTGAATATACTCTCGGATGACCGGTGCCTGTTGCCGTCAAATCCTTCCTCCATAATGCACCATGGATCAATTTTGAGATATTTGTTCATAGTTCAGCGAATTATTATCCTTTTCTATCGGTCACGAACAAGGTGATAATGCCGGCAAGCATCATGGATATACCACCCAGCACCAGGGCGTTTATAGCTCTTCCTTCAAACACATGACGCACCAATGCCCCCAGTATACTGGCGGCTAATATTTGCGGTATGACGATGAAAAAATTAAAAATCCCCATATACACACCCATTTTTTTTGCCGGAAGTGACCCGGTCAATATCGCATAAGGCATGGCAAGGATGCTTGCCCAGGCAAAGCCTATCCCAATCTCTGAAACGATCAGATAATGAGGATCTTTGATGAAGAAAAAGGAGATCAAACCCAGCCCTCCGCATGTCAGGGCTATCAAATGGGTTATCCTGCGGTTTGTTTTTCTGGCAATGATGGGTAATAAAAAGGCCATGATCGCGGCAAAACCGTTATAAACACCCATTAATACGCCCACCCAGTCAGCGCCATCGTTATATAGTTGGGAGGTTGTATCGGATGTCCCGTATATATGCCCTGTCACCGCCGGTGTGGTATAGATCCACATGGCAAAGAGGGCAAACCATGAGAAAAACTGTACAAATGCCAGTTGGCCCATTGTTTTTGGCATATGAAACAGGTCCTCCATGACCTCGGTCAGCCCGTTCTTTTTGCCAGCCCGCATAAACCAGCCGGTAATCAATTGAATTAAGCCAAATCCGAGCAGCCCGACCGAAAGGATGTATAATTCCTTTTCAAGTTTCGTTTTGTATATTATATAGGTAACAACTATACCCACCAGGATCCAGATAATACTGTTCCTGAGATAATTTGTTTTTTTTGCATAGGTTTCCGCGTGATTTTTGGCCTCGGCCGCCTTGATACTGTCGTTGCGCTCGAATGATTCAATCTGTTCCGGTGAATATTCTTTGGTGCGGATAACGGTCCATAAGACAGCGGACAGAAAAACCACCCCACCGATATAGAAGCTGAATTTGACGGAATCCGGAATAAGTCCCTCAGCAGCGGTATTACTTATCTTAAACCAGTTGGTCATCACATAAGGGAGGAGGGAGGCTATAACGGCACCAATACCGATAAAAAAGCTTTGCATGGCAAATCCCCTGGTCCTTTGTTCATCGGGCAACATATCACCGACAAAGGCTCTGAAGGGCTCCATGGATACGTTGATGGAAGCGTCCATGATCCAGAGCATGCCGGCGGCCACCCACAATACCGGGGAGTTAGGCATGATCAGCAACGCACAGGAAGCCAGGATGGCTCCCACCAGAAAATATGGCCTTCTCCGGCCCATTCTTCCCCAGGTTTTATCGCTCATATGCCCGATGATGGGCTGAACAATGAGACCGGTAACCGGGGCTGCCACCCACAGGATCGGGATATTGTTGATGTCAGCTCCAAGGGTTTGAAAGATCCGGCTCACATTGGCATTTTGCAGGGCAAAACCAAACTGTATGCCTAAAAAACCAAACGACATATTCCAGATCTGCCAGAAGGACAAGCGGGGTTTTTCGTTCCTGGTATTCATGAAAATTTTTACTTTAATCAAAGTTAGACAATAGAAATCTCAGAAAACATTATGAAGCACAACCAGATTTTTAAGAAACACAAGAATATAGCTGTTTCCCCTGATTTCAAACGATTGTTAAAAAATATACCAATCCTTAATAAATCGTTGCAAACGTTTGAAATGGAAGGGAGAAGTTGGCAGATAGAAGTTAAAAGTTAGTAGGAAATACTCACCGATTACAGATTACAGATTACCGGCTACTGATTACCTCTCTTCCATCTTCCTGTCCGTTGATTCACGCTTTACCAGCACCGGGGCAAAGACTTTTTTGCGGGCAGGAAAAGCGGTATTGCCTTTTGTAATTCTGTCCAGCAAAAAACGGGTTGCCTCATAGCCGGTCTCGTACCCGTTCTGTTCAATGGTCGTCAGGGTCGGACTGCATATGGTAGCCACCGGCCCGTCACCGAAACCGGCAACGGCTATGTCTTCCGGCACCCTGAAGCCGGCTTTCTTGACGGCCTGAATAACGGCAATAGCGGTTGAATCGTTAACGGCAAAAAAACCGTCAGGTTTGGGATGCCGGGCAAGGATCCGTCCTATTTTCTCTTCCACTTTTTCGCTGGTATCGCAGAGGTAAATATTGTAGGGATCTACCGGAAGGTTATTGTCTTCCAGGGCCCGGCAATAGCCTACCTTGCGAAGTTTGCCGATCATCAGGTTTTCAGGGGCCGACAGGTGGACGATATTACGGCATCCGACAGCAATCAGGTGCTCGGTGGCCATATAGGCACCTTTGTAATCATCTACCACCACGGCATCCGATTCAATAAAAGGACAAATCCGGTCGAAGAACACCAGGGGTATGCCGTTATCCTGCAACAGGGTGAGATGATCAAATTTGGTGCTGGTTTTGGCAACAGAGATCAGGATACCATCGACCCTGTGATCAAGTAAGGCCTTTGCAACCATGGTTTCCCGTTCATACATTTCATTGGTCTGACATACCATTACATTATAGCCGGTTTCATAGGCTGCATCCTCAATGCCGCTGATGACCGATGAAAAGAAGAAATGGACGATCTCGGGAATGATCACCCCGATCGTGTTGCTTTTACTGCTTTTCAAACCCAGCGCCAGCGCATTGGGCCTGTAGTTTAGCCTGCGTGCGGTCTCGTTAACCTTTTCCTTGGTTTCGGCGCTGATATCCGGATGATCCTTCAGGGCCCTTGAAACAGTGGAGACTGATATTCCAAGCAGCCGGGCGATATCTTTTATGGTTACCGGAGCACTTGACATGAATGATGAAAAAGGTATATTTTGTAATATACCAATAAAAATAGTAAAAACATTAATATAAATACGAAAACAGCCATCAGCATTTGGTTATTGTGGAGATTATGAATAACGAACATGGAATGCCGAACCTGCCTGCCGGCCAGGCAGGCACTGAATGTTGAATATAAAACACGGAACCGCGTTTTCTTCGGAATTCGAAATTCGGAGTTCCTTGTTCGGATTTCTATGCCCATTAAATCACAAAAACAAATGGGTTTGTGAATCCACAATCGTACCCGCAAACGTTTGCGATAATTTTTTGACAATAAGTGATTTAATGCAAGATCAATTCAAAAAAATTAAATTAAGTTTGTTCGGTGCTATGGCTATATAATATGTGAAATTATGAAACGGAGTATTGTATTTATTGCAGCATGGATCCTGGCAGGAAATTTATTATGTATTTCCCAGATTATCATGACATCCCCTGCCATCCCCATTGATAATCAAGCTGTGACCATCACCTACGACGCTACACAGGGGGACAAAGGACTGATGGGCTATACAGGTGATGTATATGCCCATATGGGAGTGCTTACTGACAAAAGCACAGGCCCTGGCGACTGGCGTTATGTAAAAGCCGAATGGGCGCAAAATCTTCCGGAATGCAAATTCACCCGAACCGCTGCCGACCGGTACGAGCTGACCATGTCGCCCAGCATCCGTGATTTCTTCGGCGTTCCGGCCGGCGAGGAGATCCTGAGCCTGGCTTTTGTCTTTCGCAGTGCAGATGGTTCCGGAACGGGACGGGCAACAGGAGGAGGTGATATTTTTACTCCGGTGTATTCGGAAGGACTAACGATTTCAATACTCCGGCCCCCGGTATTTCCTCAGATTGTCAGCCTTAATGATTCCTTTATTGTTGAAATAATGGCGAACGAAGCCGATACCATTGCCCTTTACCGGGATGATAAGCTCCTTAAAAAAGGGACGGATGATAAGCTTTCCGATACCATCGTTGCAGACAGTTATGGAAAATTCCTGATAAAAGCCATAGCAGGCAATGACACGGGAATGGTTGCCGACTCCTTTTATTATATGGTAAGGAAGCCTGCTGTTGTTCAGGAAATACCTGCAGGTATCCGGGATGGGATCAATTACACAGACACCGCTACCGTTATGCTGTCACTTTTTGCACCCGGTAAGGAATTTGTTTACGTCATCGGTGATTTCAATGACTGGGAGATAGACAGCAATTCTCTTATGCATCAAACTCCGGATGGGAACCGGTACTGGATAGAACTAAAGGGACTGACACCCCGGAAGGAATATGTTTTCCAGTACCTGATAGACGGCAGTTTGCGCATAGCGGATCCATACACGGATAAGATCCTTGATCCTGCCAACGATCCCCACATTACTGAAGAAACCTATCCGGGCCTGATACCTTATCCTTCCGGCAGGACGACCGGTATTGCCGCAGTATTGCAGACCGGACAAGTGCCCTATTCCTGGAAGGTGCAGGATTTCGAACCGGTATCTGCGGCTGAACTGGTAATTTATGAAATACTGGTGAGGGATTTTACGGAAAAGCATTCTTTTGAGGCGATAATCGATACCCTGGGATACTTGCTGCGGCTGGGTGTTAACGCTGTTGAACTGATGCCGGTGAATGAATTTGAAGGAAACGTGGGCTGGGGCTATAATCCTTCTTATTATTTTGCCCCTGACAAATACTACGGTCCCAAGAACGATCTAAAAAAGCTTGTTGACGAATGCCATAAAAGAAACATGGCCGTGATCATGGACATGGTGCTGAATCATGCCTATGACCAATGCCCTTTTGTGCAGCTTTACTTTGACGGTAATCCAACGGCAGAAAATCCATGGTTCAATACGCAATCCAATTTCACAAATCCCGATGCCCAGTGGGGCAATGATTTCAATCACGAAAGTGAATATACCCAGCAGCTGGTGGACAGCATAAACAGTTTCTGGATGTCGGAATACCGGTTTGACGGATTCCGGTTTGATTTCACCAAAGGATTTGGCAACAATATAAAAAGCAGCAGTGACAGCTGGGGCAGCCTTTATGATGCTGACCGGATCAGGCTGCTGAAACGAATGACCGATGCGGTATGGGAAAGGAATCCCGATGCCTTTGTTATCCTGGAACACCTGGCCGAAAACTCGGAAGAGGAAGAGCTTGCAGACTACGGCATGCTGCTCTGGGGCAATATGAATTACAATTATGGTGAAGCGGCCATGGGATGGAACGAAGGCAGCAAAACTAATTTTTCAGGAATATCCTATAAGAACCGCACATGGAATCAGCCTCAGCTCATAGGCTACATGGAAAGCCATGACGAGCAAAGGCTTATGTATAAATGCCTTCGTTGGGGCAACGGTTCAGCATCATACCAGATAAAGGACACGGCAACGGCATTAAGCCGCATGGCCATGAATGCGGTATTCTTTCTGACGGTACCCGGGCCTAAAATGATCTGGCAGTTTGGAGAGCGGGGTTATGATTTCTCCATCGATTCGCTCGGCAGGCTGGGTGAAAAACCTCCAAAATGGGAGTATATGAACGATCCCAGGCGTTTATATCTAGTTAATATTTACGCTGCACTGATCGGCCTGAGAAAGAATCATCCGGTATTCCAGACCGTGGATTTTACCCTGAATGTCAGCAGCAGCATGAAAAAGATCATCTTGCGGAACAATGACATGAATGTTGTTATCCTGGGCAATTTCGGTGTGGAAGGCGGAGACATATCCGGTGAATTTCCGCAGGCGGGCTGGTGGTATGATTATTTCAGCGGGGATAGTGTTAAAATTACTGATGTCAATGGGTTGATGTACTTAGAGGCGGGTGAGTATCACCTGTTTACGGATATAAAACTTCAGGCTCCGGATATGGGGACCGGGTTGACGGATCATCCTGAAACCGGCAAACCTTATGAGCTGCTTGTATTTCCAAATCCTGCCCGGGAATCTATCGTCATCAGCGGATATCCGGAAACACAATCTTCCCGGCAATCAGACAGATATCATATTGAAATACAGGATGTTTCCGGCAGGATAGCGATGCAGAAATCCGATTCATCCATCCGGGGCATGATGATATTGGATATAGCTTCCTTACATGGGGGTGTTTACTTTGTTGTATTGAAAGAAAACGGAAAAACAACGGCAAGGGAAAAGATAATGGTAATGGATTGATTTTCCGGTTTGTAAATCCAGTAAAAAAGCTTTTGATGTTGAACAAAAGCCATTGACTTCAGGTTGAATTCCCTCCCGAGAATTTAGGCTGTAAACTTGAACTGTTTCCATCATAATTTATCCCTTCGGGGGAAGGAAAGATCGTCTGGATTTGATCCTGTCAGTTCAATCTGGTTCCCAAACAGGAACTGTCGGAAACCGTCAAGTGCGAAGGCCATTTAAATACAGTATATTATACATCCGTCTCACCTTCCCAGTAAGGATTATAGGCTTTTTTCATTTTATCCAAACCATGTTCCGGATTTTGGGTGACTGGTCCATCTTTTGAATTATTTTTTCCCTTATTTTCTGTTTTGTTTTACAAATATGATTATATTATAATCGTAATATTTGATTATTTAATAATCATTTTTATCATGAACTGCCGGTTATTTTTTTTGAAGCAAGATGGCTGGTTTGAGGCAGAGCTTTCGGGTAGACTTTTAGCTGCCTCGGGTGAGGATCTTATACGATGGGCTTATACCATGATGGAGCGGAATCATTACAGGAATTATAGAATTACAGAGTCCTCACCCCGGCTCTGCGAGCCACCCCTCTCCAACCTGGAGAGGGGGCAAGTTGTCACGGAGATGAATGATGGTGCAGTAATCTGAATCTTGAGACACGAACTAAAAAAAGCACAAGGTATCACCCCTCTCCAGGCTGGAGAGGGGATGGGGGTGAGGAGGTAAGCAAAACGGAGGAGAAAGAAATAAAAACAATATATATGAACGACAAAGAAATTATAGTAACCGTGGAAGCAGGTATTCGTAAAGAACTACTAAAAAACACACGTGAACTTCGAAAATGTCTTACGGATGCCGAAAAGTTGCTGTGGAAACTGTTAAGGAACCGAAGACTCAATCATTGGAAATTCAGAAGACAGCACCCTTTGTCTGCAGGATTCATTTTAGACTTTTATTGTGCAGAAACAAGGGTTGCAATTGAATTGGATGGTTCTTATCATAAAGATCAGGAAAAAAAGATACTGGATAAAAACAGAACCGCTGAAATAGAGAAATATGGCATAAGGGTTATTCGGTTTTGGAATGCAGAGGTATTAGATGAAACGGAGAGCGTGACCAAAAGGATTATTCAGTTTTCTACCTCCTCACCCCGGCTCTGCGAGCCACCCCTCTCCAACCTGGAGAGGGGGCAAGTTG
>CAYWCR010000006.1:56729-88049 GCA_964456825.1 uncultured Bacteroidales bacterium
TCCTCACCCCGGCTCTGCGAGCCACCCCTCTCCAACCTGGAGAGGGGGCAAGTTGTCACGGAGATGAATGATGGTGCAGTAATCTGAATCTTGAGACACGAACTAAAAAAAGCACAAGGTATCACCCCTCTCCAGGCTGGAGAGGGGATGGGGGTGAGGAGGTAAGCAAAACGGAGGAGAAAGAAATAAAAACAATATATATGAACGACAAAGAAATTATAGTAACCGTGGAAGCAGGTATTCGTAAAGAACTACTAAAAAACACACGTGAACTTCGAAAATGTCTTACGGATGCCGAAAAGTTGCTGTGGAAACTGTTAAGGAACCGAAGACTCAATCATTGGAAATTCAGAAGACAGCACCCTTTGTCTGCAGGATTCATTTTAGACTTTTATTGTGCAGAAACAAGGGTTGCAATTGAATTGGATGGTTCTTATCATAAAGATCAGGAAAAAAAGATACTGGATAAAAACAGAACCGCTGAAATAGAGAAATATGGCATAAGGGTTATTCGGTTTTGGAATGCAGAGGTATTAGATGAAACGGAGAGCGTGATCAGGAGAATTGTTGAATTTTCATCCTCACCCCCGGCTCTTCGAGCCACCCCCTCTCCAACCTGGAGAGGGGGCAAATTGTCTCACGGGTGATGCAAGTGCTTGTATTTGATTCTTGAGAGATGAGTCGTAATTACAGCACAAGGTATCGCCCCTCTCCAGGGTGGAGAGGGGAAGGGGGTGAGGAGCTAAGAAGTTTGGAGAAATAGGAGTAGTTTGGATAAGCCTGGAATCAAAACAAAAAACCTTGTTCCTCAACTGCCATTCATATTACAGCCTCCGTTACGGCACATTGCCGGTTGAGACACTGGTGGCGGAAGCCGTGAAAAACGAGGTTAAGGTCATGGCCCTCACCGATATCAACAATACCATGGGGACCATGGATTTCATCTGGGAATGCAGGATGAAGGGTATTGCACCGGTTTCCGGCATCGAATTCAGGGACGATCATAACCGACTGCTTTTTATTGCCGTTGCACGTAACAACGATGGATTCCGCGAGCTCAACGAATTCCTCACCGTCCACAATCTTGAAAAGACGCCTCTCCCACCCTGCCCCCCGGCATTCGATAACAGTTATGTTATTTTCCCCTTCACCGGCATACTGCCGCGGAAGCTGCGGGAGAATGAACGAATCGGGATAAGATCCGGCGATATTAACCGTCTTGCCACTTCACGTTTCCGTTATAATCAGTCAAGCCTTGTGGCCCTGTTGCCCGTCACTTTCTCTGCTGATGAGCATCATACCCTGCACAGGCACCTAAGGGCTATCGACAACAATACGCTGCTGAGCAAGATCACGGCAGACGACCTGGCCCTGTCCGGCGAGCGGTTCATCCCGCTGGACTTCATCCGGATCCTTTATGCAGATTATCGCGAAATATTGCAGCATACAGAGCAACTGTTGAGGGACTGCAGCATTGATATTGATTTCAATTCCGTCAAAAACAAGCAGGTCTTTTCCGGCAGCCGGTATGATGACAAATTGCTGCTGGAAAAACTGGCCCTGGAAGGGCTTGAATACCGGTACGGAAAATCAAATGCCGAGGCCCTGAAAAGGGTCAGGCATGAACTTGAAGTGATTGACAAGCTGGGATTCTCATCCTATTTTCTGATCACCTGGGATATTATACGGTATTCGATGAGCCGTGGCTTCTATCATGTCGGGCGTGGCAGCGGGGCCAACAGTATTGTTGCCTATTGCCTGAAAATCACTGATGTGGATCCCATTGAGCTGAACCTTTACTTTGAAAGGTTTATCAATCCCAAGCGCACTTCCCCTCCCGATTTCGATATCGACTATTCGTGGAAGGACCGGGATGACGTGCAGGATTATATTTTCAAACGATACGGGAAAAAGCATACCGCCCTGCTGGGCACTGTAACCACATTCCGCGACCGTTCCATTTTCCGTGAGCTGGGGAAGGTATATGGCCTGCCCAAAGAAGAAATCGACAGGCTGGTGGAAGAACCTGGCGCCGTGATCAATAAAAGTGAAATTACCGGGCAAATAGAACAGGTGGGAAATATGCTGATGGACTTTCCCAATATCCGCAGCATCCATGCCGGAGGCATACTGGTTTCAGAAGAGCCCATCACCTGCTATACAGCGCTGGACATGCCACCCAAAGGATTTCAGACCACACAGTTCGATATGTATGTGTCGGAAATGATCGGATTTGAAAAGCTTGACATTCTCAGCCAGCGGGGCATCGGCCATATCAACGAAAGCGTGGAAATCATCCGGGGCAACCGGGGCACGAAGATCGACGTCCACCGCATCCATGAGTTTAAAAAAGATCCGTATGTAAATGAACGCCTGTATCAGGGCGAGGCCATCGGATGTTTTTATGTTGAAAGTCCCGCCATGCGCGGACTGCTGAAGAAACTGCGCTGCAACAATTACCTTTCGCTTGTTGCGGCCAGCTCCATCATCCGTCCCGGTGTTGCCAAATCGGGGATGATGAAGGAATACATCCGTCGTTTCCATCACCCCGACAGGTTCACTTATCTTCATCCCATCATGGAAGAGCAGCTGAAAGAGACCTATGGCGTGATGGTTTACCAGGAGGATGTGATCAAGATCTGCCATCATTTTGCCGGGCTCGACCTGGCCGATGCCGATATATTGCGGCGGGCCATGGCAGGGAGATATCGTTCGCGGAAAGAATTTGAACGCATTCAGGAACGTTTTTTCACCAATTGCCGTGAAAGAGGTTATCCGGAAGAGCTTATTGCAGAGGTCTGGAGGCAGGTTGCTTCCTTTGCCGGTTATGCCTTTTCGAAAGCACATTCAGCTTCCTATGCCGTGGAGAGCTACCAGAGCCTGTACCTGAAGACCTATTATCCGATGGAATTCATGGTGGCCGTCATCAATAATTTCGGGGGATTTTACCGCACCTGGGTGTATTTCAATGAAGCGCGGAGAAGCGGGGCCACGATCAATCTGCCCTGTGTGAACCACAGCCATTACAAAACCTGTATCGTTGGCCAGGACATATACATTGGACTGATACACATTGCCAATCTTGAACAAAAGATCGCCGAGGCCCTGGTAGCCGAAAGAGATACCAATGGCCCATACAGGGACCTGGAGGATTTCATCCTGCGGGTCCCTGCCGGCATTGAACAGATGGTCATCCTGATCAGGCTTGACGCTTTCCGCTTTACAGGAAAGACAAAAAAGCAGTTGCTGTGGGACGCCCATATGTTGTTGGGGAGCCAAGACAAACAGCCGGAGACCGGACGCCTGTTTGTTGAAAAAACCCGGGAATTTGCGTTGCCGGAACTTGAACAGACCCGCGTGGAGGATGCCTATGATGAAATCGAATTGCTGGGCTTCCCGGTGAGCCTCTCGGCTTTTGACCTCCTTGAAACAAGCTTCCGGGGTAATATTCTTGCCCATGATCTGATCCATCATGTGGGTAAAATGATCCGTATCCTGGGTAACCTCGTTACCATCAAGTACGTGCACACCGTAAAGGGAGAATGGATGCACTTTGGCTGTTTCCTCGATATTAAAGGGGAGTTCTTTGACACCGTTAACTTCCCCGATACGCTGAAAACGTACCCTTTCAGGGGGCAGGGAGTGTATCTTATCCTGGGAAAGGTGGTGGAAGAGTTCGGATTTCCCAGCATCGAAGTGGAAAAAATGGCTAAGATGCCGTTTGTGAAAGATCCGAGGTATTAAGAGAGTGACAAGCCTGCCTGCCCCGCTGGAGTCCATTTAATGGCAGGCAGGGCTCCGGCGGATAAAAGGATAGAAATAAACCACAACTTTTAAAACTCTTTACTCTTTTTTGTCGTAATGACTAAAAAAGATTATATGAAAACCATATTTGCCTTTTCGCTGGCTTTGATTTGTGCAGCCCTGCCTGCACAGGAAGCATATGAGATTGCTTCAGCCATGCCCAGGGAGCTGCCCGTTAAACATGCCCGTTTTTCCTTGTCCTACAATGAAGGGACTGAACTTCCTTCATGGCTGGCCTATGCATTGACGCCGGAAATGGCAAAAGCAACGGGGACGGTCAAAGAAAAATACAACGAAGATCCGCTTGTCTCTACCGGTTCATCATCACCCAAAGATTACCGGGATGCCGGATTTGTTATGGCGCAACTGGTGCCTGCGGAAGATATGATGTTTGACCTCAAGGCTGCTGCGGAAACCTATCTGATGTCAAACATAGTTCCCCAGAAAGTAGGTTTTAATAAATATTTGTGGAAAGCACTTGAACCCCTGATCCGGGAATGGGCAAAGGAAGGCAATACCTTGTATATTGCGGCAGGACCTGTCCTCGCTGACGGGCCTTTTGGCACTTTTGGCGAAAACAAGGTAGCCATACCAACACGCTGTTATAAGGTTATTCTTGATACCAACGGAGAGCGGGCCATCGGCTTTATGTTCAGGGTCAATACATCGACCGGTACGCTGAAATCCTTTGCCTTGTCCGTTGACGAGATTGAAAAAATCACAAAAATTGATTTTTTTATCAATGTTCCGGATGAATTGGAAGAAAAACTTGAATCTATACTGGATTTATCCAAATGGAATTTTGAGGCACTGAAGCAGTAGGAATATTATTTTCCATAGAGATTTTCCTACTCTTTTTTTCGGGAATAAAATTTTGCGAGAAATTTTCTATTCTTCTTTTTCAGGAACAAAATCCAATGCCAGCGAATTAATGCAATAACGCAGGCCTGTAGGTTCAGGACCATCCTCAAAAATATGACCAAGGTGTGCATCGCACCTGGCACAGCTTACTTCGATACGGACCATGCCCAGCGAATTGTCCTTTTTATAAGCTATGTTACCCTCATGGTGTTTATCATAAAAACTGGGCCAGCCGGTCCCCGAGTCAAATTTCGTTTTCGAATCGAACAATACCGAACCGCAGGCTGCACACGTGTATGTTCCTGTCTCAAAGAATTTATTGTACTTTCCGCTGCCGGGCGGTTCAGTTCCCTTCAGCCTGCAAACGGTATATTGAGAGGAAGTGAGAACACTGCGCCATTCTTCATCTGATTTTATAATTTTTGTACTGTCCATAATGTTATCGGTTTGTTGTGCGCCGGAACGGCACGAGACTATCATAAATGATACAAGGAGAAATAACCATTTCATAAGACTTTTATTTATGGAATAACAATACTGCTGCAAATGAGTTCAATGGGAACCGTAGAAATGAATAACAATGCAGACTCCTGGTTTTTAGTGAAGGGTTCCAGGGAGAACGGTTATGACGGAGAAAATTCATTTTACCGGTATATCATAAACAATATCGTGAAAAATATAGCGCAATAATCAGCAGAATGTATAGTACCATAAAAGAAAAATTCTTACAATTGCACTGTAAAAATATACATTGTATAAAAACATTATGGTTATGAAATTACCGCAGGAATGCAGCAGTATTGAAGAAGTGCGCCGTGAAATAGATAGTATTGACAACGAGATCATAGGTTTGATAGGGAAAAGATTAACTTTTATAAGAGAGATCATAAAATATAAGAACAATGCTGAAGATGTTGCTGCAAAAGAAAGATACAATACTGTAATCGCCAGGAGAAGGGAGCTCGCAGCGACGTATGAGCTCGATCCTGATGTTATCGAAAATATCTACAGAATGATGATGGACTATTTTATTAAAGAACAATTGGTACTGTTGAAGAAAAAAACCTAATCCCATAAATTCCATGTATAAAAAAGACATAAAAGTGGTGGACTGTACTGTCCGGGATGGCGGACTAATGAACAAATGGAAATTTGATGACGATTTTGTCCGCAGTGTATATAACGCATGTGTTGAAGCAGGAATTGACTATATGGAATTCGGCTATAAGACCAGCGAAAAGTTTTTTTCAAAAGAGGAGTATGGTCCCTGGAAATTCTGCGAAGAGCAGGATGTCAGGCGTATTGTCGGTGAAAACAAAACCGGCACAAAGCTTTCCGTAATGGTAGATATCGGAAGGGTTGAAATGGAAAATATCCTGCCCAAATCGAAAAGTGTGATTGATATGGTCAGAGTAGCTACTTATGTTCATCAGATGGACAAGGCTATCATGATGGCTGAGCAATGTCTTGAAAAGGGATACGAAGCTACCATCAACCTGATGGCCGTTTCAAAAGTAAACGAAAAGGAACTGGATGAGGCCCTGGCGGATGTTGCTAAATCCAAAGTCCCCATATTTTACGTGGTTGACAGTTTTGGCAGTTTGTATTGTGAACAGATTGAACTGCTCGCCAAAAAGTACCTGGATATGCTGAAAGGGAAATCCATTGGCATTCATGCCCATAACAACATGCAGCTTGCATTTTCCAATACCATCACCGCCGCCATCCATGGATGCACAATGCTTGATGCCACATTGCTCGGGCTGGGAAGAGGCGCAGGCAATTGTCCCATGGAAATTCTCATTGCTTTTTTAAAGAATCCCAAATACCGTTTGCTTCCGCTCTTTCAGTCCATTCAGGATCAGATTATGCCCCTGCAGAAAAAAATCAGCTGGGGTTATCATATTCCCTACCTGGTAACAGGAGCCATGAATGAGCACCCAAAAGAAGCCATGGAATGGATGGAAACAGATAAAAAGAATGATTTTGTTGGCTTCCTAAGGCACATGCACGACAATTTTGCTATACTGGAATAGTTATTTATCCGTTATTAACTATAAGACCATGAAAATACAGCATGCTATTTGACCAATAGCACCTGCTGGATTGGTAAATGCATATTTTCAACAGGCAAATACAGTATTTCGTTGTGTTAACCTTTTCATTTTTTATTAACAGGGGTTTCGCTGATGAACTGCTGTTGTTCCTGTATATATTTAATTTATAACTAGTTACAATTTGAACTTTCATTTTTCCAGAGGGACTGTTTTCCGGTTAAAGTATGGCCTTATGCCGGGAAGTAAATTTGCATTACTTTTGTAGTCAGATTGGTTAACAGAAAAATTCTAGCATGCGCTTTTATCGCCCGATTAAAATATTTACCATTGTTGCCCTCACCATAGTATTCTTCCTGGGTGAGATCACTTCCACTTTTTCTTTTAAGCGAGCAAGCGAAAGGAATGTGCCTGCCCGTGAAACAAAGTCCTTTGCTGACAAGATCAATAATTCCATCACGATGTATCCGGAGACGCATGTTATTGACAGTATTTTCAATGAATTTCTCGTTAAGAAAAACATCAAAGGGGCTTCCATAGCAGTTACAAAAAAGGGCAAGCTGGTATATGCACGCGGGCTTGGATATTCGAATTATCTTGACAGCACCGTAACCGAGCCATGGAATCTCTTTCGTATTGCCAGTGTGTCCAAGCTCATCACAGCCACGGCCATATTGAAGCTCGTTGAGAACGGACAGCTTGATCTGGAGGATAAGGTGTTTGGCAGCACGGGATGGCTCAATGATTCGATATTTTTGAATTATAAGGACAAGCGGATTGAAAAAATTACCGTTAACCATTTGCTGACCCATACATCAGGCTGGAATCACAGAGCTTATGACCCGGTCTTCGGCCCGCTGGTTATTGCCTCAAAATACAGAAAAAAGCAGGCCATTGAAACTGAAGATCTGATCCGCTATGCGCTGGAACAAAAGCTTGATTTTGAGCCCGGTTTAAAATACAGTTATTCCAACACCGGCTATTGTATGCTCGGCAAGATCATTGAAAAAGCATCGGGCATGCCGTATGAGGATTATATACAGTTTGCCCTCCTTCATCCGCTGGGTATTTATAATATGCAGATCGGGAGTAGTTTTCCTGAAGAAATGCCTGCCAAGGAGGTCATGTACTATGTCAACGGGAAGCTCAGTCTGTATCCGGCATATGATTGCAGCAAACTGAGGGTCCCGCTCCAGTATGGCGGCAATGACATTGCGTTGCTGGGACCGGCCGGAGGATGGATTGCATCAGCTCCCGAGCTGGCAAAACTCGTTGTTGCCATGGATGGTTTTTCAAGCCATCCTGACATTCTCTCAAAACACTCTGTAAGAATGATGACGCGAAACGGCAAAAAAATAAATCAGCTGTTGGGCTGGCGTGGCAGTGACGGTTGGGGAACCTGGTGGCGCACCGGTACACTGGCCGGAACAGCAGCCCTTGTCATGCGTTTCAATAATGATACCAACTGGGTAATTTTGCTAAACACTACTTCAGATAAAAAATCAAGGGTACATAATGACCTGTCCAAAGCCATCTATCAATGCATGGCTGAGGTAAAGAACTGGCCCTCCGTTGACTTCTTCGAACGCTGATACTTTCCCTTTTTAAGGCATGCGTGGTTAAATTGTTGATATAATTTGACCTGTTATTATTGTTATTTTATGCAACAATTAATAGCTTTATAAGGACTAATTAACGCTAATCCGCCTGCCTGTGCATCCCAGATACCGGGAATATCGCTATATCAAGCACATGTCCGCAACAGTGATCCTGTTGTTGCTTGCCGGGAATATTTATGCACAAAAACTCCAGTTTGACAACTATGATATCCGTGACGGGCTTCCGTCCAATGTGATTATGGATATCATACAGGACCAGAAAGGTTATATGTGGTTTGGTACACAGGTTGGAGTGAGCCGTTTTGACGGATACCGGTTTGTTAATTACGGTATTGCAGAGGGCCTTCCCTTTATTGACGTGGAACGGCTGATGGAAGACCGACAGGGCAGAATCTGGGCAGGGACGCTGGAAGGGAGAATTGCTGTTCTTGAAAAAGGGAAATGGATGCTAAAAAAGAGCTCCCGGGGACTTGCAGATCAGCCTTTCCTGAGATTATTTGAGGATAACGACGGGAACATCTGGTGCTATCCGGATACAGGCATTTCGATGATCACCCATGAATCTGTAAGATCATTTACGACAAAAGACGGACTTTCCAATGACAGTGTTGCCTGCCATTGGATTGACGAGGATGGAAAGATCTTTGTCGGCACTTATAGCGGTCTTGACCTTATTACAAAAGGAAAAGACAACCAATATTTCATTCAAACCTTGTTGTCTGATGTTATGGTAAATTGCCTTTTGCGTGACCGTCATGGCATTCTTTGGATCGGTACATGGGAAAATGGGATTTACCGATATGACGGAAAAACATTCGTAAACTATTCAGGGATGGGGAAGGTGCAACTGAAAAAGGTGACCTGTCTTTATGCTGACCAGCGAGGCAAACTTTGGGCAGGTCTTATGGAAGCCGGAATTGCCAGTCTGGAGAACGAAGTCTTTGTCCTGAATCCAGATCCTTTATTGAGACAGGCATCTATAATGGATATTACAGAAGACCAGCATCACACGATTTGGGCTCAGTCGATGCGGGAAGGAATCTTTATGTTAAGAAAGGACCAGGTAAGAAAAATAACCACATCCAATAATCTTCCTGATATCAATATCTGGAAAATTATCGCGGATGCTGATGGCAATATTTGGATGGGAACCGGAGGAGGTATATCCAAAACCGGGAAAAAGCCTTTTGAGATTTACGATACTGATTTCGGCATACCCGGGAAAGATGTCTTATGTACTTATGTTGATGAAAAGAACAATGTCTGGGGAGGAACTTATGAGGGACCCTTCCGCATATCATCAGATGGAAAGATCAGGATATTTGATGAAAGGGATGGATTGCATGCAGATTTTCTGACAACCTTTAAAATCATTTCCGACCATCAGCATAATTTATGGTTTGGCACATATCTGGGTGTCACCGGGTATTCCGGTGAGCGTTTTTATACCTATCCGAATCCGCAGATATCCATCGATTATGCGGTGGACGAGATAGCCATAAACCAATATGACACATTAATCATGGCATTTTATGGTGGCATGTGCAGGTTTTATAAGGGCCGCTATTATTTCCCTGAAGTTTATAAACCCTTTGCTAATAAAGAAATCCGGGCGATTCATATCGATCAGGACAACAACCTGTGGATTGGTACATCAGAGGGGGTTCAGGTTATTGGCAAACATAATCTGACATTCACTACTGAGATAGGGCTTTCCAATAACAGTTGTAATGATATATACATTGATTCATCGGGAAATGCATGGATAGCAACGGACAATGGGCTGAATAAAATAATCCTCAAACCTGGAGGATCTTATAGCCTTACTAAATTCAGCATTGACGACGGTCTGCTCTCTAACTCCATCATGTTTGCAGAGGGTGATCGCAGCGGTAATCTCTGGATCGGGCATGAAAAAGGATTGACCCGGATGGTGACAGCTACCGGCAAGATCGTAACGTATACAGAAACCGATGGCTTTTCACCGATTGAAACTTATGTAAAAGCTGCATCCATTGATCAGGATGACAACGTATGGATCGGAACGGTTGCCGGACTGGTACGGTATGATCCATGGCTGGATAGGCCTCAGCTTAAACCTCCGCGGTTATATATTACCCGTGTAAAATTTTATAATGACAGCACCGATATTTTCAACTATTCCACTTTTCCCGACAGCCTGACGGGACTGCCGGGCAACCTTGTGCTGCCCTATAACAAGAATAATCTTGTTTTTGAATATGTTGGCCTGCATTACTCCAATACGCCAAAAAACAGGTACCGGTACATACTCGAAGGCTATGATGAAAAGTGGTCTGAAATCTTCTCAGGAACGGAAACGCACCCCTATCAGAAACTGCCCCATGGAGAATATGTATTCAGGGTCAAAGCTGCCAATTGCGATGGAATCTGGTCTGAACCGTTGAGCTTTTCATTCAGCATAAAGCCTCCTTTCTGGCAAACCGGATGGTTCAATACGTTTGAAGTCCTGTTGGGAATCGGGCTCATCTATGCCTTTGTCAAATTCAGGACCCGAAAACTGCAACATGATAAAAGGGTGCTGGAGCATAAGGTGAAGGAGCGGACCCTGGAGATTGCCCGGCAGCGGGATCATATTGCTGAGATCAACCGGGAAATCACTGACAGCATCATGTACGCACAGCGCATTCAGGCTGCAGTACTGCCCGACCATGAAACGATTAAGGAGCTGTTGGATGATTATTTTATCCTTTTCAAGCCCCGCGATATAGTAAGCGGTGATTTCTACTGGTTCAGCAAAAAGAACGATAAGATCATAGCTGTTGCCGCTGATTGCACAGGCCACGGAGTTCCAGGGGCCTTTATGAGCATGCTGGGGGTATCTTTGCTGAATGAAATTATCTCGGCCAATGATTCCATCACGGCAGCTGATATACTGAATCAGTTAAGGGAATACATCAAATACACGCTGTCTCAAACCGGCAAAAAAGATGAAGCCAAGGACGGCATGGACTTGGCGCTCTGTATTATAGATCCCTTGAATCATGAAGCACAGTTTGCCGGAGCCTATAATCCGCTATGGCTTGTTACCAACCATGAAATGGTTGTTTATAAAGCGGACAAAATGCCCATCGGAATTCATATAGCCAATGAAAATAAGTTTACCAACAACATTTTCCATGTGAATGAAGGAGATGTCCTCTACATGTTCTCAGATGGCTATGCTGACCAGTTTGGCGGACCTGAATCCAAAAAATTCAAATCAGGCTGTTTTCGTGACCTGGTGCTGGAGATCCACCAGAAAACCATGGAGGAACAGAAGGAAATCCTTGACAGAACGATTGAGGAATGGAGAGGAGACGGGCCACAGATTGATGACATCATGGTGATGGGGATAAGGATTGGTGATGGAACAAAACATGAACCATGAACTTTTACTAAAAATATACTTACCCATGAAAACAAAATCGGTTCTTTTTATCCTGTTGCTGGCATTGAGGGCAATGGCGCTGCTCCAGCCGTCATATGCCCAGGATCCCCGCTGGAAGTGGGCAAGAACAGCCAGTGACGCTGCTATTCATTCCTCGGTAACGGATACCATTGGAAATATTGTTTCCGTGGGCACCTTTAGTGATTCTTCGATGGCATTCGGGACCACCACAATTCCCGGTTCATCAGGGGGTGAAGCGACCAGCATGTTTGTTGTCAAATACAATACCGCCGGAGGCATTATCTGGGCGCAGAGTGTCTTTGGTATCAATTCCAGTTCTCAGGTCCAACCGGTTAAAGTGGCCATGAACGACAACGGAAGAATCGGTATATTTTGCAAGATCAGCAATACAACTGAATTGAAAATAGGAAAATATTCCCTTACGCTGAGGGATCCAGATGATAAAATGCTGGTTTTGTCCATGACCAAAACAGGCCGGCTGATCTGGTTCCGGCTGCTTGAACCCAGGAGCATGAAGATCCCCGAGGTCGACGGAGGCAATATGGCCATGGATGATGCCGGCAATGTTTATTGCACCGGGAATTTTACGGCTGATACGTTGTTTGCGGGCAAGGAATATGTTGTGGGTGAAGATCCGGGCACCTTTATTTATGTCGCAAGATTCAGTCCGCTGGGAACAACCGACTGGATCAGAACCTGCAACTTTGAAATGGGTGCAGGCTATACCCAGATATACAGCAGGTTTATGTCACTGGCCCTGAATGGTATTCTGATAGCCGGCGATTTGATCGGAGAACGGGATTATTACTTTGATGCCGGTATCCTGTCGGGAGATACCAGTCTGTCAGCCTATGTTGCCAAAGTTAGTTACACGGGCGATTTTGTATGGGCTAAACGTTTCGATGGCGGCCTGACAGATTTTGCCGATGGCCTCGCGACTGATAACACAGGGAATGCATACCTTACAGGAATTTCTAACAGTTTTCTGCTTACGGCAGAGCCCTATTCCCTTACCAATTTTTCCGGGAAACATAATCTTTTTGTTTCGAAAATCGGGCCCGAAGGCGAAATCCTGTGGCTTAAGAGTATTGATATTCAACTAACGGCCTACAACAATCCGGGAAGAAATTCCTTTCTACAAACGGATATCCTTGGGAATATTACACTGGTTACCAACTATATGGGAGCATCTGTTTTGAGCAATGTCTTTACACGCCCAAATGCTAAAGAGGGTACCCGCGATCTTCTGGCGGTAAGGCTTGACAACATCGATGGCAGTATACGATGGGTGCATACCGGAAACAGTATAAATGATGACTGGATCAGTTCGGTTGCATTTGACCGTTTCGGATCGACCTATATCCTGGGTGAAATTATTACGGATATGGTCTATGATACGATTATATTTACTGACGCCATAGGGAAAGGAGGATTTTACCTGATCAAGATCAGCTACACCGGTGAGATCACCTATGGCAGGGCCAATTTAAATGAAGGAGCGGGTATGCTCTATGGCCAAAAGATTACTGCCGATCCGTTCGGCAACCTTTATCTCCAGGGAAACTATTCAGGCACCGATAACAGGCTGGATGATATTCCGGTGGTGAGTGTCCGGATGGCAGGGCTTTTTACTTCAAAATTCTCCTATGCTACCGATATTACCGGAAGAGTGATCAATGCCGACGGTACGCCGATGCCGGAAGGGATGGTTAAGGTATTCGGGTACACCCGGTTCCAGCGCTCACCCCTCTCCGACTCCACCCTGATCAATGCCAGCGGGGAATACCTGCTGAAGAACATTCCCTTTGGACGATATATTATTTATGCCATACCCGGCACCTCGTCAAATCCGGATGCTGTTCCGACCTATTATCCCAGTGGTTCCAACTGGCAGGATGCTGAACAGCTGTTGATCTTTTCCGTGGAGCCTAAGACCCACATCGATATTCAGTTAAAAGAAATTCCTCAAAATACCGGAACATCAACACTAGGGGGCCTGGTTTTCGAATCCGACACCACCAGTGTTTTCAAATCAACAAATGCAGTGCAAGCCAAACCGGTGAAAAAAGCCAATGTGGTTTTAATTGGCAAAACAAAAGCCTGGGATAATGTAATAGATTATACTGAAACCGATGATTATGGCAATTTTTCTTTTTTAAATATACCGGACGGTAATTATACCATTATTGTCGATATACCGGGCATGCCGCATAGTTCCTATTATGATGTAAGTGTGTCAGGCGGACAGCTGATTATGAACCTCGACCACCTTGTTGGAGAGGAAGAGATAAGTGCGTTGTATGGAACATCGGTAATACCTGATGCTGAAGAAATTCCTGAAGATATTGTTGTTTTTCCGAATCCATGCACTGGTATATTATTCATTCATAACACATACAGGAATCCGAAAAGCCTGCAGGCAGAGATTTTTAATCTCTCCGGCGCTTTGATGGTTAAAAAATCACTGAATCCGAAAACGAGAATTAACACTCTGGATACCAGTATATTACAAAAAGGCGTTTATCTGTTGCGTATCCAATGCGGGGCCATCAGCCACCAAATGAAGATATTGGTATTCTAAATCCCTTGCTATTCGTTTAGCATGATATATTAAACATTTGCCTGAAGATAGGGTTGGTTTGTCAAAACCTCCAAACAATCGGGGCAGGAAATTCGTATCGCCTAATGATTATGCCATTAATTGCAGCACTTATCAACCCTGTCAGACAAACATAAAAATGGAATTAGCGCATATTTATCCGATCGATCACGGGAAGCTACAATATGAAAAGGTTGACTTTTTCATTGCTGCTTCCGGATATCAGAGCCGGGCTACCAGCCTTGCCGGTATGATCCCCGCTCCAAATGCCCAAAAATTCATGCTTTGCTTTTCTGAAGAAAACCATGTTGATTTGCGGAAAAAGAATGAGTTAGCATTTTCAGCCATGGGATTTCAAATGGTTAAAGCAGCTCCTGACAAACCTGAAGAAATTGAAATCCTTATTAAAAGGATATGCAATACCTCAAAAAAAAGTGAGGTTATCTTTCTGATAGATTATTCCTGCATGCCCCGGTTGTGGTTTGCCTCTATTCTTGATAGCATAACCAGGAATGATTTTAATGCCGATAAAATTACCGTGTTCTTTTCCTATACTCCGAAAAAATTCAATCTGGAAGCCCAAAAGAATGCTATCCGGTACCTGGGACCTATGATTACCGCCAAGGATCATCTGAATAATAATAAGCCGGTTGCATTGATAGCAGGACTCGACAATTCTTTCAAATCGACCATGGAATTAGTCAAAAAGCTCAACCCAGCCACCATTTTAGCATTTGTCCCCGAAAACAAATACGATCCTGAATACAAAGCCTCGGTGCTGGAAAATAACAAAGCGCTTCTTAATCAACTCCATAAAAATAACATAATAAATTATGAAGTGCTTGATCCGGAAAGTATTAACTCCAAGCTGACCTCGCGTTGCCTGGATTTAAGGCTAAAGCACGAGGTTGTCATTGTTCCGCAGGGCCCAAAATCCTTTTCACTCGTTTCATCGCTGTTGAGTGTGCGCTATCCCGATATCAAACTATGGGAGGTTATAACGGCTGTAAAATCTGTTGATCCCAATTACGGAGCAGCGGAAGGAGATCCGATCGTATTAAAGGTCACTTTCTGTAAGGATGATGAGGAGGAGGAATAGCAGACGTCATCCGTCTCCGAGCTTTCCGGCCACCCTCTGATATACCATATTTTTAAGGGATTCGTAGCTGTGATTTTCCGGGTAAACGGGGGAAAGAAAAGATACTGTCACTTTCTTAAACAACCTGGGGATCCTGGACCCGGATGGCAATATATTGAATGAGCCACGGATGGCAACGGGGACTATGGGAATATTAAGTTCCTGGCTCAAAATCGCAAAGGTCTGCTTGAAATCTCCTATTTTTCCCGTCAGTGTCCTTGTTCCTTCCGGAAAGATGATCAGGTTCTTTCCTTTTTTGAGCACCTCGGCCAGTTTCTGAATGGATAATTTAAGATCCTTATTGATATCCACCAGTATAATGTTATTTCGGTTTGCCAGATATCGCATTAAAGGATTCCTGAAATGCTGTTCTTTTGCGTATACATAAGTTTTTTTAACCAATTTTCGCTTGAAGAAGGATATAACCAGGAAGCCATCCAGCAAGCTCTGATGGTTGGGAGCAATAATGCAAGGCGATTCGGGCAGGTTTTCCAGTCCTTCTCCCTTTATCCTCAGGAAGAGCCGGAATAATACCTGAGAGAATGTCTTGAACAGGTTATGCGTAAACCATGATTCCGGAAGGTTTAAATGCACTTTTTCCTTCAGGATCTTTGACCAGTTGATCCCTTCAAAGCTCAACCTGGTTTTTTTGATATTGATGTATTCAGCCAGTTTCTGCACGGAGGCAAAATCGGATAGATTACCTTCGTTGATAGTCAGTCCGAATGCCGCTTCAATAAATGCCGAAAGGCTTACCTTGCCAAGTGAATCGAGGGCCAGATCGAGTTCGAGGTGGTGATGGGGGAATACTGTTTGCTGTGTTTCGTCTTCCAGAAATTTCTTCAATGCCTGGTATTCATGGGTATGAGGCTCATCAGCAACGTTTTCCTTCTTTTTCGTTACCAGTTCTTCCAGGGCAAATCGTTTAATCTTGCCCAGTCGTGTTTTTGGCAATTCGCTACCGGTAATATGGAATCTCAATATTTTTTTATAGGGTGAAACGGTCTTATTAAATTTATCAATCACATTCCATTTGATATGATGCTCATAATCCTTGATGCCTTTGTCTGCAAGATTTTTAAAATCGGGCAGAAGGATGGCCTGCAAAGCACCATCCTTCATAAAAACACCGCATTCCTTCACTTCCTCAAAACCGGATGCTATGGCCACTTCCAATTCGGCCGGGTTAATGTTTTTACCGTTCGGGAGCACAATAATTTCTTTTTTCCTTCCGGTTATGTTAACATATCCCTTTTCATCAATAAAACCCAGGTCGCCGGTATAGAGCCAGCCATCTTTTATTATCTCGTCTGTTTCCTTCGGCTTATTATAATATCCCTGCATCACGTTTTTACCGGATACCACGATCTCACCATCCCTGACCTCAACCAGAATATCTTTAAGCGGTTGACCGGGTATTCCGGGCCTGATTTTTCCCGGCCGCGTAAAGGATATCATAGGCGCCGTTTCGGTCATGCCATATCCTTCGAGTATCTCAAAACCGAGGGTCACAAAAAAACGTATAACTTTTGCTTCTACAGAAGCTCCTCCTGTCACCATATATTTCATGTGTCCGCCAAATTTCCTATGGACGGTGCCAAACAATAGCCTGGAGAACTTTTTTGACCTGAAAAGGGTGGCTAAACTCAGGAAAAGCCTGGCCAGGATGCTATGGTTGATTTTTTCGTTCAGCCCCTTGTACAACAACTGGTATAACCGCGGCACGGCAATCATAATGGTTACCTTGTGCTGTTGAAGGGTGGCAATCATTTCATCTGCCGCCAGGGAGCTGTTGAGGACCAGTGTAGAATGCACATACAGCGGTGCAATAATGGTGCCTATCAGGGAGAAAACATGATGCACGGGCAACAGGACCAATACCCTGTCTTCGGATGTATAAATAGGAACGTCATGACAAACGCCATCAAGATTTTTGAAGATGTTGGTAAAGGAAAGCATCACTCCTTTTGGACTTCCCGTGGTGCCTGATGTGTAAAGTATCGTTGCGGTGGCATCTTCATCCCGGATCACGATCTCATTCGCTTCCGTAATTTTTCCTGCATCTATCCTTATATCTTCAAAAATATGGATGGCAGGGAAATGGTTTGATTCTTTCATAGCTTCCTGCAGAAGCTCTGCCTTATCCGCGGATATAAATACCGAATGCGGCTTACAGTCCTTCAGGATATAAGCAACGTCATGTGCAGTTGACAAAGCATCGACGGGAACTGCAACCCCCTTGTTATTTATTATGGCATATAAAGCAAATATCCACTCCTGCCGGTTTTCGGACAATATTATTACCCGCTGGTGAGCAACCTCTCCGAGCAGTGAACTATAACCGATCACCTGTTGCAGCAATTCGTCATAGCTAAGGTTAATGTTTTTCCCCGTTATGGCTGTTTTCTCTCCTCTACCCAGTAATATCCTCATTCTATTAATTTTAAATTGGCTGCAAAGGTAAGGAAAAATAATGATTCCATAACAAAAAGATTCAGGAGCACCAGGGCAGTCGCCTGAAAATCAATAATTAACCCGGTTATATAGCCTATCATATGCAGGTTTACTAACGGAAGCAGTTGACCAGCTTCTGATTAGGTTTTCCCGTATCATGAACTCAATTTTATATGTTGCAGGAGCATTTTTGGTTAGAAACTAAATGATAAATTTGTTGTTACATACCATGCCATAAACTTTGATGCCATGACGATTGAGGAAAAGATCCATCAGCTCCGCAAGACCATTAATGAGCACAATTACCGGTACTACGTGATGTCAAGTCCTTCCATCAGTGATTTTGAATATGACAACATGATGCAGGAATTGGCGAAACTTGAGCATGATCACCCTGAATTCTATGATGCAGATTCCCCTACCATGCGTGTAGGGAGCGACATCGACAATTCCTTTACCCAGGTCAGGCATACTTACCCCATGCTTTCACTGTCCAATACCTATACCCGGGAAGAAATAGCTGATTTTACGGAAAGGGTCGTTAAAATGTTGCCGGGCCAGGCGATTGAATATGTTTGTGAACTTAAATTCGATGGTGTATCGATCAGTTTAACCTATGTCAATGGCAAACTGGATAAAGCTGTAACCCGCGGTGATGGTGAAAAGGGAGATGATGTTACCGCCAACGTCAGAACGATCCGAAGTATACCTTTGACATTGAATGGACAGGACTATCCGGAACAATTTGTGATCAGGGGTGAAATTTTCCTGCCCCGTGCAGGTTTCCAGCGAATGAACCGCGAGCGCTCAGCAGCAGGCGATCCGCTCTTTGCTAATCCGCGCAATGCGGCAGCCGGCACATTAAAACTCCAGCATTCCGCCCAGGTTGCAAAAAGGCCGCTGGACTGTTTCCTGTATTATGTGCTGGGCGAGAACCTTCCTTTTGATAAGCATTATGACAGCCTGATGAAGGCCAGGGAATGGGGATTTAAAATCGCGCCCCATGTGAAAAAATGTGTCAACCTTCAGGAGATTTTCAACTATATCGATCATTGGAATACAACGCGGGATCATTTGGCCTTTAACATTGATGGTATTGTTATAAAAGTAAACTCATACAAGCAGCAGCAGACAACAGGTTTCACGGCAAAATCACCGCGATGGGCCATCGCTTACAAATTCAAGGCCGAACAGGCTCTTACCCGGCTGCTGTCCATTGATTACCAGGTGGGGCGCACCGGGGCCATAACACCGGTAGCCAACCTTCAGCCGGTATTTCTTGCGGGAACTACGGTAAAAAGAGCCTCTCTCCATAATGCCGACCAGATAGAATTGCTGGACATAAGGATTAACGACAGGGTAACTATAGAAAAAGGAGGCGAGATCATCCCCAAAGTTGTTGGTGTTGATCTCGAAAGCAGACCTCCGGATTCACTGCCGGTGCAGTATATTACCCGTTGTCCGGAATGCGGATCAGAACTTGTCAGGACAGCGGGAGAAGCCAAGCATTTTTGTCCGAATGAGACCGGTTGTCCCCCTCAGCGCAAAGGGAAACTTGAGCATTATGTAAGCCGCAAGGCCATGGATATCGGGCTTGCAGAAGCTACCATAGATCAGCTATTCAATCATGGTTTGCTGAAAGATAGTGCTGATTTCTATTCCATTACCAAAGAGCAGCTAGTAAAACTTGAAAGATTCGCTGACAAGTCAGCAGAAAATCTTATCAACAGCATTGAAGCGTCAAAAAACGTGCCCTATGAAAGGGTTTTGTTCGCGCTTGGAATAAGGTATGTAGGCGAAACTGTTGCAAAAAAACTGGCGCAGTCCTTTACCTCCATAGATGCATTGGCTGCAGCGACCGTTGACGAAATGACCTCGGTTGAGGAAATTGGGGGCAGAATCGCTGAAAGCATTCGCCAGTATTTTGGCGACGAGAAAAACCAGCAATTGATTGAAAGACTAAAGATGGCCGGGATAAGGTTTCAGGGTGAACGGGATCAGAAAAGGCTTGTCTCCAATATACTTTCGGGAATGAACTTTGTCATATCAGGTACCTTCCAGTCCCATTCCCGTGATGAACTCAAAAACCTTATTGAGCAGCACGGCGGAAAAAACCTGAGTTCGGTCACCGGCAACACACATTTTATTATTGCAGGCGATGATATGGGGCCTACCAAACGGGAGAAAGCCCGGAAACTCGGAGTGCCGTTGATAAGCGAGGGTGAGTTTATGAGGATGATTGAGGAAGTGACAAGTGACGAGTTGAAGAATGGAACGGTGGAATAGTGAAACAGTGGAACAGTGGAATTCCTACTAACTTCTACTGGCTTCTATCTTCTTTATATATCCTTCAGCAACTTATTTTCCGGAGATTTTTCGAAATGCTTATAGTACGATTCAACAATGGCGGAAATTGCATGGAGTTCTTCGGGTTCTTTGATAAAAATAGGCGAATGGCCTTTCCGGTCAATCAGATCAAACAGGTAATTCACCGTGATCTTATTAATATCAATGGAAGGCTGATAGGCTACTTCTTTAACATCCTGGGTCATAATTTCCGATATGACCTTTGCATTCACCAGGTCATATAAAATGTCGCGGACCAGCCTGGGAGGAATATCCAGCTGTTCCGCCAGCTGCACGGCATTAACAGCAGGTTCTCCGCCGGAAAACTTTTTAACGATCCGGTTCATTACAAGCAACGCTAAAATTCTGCGATGGTATTTACTGATTTCCAGTTGCTCTGCTTCATGTTCATAACTATCTGCGTTCTGGTATGCATACGAAATCTCTACACCCAGCAGTACAATAAGCCAGCTGAGTTCAAGCCACAAAAGGAAAAGGGGTAAAGCTGCAAAGGTTCCGTAAATGGCCCCGTACCCGGACAAATAGGACTGGAAATTCACATAAGCCCATTGCAGAAGCTGAAATATTGAACCGGCAAGGATCCCGGCGATAAGGGCAGGAACAAATTTTACATTGGTATTGGGTATGATTAAGTATATGAGTGTAAAAACAAACCACATCAAAGTATAAGAAAGAATACGAACCAATACTTTTAAAACGGGACCAAAATAGCTCAGGAAAGGAATGCTGTTGGAAACACTCTGCACCTGTGAAACGGTAAAACTACTGGCGATGACGATAAATACAGGAACAATGATCAATATGGAAATATAATCCGTGAATTTTCGTGTCAGCATCCTGGATTTCTTTACATGCCAGATGTTGTTAAAGGAACTTTCAATATTGCTCAGCATTTGTATTACCGACCATAGCAGTACAACAAAACCGATCCCTGTGATAAATCCACCGCTTATATTACCGAGGTAACGGTCGACAAATTTCAGCAGTTCATTCAGGATAGCCTGGTGCTCCGTCAGCCTTTCGGTTAAAAGATTTTTAATATATGCCTCAAACCCAAAACCTTTGGATATGCCAAATATCATCGCCAACATGGGGACGATAGCAAGTATTGAATAAAATGTCAATGCAGAGGCACGCAGCTGGATATTGGCTTCCGTAAATCCTTTCATGGTCAGCAGGATAATTTTAACCTGCTTAATAACAAAGGGAATCACAGGATGGTCTTTGTTAAAATTTTTACGTTGAATTAAGTTATCAACAAATTTTTTTATCCTGTGTGACATATATTTTCCTACTTTAGATTATTAATTCAAGCTTAAAAATAATGTGTTTTTTATATTTTTACGTTATTAATGCCAATTAGTTCTGTTTATGGCCATTCTTAATCTTGAGCATCACACCATACTGGTGGTAGAAGATGATGACATGAGTTTTTTGTACTTAAGTCAGATTTTCAAACTTACCAAAAGCAATGTTATCAGGGCCAGGAATGGCAATGAGGCCATTCAGTTAAGCCGCAATAGTACAGCCATTGAATTAATATTAATGGACATACAATTACCGGATATTGACGGGAACACCATCACCCGGGAAATCCGGAAATTTAACCAGGATTTGCCGATCATTGCCCAGACTGCCGGAAAGACCCAATATGAGAAGGATATTGCACTGGAAGCAGGGTGCAATGAAGTCCTGGTTAAGCCCTTTAAGATGGAGGATCTTATGGCTGCATTGGGAAGGTATTTTCAGTAAAATTATGCTGATACGGCGCATAGTCTGGTGACCGGGGTCAATTACCGGATGCCGGCTGAAAACCTGCCTGGGGAAAATCATATTGGACAACCGACAATTTATTACCGATTCCGTAATCGCCCTGCTACCTTTTTTCATATCTTTATCAAAACGCATCATACTAAAATTTATAATCCTATGAAAACAAAACTGCTGTTACTCTTTTTATTGGTTTGTCCCTTGCTATGCTGGAACTGTAAGCAAAAAGAAAACAGGGCCGAGCTTGTCCCTTTGGAGGACTTCTTTAAGGATGCTGAAAAAGCAGGATATCGGATTTCCCCCAATGGTGAGATGATCATATTCCGTGCTCCCCATATGGGACGCATGAATGTCTTTGTGCAGAAGCTGGGTGACACAACAGCCCTGGCGATCACACATGAAACAGACCGCAGTATATATGATGCATTCTGGGAATCCGATAACCGGATCATCTATGTTAAAGATATCGGAGGGAATGAGAACATGCATGTACTGTCGGTTAAACCTGATGGCAGCGGGCTCATGGATCATACCCCTTTTGATAAGGTGCGGTCTGAGGTTGTTGATATACTGAAGGACAGGCCTGATGAGCTGCTGATTCAAAACAACCAGCGCAATCCCCAGGTCTTTGATGTTTATTTGTTAAATGCCGCCACCAATGAATTGAAGATGGTAGCCGAAAATCCGGGTAATATTACCGGATGGATAACCGATCATGACGGAAAGATCAGGGCTGCCGCTACCAGTGATGGTGTTAATACGAGTTTGTTGTACCGCGAAAACGAACAGGATGAGTTCAAAACGGTGATCACCACCAGCTTTAAAGAAACGTTATCCCCGGTACTATTTACTTTCGATAATATTAACCTCTATTGTTTATCAAACCTGGGGCGCGACAAGACCGCAGTGGTGGAATTTGATCCCAATGCAGCCAAAGAGGTAAAGGTCATTTATGAAAATCCTGATGCGGATGTCGTTGGACTGGAATACTCAAAACTCCGCAAAGTACTGACCGTAGCCTATTATGAAACCGACAAGCTGCAAAAGCATTTTCTCGATTCGGTGATGCAACAGATTGACAATAAGATTTCAGTGCAAATCCCGGGTTATATTTTCCAGGTATCACGGATGAGCAAAGATGAAACAAAGATGCTGGTATACACAAACAGTGACCGCTATTTTGGAGGCTATTACCTGTATGATACGAAATCGGATAAGTTTGAAAAACTGGCTGATTTCAAACCATGGCTGAAGGAAGAGAATATGGCAGAGATGAAACCTGTAAGTTATCAGACACGTGACGGTCTTACCATTCAGGGATATTTGACCCTGCCCAAAGGGGTAAAAGCCAAAAACCTGCCGGTGGTCATTAATCCGCATGGCGGACCCTGGTACCGTGACAGCTGGGGCTTCAATCCCGAAGTGCAATTTTTGGCCAACAGGGGTTACGCAGTACTGCAAATGAATTTCAGGGGGTCTACAGGCTATGGGAGGCAATTCTGGGAATCCTCTTTCAAACAATGGGGACGCACCATGCAAAATGATATCACAGATGGCGTGAAATGGCTGATCAGCCAAGGCATTGCTGATTCCACGCGCATTGCCATATACGGCGGCAGTTACGGCGGATACGCCACACTCGCAGGCATTACGCTAACGCCTGAATTATATGCCTGCGCTGTTGATTATGTTGGCGTATCAAATATGTTTACTTTCATGCAAACTATTCCTCCCTATTGGGAACCTTTGCGTCAGATGTTTTATGAAATGGTCGGCGATCCGGTAAAAGACAGTTTGATGCTGGCCGAAGTCTCACCGGCATTCCATGTTGACCGCATCCGCTGTCCGCTATTTGTCGCCCAGGGGGCCAATGATCCGCGGGTCAATATCAACGAATCAAACCAGATTGTTGAATCGCTCAAAAAGATGGGTGTGACCGTTGAATATATGGTGAAGGATAATGAAGGGCATGGATTCTACAACCAGGAGAACCAATTTGATTTCTACCGGGCGATGGAGAAATTTCTGGCAACGCATATAGGAGATTCCACGCTGGTGAAATAATACAAAGCAATACCCTATACATTGGACGGAACTGTTCCGGTTAAAACACAACCGTGTTTTCTCCGGAACAGTTTTTTTAAATGATATAAATCATTTCTTTATTCTTTTGGCTTCAGCTTTTTTTATTAAATTTAACAGGAATACTTTTTTTAATTAATCAATTGACGTACAATGAATTTAATTGAGAGCATCAAGCAAAATGCCAGGCAAAACAAACAACGCATAGTGTTACCGGAAGGACATGAAGAAAGGACACTCAGAGCTGCTGATATAGTTATTCAGGACGGTCTTGCCCATATCACCATTTTGGGTAACCGGAACGATGTGCTAAAGAAGGCAAAGGAGTTTTCACTGAAAAATCTGGAAAGAGCTGATATCATTGATCCAAAAACCTCCGACAGAAGGGAGGAGTATGCGAACCTGATGGTTGAGCTTCGCAAATCCAAGGGGCTGGTCAAAAGTGAGGCACTGGAATTATTGAATAATCCCCTGTATTATTCAACTGTCATGATAAAAAACGGTGATGCTGACGGGGAAGTTGCCGGAGCTGACAATGCCACAGGCGATGTCCTCAGGCCTGCCTTCCAGTTTGTCAAGACATTACCGGGTATTACGGTTGTTTCGGGTGCATTTCTGATGTTCATGAAGGACAAAGAATTTGGCGATGATGGTCTTATGGTATTTGCTGATTGCGCTGTTCATCCGGATCCCAACGAAAATGAGCTGGCTGAAATCGCTGTTGCCACAGCCAAGACTACAAAGGCTATTGCGCTCATGGAGCCCAGGATTGCGATGCTCAGCTTTTCAACGAAAGGAAGCGCACAGCATGAGCTGGTTGATAAGGTAGTAAAGGCCACTGAGATAGCAAAAACCATGAACCCGGGCCTGAAGATTGACGGCGAACTGCAGGCAGATGCAGCCATTATAGCATCGGTAGGCCTAAAGAAAGCGCCTGGCAGTGAAATAGCCGGCAAAGCCAACGTACTGATATTTCCCAACCTGGAAAGCGGTAATATTGCCTATAAGCTGGTACAACGATTGGCCCATGCGGAAGCCATAGGTCCTGTTTTACAGGGAATGGCTGCACCCATTAACGATCTTTCAAGGGGTTGCTCGGTCAATGATATTGTTGATCTTATTGCCATAACGGCTAATCAGGCCATGGGAAAGGAATAATAATTATTTTATAACCTATTCGTATATGTCGGAAGTATTGGTTGAACAGATAGAGAACTATGGATTAAGCAAGAAGGACAGGCCTAAAACCCTGTTTTCCAAAGTTGGTCTTGTGGGCTGTGGTTCTGTGGGACAAAGTATCGCCCTGATGATCAGTCAGAAAGAACTTGAAGTGGTTTTTATTGAACTCTCCGAGGAAAAGATCAGCAATGCTTTTCTCAGAATGGAAAAGGAGCTCGATACCATGATCGAGCACTGGGGCATGACACCGGGGGAAAAAAGGGCCATCATATCCAGAATAACCGGTTTTGTCGGCTACGAGCACCTGAAAGGATGTGACCTTGTGATTGAGACCATTCGTTCAAGAACTCGTGAGCAGCGTGTAATTTGCAGAAAAGAAGTCTTTAAGAATATCGAGAAATATGTTGCCCCTGACACCATAATTGCCACCAATTCATCTACTATTGTCATAACGGAGCTGTCAGCCGAGCTTGAGCATAAGGAAAGATGCGTCAGCCTTCATTTTCTTACCAGTGTGCCGGGGTCCAAAATGATAGAAGTTGTACGTGGATTATATACCTCTGATGAGGCTTACAATTCGGTATTCAAGTTTGTCAAAATGCTGGGGAAACTGGCCATTCCGGTGGAAGAATCACCAGGTCTGATCTCTGTTCGTATGTTTGTTTCCATGGTTAATGAAGCCTGCGATATTATGATGGAGGGTGTGGGCACAAAAAATGACATCGACACTACCATGCGTGTTGGTTTTGGCTTGCCGCTGGGACCTTTTGAACTGGCTGATAAGGTTGGGCTCGATAAGGTACTGCGATACATGGATAATCTTTACAGTGAATTCGGCGACCGGAAATTCAAGGCATCCCCCGTCATTAAAAAACTTGTGCGGGCCCACCAGTTTGGCCGCGTCACCGGAAAAGGTTTTTATGAATATGATGAAACCGGCAAAAAAATCTGTTGAATTAAACACAAAGACAAAACATACCAGCAAAATATATCATAATGAAGATACTCGTACTCAATTGCGGCAGCAGTTCCATTAAGTTCCAGCTCGTTGATATGAAAGACAAGAGTGTTCCGGTGAAAGGGATTGCTGAAAAAGTCGGCCTTAAAGGCTCTTTTGTCAGAATAGAAAAATCAACCGGAGAAAAAGTCAGATTTGAAGGTGAAATTATTGATCATCTGGTGGGCATTGAATATATCCTGGGCATTGTAACCAGTAAAAAGCATGGTTGCATCAAGAAGCTTACGGAAATTGATGCTGTGGGCCATCGTGTGGTGAACGGAGGCGAAAGATTCAGTGCAAGCGTACTGATCACGCAGGAAGTTCAGAATGAAGTGGAACGGTTTTGTGATATCGCTCCCCTGCATAATCCTGCCAACCTTAAGGGGATTAACGCAATCAAAATGCTGATCCCCAGCATACCCCAGGTGGCCGTGTTCGATACGGCATTTCATCAAACCCTGCCGCCCTATGCCTATATGTATGCCATTCCCTACTCGCTTTATAAAAAATATGGCATCCGTAAGTATGGTTTCCATGGCACAAGTCATTATTATATTAGCAAAAGGGCGTGTGAAGTCCTGAAGACCAACATCAAAAAACAGCGGATCATCACCATTCACCTGGGTAACGGAGCCTCTATGGCAGCTGTCAAAGAAGGCAAATCCATTGACACCTCCATGGGGTTCACACCCCTTGAAGGGCTCATCATGGGAACCCGCCCCGGAGACCTCGATGCAGGAATTTTTTCCTTTATCATGGATAAGGAGGAAATAGGTCTCTCTGCTTTCAGCACACTGGTTAATAAACAGAGCGGAATGCTGGGTATTACCGGAGTATCATCGGATATGAGGGAGATCGAAGATGCAGCACACAAGAATAATAATAAACGGGCTTTGCTGGGCCTTGAAATGTATCATTACAGGGTGAAAAAATATATCGGTGCCTATGCCAGTGCCATGGGTGGCGTTGATATTATTGTATTTGCCGGCGGCGTCGGAGAAAACAGCCCGGAATCACGCGAGGCCATTTGTGCCGGGCTTGAATTCCTGGGAATTGAATTTGATGTGAAAAGGAACAAGGGATTACGGTCAAAGGAAGCCATAATTTCCGCTGACACATCACGTGTAAAAGTGATGGTCATCCCAACCAATGAAGAACTGGTTATTGCTGAAGATACCATGCGGATCGTATCGAAAATCAAAAAAACACCTCGCAGCTAATGTCATTAAAAACGCTTGAAAGCCTGGTTGATCTGGCCCGTAAAAAAGGACAAAGAAAGCTGGTTGTTGCTGTTGCTGAAGATGAAGATATCCTGATTGCCGTCCGTGATGCCCAAAAGGCCGGCTTCATTGATCCATTGCTGATCGGGGATAAAGATCGTATTAAAACAGCTGCAGCAAAAGCAGGATTCGATATTTCGGCCACCGAACTTCAACACGAACCTGATCCGCTGAAGGCATGCTCGTTTGCTGCCCGTATCATTGCCGGAGGGAAGGCCTCCATCCTGATGAAGGGCATGGTGAGCACCGGAACGTTGATGAAGGCTTTTCTTGAAAAGGAGCTTGGATTGACACAAGGCAATTTGTTGAGCCATGTGGCCATTTTTGAGTCACCCTACTATCATAAGTTAATTTGCGTTACCGATGCAGCGATGAATATAGCTCCTGATATCAATGAGAAAGCCACCATTATTAAAAATGCCGTTAAACTATATCATGCACTGGGAATTAAAATGCCTAAAGTAGCAGTTCTGGGAGCAATAGAAAGCGTAAATACCAACATGGAGGCGACCCTGCATGCTGCCATCCTGAAGGCAATGAACCAGCGAAACCAAATCACCGGATGTATCATCGACGGTCCTTTGGCACTGGATAATGCTGTTTCAGCCGAAGCTGCCAGTCACAAGAATATTCATTCCGATGTGGCAGGCGACGTGGATATTCTGGTGACCCCCGATATAAACAGCGGTAATATTCTGTACAAAGCGCTTAATTTTCTTGGTGGTGCAGTAACTGCAGCCATCATTACAGGAGGAGCGGCACCGATTGTACTGACTTCAAGGGCTGATTCAGAAAAAAGCAAATATTTATCCATCGCTCTGGCTGTAGTTATGGACTGACATGCATACTTACTTAAAAATACGGATATGGACCATAAAATACTGGCGATCAATCCGGGCTCTACCTCTACCAAAATCGCTATTTACTATAACACCAAACCGGTTTTCTTAAAAAGCATCCACCACGAATCGGATGAACTTGGCAAATATAAACGGGTCGTTGATCAGTATAAGTTCAGGAAAGAAATTATCCTGCAGGAACTCCGTGATTCCCATATCAATATTGAACTCATCAAAATTATTATCGGCCGCGGCGGAGTAATAAGGCCAATTGAATCAGGGGTATATTCCATCAATGAACAAATGAAAAAGGATTTGCTCGGAGGCAAGCTGAGTGAACATGCCAGCAACCTTGGAGCCCTTATTGCAGATGATCTGGCAAAAGAAATTCCCGGATGCAAGGCATACATAGCAGACCCTGTGGTGGTTGATGAGCTGCAGGATGTAGCCCGTATTGCAGGCCATCCTAAATTCCGGAGGATATCCATCTTTCATGCCCTTAACCAGAAGGCAACGGCACGCGCATACGCTCGCCTGGCAAACCGCCGGTACGAGGATCTGAATATTGTTATCGCCCATATGGGCGGCGGAATATCGGTTGGCGTGCACCGCAAAGGAAGGGTAATTGATGTTAACCAGGCGCTGGATGGTGAAGGGCCATTCTCACCCGAACGGTCCGGCACACTACCTGCTTATGCGCTGGCCAAACTTTGCATGGGAGGCAACCATACGCTGGATGAAGTAAAACGTATGATAACCGGGGAGGGCGGATTCATGGCCTATCTGAAAACCAACAGTGCCTATGAGGTTGAACTCATGGCCCAGGAAGGTGATGAAAAGGCCAGGATATTGCAGGATGCCATGTCGTATCAAACCGGCAAGGAGATCGCCGCCATGTGTGCCGTATTGCATGGTGAAGTTGACGCCATTATCCTGACGGGCGGCATTTCACATAATCCCATGGTGGTGGAATACATAAAAAAGATGGTTTCCTTTATAGCCCCGGTTGTTATTTACCCCGGCGAAGATGAAATGCATGCCCTTGCCATGAATGGGCTGATGGTACTGAAAGGTGAAATAAAACCCAAGGAATATGATGAATCCACCATGGTAAATGTAAAACTGCCATGCTGGGAGGAGGAGGAAGAGGATAGGAAGTAAGCAGTAACCGGTAATCGGTAATCGGTCGTGCAGTTATGCAGCCTGCCTGCCGGCAGGCAGGTCATGCAGTCTTGCAGTCGGGATAAGCGGGTTAGGTGTTTAGCTTTTTAGCTTTTTAGCTGCTTAGGGGTTTAGGTGTTTAGCAGTTTAGGTTTTATGCTAAATAGCTAAATAGCTTAATCGCTAAACGCCTCTTAACTCGTCACTTGTCACTAGGGATTGCTCAGCGCCACCGGAATAATCTTCCCGTTCATGAATTTGTGCCCCTTCAGTGCAAATTCCCCGATAAATTCTGCCATATCCTTTGGCTTAACGGTTGCCTGGTATCCCGGGAATGCTTCGGCGAGCAATTCAGTCTGAACGGAACCCAGCGCAAGACAATTGACAAAAATACCGGAATCTTTATATTCCACGCTCAGACATTCGGTGAGGCTTGCCAGAGCAGCTTTGCTCGCGCTGTAATAGGATAATCCCGGATATTTGGAACTCCCCTGGAATCCACCCATACTTCCGATATTTACAATGTGTGTATCCCCTGCCCTGCCCATCATAGCGGATAATTCCCTTATCAGCATAGCAGGCCCGAGAAAATTAATGCGTAACATTTGCAGGGCCTCCTCCAGGCCAGTGAGGTTAAAAGGCTTGTTAACCAGGAATCCGGCATTGTTGATCAATATGCTTATGTGTTCGGGCATATCGGGAAAAGCATGAAAATAACCAGGGGGATCCTGTAAAAAAACTTCAAAATCGAAAACAACGGGCGTCAGCCTGGAAGTTTTGTTTCTTCCTGCGCATTCTTCAGCAAGCCGTTTGAGTCCGGATTTATTCCGCGAAAGGGCAATCACATGAAAATGATCAAGGCTGACGAAGTATTTTGCTGTTTCAAAACCTATACCGCGACTGGCACCTGTTATTATAACCGCTGTTTTTGTCATAATCCCCGATGTTTAATTATTTTTGTACAGAATGAATCATGAGGTTATTGAACAAAACATTAAAAATAGATATTCTTTTCCTATGCAGTTAAAAAAATTATGGGTTTCCCTGTATTGTCTGTTGTTTTTCACTGCCATAGCCGCCCAGGAGGAACAGGACGTGAAAAAAATGACATTTGGGCAGCGTCTTTATTATGGCGGGGATTTCGGACTGAGTTTCGGGACCAACACGTATATCAATATATCACCTTATGTGGGGTATAGATTAACCAACCGGTTGTCTGCCGGTCTGGGGCCCATATTTATCTATGAAAAATACAGGTATTATGGTTTTAAAACCTCCACATACGGCGGAAAAGCATTGCTATCTTTTACTGTATTAAAGGATATCGGGCAATATCTGAACCTAGGCATTGGCAACATCATGTTTCATACCGAAAATGAAATTATCAGCATTGAAAAACTATATCAGGATATCAATACCCTGAAAATATACAATTCCAAAGAGCGGGTATGGATTGATAACTGGCTGATTGGCGGAGGGCTGAATCAGCCGTTTGGAACGCGGGGGGGAATCAATATTTTTGTTTTATGGGATGTAACACAAAACCAATACTCTCCGCATTCCAATCCTATCGTGAGACTGGGATTTTATTTTTGAACTGCCGGAGATCGAATGCTATAAGTCGGAAGGCCGAAGACGGGTTATCAGTAATTAGCAATGGAAAGTAGGCTTATAGCTGTTAGC
>CAYWCR010000006.1:88149-89595 GCA_964456825.1 uncultured Bacteroidales bacterium
CCGGCAGGCAGGCTGCAAGATTTATCTATCGCCATGAGAATCCAAATCCGCCGGTAAACACGTTGTAGTTGGCTCGTGTGTAATCAAAATGGAAGGTAATGATGGACAACTTCAGTCTGAATCCAATGTTCAACCTGGGTTTAGCGTATCCTCCATCCTGGTTTTTAATTTCCATATCAATCGGATCGAGAGCCTCGGCAGCACTCTGGTCGGTAACCACCATTTCACCGGCAACAGCCGATGCAATAAAATCAGCAACGGGGAAATAGCCATTCAGCTTCAGGTTGGATTGGGTCCTGATGAAACCCGCCCCGCCATAAAAAGTAATCACCGGCAGCTTGGCAGCGACAAGCAGGTTCGCCGTATGGCTCTGGGCAATAAAAATCATTTCCTGGTTATCCCATGATATGTCGGTGGTATTATCCGTGGCACCGATCTGGTCGGGTTCAACTGAAATACCCACGTTGGTATGCAGTTTTGTATAGCCATACATCAGGGATAATTGCAGGACAGGAAGTTTATTAACGACCGGGATCCATTGTTTGATATCATGTTTCACACCGATCCCCCATAATCCAAAGCCAATATCATTTTTCTTTATATTGGGAAGATATCGCCCCAGCAGGTCGGTGCCTTTAAAGAGGCCAACACTTGCCTGCACCGTGGGAGCCGGTACATATCTCCAGTCAAGGCCTTGCGGCATATCAAATGCCTTGAGTTCATATCCGGTCAGGTTATAATTCAGCTGTGAACCATCTTCAGCGATACCGGCAACGGTGGGGGTAATGCCTGCATCGGGGTCGTTAAGATGAAGGCTTTGCAGATCAAGTTCTGCCACATCAAAGGAAGTATATTTTTGGGGAACCATTGCGGCGTTCACCGTGAATGTGATATCAAAGCCGCCCGGTTTATGGGACTCGGCTGTATTATACCATCCACCGGCCAGGGCAGCTCCAAAGCCGTTGATATAGGGAGAAAGGTAGGATTCAAAAAGCAGTTGTGCATCCGCTTTGCCGGCAGCCATCATGGAACCGACATCACTGATCTGAGCGCTGGAAGCAAAGGAAAAAAGCAGGAAGATGGCAAGGTTGGTGGTAGTACGAAAGAAGTATTGTTTTTTCATCTTTTTGCGATTATCGGATTTAACATTTTTCAATAATTCAGCATGTTGGCAATGAAATCAACAGACAATTTTACGCGTAACCGGCTGATTTGTTCCATTAATGGAAGTTTTTCTCGCTGAACAACCTGGTTTAGCCTGTCAACAGCGGTTAATAAAAATTTAAACTGAAAAAATTTTTAGGATTAAAATTAGATAGTATATTTGCAGCTCTTTTAAAAAAGCACTTTGTGCAAATTCTTAAATTGTATAAATTGCTTATAATGATTACGTTGATCCAGTAGCTCAGCAGGTAGAGCACATCCCTTTTAAGGATGGGGTCTTGG
>CAYWCR010000007.1:0-13443 GCA_964456825.1 uncultured Bacteroidales bacterium
CTGCAACCATGATCAATACAAAATCATTTGTGCTGTTCCATGATCGATTATTCCCAATCACAGGTTTATTCCTGTTGATGTTGATGTGCCCCGCTCCCTCCGGGGCCCAGGCACCCACCATCACCGATTCCAACACCCCTCTGCATGCCCTGCAGCCTGATTATCCCGTTCCCTATGGTACACCAACAACAGACCAGGTAAAAGCTGTTCTGGATAAGGTCTTTACCTGCCTGAATGCGGTTACCCCCATGGCCATATCGGACGGATCCACCGGAAAAGAGATTACAGATTTCTCACTGCTCGATGAACGATCTCATTTTGTGAGGGGTGATTTCCGGCTTGTCAGCTATGAATGGGGGGTGACGTATGCAGGAATGCTGCTGGCCGGCGAGGTGACCGGGGATTCGCGTTTCACCCGTTATGCCGTTGACCGCCTTGGTTTCATTGCCGATGTGGTTGCTGCTTACCGGCAAAAAGCTGAAATCATACCGGCTGAAAATACGCCTGTAAGATCAGTGCTGGAACCCCGTGCCCTCGATGACGCCGGGGCCATGTGCGCCGCCATGATCAAAACCCATTCCCTGGGCCCGGGAGGGGATCTCCGGCCTATGATCGACAATTATATTAACTATATAAGCAAACGTGAATTCAGGCTTGATGACGGCACCCTGGCACGCAACAGGCCACTGCCCAATACTCTCTGGCTCGATGACCTGTTCATGAGCGTGCCTGCACTGGCTCAGATGGGGAAACTCACCGGCGACCCGGCATACTTTGATGACGCCGTGAAACAGGTGCTTCAGTTTTCACAGCGGATGTTCAACAGCGAAAAAGGATTGTTCATGCACGGCTGGGTGCAGGGTATGAACCCTCATCCGCAGTTCCACTGGGCCCGGGCCAACGGATGGGCCGTCATGGCCATGGTTGAACTGCTGGATGTATTGCCGGAAAATCATCCGGGACGTGCCGATGTGTTGAGCCTGTTGAAAGCCCATATTCAGGGCCTGGCAACATACCAGTCGGGAAAGGGATTCTGGCATCAATTGCTCGACCGCAGCGATTCATACCTGGAAACTTCAGCCACGGCCATTTTCACCTATTCCATCGCCCGGGCTATCAATCGCGGGTATGTTGATGCCCAGGCATACGGTCCCCTGGTATTGCTGGCCTGGAATGCCGTATCCACCAAAGTGAATGACAAGGGACAGGTGGAAGGTACCTGTGTTGGGACCGGTATGGCCTTTGACCCGGCTTTCTATTATCACAGACCCGTGAATGTTTTTGCAGCCCACGGCTATGGGCCCGTTCTGCTGGCCGGCGCAGAAGTGATAACCCTTATCAGGAACCATACGATTGAAATAAACGACAGTGCCCTGATGTTCTACACCCGATAATAACCCTGTTCCACCATGATACAACACCTGATTAACATAAGCCTGATAGCGGCGGGACTGACGATAATACAGGGAATTTACGGACAGGCAACACCCCATGAAGAATCCCAGCCATGCCTGCGGTTTGATATGGGCCCGGGCAAGGTGGAAACCGGATACATTCAGGTCACCGGCAGCATGACTTACAACCCTGAAAGGGGATTCGGTCTTATCTCCGGTGCACCGGTGCTGGATATTGATCGCGGAGGGAAAGATGCCCTGCGCCGTGACTTCTGCACCAGCCATGAACCCTTTTTTTTTGTAGTCGACCTGCCGGAGGGCAACTACGAGGTAAAAATAACGACGGGTGACAGAAAAAAGACGACGTTAACCACGGTCAAGGCTGAAAACCGGCGGTTAATGCTGGAAAACGTAAAAACTCTCAGAAGAGAATTTCAGACCGGTACTTTCATCGTCAATGTGCGTACGCCCCGTATTAACGATACGGCTGTGATCCGTTTAAAACCCAGGGAATTCGGCTATCTCAACTGGGACGATAAGCTGACCCTGGAATTCAATAATTCAAAGCCATGCATCAATTCCGTTGAGATCAGAAAAACGGTTTCGGTGGTAACGGTCTTCCTGGCCGGGAATTCAACGGTAACCGACCAGGCAAAGGAACCCTGGGCCGCCTGGGGGCAGATGATACCTCGGTTCTTTAACGCGGATGTTGTGGTGGCCAATCTTGCCGAGTCAGGAGAAGCGTTGAAAAGTTTCGTTGCTGAAAACCGGCTGATGAAAATAATGAGCCTCATCCGTCCCGGTGATTATCTGTTCATCGAATTCGGCCATAACGATCAGAAACCGGAGGGTTCAGCCTATGTTGAACCCTTCACCGGGTATAAGGAAATGCTGAAAAAATATATTCAGGAAGCCAGGGTAAAAGACGCATTTCCGGTCCTGTTAACATCCATGCACCGCCGGAAATTTGATGAAGACGGAAAGGTAATCAACACACACGGCGACTATCCCGAGGCCGTCCGCCAGGTTGCACGGGAAGAAAATGTGCCCCTGATCGACCTGAATGCCATGAGCGCTACACTATATGAAGCGCTTGGTGCGGAAGGTTCCAAAAAACTGTTTGTACATTATCTGGCAGGCTCTTTTCCCGGACAGGATACCGAACTGAAGGATGACACGCATCATAGCCCTTACGGATCCTATGAACTGGCAAAATGTGTGGTGGAAGGAATTAAAACCAATATTCCTGAACTTGCCGTGTACCTGCTGGATACGCCTGCTTTTGATCCGGCCCACCCGGATCCTTATGAAAGCTTTTTCTGGCCGGTAAGTCCGGCCCATGAAATGGCGAAATCCGAGGGACAATAAAAAGATAAAATAACCTACGTCGCCGCAAGCAACGGGGAATTGACCCAATCCCGATACGCTTCGCTATCGGGATAATTCGGCTTTCGGTTTTCAGATCGCTAGTAAGCTCCTGAAAACCGAGCCTCATTAAAGATATTTTTTTAAATTTACCTTTAGAAACCAGTATTCAGAAACCTGAAAGTGAACCATCTTCCGCATCATATTGAGAACGAGTGTGTAAAAAAATTAAAAAAGGGTGACATCCTGGCTTTTAATGAATTGTTCGGTTACTACGGCCGGCGCCTGTATCACTTTTCTTACCGTTATTTACGATCGGAGCCGGAGTGCGAAGAGCTGGTGCAGGAAGTATTTACCCGGGTGTGGGAAAAACGCTCGGAACTGAAAGAAGAATTATCTTTCAGGTCCTATATTTTCACCATCGCTTTCAATATCATCCGGAAGTATTTCCGGAGCCGCATGCAGGCTGGCAGTTATCTCGGGTCACAGGCAAAGGAGGACCTGAACCTGGTAACGACGGATAACCTTGATTTCAACCTGTTGAAGATCAAGCTGGATAACCTGGTTTCCAGGTTGCCTGTACGCCGCAGGGAAATCTTTACCAAAAGCCGGTTTGAAGGTCTTTCCGTGAAGGAAATCGCCACCGCGATGAACATCAGCAAAAAAACGGTTGAAAACCAGCTTACCGAGGCCCTCAAATTCATCCGCAGCCATCTTACCAGCGAGCGTATAACAGGATTGCTGTTTTTTTATCTTTTTATATCATAAAGGGATGATCTTCCCTTAATTTTTCCTACCTTAATATATTGCAGGCAGAATTTTGAAGGAGTGAATAGGTGTATTATTACCTTTCAGGATATAACTATAATAAATAAACAATTGGATGAACAACGTTGACAAGGAAAAACTGGAACGTTACTTTAACAGTGAATCAGGCATAGAAGATGCCGGTTATATACAGGAAACATTCACGGATGAAGGCAAAAAAAGTGAATTGAAATCTCATCTGGCACATCAGTGGAATTGTTACCTGGATAATGCCGATACCCCGGAAAAAAATCTTGATCATTTGCTGCACAAGATCCATTTCAGGATCAATATGGACAAGAATATTTCGGAAAATAAGCCATTCTATAAATTACTGAAATTTTATTACCGTGTCGCTGCTGCTATTTTGCTGCCTCTTTTAATTGCCGGAGGCGTATTGGCGTACCGGCAATTCGCAGGGGAAAGCAGATATGCCGGCATTGCCTGGGCTGAGATCCACTCCACCATGGGATCAAGGGTAAGCTTTAATTTGCCGGATGGATCCACCGGATGGTTGAACAGCGGTTCAACCCTGAAATATGCCCTGAATTTTGACAAGAACCGGAGGGTGGAACTGGAAGGGGAAGCTTATTTTGATGTTGTAAAAGATAAATCCCGTCCGTTTTTTGTAAGGACCTCCCAGATTGAGCTAAAAGTGCTGGGCACCACCTTTAACCTGAAATCATACTCCGAGGATAAAACGGTTGAAGCTATGCTGCTTACGGGTATGATAGAAATCAAAACCCTGTCAGGAATGCAGGGCGGCAAACAGACCGTCATTTTGAAACCAAACCAGAAAGCCACCTTTCAGAAAACTAGCGAACGTCTGATCCCCAATGAAAATCAGGTAGCTCCTGAAAAAATTCAGGGGATTAAGGCTGTCAGGATCTCACAGGACGTTGATGCCTTACCCGTCGTTTCCTGGAAGGATCACAAACTGGTTTTTGTCAACGAACCGTTTGAATCGCTGCTGGTGAAAATAGAACGGTGGTACGATGTAGAGATCACCCTGCTTGACAATCCTGCAGACAATCTGAGTTATACCGGAGTCTTTGAAAAAGAAACCGTGGAACAGGCATTGCGGGCGTTAGAGCTGGCTACTCCTGATTTTAGTTATACGATCAATAAAAACAAAATAGCCGTATCCTTCAGCCGTAAAAAACACCATAAATCAAATCAGCAAAGCCTATGAAAAAGGATACTGAGAGATCCTGAAAAATGGGCTGGCAAATGCGGCAACATTCACCAGCCCGGAGATCAGAATTAATTAATTATTAACACTAAACATTACAAATGTATGAATAAACCTTTAACCAAAGGCATCTTTTTGATATGCCCGAAAAAAATCTTACTAGCCATGAAACTGACCTTCTTACTGATTTTGCTGGGTGTTCTTCAGACTTACGCCAACACTTTTTCACAAACCGCGGAAGTTACACTCACGCTGAAAAATGCACCCATTGCCCAGGTTTTTCATGAAATAGAGCAGCAGTGTGATGTGCGGTTCCTTTACATCAATGAAGCTGTAAAGAATAAAACCATTACCCTGAATGTTGAAAAGACAAAACTAAAAGAGGTTCTTGATAAGGTAATGACGGAGACCGAGATGAAATTTACCGTGCTGGAAAACAACCTGATTGTCATTACACCCAATCCTGCCTCCCGGCAGGGAGTTAAAATCTCCGGCAGGGTGACCACAGCGGCAGGTAATGAGTCCCTTCCGGGCGTCAATGTGCTTGAAAAAGGAACTTCCAATGGCACTATCACCGACGCGGACGGTAATTATACCATTACGGTGGCCGGCCCTGGTTCAGTACTTGTATTCTCTTTCATCGGATATCTGTCCGAGGAAGTGAATGTGGAGAACCAGACCGGTATTAATGTTACCCTGGTTGAAAACATTGAATCACTGCAGGAAGTTGTCGTGGTTGGTTATGGAACAGTTCGCAAAATTGACCTGACCGGAGCCGTTGGAAGTGTAAAAACGAAAGATATACCGATTGTAGCTACCACCTCTGTCGACAATATGCTGCAGGGGAGGATTGCCGGTATGGTGATGAGGCTTAACAGTGCTCAGCCCGGCGGGAAATTTGATATTACACTGCGCGGAGGAAGCAATCCGCTATATGTTATTGATGGTGTTCCCATAACCAACAACGGAAACATTGAGAACGGACTGAATGATAATAACCTGGGATATTCGGGCGGAGTTGACAGAGATCCGCTTAACAGCATAAATCCCTCAGATATTGAATCCATAGATGTATTGAAAGATGCCAGTGCAGCTGCCATATACGGTTCGGCGGCAGCCGATGGCGTTATTCTCATAACCACCAAAAAGGGGAAAGCCGGCAAGGTGAATGTTGAATACAGGGGAAGCTACACAGTCCAGAAACCAAAAGATTATTTTGACCTGCTCGAATCAGAAGAGTTTATGATCCAGCATAACCGGTTTGAACTGGACCAATATCTGCTGTCGAAACAAAATGCCCCATATGGCACAAAGGTATCTCCTGCACCGGTACTCTTCTTTTCACAGGAACAAATTGATACTACCAGCACAAATACAGACTGGCTGGATATACTGATGCGGAACGGCAATATTCAGGAACACAATGTTTCTGTAACCTCCGGAAATGAAGCTTCAACGTTGTTCACCTCCTTTAACTATTATGGGAACGATGCCTTGCTGGAGAATTCCACCTATAATAGATACTCCGGAAGGGTGAACTTCGACCAGAAAATCGGAAAAAGATTAAAGCTTGCTATAAACATGACCTTTAGCCAGATTAATGCCAATAATGCATCAAGTGGCGCTAATTCAGGCGGGCCTGAAAAATACAATATGCTTCAGGCAGCTTATGTTTACAGCCCTACCGTTACCGTTTATGACGATTTTGGAAATTACTCCAAGACCTTTGATCCAAAGATCACCAATCCGGCTGCTTTTCTGATTATGAATGACTATAACAAGAATAACCGTTTCTTTGCCACACCCCACCTGGAAATTGAAATCTTAAATGGATTGAAGCTGCATGTTGTCGGCGGCATTGACAAGCAAACATCAAAACGCAGTTTCTATTTGCCGAAAACCGTACTCAATGTCCAGCTGCCAAACGGTATGGCCCAGTTGCTCAACAACAGGATTGACAACTACAGTACGGAAAGTTATTTCAGCTATAACCGGATATACGGAGACCATAGCATCAACCTGGTGCTGGGCGCAGGATATTATAAATCCTTTAATGACGGATTTGGATTGCAGGCTGTTGATTTCTTCACCGATGCTTTTTCATACCATAATATCGGCATTTCCTCGGATGATGTGCAGGACATGATGAATTCGTATAATTATGAAAGCACCAAGATTTCCCAGTTCTTCAGGGTAAATTATTCACTGCAGGAAAAGTATCTTCTCTCGGTTGTAGGAAGGCGTGATGGCAGCAGCATATTCGCCGAGAATAAAAAGTGGGGATTCTTTCCCGGTGTATCAGCAGCATGGCGCGTGAACAAGGAAAACTTCATGAAAAGTTTTGACGCCATTGCCGACATGAAATTAAGACTGGGCTATGGAACTGCCGGCAATGAGGGTTCAATCGGCAATAACCCGTGGAAGCTCTACGGTACCGGATATCCCTTTTTGATAGGATCCACAACCTATCCCGGTGTTGCCCTATCCCAGCTTGATAATCCTGACCTTACCTGGGAAACGGATGTCAATACCAATATCGGACTGGACCTTGGTTTATTTAAGAACAGGGTTACCCTGGTCACCGATTACTATATAAAAACCAAGAAAAACCTGTTGAGTTATAATGCTCTTCCCTCAAACTCGCCTATCGGCCGCATTGCTGACAACGTCGGTAGCCAGCGCAGCAAGGGATGGGAATTGACCATATCATCCAGGAACCTGGTGGGTGCATTGTCCTGGTCAACCGATTTTACCCTGTCTACCTATGATCTGAACTGGGTTGAAAGAAACCCGCAGGTGGCGCTTGCTTCCTATATCAAGGAGGATGATCCGGTTTATGCCGTTTATGGTTGGCAGACTGACGGAATCATTAAATCCGCTGCCGATACGGTTGGATATTTACCGAATATGACCTCAAAGGCTCAGCTGGGAAATATAAAATATGTTGATGTCAACAATGACGGCGTGATGGATGTAGAAGACGTGGTAATGCTCGATGACGGGATACCTGACTGGAGCCTGGGATTAAACAATATTTTCAAATACAAGGGATTTGACCTGAACATCTATTTTTATGGTCTCCTGGGTAGAAAAGACTACAACGGATACAGAAATTTCCTCAGTCCCACCGGCATTGCCGATGGAATCTATCCTTACAATACCATCACCGAAATTAAAGACGTATGGTCAAGTGATAACCCGGAAGGAATATACCCGGGATTGTCAGAAAACAGCAATGCTATCAGTGGGAATAATCAGGCAGGAAATGATTTCTGGCTTATGGATGCCAACTTCGTAAGGCTTAAGAACATTACCCTGGGCTATAGTCTTCCCCAGCATTGGTTGTCAAAAATATATGTCGGTTCAGTCAGAATCTATGCCGACCTGCAAAACCTCTATGTATTTACCAAATACAAGGGCATCGATCCTGAATTGTCAGATGTGAATCCCTATCCGCAAGCGCTGTCAATAACATTCGGTGGGAGTGTATCATTCTAGTTTTAACGCCTAATAATAATAAGTATGAAATATATAAAATTCCTTCTCTACGGTTTCACGGCTGCTGTTATACTCCTGTCTGCCTCCAGCTGTGAAAAGGAGCTCGAGCCTGTGATTTACAGTGATCTTACACCGGATAATTTCTTTAAAACGGAAGAGGATCTGAACAACGCTGTAATTGCATTGTATAACTCATTTTCTACCAACTGGGGTACCAGCGACCAGGGGGTTGACATATGGTATGCTTCCCTTTACAACATTGACATGAAGACCTATGTTACCCGCAGCATGATCACCACCGATGAGTTGTATGTGAATCCCGACTGGGATGCCAACCTGGTGAATTTCACCTGGGGGCAGGCAACCTACGTGACTTCCGGAAGCAATCCCAATGAACCCACCTATCCCAAGATCCGCTTTGTTGCACGGGCTACAGAAGTGATCGACATGATCCCCAAAGCCTCGGAAGTTGCCCAGATTGTAAGGGATAAATACCTCGCTGAAGCAAAAGTACTAAGGGCCTGGCTGATGTATTGCCTGTATGATTTCTTTGGCCCGGTGAACGTCAGATTGGATCCGAATGCATTAACCGATACGATTATTACGCCCCGGCCTAATGCTGAGGAATACTGCCTGCAGATTGAAACGGATCTGAAGGAGGCATTGGCTACATCCACTACCAGTTTTCCCGAGTATTACAACGACGATGCCGGTAACTGGGGAAGGGTCTCAAAAAGTACCGCAAGGATGTTATTGCTGAAACTATATATGCATAACAGACAATGGAATAAGGCAGAAGCTATGGCCAGGGAGATTATTGATATGGACTATTACAGCCTTGAGGCCAACTATGAAGATGTCTTCAATGTTTCAAAAAACCATGAGATTATCTATGCCCTGCCCTGTAATTCAGCTTCGCCAAATTACTGGCTGGCGCCTATTTTCCCTGGTGAATATGCCTCGGGATATGCCGGCAGTACCCTGGTAGATGTGGAAATAAATGGATGGTATGGTTTCTGGATGCCCTGGACCTTCTTCAACAAATTTGATACGGCTGACCTGCGTAGAAATACCATTATTTTTGAGTACAGAAATACGGCCAACCGGGTAAGGAATCAGGCCAGTTCTGGTCCAATGCGGGGTGCCATACCCATGAAGTATACCCAGGTGCCTGCAGCTGATGCAGGCCCCAAATTTACCATGGACATGGTGGTTTTCAGATATGCAGAAGTATTGCTGTCCCTTGCCGAGGCTATCAATAACCAGCGAGGCCCTGAAGAAGCCTTACCCTATATAAAAGCGGTAAGGGACAGGGCGGGTTTGACCGCTGCCCTGGGAAGAGAATGGGATATTACGGCAATTCCGACGAAAGAAGCCCTGAAAGATTCCCTGCTGATGGAACGGGGCCGTGAACTCTATTGCGAAGGAGCCCGCCGTCAGGATCTTATCCGCAATGGCAGGTTTATTGAATATGCTCTGGCCAGGGGAGCTTCCGGTGCCAGTAATGCCGATACCTTGTTCCCTATACCGGCCAGCGTAATTATTGAGGGCAGAGGGATCATCATTCAAAATGCGGGATACTGACAGCAAGGTCACTTTATTACCTGCCTTCACAGAAAACGTGAAATGGCAGGTAATAAAGCATGCTTCATGGCTGACCGCTTGGTATGCGTTTGAACTTATACAGGATTAAAGATCTAAAATATAAAATTGAATTTATTGATTAACTTAAAATGATTAAACTATGAAAAAGCTCAACTTTCTTATGTGCGCTGTTGCGCTCATATTTGCATTGAACACAGCCGTTAAGGCACAGGATTCTATCAGCATTACCATTTATGCTGACTGCAGAGACTTTGGAAATATAACGGCCGTGCCGGGCACAGCCGATTCAGCTGCCAATGCCCATAATGCAGATCAGTTTCAATTCTATGATCCTTATGTAATGTATATAACCGGCCATTGGACACCCCCGACTGAACCTGGTTTAACCGACTGGACTTTTTTTACCATGGATTCCATTGCGCCCAATATCTTTAAAGTCACCTTTAAATACACAGAGGGTCAATTTGCAGGCAATGAACCAGATGATCCGGATCTTTTTCAGGATTGCCCCGGATGGTATTTTGCTCCCACCAACGACTGGAGTACCCAGGAATGGGTCCCTGCTCCCTGCAATACTGCCTGGGACGTCCAGCGTATTTTTGTTATTGACGTCTTCAATCCCGATACGGTTGTTGCCTTCAAGTATGGCGTATGTGAACCGGTTCCACTGTCATCACTGGGCCTCCCGGGATTGGGGGTTAACGATGCCGTGAATGAAAGCAACCTTTTCATCTATCCCAATCCCAGTGACGGAGTCATTTATATTGATCTTTCATCCTTTACAACGGAATCAACCATTGAAGTGCTCGATATTTCGGGAAGAGTAGTGAGCAAGCTGGAAAATGCCGTTGAGAAGACTACTGTAAATCTTTCCGGAATGCCTTCCAGCATTTATTTAATAAGGGTCACCAACGGCACAAACACCATTCATAAGCAAGTCATTTTGAATAAATAGCCGGATTTTCTCATAGTGAATACATCAGGCTTACCGCAGGGACATTTTGATACAGATTTTCAATAGATTAAAGGTTGTGTTTATGAAACTGTGATTTTTATGGTCCCTGCGGTTTTTGTTTTTTATGTCAGCGAATTTTTTCCGAGAGGTTGGTATTGATATCTTAATGCATCATTTCCTATGAAACACGTAATATCTGCACCCTGTACCCTAAGAACCACAGGGTTTTCCATGATAGCCCTGTTCTTGTTGAATCCTGCTCCGGCACAACAAACATATTCGATTGATGTTTCCGGGGCTAAAAAAGAAATTATCCGTGATCATCTTGATCTCGGAGGGAAAAGTGTTACCGGTGAATCCATTGAAGTAAACAGTTTTTATATAGAACGCAACGGAAAGCCCTTTTTCCCGGTGATGGGTGAATTTCATTACTGCCGTTATCCTAATCAATACTGGGATGAGGAGATAAAGAAAATGAAAGCTGGCGGAATTAATGTCGTTGCCAGTTATGTGTTCTGGATCCTTCACGAACCACATGAAGGCGACTTCAACTGGGAAGGAGACCTGAACCTCCGGAAATTCGTCGAATTATGCCAGAAAAATAAAGTGGAGGTTATCATACGCATTGGCCCGTTTGCCCACGGTGAAATGCGGAACGGCGGACTGCCCGATTGGCTTTACGGACGCCCCTTCGAGATCCGGTCCAACGACCCCGGTTACCTGTTTTATGCAAACCGACTGTATGATCAGATCGCCCAACAACTCAGGGGATTGTATTTTAAGGACGGTGGCCCCATTATCGGCATCCAGCTTGAAAATGAATATCAGCATTCAGCCGCGCCCTGGTCGCTCCATTATACGGGAAGTGAAAGAGAATGGTCAGCGGCCCGCTTTGACCGTAAAATCATCCAGGGAGGAGTAGGTGTTAATGAAATGGGCAATGACTACGCATCTTACGGACAAAAGCATATGCAGACCCTGAAAGAAATGGCTAAAAAAGCCGGCATGGTTGCACCCATCTATACCGCCACCGGATGGGGTTTTGCCTCCATTGCAGAGAAAGGATCCATTCCTGTATCCGGCGGCTATGCCTATCCTACCTGGGTGGCCAGCGATATTCCATCAACCCTTTACCTGTACAAAGACCTGCATAATAATCCGGATTACTCACCGGTGAGCTATAATCCGGAGCTCTATCCGTCAATGGCAGCGGAACTCGGGACAGGCATGTGCATTACTTACGCAAAACGGCCCCGTGTACCGGCTGAAAGCTTTTTGCCCATGATGGTCCGTACGCTTGGAAGTGGCACCAACGGGCTTGGCTATTACATGTACCACGGCGGAAACACACCTTCGGAAGGTTTTTTGTTTTACACAGAAGGTTTTGGCTATACCAATAAATCATATGATTACCAGGCTCCGCTGCGCGAATACGGCACTCCGGGGCAGGGATTTTACAGCCTTAAACTGGTGAATTACTTTTTACAGCATTTCGGAGCGATGCTGGCCCCGCTCCCCACAATGCTGCCTGAGACAAACAGCCGGATAACGCCCGGCGATATCCAGACCCTTCGTTATGCCCTAAGAAGCGACGGAAACAGGGGTTTTGTTTTTATGCATAATTTCCAGGATCATGTGAATACAGCTGACCTTGATAACCTGCGAATCGAAATTAAAACCCGGGACGGGGTGATTGTATTGCCTGAAGCTGGCAGCTTCAGCCTGAAAAAAGGCACCTCGCTAATCCTGCCTTTCAATTTGGACCTCAACGGTTTGCTGATAAAATACGCCACGGTACAGCCATTCTGTTCCTTTGCCAATGCCGGTATTGATTATCATGTTTTCTGGTCGGCTGAAGGCATCAATCCCGAAATTGTTATCGCGGGCGCTGTAAGTATGAAATCTTACGGAGGATCAGTTGCACGGCGATCAGGGAACACGGTGTTATCAGGTATTCCGGGAAAGGTCTTTGAATGCGTTGCCAACCGGTCAGGAAAACCTGTTCATTTTCTCGTCATTCCGATGGATAAAGCTATGCAGGCATATCTTACGGGAAGCCCGGGCAACCAGCACCTGGTGATAAGTGAGGCAATGGTGCTGCAGGAAAATGACGTGTTAAGCCTGGTAAAGTGCGGTAAGGAAAAATGGAAAACCGAGGTATACCCGAAGGCGAAATCCGCTGAGATAATGAATGGTAAAATTTCACCCTTGCGGGCTGAAAACGAAAACATCACAAGCTGGAATATCAGCGTAACCAAAGCTGTTCCGTCAGTAACGATCACGCGGACCGATGACCGTCACTTCGTTCTCGCTGCCAATAATCTTGACCTTACAGATCTCCATGATGTATTTATTAAATTTGATTACCGTGGCGACAGGGCGATGTGCTTTCTCAACGGGGAACTGCAAACGGATAATTTCTGCATCGGAGAGCCCTGGCTGATAGGATTAAAACGATATGCAACAAGGCTGAAAACCGGAGAAATGTATTTTTATTTCATGCCCATGCTCCGGGAAGCTCCTTACCTGGGCTATTTTGATAAAACCATATTGCCTGATTTTTCAACCGCCAAAGACTTTCTTGAGATAAAAGAACCTGAAATCATTCCGGAATACAAGGTAACCCT